>CAZEJB010000014.1:0-7119 GCA_964512635.1 uncultured Planctomycetales bacterium | reverse complement strand
AGAACTATGCCCGCGCCTGCGCCGACTATGGCCAGCAGCCATTGCAGAAAGTCTGTACCGAGCTGGGCATCAAGCCAGCGGCCGAGGTAGTATCCGCCGGCGGCACCGGCGGCGGCAAACAGCACGAAGAGAAAGACAACACCGCCGCAGGAATATCCTTGCAGACTGAGGCAGCTGTCAGCCGCCCAGAGCGCGTCAAACCAGTCCATGCTCAGCGCCCCCGCCGCAGGAAGCGTTCGTGCAGCGACAGCTCCGCCTCGTCCTCAAGCTCGGCCACGGTCTTGTCGCCTTCGTAGCGCTGGTGCGTGCCGACGCTCAGCAGCCAGTGGAACAGGAATAGCGCGCCGACCAGGCAGGTGCCGCCGAGCAGCCAGGAAAACACACCTGCGCCACCGTTGCCGCGGTCGAGCGCAGCGCCGCCGAAAAAGCCCAGGCCGCCGAGGGCGGCGGATAGCAGCAGCCACAGCCCGGCGCGGCTGAAGAGCAGCTCGGTAATCAGCCAGCCGATGAATCTGGCAAACGCGTCTGTCGCGCCAGGAAACACGGCCATGATCATAGCGCGTCGCAAGCCGTGCTGCCACAGGGCGTTTCGACGCGCGGACAGGGCCGCGCTTCTTCTCGCGGTTAGACGCGCGGACAGGGCCGCGCTGCTAAAGAGCGTGTTAAGTACTTTTTCCGCGCGGCCTACAATCCCTGCGTGCCCCTGCGCATCCTCGTGTATCTGAACAACTCCCGCGATGTCCGCGGCGAGCTGCGTCTGCTGCGCGAGGGCCAGCCCCCCGATGACATCGCCTTCAGCGACAGCCGCCAGCTGCTGGCGGCGATCCCCGACAGCCAGCGAGACAGCCTGGTTATTGCCGGCGCGGGCTGGGACAGTCTGGCTGTCCGCACACTGGTCTCAAGCTGGCCGGGACCATCCGGCAGTCTGTGTCTGGCGGAAGACCTGCTGTATCTGCTGGGGGTCAGCAGGGTCCACGACAGCCTGTTCAAGCTGCAGACCGCCTGCCAGGCGGCCTGGGAGAAGCTGGCGGCGGTGCCGAACGACCTGCTGGCCCAGCTGGCCTGGCTGGTCAGCGAGATGGGCGAGGCGCGGCGCCTGGGCTGGCTGGAAGCTGAGCTGCACCTGCGCAGCGACATTCTGAACCTGCCGGCCAGCGGCGATGTGGAGATGGATAAGTTCTTCCCGGCCAAGGCGCCTGCCGGAGCGCCGACGCGCCAGGATCTGCCGCCGGACCTGCTGGAAAAGCTCTTTGCCGCCCGCAAAGCGCTGAGCACTGCATTTGACGCCTATGAAGAGCGCCCCCAGCAGCAGGCGATGGTGCACGCGGTCGAGCAGGCGCTGGACCAGAAACAGCCGCTGGTGGTGGAAGCGGGTACGGGCGTGGGAAAGTCGCTGGCCTATCTGCTGCCGCTGGCGGTACAGACGGCGCGGACCGGCAAGCTGGGGATTGTCAGCACCAACACGATCAACCTGCAGACCCAGCTGATGGAGCAGGACATTCCGCGTCTGCGCCGCGTGCTGGATATGCTTGAGCTGCGCGTGACCCTGCTGAAGGGCCGGGAGCATTACCTGTGTCTTAAGCGCCTGCAGGACCTCTGGCTGCATAACGGCGCCGAGAGCCAGCGTCGACGGGCGCGCCTGCTGCAAAGTGGCACCCCTGCATTGCTTTATATCCTACACTTGATGATACGCGCCGCCATGCAGCCTGATGGTGAACTGGATGATGTGCCAGCGCCGGCTGAGCTGAAGCTTGGCGAACGCAGCGAGCTGAGCCGTTCCGTGGACTGCGGTTTTGCCACCTGCCTTGGCGACCGCTGCGAGTTCCGCGGCAACTGCCACTTCTTTGGCCGCCGCGACAATGCGCTGCAGAGCCATATCGCCATTACCAACCATGCGCTGGTCTTCGCCCTGTTCAACCCGGCGGATGAGGACCGCGACAATGTGGCGACCAAGAGCAGCTACGTGGTCTTCGATGAGGCGCACAACATCGAGAGCGCCATCACCAGCCAGAACACGCTGGAGGTCAGCGACCACCTGCCGATTGACCTGGGCAATAAGCTGCTCGAGGTGCTGGACAACGAGAACATCCGCCGGCGCCTCGCGCTGTCGTCGAGCCAAGTTGGCGACAACCTTGCCGACACCTTCAACCGCTGCCAGAGCTTCGGCGACATGCTGCCACAGTGGATGAAGCAGCTCGCCGAGACCCGCGCCCAGGTGATCCGCCTGCTGCAGCATGCCCAGATGAAGGGCGTGATCAGCGACGAGTTCCAGAGCCAGGTCAGCCCGGCGACCGCCGAACCGGACCAGAGCGCAATGCTGGTGCTGCTGGGCAAGCTGGCCGCGCGGCTGGCCGGGCTGGTTGAGCGCATGCTGACCCTCGCCTCCGACCTCAAGGGCCTGTTCACCACCGAGAGCAGCGATATGTACCTTGAGGATGCCCAGCTGCAGATGGACCTGCAAAGCCTGCAGCTTGACCTGCTGGCCTGCCATCACGCCCTGATCAACTGGAAGCCCGAGGACAGCGGCAGCATTACCTGGTTCAACGTCGAGCCCGACAGCATGGATCCCAAGTGGGAGTACAAGACTGCGCCGCTGCAGGCCGGGCCGATCTTCCAGGCCCTGCTTTCGGCCAAGGAGAGCGTGGTGCTTACCAGCGCGACCCTGACCGTGGCAGGCAGTTTTGACTATATGAAGCAGAGTCTCGGCTTCAGCCCCGAGCTTGCGGATAAAACCCAGTGGCTGAGCCTCGACAGCCCCTTTGACTACAGCGAGCAAAGCCTGCTTTTGGTGGCCAGCGACATGGCGGGCCCAACCGGGAGCGAGCGCAAGCGTTATATGGAACAGCTTGAAGATGTGGTGCTTGGTGTGGAGAAGATCTTCCCTCGCGGGGTGCTTGTGCTGTTCAACTCCTATCGCGACATGAACCAGATCGCCGAGTCGATCTCGCCCTTCATCGACACCAGCCGCCTGCTGGTGCAGGGCCTTTCCGGGACGCGCCAGGAGCTGGCCGACCAGTTCCGCGAGAGCGGCGACAAGCTGCTGCTGGCGACTCGCAGCTTCTGGGAGGGCTTTGACGTGGTGGGCGATGCGCTGAGCTGCGTCGTTCTGGCCAAGCTGCCCTTCGCCAACTTCAAGGACCCGATCCACGCCGGCCGCCAGCGCGCCATCGACGAAAGCGGCGGCGACAGTTTCCGCGGCTACAGCCTGCCGCTGGCGGCCACCCTGCTGAAGCAGGGCTTCGGGCGGCTGATCCGCTCACGCAAGGACCATGGCTGCGTGTTCCTGCTGGACAGCCGCGCGGTCAACAGCAGTTATGGCAAGGTCTTCATCGACTCCCTGCCCCAGCCGCAGATCTTCCGCGGTCGCTACAGCGACTGCATCGCTGAGGCGGGGCGCTTCATGGCGCAGAAGGGAACCACGGACGAGGGACCAGGGACGAAGAAGGCGAAAGGCGAAAGGCGGAAGGCGGAAGGAAAAGGCAGGGACCAGGGATGAGGGACAAGGGATTAGAGGGTACTAAGTGCAACAGGCGAATTAGCAGGCTGATTTACTCTCAAGTTCGAGTTTGTTCGGCACAAAGTTCTATTTCTTATCGGATCGCTAACTTCCATCTTCGCTCCAAAGCTCTGTTCTCTATTTCCTGACCACCACTCCCTTATTGCTAATCCCTGGTACCTGGTCCCTAATCCCTAGTCCCTCAACTGTGGTACAACGCTAGGGCATGAACGATCTGAGTTTTGAACCGGGGGAGCGCATTCCACCCAGCATTACGCTGGTTGGCGCTGGCGCCGTGGGCAGCCTGGTGGCGGCGACTCTGGCCGGCAACCGCGTCCCCTTCCACTGGCTGGTACGCAATCCACAGCGGCGGCTGCAGCTGGATGCGATCCGTGTGCACGTAGACGACAGCAGCTCGGGCGGAAGCTTCGAGCAGAGCTCGGTCAGCATTGCTCTTGACCGCGTGAAGCTGCATGCCAGCGCTGACGACCTGCCCTGGGCGCAGTGGCTGATAGTCTGTGTCAAGGCGCAGCAGGTGGAGGAGGTGCTGGCTGAGCTGGCTCCCACTCCCAGCACGGAGGTGCTGGTGATCGCCAATGGCCTGCACCGCGGGCCCTTTCACCTCGGCATCCTCTTTGGCGGTGCTTATCTGAACGGCGGCTGGCTGCATACCGGACTGCACAACGACCTGGTCCTTGGCGAGCTCGGACTCGGCTGGGAGGCCGACGAGTCTATCGATCTGCTGATGCCCCTGTCATCGCCCTTTCTGCATCCCATCCCGGACAGCCATCTTGAGGAGCGGATGTGGATGAAGGCCGCGCTTAACTGCGTGGTCAATCCGCTGAGCGCCATCCAGGACGTCCCGAACGGCGAGCTTTTGCGCCAGCTTGACCGGCCGCAGGTCAAGGATCTGCTGGCCGAGCTGAAGGCCGTGCTCAGCGCCTGCGCGCCACTACGAGAACCGCTGCGGATGGCCGACCTGCGCGCAGAGCTGCGGGAGCTGCTGCAGGCTACTTCGTCGAACAGCAGCTCAATGCGCGAGGATATCCGGGCCGGGCGGGAAACAGAGATCAGCCGGCTGAATCTGGCCATGGCCGCCGCCGGCGAAGCCGCCGGAGTACCCTGCCCGCGCCTCAGGGAACTGGGCGAGGAAGTGCTGAAACTGGAACAGCGCGCCCGCGTAGGCTAAACAAAGGTCAGATCAGGCGCGTCCTGCCGATGGTATGATTTTGGCTGGTCCGCAGGGCTGGTCGACGCCGTCCAAAGCAGACCATTGAGGCAGGAAGGCAACTCTGAATATGATTAAGAAGACAACGCAGGGACTTGGCGTGGCAACTGTGCTGCTGCTGGGACTGTATGCCCCTCTGGGCTGCACCTCCAGCAACCAGAGCACGCTTGGCACGCAGACCAACTCGAACTACGACTCGCAGTACCGCAACCCGACTTCCAGCAGCAACCAGAACTATGGTGAGACTGGCCAGCCGGGCGAGCCGATCGAGCCACCGGTGACCATCATGCAGGTTGGCATGGAGGTCAACGAGGTTAACCCTGGCGAGGACTATGTTGTCTATGGCATCGTGGATGTGCCTGACAACAAGGATGTCCAGTACTGCTGGGCCATCAGCGCCGGTGAAGTCAGCGAAGTTGACGAGAGCGAGCGCGGCCGCCTGTATACGCTGGTCGAAGAAAAGTACAACACCGCGGCCGAGTCTGCCGCCCCGGCTCCGGACGCCACTGTCCCGGCCCCGACTGACCAGACCGGCGTTGCACCCCCGGTTGGCGGTACCCTGCCCGGCGCGACTCCGCCGGCGGCCCCTGGAGATACTACCCAGCCGGTAGTGCCGAATACGAACACGAACGGAACTTCCTTTGGACCGCAGGGCACCGGGAGCACCACTGATACGGGCCAGCAGTCAGCCAACAACGTGCCGGACCCCAACCCGCTGATCTGGCCCCCGGGCTTCGACCCCAACACCGCCGGGCCGGCTATTCGTGCTATCTACGACAAGTCCAAGACTCAGACCATTACAGCGGAAGAGCGCAACCAGTGGAATATCTTCCTGGCTGACGCCGCTGACAAAGGAGGGCGCAGCAGCTCAGCCGGCCCTCAGCCGACAGACAGCAAGTCCATGAAGGGCGCCTCGTCACGCGTACTGGAGCGCCGCTTCATCGCCGGCCCCGGCGATGGCATTCCGGACGACGACGAAGACACCTGGGCTGCGCCGCCGGAAGATGAGCACGCGGTAGCTGCCGACGATGATGAAATCGGCCTGCCTGATCTGTCCGAGGATGTGGCGGACGCTACCGGCCCGAACGGCGCCTCAAACGTGGCGGACGACAGTTCGCCGCATGAAGACGTGCGCAGCGGCAACCTGGACGGCATTGACAGCCCGCGCCAGCGCCAGATGCGTGAGCAGTACGAAGCCTATAACGGCACCGAGCGCAACCGTCTGAGCGAAGAGGATGATAGCGACGAACTGCTGACGGCGGACGAGGCCTTCGAGATGATGTGCTTTGTCACTGACGACCCCTTCATCAACTTCACCCCGGATCAGCCGGGCAAGTATCAGATCTTCCTGAAGATGATGTGGAAGGACGACGAACTGACCGAGGCCACTGAGCTGCAGGTCGACGCCGTCCTGAAAGAACCCAAGATTGCGCTGTCCACTGACTTCCCCGACATTGTGCGCGAAGACGACCCGGTGTATGTCCGCATCGAGGGCGAGCAGATCCCCGAGTTCCACAAGGGCCTGTTCACGGTTACCTTCGACCCGGATGTGCTGAGCTTCCGCGAGGCCGAGCTGGGCGAGTTCTTTGACAACGACCCCGGCGCGAGTATCTTCTTCTCCGAGCCGGACAAGCTTGCCGGGACGGTGATCGTCGCTGTAGACAGCCATGGCGACCGCCTCGACCTGTCGGGCAGCGACCCGCTGGTTTATCTGCGCTTCAAGGCCAAGCAGGATATTGAAGGCCAGGACCAGACCCAGTTGACCCTGGTGTCTGATACCGCCACGCAGTACATCCTGAACGAGGATGGCGACAATATCCTGCCGCTGATGGTCGACCGGCCGATCTATGCCACTGAGATGAACATGCCGCCGGTCCTGGCGGGCTATAAGCGCGAGAACACGCCGGGCACCCAGGCGCCGGCGATCCCGGCGGGCCAGACCCAGCCCAGCACGCTGCCGGGCGGCCTGACGACCCAGCCAACCGTTCCAGGCACCAACACCAATACGCGCCTTGGTACACAGCAGACAGGTGGCAACACTCAGACCGGCACCAATACGCAGACGGGCGGAACCGGAAACACCGGAGGGACCGGTAACACTGGCGGCACCGGTAACACAGGTGGCACCGGCAATACAGGTGGGACCGGCAACACCGGTGGCACTGGTAACACTGGCGGCACGGGTGGAACTGGCGGCACTGGTGGCACCGGAGGAACGGGCCAAAAGCCCGGCAAGGCTACCGGTGGCGATGAGGATGAGGACGCCAAGGCTGATACCGAGACCGAGGACGAGGTCGGCCCCAAGCTGCCTTCGGATGCCGATGAGGACGAAGAAAAGTAACTTCCGGCAACACAGTGAGTTTAAACGGGGGCGCTATGGCGCCCCTTTCTTTTG
>CAZEJB010000013.1:0-105519 GCA_964512635.1 uncultured Planctomycetales bacterium | reverse complement strand
CGCCAGCCTGAAGAAGGGCGAGCGCTTCACGGTGCACCCCGGCGGACGAAAGTAGGCTGCGGCCCGAGACAGGCAGCCAGGTAGCCTGGAATGCAGCCAGTCTACTTGTTTGATTTGAGCAGCATGATCCCAGTGTTGTAATCGACGCCGCTGTCCTGACTGCCGTCGAGGTCGGTAAAGCTTGCGAGCATCGGCGCTGTTTCAAGACTGACTGCATGCACTTCGCCTGTCAGAACATCGTCATTTCCCTGGACCGCCCGGCTGTCAAGCAGTGACTCCGACCAGTAGCCGGACTTGCTATCCCCGCTTCCAAGGAGGTAGAAAGAACCATCCTCGTCAGCGCGCAGATCCTGCGGGTCATGTTCGTCAGGGCCGGTGAAAAATCGTGACCACAGCTCACTGCCATCCGCGGCAAGCCGGGTCAGAAAAACATCGTCGCCACTGTAGCTGGATTCATACAGACCGTCAGCTAGCCAGCATGTCCCGTCGGATGCCACGGCCAGCGCCAGATTCCCTTTAAGCCGGCTGTCAAAGTAACTTGCTGATGTATCTACACCCACGACCACTGACCAAATTAGTTCGCCAGAAGGACTGTACTTAACCACAGCATCGGCTTCCTGAGAGGAGTCGACGTAGTCTGAGCGGCAGGCAACTGCAGCGAGCACATTTCCGCTGTTGTCAACGTCCAGGTCATGTGTGCTGCACTCGCTCAGGGCATCCCAGCCCTTTTGCCACAACAGCTCGCCGCTGGGCCCGACTTTGAGGACAAACGCACCGCCGGAAGTATTGTTAAAGCTCTGGGTGTCTCCGCCCACCAGGATGTTGCCGTCCTTGTCACGGCACACTCTTCTGGCAGAATCTGTGTCACCGCCTCCCCAGCCTGTTGCCCACTCGGGCTGTCCAGTACCGCTGATCCGCGCGATCAGCGCGTCATACTGCGTGAGGAATTCGCGATAGTTGCCGACCACCACAATGTCACCATTACCGCAGCTCGCCGCGTCCGTTAGGTCCAGATACTCAGGGCCGCGAATCCTGTGCGCCCGAACACCTGTCCCGTCCGGCGCAAGTCTGATCATCGCGATGAAGTCGCCGTCTTCATCTTCCCCAAGGGCCGTCAGTACGACCTGCCCGCCGGAGGTGACATCGACGGAAATCGGTTCATAGCGACTTTCATTCACCAGCTTCCTGGCCCACTCAAGGTGCCCCAGTGGTGTGTACTTAACCAGGGCCAGTTCTGAACCAAGGCAGTAGATGTTTCCGGCGGCATCTATGTCGAAGGCGATCCCACCGGAGTTGTAACTATCGTCATAGGTAAAGGTCCGAACCCAGTTCTCTGTGTCTTCCTGTTGACCGGTGAAAGTGAAATTGACCGCATCTACATCCAGCAGTCCGACGTCAACGGTGCGCTGGGCCGGGTCGAAGACCCAGTCGGCGTGGACCGGAGTTATCGTGACCTTGCCGGTGGGGACATCGTTGACGCGCCAGTTGCCACTGTAATCACTTGTAACAGTCTGATCCAGCTTGTCAAAATGCAGCTGAACCTCCTCGACTCCGCCGCCACCAAGCGACTTGATCTGCCCTTTAAGCGTCAGGCCGGAAACAAACAGGTCGAAGTCATAGCGCGATTGACCGAGACCGTTCTTGACCGTCAGGCTTGCCTTGTAGCGGCCAACCTTTCCTAATACAACCATCGGCGCCGCGTCCTGACTGGTATCAGGTACGGCCGCACCGCCAAAGTCCCATTTGTAGGTTATGGCCGAGGATCCGGCGACACTGGCGGTGAAGCGTACTTCAGCAGCAGTTGCGCCTCCGGCCGGGCTGATGCTCAGCACCTCAGGCGAGCCCTCCGGCCCCGTTCCAGGAGTTTCGCTGCCGCCGCCGCAGGCGCCGACAAAAAACACGCACACGCATGCAAGGATTGATTTCAGCCGACGTTCCATCTGACGCCCTCCGGCGAGGATGTCAGATTTTACCGCGTCGCCGGGCCAGTCTCAGGCTGCCGTACCGCTCTTCGCCTCTTCCAGGCCGAGGCAGACTCGCAGCGCCTTGGTAAAGGCCGGCATGGACAGCGGCTTGACGAAGATCGCGTCGGCCCGCAGGCGCGCGTACTCCTGACTGTTTTCCAGGGTCAGCTCGCCGGAGCAGACTATTACTCTGCATTCTGACCCGCTCTCACGCATGGCACGCAGACACTGCACGCCGTTCATGTCGGGCATGTTGTGGTCCAGGATCACCAGGTCGGGCTGCAGTGACAGCGCCAGGTCGGCTCCGAAGGCGCCGCTCTCGGCAACGCCGATCACCTTGCCTCCTTCGGTCTCCACAATCCTCTGCAGCACACGCTGGAAGAGCTTGCTGTCATCCACCAGCAGCACGCCGCGACCGGGCCGGTCGGGTGCAGAGGATGTCTGAAACTGGTTGTAGAGCATGAGGCCTCCTTGCCGCTGCTAAAAGGACACTGGACTTGTCCGTCCAGATTGTCCTCACAAGCACTATCGGCAGGTAAAGGATGGATTACAGTTGCGTTATCCCGCCAATCGTCAAAATTGCCCGTCAGCCACGCCAATCGTCGGCACTTGCGTCCTGAAGGCGATTTGCCGCTGCGGACCTCGCGATATGTGCACGGGTATAATCCGCAGCTGGCATGGGTGAGTGGCGGAACTGGCAGACGCGCTGGACTTAGGATCCAGTGGTATATCCGTGGGGGTTCGAGTCCCCCCTCGCCCACCATTCAGCCTTTCGCGCCACAGACAGGCGGCGTTCCCGAAGTCTTCTATAATCGAACAGATGCCCAAGATTCCTGAACTTGTCGCCGCTTACATTGCGGCCCAGCCCGAGACTATTCAGCCGACGCTGCACGAGATCCACGCCATCATCTCCAAAGCCTATCCCAAAGCCAAGGTTGAGATGTATGGAACGGCTAAAGGCGCCCTTCCGGTCTACAAGGATGGCGAAGCCTGGCTTGGAGGTTTTTCTGTGCGCGCCAAAGGACCGATGGTCTATATGATCGATTCGGAACTGGTGGCAAAGTACAAGCCCCAGCTTGGGACTCTCGCGGATGGCAAGGCCTGCGTGCTTTACAAGCCGACAAAGACCCTTGACGCAGATGCGCTCAGAGCTTTGTTCACCAGGATGTTCGCCGAAGCCGCGGCGAAGCGTAAGCAGAACAGCTAGGCGAAACACTGACATAACACCTTGGAATTCTGGGATGAATATGCTGGCCAGCACGCCAAGAAAGGGTCTCGCGCAATTCCGCAGCCACTGAAGCACGGGGATAGACAGGTTAGATGAACATCATACTTTCCCTTTACTGATGCGGCCTCAGCGCTAATGCCAGCCTGCTCCTGTGTTACCCAATGATAGCGGATCAGACGCCAAAACCCCTATACGCCTGCCTCCGACACAGGTATAACTCCGCGGCAATTCAGCCTGCCAGCAATGGTCAGGCCGGCCAAACTTTTGCCTGTGCGTCGCTGTGCAGGCCCAGGAGAACGAAGTGTTTACCTCATCTGCTGCCAGTGTCTTTCGAAGCCGCTTTGATTGGGCAAAATTGGGTCTGCTGGCCGTCCTCTTTGCCCTGAGCTCTTGTGGGACGCATGGTGGCCCGCTGACGGATGGCTCCGACCTCAACCAGGCCGAGCAGCCCTCCATCACCCCACGTGTGGTCCCTATGCAGAACCCCGAGTCGCTGGGAACCTTGCCTGCGCTGCCTTCGCCTTCCAGCCTGCCGCGCGCTGGCAGTTCGGTCGACCCGATCTTTTTTATCAACGGAGGCTACCCTTTCCATCACCTGCCCAGGCAGGGCCTGACGAACTCCAACGGGGTGGGTGTCCTGGAACCGGATTTCGACCAGGACCAGAGTGGTCTCTTGGGTCTTGCCTACGCCTGCTACCGCCTCAGTACACGTGGTCAGAGCAACGGTGCAGACAGTGGCAAACTCTTCCTGCAATGGGACGTCAAGCCGCTGCATCCTCATGAGATCACCCTGGCCCTGGCAAACCATGCAACAGACCGCTGGGACTTCTTTCAATACGGCAACCTGATCGACTTTGGGCTTAACCTCGGCGACAAACTGCCCTTGTACGAAGATCTTGATGGAAACATCACACTGGCTGTACTGGTCGGCGGTCATGGCTCCGCGAGTCTCAAGGGTGTCCTCCTGGGCGATCCGGTCTTCAACTGTTCTTTGTCCGCCGTGCCGGAAAGCGGTCAAGGGAGTCTGCAGACAAAGCTGTGGACCTATCTCGACATTCAAGGTGATGAACTGGCCTACCTGGATGTTGACTTTGAGGGCGACGGGATCTGGGACGAGCAGCATCTTGACAGCTTCGATGGCAATCACACTTACACACAGCCCGGCATCTATCACCCGCGCCTAAGGTTGAACACCGCGCGCGGGTACAGCACTGTGCTAGAGACAAACGTCTATGTCACCCATCCCAACAACATCGGTCCCACAGCACTCCTGCAGCCTTCGGTCATGTCGGGCCCGGCACCGCTGAGCGTAGATCTGGATGGCAGTGCCAGCTTCGATGATGACCAGCCCGGCAGCCAGATCATCCGGGCCGAATGGGACCTCGACGGCGACGGCTTTTATGAGACAGATACTGGCACAGATCTGCATAACTCGACGACTCTGGTTCGGCAGGGTGCGAACAAACTGCGCCTGAGAGTGACAGACAACGACCTGGCGATCTCAACCGTTAGTGTCACTATCACCGTTGACGGGGGCTGGACCCTTGATGCGGTGCCCGGCAGCCAGGCTTCCCATTACACCGGTCTCGACCTTGAAGTAATGCCGGCATCCGGCAAAGCGGCAATTGCTTATACACCGGACAATCCATTGAAAAAGGTCCAGTACGTGCCGAGTCTGGACGTCGACGCCAACGGCTGGGATCAGCACCAATTCGTGCTGGTTGAAGATGGAGACCAGGCCGAAGCGAAGCTTTGCGAAGTTGATGGCCGTCCTGCCCTGGTTTACAGCCGCTTAGGCGGCGATCCAGATTACAGCCTGCGATACATCCGGGCAGAGAATGCAGCTGGATCGAGCTGGCCGGCCAGCAGCGTGCAGCTTGCCGATTTCTCCATTGGATACACCGACTTTGCTGTAGTTGACGGCAAACCGGCAGTAGCCTTTAGCGCGACGCAGAGCGAGGCCGGCCTGCACTGGTTTCGCGCTAACGACGCACAAGGCGCCAGTTGGCAGCCTGCCGTTCAGTTGATTGACTCAAACTTTGTCGACTCCGTCGGCGAGCCCACGATCCTGGCCGAGCCGGGCAGCCCGGCCCGCATCATAGTCGGCAGCTACCGAAGCTTTGACGAGGCCGTAACGCTACTGTACAGCGCCTCAGACCTTGCGGCCAGCAGTTTTGGCTCGCCGGAGACAATCTGGGACAACCAAAGCCTGCGGCAGTCCGTTATGCACTGCTCCGGCCAGTACATGCTGCTGATGCAGGGCGGCCAGCCCGACAACAATGGCGTGAACTACATGGCCTTACCCAGTCTTGATGAAACGGCTGGCTCATATGCCATTGTGAAAGACGACGAATCAGCAAGCGGAGCAATCGTCCAGCTTGCGACAATCGAAGGCACACCACTGATGGTCTACAGCCACGTCGAGTTCATTAATGGCGCTGGAGAAAGTGAAATCGTGATGCGCCTGGCCAATGATCCTGGAGCCGCGAGCTGGAGCGAGCCGATGGTGCTCTCCCCGCTTGACGAGTCTCTCCAGCACGCCAGGATGGCCACGCTTGGCAATGGCCTGCCACTGCTGGTGTGCTCCGATGCCACAAACAACCGCCTGGTTGCCCTGCGCTGGTCTGCCCCCTGACAGAATTCAGCACCCCGGCCGTCATTTTGGTTATGGAGCAGAGTCCCCACGCCGCCCGCGTCAGCGCGGGCGGCGGAATGGCAAGATTTCGTCAAAACTGGTCTCCGCAGGACGATCGGGAGGCATAGCGCCGCTGCATCTGTTAAGCTCTGCGAAGTGTCGCTGGCACTGGAGTATCCAGGATAGGGGGCGGATGCAGATGCATCAATCAGACGCAGGAGATTGCGTTGCTAAGTCCTTTTCGCACATAAACGAGTCTACGGAGCAGGAACTGCGTCGCGCGCTGAGCGAGTTGCGGGCCAGCGAGCGCTCGCTGGCTGAGGCTCAGGAGATTGCAGGCTTGGGCAGCTGGGACCTTGATGCCCGCAATGGCAAGGCAAGCTGGTCGCGGCACATGTACCGTATCTTCGACGCCAATCCGGAGGATCCGGCAGTACGCACAGTGGAGTACTTTGCTGAACGGCTCGTCCATCCCGAGGATCGTGAACGGGTTATCGCAGCCCTGACCCAGGCACTTGAGCAGGGCGAGGCCTATGAGATTGAGTACCGCATCCGCCATCGCGACGGCTCCATCCACGAGGTTCTGGCGCGTGGCGATGTTGTGGAGCGAGACGAAGACGGTGCTCCGCTGCGCATGCTTGGCACCATCCAGGATGTGACCGAGCGCCGCCGTGAAGAGCGCCGTCGCGAGCGCCTGAACGAATCGCTTGCCGAAAGCAATTCCGAGTTGCGCCGCCTCAACAAACAGCTGCAGCTTGCCAGCCTGGATCAGCGAGAGTCTGATTCCCGCTATCGCAGCATGGTCGAGTCCTGCCCGGACGGCATCGCACTGCTGGTCGGCAGCACGATCGTCTTCGCCAACGAAGCTATGATCCGCCTGCTGAAGTATGAGAACCGCGCGGATGTAGTCGGCCGCAGCGGATTCAGCCTGATTCCGGAGACAGAGTACTGGCAGCTCCAGGGCGCCCTTGACCTTGAGGAAGCTCCGGGCTATGTCTCGCCATTGCTCAGCAGTCAGGTGATCTGCGCCGACGGCAGCGTGGCCGATATCGAGCTTAAGTACAGTCTTGTACTGTGGCATGGCGACCGCGCGATGCAGATCTTCGTCCGCGACGTCACCGACCGGGGCAAGCTGGAGCAGCAGATCCGCCAGATGCAGAAGCTGGATGCCATCGGCACCCTGGCCGGCGGGATCGCCCACGACTTCAACAATATTCTCTCCGGCATCCTGGGATATGCCGATCTGGCGCGACTCGACCTGCCGGAGGAATCCCCGAGCCGCGCCAGTCTTGACGAAGTGACCCGCGCGGGCCTGCGGGCCAAGGAGCTCGTCAAACAGATCCTGACCTTCTCGCGCCAGACGCCGCGCAGCCGCGAGCCCCTTGAGGTCAGCTCGGTGGTTCTGGAGGCGCTCAAGCTCCTGCGCCCTTCTCTGCCCACAACGATTGACATCCGCCATGAACTAACAGCGAATGTGGGTTATGTGCTTGCCGACCCGACAGAGCTGCACCAGGTGTTGCTGAATCTGTGCACCAACGCCGGCCAGGCCATGGCGGGCGGCGGCCTGCTGGAGCTCAATCTGCGCACCATCGAAGTCGACGAGGACTTCGCCAAGCTGCATAAGCCGCTGGAGCCCGGCCAACATGTGCTGCTGAGCATCAGAGACACCGGAGCAGGCATGGCCCCTGAGGTTCTGGAGCGCATTTTTGAGCCGTTTTACACAACCAGAGAAAGCGGAACTGGGCTGGGGCTGGCGGTCGTGTACGGCATCGTTGACGACATGCGCGGCTGTCTGACGGTTTACAGCGAACTAGGTCGCGGAACAGTATTCAACATTTATCTTCCGCAGCTTGAGGGCGGCCAGCATGGCAGCACGGCTTCTGCCGAGGAGATGCTGTGTACAGGCAGCGGACAGCACGTTTTGCTGGTGGACGACGAGCTACAGCTTATGCGCCTTTCTGAGCGCATTTTGCAGCGTCTGGGATACCAGGTCACTGCATGCAACAGCGGGGTCGAAGCCCTGGCGGCCTTCCTGCATGACCCGGCGGAATATGACCTGCTGTTCACCGATCAGACAATGCCGGGCCTGACCGGGCTGCAGCTGGCGCGCCAGGTGCTTGAAGTCCGCCCCGAATTGCCAGTAATCCTCGCCACCGGCTTTGCCAGCGCAAACCTCGAAAGCGAGGCCAGGGAGCTTGGCATTCGACAGCTCGCGGCGAAACCTTTGATGGCCGGCGGTATCGCCGCGGCCGTGAAGAACGCTTTGAAACAAGAGCTTCTAGGCCGGGCCAATTCTTGATTCAATTCGCTTGTCCGGCACCAGCCAGATCAGTGCCACCAGAGCAAAAAGCCCCATACTGGCCCAGGGCTGCCAGTATGCCAGCGGCAGGGCCAGGGCATAGAACACCGGGCTGAGCTTGCCTTTGATGTCACTGCCGACGGCCCGGGCCAGCTCGCCATCCGGGCCCTGGCTGCGAATGATCACGTTCTGCAGAATGAAGTAGGCGATCGCCGCCAGCAGGAGTACCAGGCCATAAAGAAATGTGGGAACTGACTGCAGGTGATTCTCCCCGGTCCAGGCCGTGGCGAAAGGCACCAGCGAGAGCCAGAAAAGCAGATGCAGGTTGGCCCAGAGTATCGCGCCGTTCACATGCCGCACCGTATGCAGCATGTGATGGTGGTTATTCCAGTAGATCCCGAGGTAGACGAAGCTGAGCAGATAGCTCAGGGCCGAGGGCAATAGTGGCCGCAGTGAAGCCCAGTCCGCGCTGTGCGGCACCTTGAGCTCCAGCACCATGATCGTGATAATGATGGCGATTACGCCATCTGAGAAAGCCTCGAGGCGGTTTCTTTGCACCCGGCCATTATCGCAGAACAGCTCATTGCGATACCCAATGATCATAGTCAGGCCGCAGGCGAAGTGCTACATGATGTGTCTTGCACGCCCTGCCGCGGACTTGTATCACTGCCAGCGCCCATTCCCTGGGCCGGCTGCGGCTTTGCAATCGTAGTCTGGCCCGGGGGCTGGGCTTGCAGGACGACTGGCTGGTCAGCCGCACCGGCATTGAAAGCCGCGCCGCCTGTGGCCCGGAGCAGAATGCACTGAGCCTGGCGGCCGATGTGCTGTCAAGGCTCCTGATCATGCGCGGGCTGGCCGCCTCAGATCTGGGCCGGGAAAGCGCAGTGATCTACATCCACAATTCACTGGAGCAGGGCACGCCGCCTGCCGGGATCCGGCTTTGCGCGGCGCTCGGTCTGCGAACAGTTCGTTCTATCACCATGGAGGGTGTCTGCGCTGAAGTGATCCAGGGCATCGAACTGGCCGACAGTCTGCTGCTCAGTGGTCATTGCCAAAGAGTGTTTCTGCTGGCCAGTGCAAACTATGCTCCGCTCATCAATGCTTCCGATCCGGCCAGCGCCGGTCTGTTTGGCGCCGGTGCCGGCGGCATCCTGCTGGAGCGCTCGACGGATCCGAAGCTGTCGGGCCTGCGGGGGACTTGCTGGCATACAGACACATCACAGGCCGGCCTCGGCGAGCTCCAGGTGCACTCCTGGAGCCACGAGGAGGGCGAGCTGCTGGTACGTGCCAGCCTGTACAGCATGGATGGTGAGCGTCTGGCCCGCGAAGTCCTGGCCTCCGTGCCGCGCTGCTTCACAGACTTTGTGCAGACGCTGGCCTGGGATCCGGACAAGCTGGATGCGGTCATTTCGCATCAGCCCAACCTCAAACTGCTGCGCCTGCTGGGTCGCCGGATGGGTCTCACACCAGACCGCTTGCCCGACTGCTGCTCCGAGATCGGCAATCTCGGCCCTGCCAGCCTGCTGGTCGGGCTGTCCCAGCACCTTACGCGATCCCTCGAGGCGAATCAGCGTGTGGTCCTGCTTGGTTTCGGCCTGGGTTTCTGCTGTGGCTGCGCCGCCTTTGAAAGCGCCTGAAGCATCGTCCGCTCTCAAAAGTGCATCCGGGCTGATACTCGATCTCTGTTGCAGCCCAGGGGCATAAGTTTGATTGCGTTACAAGTATCAGGGGTAGAATGCCCGGGAGAAGGCCTTCTGCCATCTCCGGGGTGCAGCAATGCCGCGCAGTCTGAATCTGCTTCTGTCCGCCGGAGGACTTACGCTGTTGGTCGTGAGCCTCATCTCCTGCGGCACCGGCTCAGCCCTGGCACCGCAAGATTCGCACAGCGACATGGCCGCGTTCAACCCCCTGGCCAGCGAAGCTTCGGGCGCGCCGGCTGCGCCAGCGCAACTCGCGCTGCCTGCCCCGCCGCTCGATGCTGCCTTACCGTTCGCGGAGCGACTCCTGAGGCGCGGAACTGCTGTTGGCACACTTGAACTGCCGGGTAGCCAGGTCTTTCAACTGACACAACAGAACGCAGCGGTTGATGCAGAGTCCCACACCTGCACACTCCACGCCGCCGCCGGAGAACTGAGCTGGGCCATGTACAGCCTGGAGAACCTCCTGGAAGCCGACGCCCCGATGGTGCTTGACCTCAAGCTCAGCGGCGAAGACCCGCTGGGGCCCTGCTATGTCGCGGTCTCGGACTATTCCCGCCGCGCCTGGGTCTGGACCAGCGTGGCCTTTCCCCAGCATCGCAACAGCCTGCCGCTGGCCCTCGGAGCCACATCCATCAGTACGGCGGGCAATGTCTATGTAGTGGTTGCCGTCCATCAGCAGGGCAGTCTGGCGATCGAGGGACTTGAGCTCAGCCTCAACTGCCCTGCGCCGCCGCCCGATGGTTTCCAGCTTAGCGATAGTGACGGCGTGCAGGTCCCGGTCAGCCTCAGCTGGATTGATCCCGCGATCAGCTTTGACCCGGACGCCGGAGGCCAGGAAGTCTTTGGCTACGACGGCATCGAGGTGCAGCGTGCCAGCCAGCCGGAAGGGCCCTGGAGCGAGATAGCCCAGCTGGCGCCCGGCGTCACCAGTTACTCCGATCCAAACTCGATCGTGATCCCCGGTGGCGAGTACTACTACCGCCTGCTGACCCTCGTCGGCGGGGCGGCCATCAAGCCCGGTCTGATCCTTGGCGCGCGCGCTGATACCGCCCTAGTCGAGCTGCGGGCAAAGTTCACTCTCAGCCCATCCAGTGGCGCACCCGGCGTGCTTGTCAGCTTCAATGCGCTTGGCAGCGTGGTGTCTGGCGGGCCGCTGAAGAACGTGCTCTGGGATTACGACGGTGACGGGGTCTGGGACAAGGACACCGCTCCCGCCCTGACCAGCTCAAAGACATACAGCGTTGCCGGCCGTCTGCACCCGCGCCTAAAGCTGGTCATGGACCTCGGGGGCGGAGCGACGCGCAGCGACATCGTCACCGGCTATCTGCCGATCGGGGATCAGCGCGGCGAATGGAGCCAGAGCGGCCGCACCGGAGCGCATGGCAGCCGCACGGCTCTCAGCGCCCCCCTAAGCGATTCCAGTGTGGTCAGCTACCCCGGCACAGCTTCCTTCTTGTCACCGGCGGCGCTGGCTGACGGCACCCTGCTCGTCCCCGGTAAGGATAAGAAGCTGCACTATCTGCGGCCGGATGCCAGCCTCCTGCGCAGCATTGACATGGGCATGTTCGGCGAAGGCCCACCAGCGGTCACGGCTGCAGGTTATGTCTGGCTTCAAAGCTCGCTTGATCTCTTTTCTCCTCGGATCACCTGCGTCTGGCCGGACCTGAGCGTTCACACCTGGTCGATAGGCGCGACCGGCGGTCCACCGGTCGTCAGCAGTGACGGCAAGACTGTCTATGTAAGCTCGGACAACAAGCTCTACGGCTCGGCAGAAAAGGGCGACGGGTCTGTCCACTGGTACACCTGGGTCTACAGCTTCCCGGCCGGCACAAGCGCCTCCGCACCGGCCCTGGATTCCAGTGGAAACATTTATGTCTGCGCCGGCCCGGCGCTCTACAAGCTCAGCCCGGCCGGTAAGCTGCTTTGGCAGAAGGGCGGCTTCAGCGCCAACCTGCTCAGCCCCAGCGTGGGCATCGACGGCACGATCTATGCCAGCATGAACGACGCACCGCTCGACCTCTTCGCCTTTGACAGCAATGGCAGCAACCTGTGGGCCAACGCCATGCTCAGCGGATCCGAGAGAATCATCGGCCCTGCGGCCAGTGGGGCGGATGGCAGCGTCTATGTCACTACCAGTGAAGGCCGCGTCTATGCCTTCAGCTCCCTCGGCGGCATGCCGATCCCGCCCTGGCATGACGCCAGCGCCGTGTTCGTCTCTCCCCCCGTCATTGATGGCGACGGCCGGATCTACCTTCTCAGCCAGGACGGCACGCTGCGTTGCCTGAGCAGCAAACTTGGTCTGCGCTTCAGCCACAGCCTGGGTGAGAGCGCGCTGGGCGGAGGCCTGGCCTTCGGTAATGACGGCAGCCTCTATGCCTCCAGCACGGGGCATGTGACCGGCCTGCGTTGACGAGTTGCCGCGAATTCAGCAAAGCGAACTGAGAGCGCGCAGGCGACGTCTGCTTTAATGCCTGCGCGGCGCGGCTGCGCCAAAGCAAAGAGAGGGAAAGATGGAATTGAGCAAGAGAGACCTTCGAAGCGCTGCCCCCCGTGGTGGCCGCGGGGCCCTGCGCCTGTTGCTGGCTCTGGCCGGCGCAGGACTGTTGTCCATGCTGCAGGCCTGCGGCGGCAGCGAGGAACTGCCCCAGCTTAACGCCGACATCTTCACCGGCGGCAGCCTGAGCAACTTCGGCGGCGCCGACGGCGGCGACAGCGACGCCCGTGACACCGCCCGCGAGCTCGCCACCAGCCGCAGCTTTGACTTTACCCCCAGCGGGTTCACGATCAGCAGCGGCCCGGTCAGCACTGATGGCGCACCAGGATCCTTCTTCACCGGCGGCACCGGCACCCTGGCGGTCAGCGGCGATAACGCCACGGTGACGCTGAGCCCTGTTTCAAGCGACCCGAACTACACCGATATCGAGATGGTCGGCACCTTCAGCCTCAGCGCGGCCCAGAGCACGATCACCAATCCCGGCGCGAGCTTCCCGGTGGACTGGGACATCAGCTTTACCAGCTTTGGGATCCCCCTGAGCCTCAGCGCGACTCAGGAACTGACCGGCAGCGACTTCAGCTAGCCTGGGCATTCTTGTTTGCCTCGGGTTAACAATCGCCTGACTGGCGCTGTGAGAGTTACAATCAAGCCGTGCGTCAGGCCTATCTAATCCTCGGCATCATCGCCGCGATCCTCGTGATGGCCAACATGCCGCGCCTGCCCTGGATCGCCAGCGAGTACGGCGGCCCCGTCGGCCTGTTCCGCGGCTTCAGCCACGGGCTGATCGGCTTCAGCTACCTGGTCAGCTGGATGCTGATAATTGGCGGCGCCTACCAGCTCTGGCTCGGGCTGCTCTACTGGGACATGGGGACCGCCGAGCGCGTCCGCGGGCAGTTCACCCTTGACAGCGCCGGCACGGCCAAACTGCTCTTTGCCGCAGGCGCGGTTTGTCTGATTCTGGGCATCGTTTATGCCGTCTGGACCTACCAGCACGATTCGGCTGTCCTGCTGTGCATGCTGGCCAGCACCGCCGGGTCACTGCTGGTCTGCTGGTTCTTCTGGCTGGCCTTCCCGCTTTATGAGCAGATTGGAATTGACCGCGAAGAACTGGGCGTTTAGCCTAAAGTCTTGAACAAGTGTTAACCGTCAAACGTTAAACTATCTGCATTGACGGACCAGCCGTCGCAACCCATTCACAGGAGCACACCATGCGCAAGACCTTCATCATCACTGCAGCAGCAACGCTGCTGACCTTGCCCCTTGCCGCGCAGGCCGCCGACAACTACATGATTGACACTGTTCACTCCAGCCTCGTCTTCGCGGTCAGCCGCGGCGGCTTGGTGGACGTCTACGGTACGCTGGCCATCACTGATGGCATGATCAGCCTTGACACTGCCGATCTCTCAAAGAGCACAGTGACCATCAACGTCGACATGAACAGCGTCGATACCAACAATGACAAGCGCGATGAGCATGTTCGCAGTGCCGATTTCTATAACGTGCCGCAGTTCCCGAGCAGCAGTTTCACCAGCACCAGCCTGAGCGACAACGGCGACGGCACCTGGGATCTGACCGGCGACATGACCTTCATGGGCATGACCAAATCGATCACCATCCCGGTGACAATGAAGGGCCCCGAGACCGGTGAGCGCGGCACCAGCGCTGGCTTTGCCGGCGAGTTCATTCTGAACACCACGGATTTCGGCTGGCCGGCCGGTGGCCTTGGCAGCGAGGTCAAGGTAATCGTCAGCCTGCTGGCCAACAAAATGGAAGCCGAGAAGACTGCCGCCGCGCAATAGGCTTAACGCCGCGGCAGACATGGAGCAGAACATTCAAGGGTGCAGGCGTGCCTGCACCCTTTTTTGTTGCAATGACAATCCAGCTCTAACGCGCCCGGCCATACTGCCGCGGCCAGGGGGCCTCGGCCCCCAGCTCCCGCGCCGCGCGCTGCGCCCAGTAGGGCTCCCGCAGCAGGGCACGTCCGAGCATGATCATATCCGCGCTGCCTTCGCCCAGGATCGCTTCAGCCTGCTTCGGCTCGGTGATCAGCCCGACGGCCGCCGTAGGCATTCCCGTCTGCTCGCGGATCTGTCGCGCAAAACGCACCTGATAACCCGGCTCGCGGAAAGCCGTAGTGGCTACCGGGGCAAGCTGCGGGCCGGGCAGTGTACCGCCGCTGGAACAGTCGACCATGTCAATGCCGATCTCCTTAAGCCGCGCGCAGAACTCGCAGGCCTCGTCAATGTCCAGCCCCGGCGGCTCATGATCTTCCGGCGCCCAGTCGCTGCAGGAGATTCGCACCAGCAGCGGCAGGTGCTCGGGCCAGACAGCCCGCACGCCGCGCGCCAGCATCAGCGGGAAGCGCATGCGATTTTCCAGGCTGCCGCCATACTCATCCGGCCGCTGGTTGCTGATCGGGCTTAAAAAGCTGTGCGCCAGATAGCCATGCGCCATGTGCAGTTCCAGCACCTCAAAGCCGGCGCTCAGCGCATGGCGCGCGGCATCAACCCAGGTGAAGACCATGCGGTCCAGATCGCCGCGCCACAGCGGCCGCGGGATGCGCCAGCCTTCGTCGAAGGGCAGCGGCGACGCTCCCACTGGATGCAGCTCATCCGAAGGCCGGTGAACGTCGTCTCCACGGATACCGCGCTCCCGGGCCTCGGCCTCGAACTCCTCGTCGCTGTATGGCGCACCACCATCCCAGGGCGCGCTGGTCCCAGCCTTACGCCCGGCGTGCGCGAGCTGCATTCCTGCGCGGGCTCCCTGCGTGCGGATGAAATCCACAATCGGCTTCCAGGCGTTGGCCAGGGTCGCGCTCCAGATACCTGTGTCACTGTGGCTGATCCGGCCGCGGGGCTCGACCGCCGTGGCCTCGGTCATGATCAGCCCGCAGCCGCCGACAGCCCGGCTGCCGAGATGCTGCATGTGCCAGGCCGTCGGAAAGCCGCCCGGCGCCGAGTACTGGCACATCGGGCTCATGGCGATACGGTTGCGCAGTGTCACTCCGCGCAGGGTCAGAGGTTCAAAGAGTTGAGACACCGCCTGATTGTAGGGCTCGGGGATCAGCCCCCGCGGTAGGCGCGGAGGGCCTTGAGAAAGTCGCTCAGCGCCATGCCGATCAGCGTAACCAGCACCAGGAGCAGCAAGGCGATGTACAGATAATCAAGTCCCACCGAGGTCGCGTACTTGGTATAGAAGCCGGTCTGTGCGTGCCGCTGAATGGCCGGCGGCACCAGAAAGCCGAGAAAGACCAGCATGACCAGAGCGCCAATAAGGCGACCGCGAGCCTGGCCGAGGGCAATTTTGGTGTTGCTGTCGCTCATGACTGGGCGGGCAGAATCATAGACGCTGTCCCAAGGGGGTCGTCCTGGCCTATACGCCGATCAGGTTATAGGTGCGGAAGGTACTGCGCACCGGGCTCTGCTCGCCGCGCTCGGCAAAGCGCTTGAGGTCGCCAAAGCCCCTGGCGTGCACCAGCTGGAAGACTGAGCTTTCGCGCCAGTCATCAAAATGCTCCTGGTCAAACCACTGGCTGACAATCAGAAAGTGATCAACGCTGCGCACCGGCTTCAGCACCTTCATGCCCATAAAACCCGGGGCGTTGTCGATGCTGTGGCTGCGGCTGCGCAGCAGCGCCTCCAGGCGATCCTGATACGCCTCCGCGCAGGCCAGATAGTTGCAGGCAATAAACATGCTTCCTCCAGGGTCGTGGCGCCAGCCAAACCTTGATTATGCCAGCTGCTAATTGAGACGATGACAGGGCCTTCTTGGTTCGATATAAATTGCCCCTGATAAATGCAGCTTTCAGCGCGGCATCGATTCATAGGCGACAAAACGGACAATATTTTTATTGAGAATTGCGCCCTTGGCGCAATCGCTCGCTATTCTTCTGGCCGCCGCGACTGGCCCGAGTCGAAGGCCGCCCTCCGGGGACATAGACCAAGGCCGCCAGACGCCGCAGCTCTTGTCCGGAACTGCTCTCTGGGCTAGAATGGTGTTTCTGAGATTGAGTCTTAATCGCAATATCAGTCTAGCATCCCGCAGCGCTTTTTGTGGCGCAGGCATTTCCTGACCGCAGCGGCGGCGGGCTGACAAGAGGAGCGGAAATGTTTGTCGCGATCAATTACATCACCTGCG
This sequence comes from uncultured Planctomycetales bacterium, assembly GCA_964512635.1. GTDB lineage: Bacteria > 4484-113 > 4484-113 > 4484-113 > JAFGCY01 > JADZFO01. The sequence continues at coordinate 89,062 of CAZEJB010000013.1, read as the reverse complement.
AGCCGCACTATCAGGGGCGCTTCGAGGAGCTGTTCGCCACCCGCGCCGGGGCCATTGACCGGATGGCGGGTTTCAGGAACCTGCGCATCCTGCGCCCGGACGGGGCGGAGGGCGAGGCGAAGGTCTACCTGATCGTCAGCGAGTGGGACGGCCGGGAGCATTTCGAAGCCTGGAAGGGCAGCCCGGTGTTTCTGGAGGGCCACAAGCGCGGCTTTGAGGATATGAAGCGCTATCGCGAAGAAGGGAAGGAGCCGCCGATGCGCTCTGACTTCAAGGTTTACGAAGTCATTGCGACATAGCGGATCCATGTTGAGGAGTTCGAAAGAACCGCCGATCAATAAAGCCATGTCCGACCGGCAGAGCCGGCGGCGGGGGAAAGTGGAGGATTCGATGACCAGGTATCTCTACCTTATCGTTTTGGGCCTGCTGGCGCTGGCCCTGGCATCCTGCGGCGGCGGCGGCGATCCCGCGCCAGCGACAGGCACAGTCTCCGGCGACATCGACGTCGTCGGCCCCTTCAACGGCGCGGTCGAGCTTAACGTCGGCCTGTTTGCCAGCGGCAGCGATGTTCCGGCGCAGACGACAGTGGCTGGCCGAGTCGGTTCAGCCGCCAGCGCCAACATCAATGGATTCCAGATTGACTTCAGTTTCACAGAAGTAGCGCTCGGCACCTACACAGTGCGTGTTTTCTCCCCGGCGGTGGGTGGTGTCAACAACTACTACTACACCAGCGATGAGTTCACCACCAGCTCCGCAAACCCCAGCAAGAGCTTCACAGATGAGCAGTGCAGCTTCGCTGGCGAGGGCCCTTGGGGCACCATAAGCGGCGTCGTTCAGCTCCAGGGAAACACTACCTTCCCCAGCTCGCCGACCATTCTGACCTTTATCGGATTCGCACCTGCAGCTACTCCGCAAGCTGCCCTTCAGTGGTTGGTTTCTCCTGACGAAGTCAAGACCGGCCAACAGTTGTTCTTTAACGTTGACGGCCTGACTTACGGCACCTGGGTTGTCGGTCTCTTTACCTATGATGTGGCACATCCAGGCAACCCAAATATGATTGGCCTCTTCGATGACCCGGTCACTATTAGCGCGAGTGACCCGAACGCCACTGGCGTTGTGTTCCCGGCTGACTTTGATGGTGATCCCGGTATTGACCCCGACCTTGGCGTGATCAGCGGTACGATCACCTTCAATGCCGACCTGCCGGCCGGCCAGTTTATAAGTGTTGGCGCCAACACAATCCCGCCGCAGCAGGGTGCGCCGATCTCGAGCTTTGATGTGGCACCAGGTGATCTGGATGAGAACCGTCAGGTCAGTTTTACCCTGCCCGAGCTTCCGGACGGTGACTACAGCGTAGCAATCTTCGTCTACGACTTTGCAACGCATACTGCCGTTTACTTCGGGGAGTACCCGACAGCAGTGACTATTGCCGACGGCAGCCGCAACATTGGCGACATAGACTTTGACGCCGATGTCAGCATTATCAGCGGCAGCTAGTCGCTGCAGCCAGCGCAACGCAATGCACGAGTGTGTTTCCGGGGCGCCGTCAACTTGGCGGCTGCCCCGGACATAGTGCATCATCTTTGTCAGGCGGCGGCCGTATCGCCGCTCATCCCGGGGAAGGCATTGAGGTATCCACAGTTCAGCAGGTCTCTCACAGCTCTTGGCGGCAGCCTGCTGCTGTCGCTGCTGCTGGCGACCCTCTGCCTCAGCTCCGCGCAGGCCGCTGACGACGCCAAAAGCAAGGAAGTCCCGCCCCAGAGTCAGCCGAAGGAAGTAGAGCCCGCCGGCGGCGCTTCTGCGGGCCAGCCGGGCAGCGCCGGGGATGCTGATGTGCCCCAGGATGCCGAGCTGAAACCCGCCGCGGATGACGCCAGCGAAGATGAGGGTGAGCAGGAAGTTGATGAGATCATCGACGCCGCCTTCGCGCCTGAAGGTGACGCCGATTCCTCGGCCGGAACAGAAGACGCCGCAGCCGCCGATGATTCAGCTGACGAGGAACTTGATCTGGACGAGGAGATCGACCTGGATGAAGACGAGGCGGCGGTTGAGATTGATGAAGAAAGCGGCGAGATTGACCTGGGCAGCGGTGATGTTGAAGGCGAGGCCTTCGTAGCCACCGAAGCCGCGCCGGCCGCGGTGGCGGCTGTGATCAGTGAGGAAGAGATCGCCCAAAGCGGCGTGGACAGCGTCGGTGACCTGCTGGCCCAGGAGGCCGGCTTCTCCCTGACCGACTCCTTCAGCGGCTCCGAGATCAGCTTCCAGGGTCTGCCAAGCAAGTTCACTACCATCCTGATCGACGGCCAGCGCGTGCCGGGCCGCATCGCCGAGCGCATCGACTCCGGCCAGCTGCCGCTGAGCAACATCGACCATATCGAAATCCTGCGCGGGCCCCAGGCCGCAGCCTACGGCTCCGAGAGCGCCGGCGTGATCGTCAACATCATTACACGCAAGGCTGGCCGCAGCTCTGGCAGTGCAGTCGCTGACTCTGAAGGCTCGACCGGCGGGAAGCTGCAGTCCCTGACCGAGCGCCAGGGCGACTGTACGGAGGTCGGCTCCGAGATCAGCGGAAGTCTGGCGCTGGAAGGCGGCAGCCTGAACTTCAACCGCCAGCAGCTTGGGCTGCAGGGCAGCGGCAAGAACAGCGGCTGGTATCTGTCCGCGGAGCGCAAGAGCCGCGACGCCTACGACTTCAACCTGACCTTCCCCGACACCGACGGCGACGGCTACACCAGCTATGACTTCTTCGGCAAGTACGACCGCGCCATCGGCAAGGACGCCTTCGGCCTGCAGCTCGACTGGTACACCGAGGACGCCCTGGGCCTGAGCTACAGCCCGCCGGACCAGATCCGCCACAACGAGACTTTCACGCGCCGCTTCAGCGGCAACATTAACTACACCTGGGATCTCGGCCGGGGCCGCAGCCTCAGCGCCAGCCAGAGCTACGGCAGCTACTACCACAACCTGGACCGCTTCTACATCGACTTCCCTGAAGAGACCCTGGTCACTACCGGCTTTCGGGATGTACTGATGGACAGCAAGCTGGCCTGGCTGCAGTACGGCAAGGACTACATCCTGCGCGCCGGTCTCGAGCGCAGCTTCGACAAGCTGGAAAGCGACCGCATCAGCGGCGCCACGGCGGATCAGCCCGGAACAGCCGATGCCCAGATCCTTGCCGGCTATGCATCCTACGAGTGGTTCGCCGACAAGCGCTGGGCTCTGAGTCTCGCCGCCCGCTATGACGACCACGACTTCTTCGGCGGCCAGTTCACGCCGAAGTTCAGCGCCGAATACAAAACCGGTGCACACAGCACCCTGATGCTCGGTGCCGGCCAGGGCTTCCGCGCCCCCAGCCTGCGCGAGCGCTTTTACGAGTTCGCCAGCCCCTTTGGCTACAGCGTCATCGGCAACAGCAACCTGCAGCCGGAAACGAGCACGGACTACACCCTTGGCGCGCGCTGGAACTACAAGCTGAAGAGCCTCGATATCACGGCCTTCCGCCACAGCATCGAGAATCTGATTGTCTTCAGCCAGATCCAGGAAACGCCGCAGGTCTTCCAGACGGCCAACGTCGGCCGCGCGCTGAGCTCTGGCCTGCAGCTCTCGGCCCAGCAGCGCTGGTGGGTCCGCGGCGCACGCGAGTGCAACAAGGCGCAGTGGTTCCAGGCCGGCATCGATGGCGTGTGGATCGCGCAAAGCGAAGACAGCGAGCTGGGCACCCGCCTGCCGGGCAGCCCGGAGCTGGACCTCAGCCTGCGCCTGGCCTACGAGTGGCCGGGGGCCAGCCTGAGCAGCCTTGTGCGTCGCTCCGGCAGCCGTTTTCTCGACCGCGAGAACCTCAGCGAGGCGCCGGCCTTCAGCACCCTCGACCTGACTTACAGCCAGGACATGGGCGACGGCCAGTGGCGCCTGTCCGCGCTGAACGTCTTTGACGAAAAGAACGGCCGCTATGGCCCTGAGCCGGGCCGCGAGATCCGAGTCGGCTATACGCTGGATTTCTAGGGCCTGCAGGTTCGGGCTCGCCTGCATTGAGAACCATTTTGCGTTATCATCTCCCATCCGTTTACCACATCGACTTTTCGCTTTTCTTGTCATCGGCGCTCTCCTGCTGGCCGCTTTCTGCGCGCCGCTGATCGACAAGTCGACCTACATCAACCTGTACGACGGAAGCGTGCGCTGTGATTCAACCCTTTTCGGCTTCCGTCTGTCCTGCAAGCCCCTCGCCAGCCACTTCTCGCAGCTTGTTGAGAGCCTGGGCGCCGGTGATGAAGCTCACGAGCGCTGGGTTCTGTGCCATAGCAGCAGCGCGAATATCTTCGGTGTGACTGTCCTGCGAGCCACCCCGCGTTATGAAGGGCTCCCGGCCTGCCTGGAGCAGGCGGCCCGGATGGTCGAAGGCCAAAAGAACGCCGCCACTGGCGAACTCGAGCGGCTGCCACTGAGCAGCGCCGGCAAGCGCGCATTCGTGCAGCGGCTGCTGGAGGCCTGCCGGCTCGGAAAGGACGACCGGCTCGGTGCAACGTATGCGGTCCGCAGCAGCTCCGTGCTGCGCAGCTATGACAAGCCGGCCGGCCCCGACGACTTTCCATCCGTCAGCGAGGCGCTGAACAAAAGGAACTGGGAGCTCAACTGGGAACCCCGCACCCGCTGAGGCCTCCGCGTATTCCCGCATCCTGTCGCTGGCGTTCAATACTCAACGCCGGGCGCCTGCGTTATCATCGCGGTATGCGCACAATCCACTGCATCATTGCCACCCTGTTGTTCACCACGCTGCTGCTCGGCACGGCGCTGGCCGAGCCCGATCTGCAGGACGACGATCCATACAACATGACCCCGGAATACACGGCGGTGCCCTACGATGTTGACGGAACCGCGATGGAGGGCCGCCTGTTCCAGACCACCGATTCCGGCCCGCGTCCCGCCGTGCTGATCTGCCATGCCTGGATGGGCATCCGCGACAACGAGATGGACTACGCCCGTGCCCTGAGCCAGATGGGCTATGTGGTCTTCTGCGGCGATATGTACGGCGTGGATGTCCACCCCGATACGCCCGAGGCGGCCGGCGCCGCGGCCGGCGCCGTGCGTGGCGACCGCAAGCTCTTTCGCCGCCGGATGAACGCCGCGCTGGACATCCTCAAGGCCCAGCCGAACGTGGACCCCAAACGCTGCGCGGCCATCGGCTTCTGCTTCGGCGGCACTGGTGTGCTGGAACTGGCCCGCAGCGGCGCGGACATAAGCTGCGTGGTGTCCTTCCACGGCGGCCTCGACGCCTCCGACCCCGCCCTGCCCTGCGACATCAAATGCAAGGTGCTGGCGCTGCACGGCGCCGACGACCCGCACGTCAAGGCCGAGGACCTCGCCGCTTTCGAGCAGCAGATGCGCGATAACAAGGTGGACTGGCAGCTCGTGAAGTACGGCGGCGCGGTGCACGCCTTCACCGATAAGGCTGCCGGCTCTGACCCCAGCAAGGGCGCGGCCTATAACGAGGCGGCGGCCAAGCGCGCCTTCGGCGCGATGCTGATGCTCTTCGAGGAAGACATCGCCCCGGGCTTCAGCTTCAGCTAGGAGCCGGCCTGCAGCTGGCGCGCGCGCTCCAGCAGTAACTGCAGGCGCTCGGTGGGAATACTCGCCAGGTCGGTGCTGCGCAGGCCGCCTTCCGCCGCGTGTTCCATTGCTGACTCTGACAGCGCAGGGCCCGGCGGCTGCGGCGTAGTCACATCTATCAGCAGGCGTTTGAGCTCATCGCTGCCGATGATCTGCTCCAGGCGCGCGTCCAGTTCACGCAGCTCCTGCTCCTTGTAGCCCATGGTGATGCCGGCCTTCAGCAGGTCAAGCTTCTCGGCGGCGAGGCGCTCAAAGGTCTGCAGCGCGCGTTCGCGTTCGGCACTGCGGATCCGCTCGATCTCAAGCTGGGTGTCGACCGCGATGGGCAGGCCGCTCTTCTTATCGATCTGCCAGCTCCTGGCCCGCCGCCCGGAGTCCCGCTGACTGCGGCGTTCCATATAAGCCAGTACCTTTGGCGTGGTTACCACCCAGAGGTAAGTTCCGGCTGCCAGGGTCATAGCCATCAGGACAAATTCAGGACCACTCATCTCGCTTCCCTCGCTTGAGCTTGTGATTCACAGCTCCCCACACCAGACGGCTAAATCCCCTCCAGGCCATTATAACGGTGCTGCACGCCTGCCTGACTGCCTAACCCAGCGAGCTCTGACGCGCCCCGGGCGTCTCAGTTGATGCAGCTGAAAGGTCAGTGCTGGCGACTTCGTTCAGCTGACGTGCAGGCCCGGCGGCGCTGGCAGGCACCGGTGTCTGCGGGCCAGCCGCTGCGGTGCTGTCATCCAGCAGCCGCTGCAGGCGCTCAGAGCCGATGATACGTTCCAGACGTTCATCCAGGCGCGCTAGTTCTTCTTCCTTATAGCCGCTCTGGATTGAAACCTTCAGCAGCTCCAGCTTCTCCAGCGAGAGGCGCTCAAAGAGCTGGCGGGCCTTGTCACGGTCGGCCAGGCGCAGCTTCTCCAGCTCGATCATGGTCTTGCCATCGGGCAGGGGCTGGCCGCCCGGGACCTGCACCCCGCCACGCAGGCGCGTAGCAAAGCGATCCATATCTTCCCGGCGCATGCGCCGCACAAACATGGCGATCAGGCCGATAATCGGCATCAGGCCGAAAATAAGCCATACAGCAACGACGTCTTCGTTCATCAGTTGTTCCTGGCGCGAACCCTCGCGCAGCCCGGCAGGGGCCAGACCCTCACTGGCGGATTATAACCGCGCTGATCGGAAGCAGCGTCAAATGAAGACTGCCTAGATCCACTCCCCGCCGCCGGGGTGTTTCTTTTCCATCCAGCGCTCGGGCTTGCCGAGCGCCTGGAAGCCGAGTTTCTCGTAAACGCCGTGTGCGTCGTCGGTCATCAGCACCCAGCGCTTAACGTCCTTCAGCTCGGGGTGGCCCAGCGCAGCCTCCACCAGGCGCTGGCCGAGGCCCCGGCGCTGCAGCTCGGGCCGGATGATCACATCGCTGAGGTAGGCAAAGCGGGTCAGGTCGCTGATCACCCGTGCGAAGCCGGCCTGGTTGCGCACAAACGGCGGCTCGCTTCCCTCCTCAGGATCAATCTCATAGAGCCCGAAGACCAGGCTTGAGTTGTCCACCTGCCGGCGCAGCTGCGCGCTGCTGATCCCCGGCGTCCAGTAGGTCTGGCCCAGCAGGCTTTGCAGCACCGCATAGTCCAGCAGATCCCGCGAGTCACTGATCAGGAAATCGCCGTCGGCAGTGCTGAAGCGCTGTTCAAAGCTCATCTCTTCATTCTAGCCGTCTGCGGAACCTGCCCTGCTGCGTCCATGCCTAGTAACACTGCATATTCCAGTCAGTACGATGGAGCTTGAACAGTCAGCCCTTAAAATGCGTCCAGACCGCAAACACCCACAATCTCGACGCAAGGAGGGACGATGATGCTCAGCGTCATTATCCCGGTGCTTAACGAAGCGCCGACGATTGGCAGGATAGTGCAATTCGCGCTCGCCGATCCAAACGTAGACGAAGTCATTGTGATCGACGATGGCTCCATTGACGGTACGCCCCAGACTGCGGAGGCGGCCGGAGCAAGAGTTCAGACCAGCAGCATGCTGGGCAAAGGCGCATCCATGCATGACGGAATGCTGGCAGCCAGGAACGACTTGCTCGTGTATCTTGATGGCGACCTGACGGAATATCGTCAGGACCTTATCAGCACCCTGGCTGAGCCCATTGTCCAGGGACGCAGCGATCTGGTCAAGGGCCAGTTCAGCCGCGAAGCCGGCCGGGTCACCATGCTGACGGCAAGGCCCTTGCTGGAGGTCTTTTTCCCGGAGGTCAGCTGGATTGTCCAGCCCCTGGGAGGATTGATCGCCGCGCGCCGTTCAGCCCTGGAAGGCATACGTTTTGAAAACGATTATGGCGTGGACGTCGGCTTGCTGATCGATGCCGCCATGTGCGGCCTCAGCATCGCACAAGTGGACCTTGGCCACATTGCCCACGACAGTCAGAGCCTTGAGCGCCTTGGCCGCATGGCGCGCCAGGTGACGCGGACCATCCTGCAGCGTGCCCGCAGCTATGGCCGCCTGGATGAGCGGCTGCTGGATGAAGTCTGGGAGGTGGAACGCCATACTCAGGCCGAGCTGTCCAGCGCCGTGCAGCACGACATGCGGCACCAGCCCATGGTTTTGCTGGGCCTGGACAGAGTTGTGCTCCGCGGGACCTACGTCTATGAAGTTGCGCGGCGCTGCGACCGTGAGCAGGCTGTGCAGTCCATTCTGGCCCGTCATGACGATTCGCCCGAGCTGCGCATCCGGGCGCTGGGCGAGGCACTGAGCGGTCTGCCGCGGTCCATCTTTGACGATGCGGCCCGCGAGGCTGAACTGAGTACCGGGATCATCGAAACCGTCCGCTCACTGCGCAGCGCCGGCCGGCGCGTTGGCATCGTGGCCGAAGGTTTCTTTCTGGGGGCCGACATAATCCGCCGGCGGGTCTTTGCCGACTTTGCCGTGGCGCCCTCGCTCTGGTTTGTCGATGGCGTAACTGACGGGCGCGTCAAGCTGCCGGCAGCGATGCGCAGCCGCCGCGGCTGCTCGCAGCACCGCATATGCAGCGCGAACGTGGTCTTCAACCTGTCACAGCACTACAGTGTGGAACCTGAGCAGATTCTCGTCGTTGGCGCCCCGTCCCGTGACACCTGCCTGCTGCGGGAAGCGGAAGCGGCACTGAGCTATGACCCGCTGCTCGAGGACAGCGCGCCGGGCCAGGAACTGCCAGTCAGCCGGCGCATCGAGGACGTGCTGGGAATGCTGTAGGTGCGCTATATAATCCGCCTATGCTGCTCATTCTCAGAGTACAACTGTGCGCAGTGTTAGCCATGCTGCTCTGCTGTTCCTGCGGGGTTCACGACGAAGCGACTGATACCACTACCGGCAGTTCCCAGCAGTTCTATACAGTCAGGGTCGAAGGTCCGTTGCTGTTTGAGGGCTCGGCACCGGCGGCAACTGCGAGCGCGGTGCAGGAGCTGATGTCCAATCGCAACTTCTCGCTTGGTCTGGGCCGGGTCAGAACCTATCGTGGTGCCAGGGATGATCTTTACAAACTGCATGATGGCAGCATGACCAGCTGGCAGTGGGACATAGATCCTGAATCGGGCATCCATCCCTACGAATGGCCCAGGATCAATGACAGCAGCGGCGCCGGAAGTCTAAACAATGGCAGATACGTCTTCAGTCAGCAGTTCACGGTCCCCTACGCCGATATGCAAAATCTGCACCTGGAGGCGGATTTCAATGCTGATGAGCTGCAACACCTGATTTTTGCTCTGCGCGGCATGGCTAAGTATATGACCGGAGAAACTCAGACGACTGCGCAGTTCACTTTGAGCTTCACGCAGGCCGGCCAGGAGCAGCAGCTTGGTTTTGCTGCTCCCTGCAGCGTCTATTTCCATGAACTGCACAACAACTGGTAACTGCACCGAGGAGTGGCCTGGTGTGTCACCTGGCTCAGCCGGGACTAAAATAGCCCTGTGAGTTACGAATACCCCAAACCGGTGGCCAGCGCGGACGATCTGCCCAAGAGCTACGAGGGCCTGGCCCGTGAGCGCTTCTGGCAGCAGTACTGGCGCGAGGCGAAGACCTATGAGTTCAGCCTCTATGAGACCCTGCCCAGTGGCGATAAGCGCCTGCGCGAGCGCGATGAGATCTTCAGCATCGACACTCCGCCGCCGACCGTATCCGGCGCGCTGCACATCGGCCACGTCTACAGCTACACCCAGACCGACATGAGCGCGCGCTACCAGCGCATGCGCGGCAAGCACGTCTATTACCCCTTCGGCTTTGACGACAACGGCCTGCCCACCGAGCGCCTGGTCGAGCGCCTGGAGGAGATCAAGGCGCATGAGTTCATTGCCAAGCATGCCCCGCGCGGCCGAGAGGCCTTTATCGAGCTGTGCCAGAAGGTTGTCGTCCCTGCCGAGCAGCAGTTCATCGAGCTGTGGCAGAGCCTGGCGCTCTCCTGCGACTGGAAGGAGTTCTATACCACCATCGATGAGCGCAGCCGGGCGATCAGCCAGGCCAGCTTCATCGACCTGTTCCGCAAGGGCATCGCCTACCGCAAGGACGCGCCGACGCAGTGGTGTTGGGCCGACCAGACCGCCATCGCCCAGGCCGAGATTGAGGACCGCGAGGTCGCGGGCTTCTTCCACGACATCCAGTTCGCCTGGGCCGAGGGACCGGGCCAGCAGGTCGTCGGCAGCCTGACCATCGCCACCACCCGCCCGGAGCTGATCCCGGCCTGCGTGGCCGTGCTGGCGCACCCGGATGACGAGCGCTACAAGCACCTCTTCGGCAAAGTGGCGATCACGCCGCTGTTTGAGGTCGAGGTGCCGATCCTGCCCAGTGAGAAGGCCGACCCTGAAAAGGGCAGTGGCATCCTGATGTGCTGCACCTTTGGCGACATGGATGATGTGGAGCACTGGGAGAAGTTCAAGCTGCCGACGCGGCTGATCATCGGCAAGGACGGCCGGATCAACGAGCGCGTGAAGGAAATCGGCTCGGCCGGCTGGCTCACTCGCAATGCTGCCGCAGCCGAAGCACTGGCCGGCGAGATGCTGGGCCTGAAGGTCAAAGCGGCGCAGGAGTGGATGCGCGGCAAGCTGAAGGAAGCCGGGCTGCTGCTGGCACAGAAGGACATCATGCACACCGTACGCCACAGCGAGCGCGGCGGCGTGCCGATCGAGATCCTCGTCACGCCACAGTGGTACGTCAACATCCTCGGCCACAAAGAAGCGCTGCTGGAGCAGGGCCGCCGGATCAACTGGCACCCGGAGTACATGCGCAAGCGCTATGAACAGTGGGTCGAGGGCCTCAACGGCGACTGGTGCATCAGCCGTCAGCGCTACAACGGCGTGCCCTTCCCCGTCTGGTACCACAAGGGCACGGTGATCCTGCCCGAGGCAGCGCGCCTTCCGGTCAACCCGCTGACGGATGTGCCAACCCGCGAGGAGCTGATCGCCGCCGGGCTGGAGGGCAACGAGATCGCCACACCCGACCCCGACGTGATGGACACCTGGGCCACCAGCTCGGTGACGCCGCTGCTGAACACCCTGATGCGCCTGGGCGCCGAGACGCCGGAGGCCCGGGAGCGCCACAGCCGTCTCTTTCCCTTTGACCTGCGTCCGCAGGCCCACGACATCATCCGCACCTGGGCCTTCTATACCATTGCCAAGGCCTGGTTCCACTTCGAGCAGATCCCCTGGCGCGACATCGCGATCAGCGGCCATGCGCAGGATGCCGGCGGCAGGAAGATCAGCAAGAGCAAGGGCCATGTGGTGACGCCGGCCGAGATGGTGGACAAGTACACCGCCGATGGCCTGCGCTACTGGTCCAGCGGCTGCAAGCTCGGTACTGATACGCTGTACGACGAAACGAAGCTCGGCGAAGGGCGCAAGCTGATCAACAAGCTTTTTAATGCCACCAAGTTCGCCCTGCGGCATCTGATCGACTTTGACCCGCTGGAGCGCGGACCCATGGTCCGTTCTTCCACTCAGCCTGCGGATCATGGCCGGGCAGGTAGTTCAATCTTTTCGGATACGGACCATGGGTCCGCGCTCCGTGAGCTCATCACCTACCCCACCGACGTCTGGCTGATCCAGCGGCTGAACGCGACCATCGAGAAGGCGACGAAGGCCAACGACGAGTTCGAGTTCGCCGAGGCCAAGCAGGCGGCGGAAGACTTCTTCTGGGCCGACTTTTGCGACAACTATCTGGAGCTCTCCAAGGGCCGGCTGTATGGCGAGGCCCTGGCGGTAGACGCCCACGGCGAATGGAACAAGGACTCCTGGTACAGCCCCGTGGATCTGCGGCTCAGCGCCCAGGCGACGCTGTTCATCGCGCTCTCCAGCGTGCTGCGCCTCTTCGCCCCGGCCCTGCCGCACATCACCGAGGAATGCTGGAGCTGGTACTTCGGCCAGTTCGGCGAGCACTGGAGCATCCACCTGCAGGATTGGCCGCATCCTGTCGCGCTGGCCCAGCTTGAGATGCCAGCGGTCAACCCCGAAGAAGGCAGCCTGATCACACCCCTGTCGCAGCTGCCAGCCGAGCTTTTGCTGACCACCCTGGCCCTGACCCGCAAGCTTAAAAGCGAGGCCGGCGTCAGCATCAAGAAGCCGATCTCACGCCTGAGCATCTACCGCACCGAGCACGCGACCCGCGACAACGAGGGCAATATCCTGCTGGTCGTCGGCCATCTGCACGAAGTGCTGGGAGATCTGCTGAGCACGACCAACAGCGAGCAGGCCTTCATGCTTGATGGCCCGGCGCCGGCGGACGCGGTCAGCGCTGAGCGCAGCCCAATCGCCCTGGTGGCCGAGTTTGCCCAGGAAGCCGCGCCGGAAGGATGATCAGGGAAACTGCTTAGGCTGCCTGATAAATTGCGATCCCATAGATTAGACTCTTGCACTCCGGGAGAAGAATAAGCATGAGCTTTGCTGTGAACTGCGCAACCTTGCGCCGCCCGTGTGGCCCATTTCCGGCGCTGCTGGCCGCCGTACTGTTTCTGCTTGCCTGCCTGGCTGGCGGCTGCGCCGAGGTACACCCCATACCTGACGACGGTGGCGGAATAGCTCCTGGAGGACCACCGCCGCCAACTCCAGCGGGTCAGTGGACTTCTGTTGCGACCGGCAGCTTTGAAGTGCTCAAGGCCAGCGGTATCGACCACTACACCCTGGTGTTCCGTGATCCCCTGCGCCCGCGTCTGGACATGCGCCTCGATGGCACTCAGCAGTTCACTGCCCGCGGCAGCCAGACCAATACCGCCCAGCGCGAGATTGTTGAGTACACTTTCAATGGCAGCTTTAACGCCACCAGCCTGCGAGGCAGCCTGACCATCGTCAAAAAACGCTCCAGCACGGGGGCGGTCTTCTCAACCCAGGTCCTCACACCGATAGCGCTTAAGCAGCGCCACGAAACTGCAGGAGCCACGCTGTGATCAGGAATGCTGTTCTTTTCCGCCTGCTGTGCCTGCTGGCGGTGTTTGCTGTGCTTGTCCTCACTGGCTGCGGAAGCACACCCGAGGACGACACCGGGCTGGCCAAACCGACCAAGCCGCTGGGCAACTGGACCGCTGCGGCGACCGGCAACTTCAGCGTCCTGCCGGCGGTCGGCGAGGGGGCCTTCACGCTGGACTTCCAAGACCCTGCCCGTCCGCGCCTGGCCATGAGCACAACGGGGCTGAGCTTCAGCGCCACTGGCAGCCAGACCAATGCTGCCGCTCGCGAGTCGGTGGAGTACCGCTTCACAGGGACCTTCAATACGTTCAGTATCAATGGCAACCTGACCATTGTCAGGCGGCGCAGCCCCGGTGGCACTATCTTCTCGACTGAAACAATCAGGATCATTGCGGTCAAGCAGCGCCACGAAACAGCTGCACTCCGCTGACAATTGCCGGGGCGACCGCTCCCGGTGCGCCCTGGCACTGCTCAGCCGATCAGACGCGCGACAAAGAAGGCCACGCCGGCAGCGATTCCGCCCACCAGGACTGTCTGAATGGCGCCGCGCCAAAGCGGCATACCGGTGAAATAGGCCTTGACCCAGCCAAAGACGGCCAGCGCGATCAGGGTGACTACGACCGAGACCGGCAGCGCCTGGCTGACGCTGTGATTGAGCATGTAGGGCCGCAGGGGAATAAAGCCGCCGACCATATAGGCGCCGCCGATAGTGATTGAGCTCCAAAGTGCGCGCCGCGGCTGCGGCTTTTCCAGACCCAGCTCAAAGCGCATCATAAAGTCGACCCACTGCTGCGGGTTGGCCCGGAAGTGCGCAATCACCGGGGCCAGCTCGGTACCGCTCAGGCCGTAGGATTTAAAGATCGCGCTGGTCTCCGCAATCTCGCGGTCCTCAAGCTCCTTGACTTCCCGCTCTTCGCGGCGCCGCTCTGAATCAAAATGCTCGGCATCCGTCCTGGCGGCCAGATAGCCGCCAAGCCCCATGGCAATGCTGCCGGCGGCGATCTCAGCCAGCCCCGCCACCACGATAACGCTGGTGGTGTCGATGGCACCTGAAAGACCGGCCGCCAGGGCAAATGGAACCGTGAGTCCGTCCGACATGCCGATAACAATGTCGCGAACGACTTCCGTCGCAGTGAAGTGTTTTTCGATGTGCGGCTGATCAGTCATGGGGCATTCTAGCCCGGCGGGAAACTCAGGACTGCCCTGAAATCGGCGGAATTGTCGCCGGGGTATCTTGACAAAGCTATGTCTACTAACTATACTTGTGTATAGCTTAATCCGGAGGCGGAGATGTTCAGGAAGATCGAAGACTTCGAGAAGGTCTATGGCCATATGGCGGCCGAAGGGACTCAGATCCTGACGCAGCTCACTGATGCCAGCCTTGGCAGCTTTGTGACCGACGGACACCGCACGATTGGCGCCGTGGCCTGGCACATCGTCCAGAGCATTCCCGGCATGGCCAACGAAGTGGGCCTGGACATCGACGACAGCGTGCTCAATGAAGGGATTCCTGCCAGCGCCGCGCGAATCGTCGAGGCCTATACGCAGCTCTCTAGCGCCGTGCTTGCCGCGGTCAAAGAGAAGTGGACCGACGAGACCCTGCTGCAGGAAGACAATATGTATGGAGAGACCTGGCAGCGCGGCTTCACCCTGATGGCGCTTAATGACCACGAATGCCACCACTTCGGGCAGCTCACGGTGCTGATGCGCCATGCCGGCCTGCCGGTTCACGGCCGCTTCGGCCCCAGCAAGGAAGAATGGGCCCAGTACGGCATGGAGCAGCCCCCGGGGGCCTAGCCGGATCAGCGGCTGCGGCAGGCTCTCTTCTGCCAGCGCCCGCGCCCGCTTTTCACGGCATGCCCGCGGGCGCGCCCGCGGCCTTACACAGCTTTCTCATATGCCATGTAGCGGCCGGTCCGATCCCGGCCGCTCTTTGCTTTTCCAGGCCGCAGCTACCCGGGATCGGTTCTATACTTCTGCGGTGAGCCGCGTATTCAGCTATCTGCCGGTCCTCCTTATCATCGCTTTGCTGGCAGCTGCCGTGCTGCTTGGCGGCTGCCGCCCCAGGGGAGATTCCGGCGCTTCCGCAAAGACCAACCCGCGGGCCTGGCAGCAGCAGGCCAACCGCAGCCTGCGTGAAGAAGCCCTGCCCTTGCTCGAGCTTGGCGCGAACAAAGATTACGACCGCGCCCTCAGCCTGTTCAGCAAGGCCGCGGAACAGGGCGATGTGCTGGCCCAGATGCATGTGGCGCTCGTTCGCTGGCGCTACATGAACGACGGCGAGATGATTGTCTGCGACTATGTGCGGGAAACCACCGCTCCGGCAGTGAAGAAAATCGCCGACGACGGGGACGCCGAAGCCCAGTACCTCTACTCAGAGTTCCTCTATGCCGAGGCCTATTCGCTGCCGGCGGATGACCCGCTGTGGGACGAGCGCCGGCGCTATCTGGAACTGGCCGCGGCTCAAAGCCACCGCCTGGGGCTGCGGATGCTGGCCCTGGTCTATGCCAATGGCGAAGGCGTCGACAAGGATGAATCCGGCGCACTGGATTACTATCAGCAGGCTGCAAAGGCGGGCGACGGCGGCAGCGCCTATCACGCCGGCTGCATCCTCCTGAAGCCTGAGTTCCCCCGGCACGACTTCAAGGCGGCCCACGAGCTCTTCGTGCTTTCCGCCGAGGCGGGCTACCCGACGGCCTATTACGGCCTGGGCTACTGCAGCGCAACGGGTGTCGGGGCACTTGCCGACAAGGCGGCCGCGGCCTCCTTCTATCAGCAGGGCGCGGATCTGGGCGATCCGCAGTGCTTCTTTGCACTGGGCGACTGCTATCTGCACGGCGAGGGCGTCGAGGCGGACATCGTCAAAGCCCGCGCGAACTTTGAGGAAGCCTCAGCGCGCGGCTACGGCCCAGCCAGCGAGATGCTGCATCACTTTGATACTGACCCGCGTCACCGCGCAGCTCCGGGCGACGGGAAGGCCGATAGCTGATCGCTCCATTGCTAGGCCATTTGCATCTCTGGCTTGGATCTTACCTATTCATTTAAGAGGGGTTCATTGGCTGATCGTCGGCTATTTTCTCTTCACTTTTCTGAGTATTGTCATTGGCATGGCGGTAAAGCCAGGCCCATATGTAGAAGTAGGCTAGGACAGCCATGGTCATAAGCGCTCCACCTAACCACCAAAATGTATAAAATGGCAATCTGCACCAGGACATGTTGTGTGAGTCAATAGAGCACCCTGTTGCCAGGTTGTTTATCAGCATCATGTTAGCGTTGTACATGGAACAAGTAGACCCAACGCTTCCCAGTACGGCCAGTGCGTTCTGAAAAAGGAACAACTGGGATACCCGCCTTATGGCCGGTCGGTATTTCTTGCTGTTATCGCGGTAAAGCAAGGTCAGAAAACCAGAGTACGCGAGCATGTTGTACCCCGCAAAGAAGATAAACCAATCCATGTACACCTGGTTGTGGTTCTGCAGACACGAACTCAATTGATCGATTACGACTTGATTCATGCTCATCAAGAGTGAGCCGTCGGAGTAAAGCTCGCTTCAAAGCTGGCTCAAAGTGCTATCAAAAAACTAGATCGGGATGATGCACATGATCAGCGCAAGGAAGACGAGGTAAGTCAAGGCATAGAGCGCAAGGCCATAGCCAAGGCTCTTCAGCAGAAGCATAAACCCCCGCGGACGCTCGCCCAGATCGCCAAGGCAGAAATAGCCCATATAGGCCCAGGCCGCCAGATTGAGCAGGATGAACAGCCCCAGACGCACGCCGCAGTGGCGGCAGATCAGCAGCAGCGCGAAGGGCACCAGCGACAGCGCCGCGCAGGCGGCGGATGCCAGATAGCCCAGCAGCCCCGTGCCGATGGCGTGCTCCCAGCCGAGGTGAAAGACCCACATGCGCAGGCGGGCGATCAGCGCGGTGGCCAGCAGGCCGGCAAAGAAGGTATAGGCCAGAAAGCCGGGCAGCAGCAGGTTGTCCCACAGGCGTTTCGCCTCGCCCCGGCTAAGGTTGAAGGCGCCGTAAACTCCCCTAAGCTCCAGCCAGGACCAGGCCTGCGCAGCCTTCTGCGCTTCGGGATCCTTCATGTTCGCGATCGTCTCAGCGCTGTCCCAGGAGCGCTCGTGGGCCCGCATCACAATGCCCTTGAAAGTGTTCAGTCCCGGGCGCTCGGTCTCGGCCAGCAGGCGAAAGTCGCTGAAGGCCAGAACCAGGATGCCCAGGCTCAGCAGCACATAGAGAGCAAAGCGCTCTAGGGTTCCGGGCGCGTTCCAGTCGACTCCGCGAACCAGGCTGCGCGGGTTGGTGAAAAGGCGCAGCACAAAGAGCGGGTATTCCGCCAGCAGGCCGATCAGGCTCAGGGGACCGCTGTTCACGCAGCGAGTATAGCAATACAGGCAGGCGGCGGAGCTGAGCTAAACTCCGCGCTGTGCGGGTAAGTCGTTCAGTGCTAAGCTAGTGTCCGGGCCGCTGGTCAACATCCGGGGCCCGTGGCACGTCTTGCAGATGAGCCCAGATCAGATCGCAGAGGGTGCTTGAGTATGAGCAGGATTTCAACAGCGCCAATCGGCCGTTTCCGCCGTCTGGCAGTCTTTTCAATGATTACAAGCTTGCTGGCCGCGCTGGCGCTGCTTTTTGTCGCTCAGGCCCAGGACAGCGTCAGCTTTACCGATCCGACGACGCTGGTGTATTCCAAGAACGCGCTGCTGCGCGATGCACTTTCTGATCGTCAGGCCCTGCGCCCAGGCGATGAGTTCACTCTGGCCCTGCGGCTGAGCCCCGCCAAGGGTGTCGACGCTAACGGCCAGCCCTGGGAGTTTCATACCTATGGCGCCCAGAAGACCGACAACAGCAACTACAAACCGATCAGCCTGACCATGGATCCTGCTGAGGGGGTAACCTGGGAAGAGCCGGTTTTCCCCAGCGGTGAGAAGAAAGATGACGGCGGCAAGGACATGTACGTCATTTACGGTCAGAGCTATGTGACCATCAAGGGCAAGCTTGCAGCGGATGCCGCCCCGGGTCCGCGGAGCTTCACCGGACTGCTGAGCTTTTCCGCCTGCACGGAGTCATTCTGCCTGCGTCCGTCCAAGGAAACGATCGAGTGGAAGCTGGAGGTGCTGGCAGCGGATTCGCCAGCCAGCGTGCTCGTCACGCCCGTTGAGAATCTGACCGCGCCCGCGCCGGTCGACTACTCGCTCTTCAAGCCTGACGCTTCTGCAGCCGCCCCGGCCACTGGCGTGGATGACCTGTTCAACGGGTCCCAGCCGGCCGGCACCGAGGCCGCGGCCGGCGGCAATGGCGGCGGGGTTGACCTGGAGAGCCTGCAGACGGAGACCGACTCCAAGCAGCTCTCGCTCTGGGCTCTGCTTGGCCTCGCCTTCATCGGCGGCCTGATCCTGAATGTCATGCCCTGTGTCCTGCCGGTTGTCAGCATCAAGGTGATTGAGCTCGTCCGCAGCGTCGAGAAGGACCCCAAGCACGTCATCAACCACGGCATCGTCTTCGCCGCCGGCATCATCTTCACCTTCCTGCTCGGCGCGATCATCATCGCCATAATCCAGGCCGCCGGCACCACGCTCGGCTGGGGTAACCAGTTCCAGTCTCCGGCCTTTGTCATGGTCATGGCCGGCGTCATCTTCATCTTCGGCCTCTCAATGGCCGGCGTCTTCACCATCAAGCCGCCCCGCGCCCTGACCGAAGGCACCGAGCACCTCGCGGAAAAGGAGGGCTACAGCGGATCCTTCTTTAAGGGTGTGCTGGCGACGGTGCTGGGCACGCCCTGCGTCGGCCCCTTCCTGGGCCCGGCCCTCGGCTATGCCTTCACCCGTACCTGGAAGGAAACCCTGCTGATCTTCGCGATGGTCGGCATTGGCATGGCGATTCCCTATCTGGCCATGCTGCCCTTCGTCACCCGCCTGGGCCGCCGCGAGCGCGGCAACCTCAGCCGCAAACTGCAGGACTCCCGCACCTGGCTGATCGACTTCGAGCGCGTGATGGCCTTCCTGCTCTTTGCCACCGTCGTCTATCTGCTCAGCATCATGGGCGGCAGCATGGGGACCGGCGCCATCATCTGGATGCTGTCCTGGCTGACCGTTGTTGGCTTCGCCTGCTGGCTCTGGGGCCGCATGATCCCGGTCAGCCGCCGCGCGCTGCAGATCGCGGCGCTGGTGGTCCCGCTGATCATCCTCGGCTCGGCCTGGTTCTGTTATAAGCAGATCAACAACAGTATGGCCGCCGGCCAGGCCATGGCCAACACCGGCGGCATCCCGCACGGTGGCGAGCACGAACTGCCCTGGGAACGCTTCTCCATCGCCCGGCTGAAGGAGGCGACGAGCCAGGGCAAGACGGTGCTGGTGGACTTCACCGCCGCCTGGTGCCCGAACTGCCATGTCAACGAGCGCGTCGCCCTCAACGTGGAAGGCACCCGTAAAGTGGTCGATGAGCTGGATGTGATTGTGCTGCAGGCGGACTGGACCAACCAGGACGAGGAGATCACCAGCATTCTGCGCCGCCTTGGCTTCAGCAGTATTCCGTTGACCGCCATCTTCCCCGCCGGCAACCCTAACAAGCCGATACTGCTCGACGGGCTCTTCACCGCCGACACCGTCCAGGCCCGGCTGCGAGAGGCCGGCGGCCAGGAGATAGAGGCGCGGGCCGACTAGCTGCTGAAGGCTGGCTGGCTGGAACAGGTTGACAGCTTCACACCGGGATTTGACATGATTCCCGCCGCGCGGTGGTAGAATCAACCTGCTGCACTGCAAGGTGCGCAGCCTGCAGGCGGTGTCCAGTCCCAGCTTCTCACCGGCTCAAGCTGGGTTTTGCTGGCGGTAATCCATATTCATTGGAGCGAGGTTTGGCGCGAGTGGCGTTCAAGGCACCAGGCGACGAAGGTACAAAGGAAGAGGCCATTGAGGTTGAGGGCACGGTCATCGAGGCCCTGCGCGATGGCATGTTTCGTGTGCAGCTGCAAAACGGCAATCTGATTCTTGGTTATCTCTCCGGCAAGATCCGCAAGTTCCGCATTCGCGTGCTGAATGGCGACCGCGTGCTGGTGGAGCTTTCACCCTATGACCTCAACAAGGGCCGGATCATTTACCGCTACAAGTAACAGTCCGCTGCATTCTCCGACCGCATCCCCGTGGCAACTGCCCCTGCGGCTGCGTGAGTGCCTTCTCCCTATTCCTCATCCTCATCCAGCAGATCCGTATCCAGCGCGCCGGACAGCTCGGCCAGGAAGGCGGCCTGCTGCAGGCTGCCGGCCAGCATGACGAGGCTCAGCAGCACACCGCCACCGCCCAGCGCCAGCGCCATCCCGCCCAGAACAATAGGCAGCGCGTAGCCCTGGCTGGGAGGGGTCCCCATGAAGACCGGTATCAGACTGGCGATAAAGACGCCGAGTGGCAGCAGGCTCCACAGCAGCAAGCGCTTTTGCAGGGCCT
This sequence comes from uncultured Planctomycetales bacterium, assembly GCA_964512635.1. Classification (GTDB taxonomy): domain Bacteria; phylum 4484-113; class 4484-113; order 4484-113; family JAFGCY01; genus JADZFO01. Next base: position 68,601 of record CAZEJB010000013.1, on the reverse strand, counting down.
GCAGGCGGGCCGTAATGCTGTCGAGGCGCAGGGTTGAGCAGATCACATAGTAGTTCTCTACCAGCCACTGCACGCGCTGCTGCATGCTGCCCTTTTTCAGTTCGGCCCAGTTACGGGCGCGGGTCTTGCCATAACTCTGGGCCACATGCCGCAGCACTTCAAACTTGGCCGGCAGGTCATCCTGCATACACAAGTACAGAAGATCATGGTCAAACAGATTCTGCCGCGCCAGCGCCCGCAACTCGCGGACATTTGAAATGAACACGCCGTTCCAGAACCAGCGGCCCAGAAAGCCAAAGCCTGCGCCGCTCAGTACGCAGAAGAGGATAGTCGCCCACCAGTTGAAGCGGCCCGCGTCCAGCGCCCGCACGCCCAGCAGGAAGCAGATACCAAGCCCCAGCACCGCTCCGGTGATGACATGCCCGACGCTCAGGCTGCGCAGCGGCCGCGCCACTTTCGCCCGGCGCTCCAGGGTGTCGATGTAGCGGGCCGTCGCCGACTTGGCCGGCGCCTGGCTCACGCGGCTGCCCCGTCGGCAGCCGCAGCTCTAACCGCGGCCGGGCGCTCCAGCCCGCCCTGGCTGAGCCACAGCAGCCAGCAGCCGAAGACTACGGCGCCGATGGCAATCTTGATCATGAACCACATGTCCAGCGGGAAGCCGGTGGGATGCCGCAGCGGGGTGACAAAACCCTCGATGATGCCCGCCACAATCAGGGTCACCACACAGATCATGATCAGCTTCAGGGCGTCGGGCACTGCCTCGCGGAAGGCCTGGCCCCGCGGCTTGCCGCCGGGGAAGACCCAGGAGAAACCCAGCAGCATGCCCGCCGCCGCCGCGATGCAGATCGCCGGCAGCTCGATGCTGCCATGCGGCGCAATACCGGCGATGAAGTAAAGCGGCAGGTTGATGTTGATCCCGGGGTCGGAGTTGAAATAGACATAGCCCAGGGCGCCGACCATATAGCCGTTGAAGCCAAGCACAAACAGCGAAGGCACCCCGCCCAGCACGCCATACATCAGCGCGTTGAAGGACACCATGATGTTGTTAATGGTGATGTAGAGCCAGGCCGATGGCCGCTCCTCCGGGGCGATCTGGGTCGCCAGCTGCAGGTCGGCCTCCTCGCGGGCGCCTTCAAGCTGGGCCTCGTAGTGGCCAAGTATGTACGGCCCCATCACCGCTTCGGCCACCTTCGGCTGCAGCAGCGAGTGCACAAAACCCAGCACCGCGAAGATAGCCATCACCAGACCGGCAAAGAGGATCATCCGGCTGTGCCGCCGGGCCGCCTGGGGCAGCTCAGCCATGAGGTAGTAAACAAGGCCCTTGCCGCGGCGGCGCTGCGTACCGGCATAGATCATGCCGTGAGCCTGATTGCACAGCTGGCTGAGCTCCTGCTCCACCGTTCCCGGGATGCCCGCCGAGCGGATCAGCGACAGGTCGGACAAGGCCTTGCGGTACAGGCTTGGCAGCTCCCAGAGCTCCTGCTCAGTCAGGTTCTGCAAGCCGTTGTTTCCGCCGCAGCGCGACAGCAGCTCGCGCAGGCGCTGCCACTCGGGGGCACGCTGGACCAGACCTGTACTGCGCGGTTGCGACATGCTTCCAGTGTAACTGCTGTATCGTGGACACAGGTCGACATGCCGGCTGATCTTCCCGCGGCGCTGCCCTGTTTTTTCGGATCGCCGGCTGCACGCCGGTCTTCACCTCTTTAACCTTTACCCTTGGCCGTGGCCCCTGACCCTTGGCCGTGCCCACTCTAGCCTCCACCGCTTCGCAGATCGAAGCGTTCACCCAGCCCGCTATAGCTGATCCCGCCGAGCCGCGCCAGCGCGTCGAACTTATAGGGGTCGACCACGCCGTAGTAGTTGAACAGCGTGTCCTGGATGTGCATCAGCTTCACTTCTGCCAGCAGCAGAACGCTGCCGGCATCGCCCAGCGGCTTGAGCTCAAAGACACTGCACTCGAAGGCCACCGGGCTGTCCGCAACCCGCGGGGGGGCAACCATATCTGAGGCCGCCGGCGTAACCCCGGCAGCGCTGAACTCGTCACTGCCATAGGGCAGGTCGCTGCTGGTCTCCACCACGCGCTCGGCCATCGGCACTGTCGCCAGGCTGACCGTCAGCTCGCCGGTCCGCCGCAGGTTGCGCAGCGTGTCCTTCTCGCCCTTGTCTTCGTGCGGGGCAAAGCCGATGCCCAGGATCGGCGGCGTGGCGGAAAAGGCGTTGAAGAATGAAAAGGGCGCCAGGTTAGGGCTGCCGTCCTCATTGAGCGTCGCGACCCAGGCAATCGGCCGCGGGATGATGCAGGAGATCATCATGAAGTAGCGCCGGCCGGGGCTGAGAGTCGCGGGGTCGATGCGCAATTCGTGCTGCCGCCTTTTGCTAGGGTATAATCGAGGCTCAATTGTCCCATGCGTACTGGCAGCAGAAAGGTTCATCGGATGCCGATATATGCCAATAGTGCCGCAGGATTTGCAGCAGTGGGGAGCCATGAGCGACAGCGCAGTCAAGCTTGAGCCGCAGGGCGCGATCGCAGCGCGTGAGCTTGACAGCGCCGCAAGCACGATCAACCGCATCGTTCGCAACGTTGAGCAGGTCATTTATGGCAAGCGCGACGTGATCGAAAAAGTGCTCACCGGCCTGCTCGCCGACGGGCACGTGCTGCTTGAGGATGTTCCCGGCGTCGGTAAGACCATGCTGGCCCGCGCCCTGGCCCAGTCGGTCAGCGCAGAGTTCAAGCGCATCCAGTTCACGCCCGACCTGCTGCCCGCTGACGTGACCGGATCAAGCACCTACAACCCGCAGACCACTGAATTCACCTTCCGGCCCGGGCCAATCTTTGCCAACTTCATCCTGGCCGACGAAATCAACCGTACCAGCCCGCGCACCCAGTCCTCCCTGCTGGAAGGCATGGAGGAGCGCCAGGTAACGGTGGACGGCGTGACCTATCCCCTGCCGCGGCCCTTCTTTGTTATCGCAACCCAGAACCCGATCGAGCACCACGGCACCTATGACCTGCCGGAAGCCCAGCTCGACCGCTTCATCCTGCGCATCGGCATCGGCTATCCGGCGCCAGCGGAGGAAGCGGCCATCCTGGAGGCCCAGCGCAAGGCCCACCCCCTCGCCGGCCTGGAGCAGGTCTGCGAGACCAGCGAAGTGCTGGCCCTGCAGAACCTGGTCCGCCAGGTCCACGTCAAGGCCAGCCTGCGCAGCTACATTTCCGAACTCGCGGCCGCCAGCCGCAGCCACCCGGATGTCCAGGTCGGCATCTCCGTGCGCGGCAGCCAGCTGCTGATGCACGCGGCGCAGGCCTATGCCCTGCTGAACCACCGCGACTACGTCATCCCTGACGATATTCAGGAGCTGGCGCGCTATTGCCTTTGCCACCGCGTGGTGATCCGCCCCGAGGCGCGGCTTGCCGGCGTATCGGAGCTCGCGGTCGTCGCGAGCCTGATCCGCCAGACGCCCGTCCCGGCGCAATAGCGGGGGCCACCGTGACTTCACGGCTGACCATCAACGCCTGGGTCTTCATCTTCCTGACGGTCTTCACCATCATCGTGGCCAGCGTCTTCCATACGCCGCTGTTGGTTTACACCGCTGTCTTTCTGGTCTCCGCCAACCTCGTGCTTTTTGTCTGGTCCTTCCACGCCATTCGCGGCCTGAAGGTCAAGCGCTTCCCGCCCAGCTTCGGCGTTGCCGGCCAGGCGATGGAGGTCACGCTTGAGCTGACCAACGAGCGCACCACCGCGCGCTATGGCACGCTGGGCTTCGACTTGCACGAGCAGCTCACCCCCGGCCGGGAATACTCGCCGGTGGCCTTCCTCGTGGCGCCCTCAGGCAGTCCGGTCCGCAGCTCCTACACCATCACCCCGCCCCGGCGCGGTGTCTTTCGTATCGGCCCGCTGTATCTCTGGGGCGGCGATCCTTTCGGCTTCTATAAGAACTGGCGCAAGCTGGAACTCTACAGCAGCGTGCTGGTCCTCCCCCGGGCGCTGGATTTCAAAATGACCCAGCCGCCCAGCATCTCTCGCCTCAGCCGCGACGAGTCCGGCAGTATCCCGGTTGGGGGCCAGAGCACCGAGTTCCTTGGCGTGCGCGACTATGTCGCCGGCGAGCAGATCCGGCATATCCACTGGCGCACGAGTGCGCGTCAGGGCAAGCTGATCAGCCGCCAGTACGAACTGAATGTCGCCGCCTCGGTCAGCGTCCTGCTGCTGGTGGACGAAAACATGCGCGTGGGCTCCGGCGCTGATACTCCCCTGGAGTACGCCATCACCATGGCCGCCAGCCTCGGCTCTGCTACTGCCACCAGCCGTTTCCAGTTCAATATGCTCACGCTGGGCGCACGGCCGGTACCCCTGGTGCTCCACACCGACGGCAGCGTCGAACAGTACGGCACCACAGGCACGCGCTCCGACGGCTTCAGCCTGGACTTTCTCAGCCGCGAGCTCTGGGGCCGCGAGGCCCAGGAGCGCCGCCAGCGCGGACCAGAAGCCAGCACTATGCCCTATGACAGCCTGTCGGGCTCCGGCAAGCGCTTCTACCAGGAAATGGCGATCCGCCTGGCGCGGCTCGGCGAATATGGCAATACCGACTGGGAGCTCGCTAAACGACTCATCGTGCACTACCTGCCCCAGGGTTCAAGTCTCGTGGTCCTGACCTGCAACCCCAGCATGGAAGCCTGGGAGCGACTGGGCCTGATGGGGATGCGCTACCGCGGCATCACCGTGGTCAACTTCGACAAATCGAGCTTTGAGCGCGCCCGCGGCGGCTGGAACGAAAAGCAGTCCGCAGCAGAAAAAACCAGCCGCTACCGGCCGGGCTATCACGTGGTCGACGTACAGTACAAAGACGATCTTTCCCGCGTGCTGACGGATGTGTTCAAGCGCGCCATCACTGCCAGCGAATCCCGCGGCGGCAGCGTGGCCAGTTCATCGAAGATGCTCAGCGCCGAGGCCCTGCTGCCCGAGCCGGAACTGCCGGTGGCGGCCATCGGCGAGGACGGTGAGGCATGAGCGTGCCCCGCGCCACCCTGCACCGCCTGAACACCGTCGCCCTGGACCTCGCGCCCAAGGCGCGCCGCTTTCTGTATCTGTGGACCTATCTCAGCGGCCTGCTGGCGATCCAGATCCTCCATCTCGCCCTCGACGAGCTGGTGCTCAACATATGGCTCAGTCTCGCGCTGACCGCCGGATTTGTTTATGCCTTTAATCTGGCCCCGCGCTGGCGCTCCTGGACCACCTACGGCGTCTCCTTTGTCGCCATCGGCCTGTCGGTCTTCTTCTTCTTGAAACTGCAGCAGGACATCTGGCTCGCCGGCGGGACGCTGGGCGTGCTGCTCGGCCTGCTGATGGTGCTGCTTTCCTTCAAGGCCTTTGCCCCCAGCGACCACCGCTTCATCATCCTCGTCTGCGTCATCTTCATCATCTACAGCGCGCATCAGAGCTATGACCTCAAGCTGATGCTGATGCTGCCCATCTTCCTCTTCTGCGCCGGCTGCTCGCTTTATGCCGCCAGCCAGATCGAAGTGGCTACCCGCGTCAGCCAGACCGTCGGCACTGACATGTCCGATGCCGTCAGCGAGACGCGCATCGAAGTTGGCGGCCAGTTTCTGGCCATGCTGCTGCGGGCGGTGATTGGACTGATCGTGCTGTCGGCCATCGCCTTTGTGGTCACTCCACACAGCGAAGAAGGCGCGCGAAGTCCACTGATCAATACCGCCCCGCCTGTCGACCCGGTGGACAAAAACCAGAGCGGCTCCAACCCCGACCGCAATAAGCGCAACTCCAAAGGTGACCTGCAGCGCGAAGCCGAAGTCGGGCTCGGCAGCGACTTCGACCTGTCCAGCGGCAGCAAGCTGACCGCTGACCCGCGTCCGGTGCTGCAGATGAAGAGTCACCGCGCCGGCTATCTGAGGGCCCAGGTCTACGATGTATACACCGGCAGCGGCTGGGTCAAGTCCCCGGAAATGCAGGATGTCGTGACCAACACTCTGCTGGCGCGGCATGGCGGCAAGGCCGATGACAAATACCGTGATGCCCTGCCCGAAGGGCTCGAGTCGATATCCGCCGTGGTCCAGAGTTCAAACGAGCCCGATACAGCCTTCAAGGTGCCGCTGCTGGACTTCCCGATCCAGAAGATTGCCGAGAAGCTGCGGGCCAAGGGAGTCGTGGTCTCCAAGAATCCTGTCTGGTCGGCCAACCAGGCAGCCGAACCGCGCTATGCCGAAGTGCACCAGGATATCAAACTGCTGGACATCCAGCCGCCGTTCTATTTTGCGATGTACGCACCCTATCGCATCGAGAACATCAGTCTGGCGCGCGATGGCAACCTGGCCGATCAGCCGATGCTGGATGCGGCCAGCTGCCTGCGGGCCCGCGACCTCGACAAGCTGGACCATGCCAAGGGCTTCAGCTACACCGTTCGCTCACTGGAAGTGAACTACAAAGTCACCGAACTGCGGGAAGTGATCAGCACCGGTCCGACCTCCATCGTCCAGCACAACACTCAGCTGCCACTCAGCACAAACCCGCAGCCCGAGGAGTTGACCGCCCTCGGGATCAAGCCCGAGCAGTACCATGCAATCAGTGAGCGGGTGGTGAAACTCGCCCAGACAATCGCCAACCGCCGCGGCTTCGCCGGCGCACAGCCGAGCCTCTATGACAAGGTCCAGAACATCTACGACTACCTCACCAACGGCGAGGAGTTTGAGTACACCCGCAACTACGTCGAGATCCGCCCGGACAACGAGTTCACCGAGCAGTTTCTCTTCGGCAGCCAGCAGGGCCACTGCCGCTACTTTGCCAGTGCGATGGCAGTGATGTGCCGGCTCAACAACATCCCGGCCCGCATTGTCAGCGGCTACGCCCCCGGCACCTTCAGCCTGGTCGAGAACGCCTATGTCTATAAGGCCAGCAACGCTCACGCCTGGGTCGAGGTCTATTTCGACGGCTACGGCTGGATCACCTGGGACCCCAGCCCGGCGGGCTCAGAAAGCCAGGGCGGCGGCAGCGGCGCAATGCGCAGCATCCGCAGCGTTATCGACTTCCTGACTAACCTCTTTGTCCTTGACCCCGCGGCTACCCAGCGCTTGATCGTCGACACCCTGCGCCAGCTCTGGTCGCTGATGCTGCGCCATGGGCCGCAGTCGCTGATCCTGCTGGCGGTGGTCGTGTTGATCCTCTTCGCCTATATCCGTCTGCGAGGAAGGATGGGCCAGCGCCGCCTGCCTCCGCTGCGGGCCGAGAACGCAGTAATCGAGGCTTACCTTCAGGCTCTGCGCCAGCTTGAGCGCATCGGTCTGGCTCGCGGGGACGTCGGCATGACGGCGCGGCGGGCCTTTGGCGCAGCCGTGCAGGAGTATCAGCCGCTCGGCGTGCCCCTGCAGCGCCTGCTGCCGCTTTATGAGCGAGCGGCCTACGCACCCGGAGCCCCCAGCCAGGAAGAAGTCCGGCAGGCGCGGGACGCCGTGGCCGAACTGGCCGCACTGGTGGCCCAGCGCATCGAAGAGAATCGGCAAAAGAACAAACGCGGAGGCTAAGGCGTGTCGGCAGTCAACGGCGGCAAGCGTACTCTGATCTTCAACGCGGACGATTACGGCCTGAGCCCAAGCATCAGCGCGGGCATCCTCGCCGCATCCTCCGGCGTGGTGCGCAGCACCTCGGTGATGGCCAACTTCGTCACGGAAGACGAAGCCCGGGCGCTGATGGAGAGCGGCCTGTCCGTCGGCGCGCATCTTAACCTGTCCACCGGCAGGCCCCTGAGCTCGGACTATCCCGCTGAACTGCTGCTGCCGGATGGCCGCTTCAACAAAGAGCTGGCGTTGCAGGCCGAGACCTGGGAGCCCCAGGCAATGCGTGATGCCGCTTTGCGCGAATGGTGGGCCCAGCTTGACCAGCTCGAAGCGCTGCGCATAGCCATCGACCATATCGACAGCCATCACCACACCCACCTGCTTGATCCACTCTTCCCCAGCGTACTGGATCTCGCGCTGGCCCGGCGGGTCGGCCTGCGGGTACGCAGCCAGCAGTACGGGCGCGCCTGGGCCGCCGGTGTCCCGGCCCCCGAGTACTTCTACGAAGGCTTCTTCGGTTATAACAATATTGAACGGGACAGCCTGCTCAGCGCGCTGGAGCGTATCCAGGGCTCCGTGGTTGAGGTAATGTGCCACCCGGGAATCGTGGACATGCTGGCCTACGAGCGAACCTCCTATCAGGAGGAACGCGAGGCCGAGCTGGCGCTGCTCGGGGACAGCCTGCTGATAACAGAACTGGAGGCGCAGGGTTGGACTATCGGCGGTTACGTCTGGTAATGCCTCGTGGGCCGGCGGCCTGTCCTTCGGGCCGCCGCTGTGAGGCCGAGCCAGTTGCTGCTCCGCCGCTCCCGCCACTTCTAAACTGCCTGCTGCTGTCCCTGCTCGCCTTGCTCCTTTCCTGTGGCGGGCAGCAAAGAGACGTTCATCCCGGAGAAACTACTTCTCCGGATTTCGACCACTCAGCTGCCTGGCTGCGTACCCAGCCCGGTCCGCGCGTCGCCGGCCTCAGCTTCCATCTGATCGATGCCGCTGGCCGGGTGCTGAACGACTGGGACGGCCTGTCCCTGCGCCGGACTGTCGGGGCCGATACCGCCCGCACGCGCTTTGAGCTACTCGCGGATGGCGCAGTGCCGGACGACCTGTATCTCTACGTCACCTATCCCGACCAGCAACTCAGCTTCCAGTCCGCGGCGCAGGATAGCGCCTGGGATGGTCAGTACCTGCTGCTCAGCGTTCCGCATCGCCTGCGGGATGTCGTCATCATCGGCCTCGCCCGCACAGCTCCCTGGCGCGGAGCAGCAGCGCCTGACAAAGCTCCGGCCCTGCTGAGCCTGGAGTTCATGGCCGGCGCCGAGCCGGTCTACCGCGGCGCTTCAAGCGTCAATGAGGACCCCGGCTCGGCCCCCGAGCTCAGTGTATCCCCCGGCCCCGGCGCTGCAGAGGCGACCTTAAGCTGGGAAGAGCGCAACCTTGGCGACTACAACAACAACGGCATCGTCGAGATCACCGACCTGACCCCCATCGGCCTGAACTATCAGCAGAAGGTCAGCGACAGCCCCACCCCGAAGCGGCTGGAGATTATCGACGGCTCCATGGACGGCGTTGTCAACGTGCAGGACCTGACACGCATCGGCGCGAACTTCCAGCGCCGTATCGAGGGTTATCAGGTCTACCGCGACGACAGCCTTGATCCGGACCCGACGGAAATGTCGCCCCTGCATCCGGGAGACAGCTCTCCCAGCGTCCGGCGCAGTACCGTCTTGGATGCCGCCAGCCCCGAAGCGCGTAAGGAACGCCTGCGCTATGAATTCACCGACCAGCTTGAACCCGGCAAGGCCTACACCTGGAACGTCCGCGCCTGGAGTGGCAACGGCGCAGCCGCCAGCGAGGGCCGCGTCAGCAACAATGTCAGCTATGAAGTCCCGCTGGCCAATCTCGCGCCGCTCTGGGACAGCACGATCGGCCTGACCAGCGCGGTCGGCGCCAGCGGCAGCGACGGCAGCGGCGCGCTGCGCCTGGGCTTCGGGCGCGCCATCGACCCGGAAGGCACGCTGGTGACTTACAAACTGCGCTACATCGAAGGCCAGCAGGCGGTCGGCAACCCCGGCACGGTCAGCATAGATATCCCGGGCGCCAATGTTGCTGGCGATCCGCCTTACAGCTATCTGTTGGAAGGCCTGACCCGCGGCAGTTTCTATACGCTGAACCTGCAGGCGCAGGACAGCGACGGACTGCGCGAGCAGAACAGCGTCTCGCTGCAGGCCCGGGTGCCAATGCTGGCGGTAAGTAGCGATCCCTGGCCCTATGAGCGAGGGAGTATTGAGCGCACAGGCTTCGCGCAGCTAAACAACCTGAAGGAGCCCTTAGGCCAGAACTGGACCACAGCCTTGATCCCTGCCTTCCCTTACCAGAACGAGCCGTTGGCAGCGGCGGCAGGCTGGATAGGGATTAGCAGCCTGGGAAGCCTCCAGCTGCTGGAATCCGCCAGCGGCGAGCTGTTCGACACCTGGAGCGGCTGGGGCCTGCCAGCCACCTTCCGTTTCGCACCCTGCGTTTTTGACAGTACGGCCGCAGTCCCGACAGGTGCCGGCCTCGCGATCGTTGACGGCGCTGTACGCACGGACTATTCGGCTGACACCGGCCCAGCAACTGGCAATCTCCTGCTGCTGGGCGACTATGTTTTCTCTGCGTTTGAGGATGGAAGTATCCGCTCAATCCATGTTGCCAGCGGTGAGGAAAGCTGGGCCTATCAGCCCAGCCCGCCCCAGCAGGCAGCACAGAACTCCTGGCGCTCACTGGCCACCGACGCTGTCGATTTGTTTGCCATGCGCCATGACGGCCTGCTGGTGCGCATCGATCTGCTGAAAGGAGAGGCGAAGCAGAGCGCTATCACCGGTCTGACAGCGACAGCCGAACTTGATCCCCTGCATTACCTTTCGCCGGGCCTGGTTCTGGACAACACGCAGCGGCGGCTGTTCGCCTCAACGCCTGGCGCTGATCTAAGCGTGTTCAGCGCTGACAGCCTGTCACTGGTGGACACCCTTGCTGTCGCCGGCCTGCAATCCATCGCTGATCCGCTGATAGCGGCCAGCGTCGAAGGTCGCCGGATTGTCGGTCTATTCGGCCACGACCTGCAGGACGGCAATTCGCAGTTCGCGATCAGCGCCTGGGATGCCGACTCGCTGGCACACTTGTGGACCAGCCCGGTTGAAACACTGCCCTCCGTCGCGCTGCCCGGTGCCATTTCTGGAAACGCCGAGCGCTTCTTTGTCGCTGGCAGAAGCCTGCGGGTTTATGACTATCAGGGGCGCCTGCGCCAGGAGCTGCATCCCGCGGGTCCGGGGCCGGTGCGTTCGCACATTGCGCTCATAGATAGCCAGATGCTCTGCAACTTCCGGTCCAACCTGCGCAGCTATGTGCCCGCTGGCATTGATTCGCCCCCCGGCTGGCCGACGCCTGAAGACGCCGGCGTCCAGAGCCTTTCCTCCGACTGCGACAGCATCACCGTCAACTGGGACAGCGCGACCGACCCGGATGGCGAGCCGGTGCGCTACAGCATCTTTATCCGCGCTGGACAGGCGCCGCAGCTTGACGCCCCCTTCAGCAACACGAGCGTGATCAGCGATATCGAGGACAGCGGCACGGGCTCCAATAGCTACACCATTGAGGGCCTCGATGACGGCCTGCGCTATTTCATCGCGCTGCGGGCCTACGCCGGCTTCTGGGACGAAGCCCCGCTGACGGACGGCAACACGACGGTCCAGGCCACCACCACCTGCTGGGACCAGGATACCTTCGTCCTCGATGGCGGCTCCGGTGAATTCAGCCTGCCGCAGGGCGAGGTCTTCGCCATGCGCGGCGTGGTCGAGCCTGCCGCAGGACCGCTGGCGGCGCACATGCACCTCGTCTACAACGATAAGGCCGACGCCCACCTGACGCATCTGTTTCAGGATTCCGCCTCGGTCTGGCAGGACGAAGGCCCGGGCCTCAGCGTCTATGAGACCGGCGCTTTCGAGCCCGTCTGGGATGCTCAAAACGGCCGCCTGTGTATCGGCTTCGCCGACCAGAATTTCGCCGGCGTCCTCAATCGCACGGGCACTGACAGCTGGGACGACGACACCTTTGTGACGACAGACACGGTCACCAACCCGATGCTCAGCCTCGCCATCGGCCCGGCCAGCGGTGACGAGCGCGCACTGGTCTATACCGAACTGATCAACCCGGCCCTGCCACCGGATGAGGATTACTTCTACCTGCAGACCAGCTCCGGCGCCTGGGGCGGGGCGCTCAGCCTCGACAGTGCGAACTTCAGCGGCCGCGACCTTGACCTTCTGCTCGACCCGGCGGACAGCGCCAAGCTCTGGCTCGCGGAGCAGCGCGGCACCAGCTATGCGCCCAACCGCTTCACTCCCGACCGCGGCAGCCTGTATTTCGCCGGCGGCGACGGCGCTGGCGGCTTCAGCTTCACCCTCGTCGATGCCGGGGCGAATGGCGCAAACAGCGACTGCGGCAAGCGCGTGCAACAGGAGACCGGTCCCGGCGGTTTGCGCCACATGGCCTATTACGACCTGAACGCCGACCCGGCGGTGCCGGTCGGAGAGCTCAAGTACGCCTTCTTTGACGGCGCCAACTGGCAGATCGAAACCGTCTCCAGCTTTGATCTCAGCTTCCAGGATCTTGGCGGCGGGCTCGTCTCGACCTACTCTGAGCTCGGCTTTGCCACCTGTCTCGACGCCGGCGTCGAGAAGCCGATGATCGCCACCTTTGGCCGCACATCAATCACCCTTGCTCCCGAAGAGCCGCACTTCGCCAAGGTGATTCTCTGGGTCCGCGACGGGCCGGACAACTGGCGCTTCGAGGAGCTCAGTGACCACCTGCTGGCCTTCCCCAAGGACCGCGCGCCCTGCGTGCTGCTCCGCGGGGACGACGGACGGCCCAACATCTTCGTCGGCTCCGGCGATCCGGCTGCCCAGCCGCAAACGGCGAATTGGATCCTGCATTTTGCGCGCCAAAACTAACAGGCCGAAATGCTAAGGCCAAAGGGCAGGATTGAGTTTGGTTACTGCCAGAGCGCCATTAATCGCCCGGTCTTCGGCCCTTGGCCCTCGGCCCTCGGCCCTTCTTTAGATACACTGTCTGCATGACTAACGACGGCATCCAGATGCTCTTCGGGGCGGATTCCAGCGAGGGGCTGGTCGGCGCGGCGGAGCGCAAGGGCGGCATGAGCCTGTGGTGGCGCAGGCCCGGCAGCAGCGAAACCACGGTTGAGGACATCGATTACAAGCCCTGGCTGCTTTGCAGCCACCGCGAGCTGCTGGACGCGGTCAAGCCCGAGCCGCAGATCTCGGCGCTCAAGGGTGAGAACCTCTACCGCTGGATGGTGGCCTGCGAAGACTGGGCCCAGCAGTCCGAGATTGAAAAGCTGCTCTCCAAGGCCTACCGCAGCAACAAGGATGCCTTCGAAGCCGAGCCCGGCTGGAGCGGCGCCGACGCTGTTACTGAGTATCTGCTCAGCTCCGGGCGCACCTTCTTCAAGGGCTTCGCCCAGGACGATCTGCACGTGCTCTACATCGCCCTTCGCGCCTACAACACCGATGGCGCGGAGTACGCCGATGCCAGTGTGCCCAGCGACCGCATCATCATGCTCGGCCTCTCCGACGGCAAGGGCTGGCAGCAGATCCTCACACTCGGCGAGGATGGACTAAGCGACGAGGCGGCGCTGATCGGCAAGCTGCGCGACGTGATCGCCGAGCGCAACCCGGACATCCTCTGCGGCCACGACCTCTATAAGGGCAGCCTTGGCTATATCTGCGCGCGGATCAAGAACCTCAAGCTCAAGGCGCCGCAGCTGCTGAACTGGGGCCGCGACGGCAGCGTAATGAAGGTGCGTGCCAGCCGCGCCCCGGCGGCGGAGAAGCAGCTTGAATACCCGCGGGCGGATGTCGCCGGGCGCCACCTGGTCGACACCTGGTTTCTGACCCAGTACTACGACATCGTCAAGCGCGACCTCGAGCGCTATGACGCGCCCTATGTGGCGAACTATCTTGAACCGGCGCTCGGCCTGCCGGAGCCCCTCGCCCCCTGGGACTACGACCAGCTCTTCGACGGCGAGCGTGACAAGCTTAAGGCCGATGTGATCAACGAACTGAACGCGGCAGCCGAGATCACCCGCATGCTGCTGCCCAGCTACTTCGCCCAGAGCCAGATGCTGCCGCTGAGCCTGCAGGACTGCGTGGTGCGCGGAAACGCGGTGAAGATCAACCACCTGCTGATGCGCGAGTATCTGCGCCGCGGCGAGAGCATCCCCGAGCCGGCCGAGACCTGGACCACCACCGGCGGCTATACCGAGCTGCGCCGCACCGGCATCATCCCCAATGTGCTGAACGCCGATATCGCCAGCCTCTATCCGTCCATCATGCTCAAGGACGGCGTCAAGCCGCGCCAGGACACCGGGGATGTCTATGTCCCGATGCTGCGCGAGCTGACACATCGCCGACTTGAAGCCAAGAAGGAAGCCCGCAGTCACCCGGACAAGAACGTGCGGGTGATGGCCGATGCGCGCCAGGCGGCATTCAAGATCTTTATCAACTCCTTCTTTGGCTACCTCGGAACCAGCCGGATGAACTGGGCCGATGCCGAGCAGGCCGGCTACATCACCCGCAATGGCCAGCTGCTGGTCAACCAGCTGGCGGAAGCCGTCAGCCAGGAAGGCGGCAGCATCATTGAGATCGATACCGACGGCGTTTACTTCACCGCGGAGGGCATAGAGAGCCAGGAGGCCGGCGAGGCGCTGGTGGCGAAGGTCAGCACCCACCTGCCCGACGGCATCAATGTCGAGCTGGGCGGCTTCTACCCCAGCATGCTCAGCCACAAGGTCAAGAACTACGCCCTGCTGTGCAGTGATGGCGAGATCATCGTCAAAGGCAGCGGCATGAAGAGCCGCGGCCTGGAGCCATTCCTGCACGCCTTCATGCAGCACGGCATCGCCTGTGTCCTGCGCGGCGAGCCGGAGAAGATCGAGGCGCGCTATGAGGAGCTGAAAAGCGCGATCAGCGAGCGGCGCATCGACATCCGCCAGCTGGCCAAGACCGATACGCTGATCGAGAGCCTGCCGCAGTACCGCGCCAAGACCGGCGGCGGCGGGCGCAACAAGGCTGCGGCCTATGAGGTCGCGCTGGCGGCCAAGCGCGAGCTGCGGGCCGGCGACCAGGTCAGCTATTACATCACCGGCGACAAGGCGACCGTGAAGGCCTTCGAAGCGGCCAAGCCGATCCGCCAGTACGACCCGGCGAACCCCGATTACAACATCAAGTTCTACGTGAAAAAACTGGCAGATACATATCGTAAAGTGCAGAGTTTCCTGCAGCCGGAGGCTGATCAGGACGGCCTGTTTGAATCCGGAACAGAGCCGGACTCCAGTGGGCAATGACCTGCCCAAAGCGCTCCCAGCCGTGTCCGCGCTCTGTGTGCAGCCGTAGCTCCACCTTGACCAGCAGCAGCCTCAGGAGCCGCCGCAGGCCTTCGTAATCGCCAAGGCGCAGCAGCTCACGCGCGAGGTTTAAGTTCTCCTGGGCCGACTCGACGCTTACCAGTCGCAGCCCCCGTGCCTCCTCAGCTCCGCGGCCGTCGGATCCGACCGCCGCCTGCGCAGCCTCGAGGCGATCGACTTCCTCCTGCGCCCGTAGCTGCGCCAGGCGCGCCGCGTCAAGATCAGCCTTGTACTCCACGGCCAGGTCATCCAGCCCCTTGTCGAAGGCCTGGGTTATGCGCCGTTTGGCGTCCAGAGCCGCGCGCTGCGACAAGCGCAGCGCGCGCCTGGCAGCGGCCAGGTCGGTCTCGATCCCGCTGCGCGCCGAGGCCTGCAGGCTGCTGGCTGCCCGCTGCAGCAACCCGCTGCCGTCTTCGGCGCAGAGCTGCTCCACCCGCGCCAGGACGAGGCCGTCGAGCCAGTCCTGCCGCACGCCAACCAACGCACGCGCCGGCGCCTCCGGGTGCCGCTTTGCCGGCCATTCGACGTAGTGATTCGCGCGGGTAAGGTGATAGCGCCGGCCTTCAGCATTCGGCATCGAGTACATCGGGGCCGGTTTCCCGCCCTGCAGCAGCCAGCCGTTAACTACCAGCCCGGAAAGAAGCGCGTGATCATCTTCCGGCGGCCGCCCTCGGCGGCGCACCTGGCGCTGGGCTGCATCCCAAACGTCTCGGGGGACTTTGCAGTCATGCCGCAAGTGCTCGTCGACGTAGAAGGTGCTCGAGAGCATCCCTCGCACCGACTTCGGGGTCAGCTCACCGCCGTAGATCCCTGCCACGCCGAGTCCGCGGATCCACTTTGCAGTACTGTGGTCGGACTGGCCACGAGCCGCGCGCTCGAAACACTCCAGCAACAGCGGCCAGGTATCGGGGTCTGGCTCTGGCACGCCGGGGACTTCGCCCGGCCGCGTGCCAAACATCAGCCCGCCGGTCCAGAAGCCCTGGCGCTTGAGCAGCGCGTTGCTTTCCCGGATCTGCTCGCCGGTGTGCGAGCAGTAGAACTTCAGCACCGAGAGCATGATGTTGGCCAGCAGTTCGCCGCTGGGGGAGATGAAGTCGAGGGCCTCGGTGACGGTGGCCACCGAAGCGCCGTGAGGCATAAGCCGCTGCTGTACAAAGTCTACAAATCGCGGGCTGCGGGCGAAACGGCTAAGGCTCTTGGCCACGACCACCTGGGCCCGGCCCTCGGCCACCAGCGCGGCGGCCTGAAGCAGCCCGGGGCGCCGCTCGACCATGGTGCCGGAGCGGCCGAGGTCCTCGACCCAGATCGGCGGCAGCCAACCACGGGCGGCACAGAAATCGGCGATCAGCTGCTTCTGATTAGCCCTGCTGGTCTCCATTTCGTCTATGGACGCCGCCGTCAGCGCCTCGCGCCGCGCACTGGAACCGCGGTACTTGTTGCGCTTCACGCTGTAGCGGACGTAGCCGATGGGCTGAATCTGGCCGGTCTGGCGGATCGTCACTGCTCCCATGTAACGGATCCCTCCCAACGCCCGGGACTCCCAGTGTCGTCCTCCCAGTGTATGACTAAGTGCAGAGGGCTCCTAAGGGCCCGGCTTTTGACGCTGGTCATCATCCACTCATGAGTACTTCCTGGTCCAAGTACAAATTTCGCCCAGTCAATTGCCCCTTGCAGAGTCAAGATGGAGTCCTCCAGACGTTCGTTCTCCGCATAGATTTGGAGATTACGTGCCGATGACCCTCCCTCGTTGACAATCACAAGGTACGGAATCATGAACGGGAAGGACGAATTCGGAGCCCTGTTATGAGTGACAACGTGGGCCGATAAACGTGCTCTGGTCTCGGCGGTCACGTTCCGCTCCTCGCGGGCAGTCTCGAGATCCAGCATGCTCTTGCTTAGGCGAGTCTGTTCACGCTGCATTTCAGTCTGGTCTGCTTGCTGCCTACTCTGTTCTGCTTGCAGCCTATTCTGTCTTTGCCAAGTAAAATAGGTGAAGATCAGTGCTACGAGGGCAACCCCCGCAGACAGAGGGTCCATTTCATATCCTACTGCCACCCACAGTATCACTTCGACTCCTCCGAACCAACAATCACTGCGCCCTCGTCGTGAAGGCCAGGCCGCGCAGGGTCACTTCCTCGGTGGCGAAGACCGCCACCCGCGTGTTGCCCTTGAACCACCAGAAGAACTCGGGCTCGCCGAGCGCCGGGTTACTGTCGCCAAAGAGCGGCTGCTCGCCGGCGGCGAAGGGGCCGTAGAGCTCCCAGCGCCCGCCGAGCTTGAACTCCAGCCCGACCCAGAACTCGCCGGGCGTCTCGCCGGCGGCCGCCTGCTCCTCGGTCTGCGGGCGGCTGAGCACCTGGACGCTGGCCACGCGGTCCAGCGGCCCCGGATCCCAGGCGAAGACCGCCCAGGACTGCTCGCCGAGCAGCACGTCATAGCCCGGGTCGCCGGGGTAGTCCTCCAGCAGCGAATAGCTGCCGCCGACGCGCTGCGCTTGGCGCACCCAGTGCGTGGACCAGCCCTCGGGGTTTTCGTCGGCGGGCGCGTCCTCTGCAGCGACAGCGCGCGGATCCGCCGGCCGCAACTGCAGAGCCTCGCCCTGCGTACCGCAGGACGTGAGGAAGACCAAGCATATAAACACCGAAGCAAAAAGAAGGCGGGTCACTCGTCACCATCCTCGAAGGGGATCGCAAGAGTTGATCGGTAGCGTGGCATAGACCGGTTTACCAGGCGCATGAACTGGTCCCAATTGCCCGCGGACTTCATCAAGATAATCAGCTTCATCAGGTGCGTCTCCAATTCTTTGACGCCCCAGTCGCCCGTGAGCTGCTGGTGCAGTTTATGCTCAAGCTTTCCGCGCTCATTACGAGGGACCAGCTCATGCAAGCGCTCCAGCACCCCAGGCGCCAATCGGCCATAGACAAGATCATTCGTGTAGCTGCCCACAATCCCGGGCTTGTCCTTGTCGTTGGGGTCCAGGTCCTCCCACTGCTGCAGTCGGTAAATCTCCTGGTAATACTCAGGAGGGAAACGACGGACCCAGGGCTGAATTTCAGGAGTCACAAACTTGGCCAAAATACGTGCCAGTTCTTCCTTGTCGCGGATCTCGACATAGCCAGTCGCGTCGTCGATCAGGGAGACGATGCCGACGGTCGCGAAACCCTGAACCAGCAACTCAGCCCGCTCGACGATGTGCAACTGGTTGGCCCTGACCTGGCCTGCAGTGCGTGCCTTGAGGTAGGCCATGCACAGGGCAGCGAAGGCCTCGGCGCTATAGCCCTCTGCGGTCTCAGTGGTGTAACCTGACCCAGGCAGCGGGCAAAAAATGACAAGTTTGTCGCCACCACGTAGACCCTGATCAATAAAGGGAATAAGGCCTGCTGGGACTAATGTGCGGGGGAGTTTGTCGTCACCGTCTTTTCTTGTCGGAGTGGTCGGACTGCGCCCCAGAGCTTCCAGCAGCTGTCGGGCGCTTAGAACGCGCTTTCCATTGTCAAGCACTGCACAGGGGATGCGAAAGCTGCCCAGCTTGATAGTGCCGGCGTGGGTCGCAAGCGGAATCCGTTTGGCCTTCACTCTTTCCATTGCAGGTACCTCTTGGCCTCGTCGCTGGGATAGATCAGAGCGTGGCCGTTGTCGATCAGCCAGGTGTTCAACAGCTCCGGGTCGGCGCCATCCGCGGAGGAGGACACCCAGACCCAGGCCAAGGTGCGGCCGTAGCGGTCCTTCGGTTTCTCCGGGTCGATCTCGAGCCAAAGGCTCACGGCATCCTCGCAGCGCTGAGCGCATGCAGCTGCGCTGGCGAAGCCAGCTGCAGTCCCACCATCAATCTCAGGGGCACTAACACCGGTCAGGCGTATCCGCGTTTCGACGCTGTCCTTGATTACGATGATGGTATCGCCGTCAGTACAGCGCAGGTAATCAGCCGGAAGCAGTTCGCCCAGCGGCGCTTCAGGTTGCGCGGCATAAGCCGACATTGCCAAGAGCAGAGAGACAAGCACCAGTACTACAAGTCGCATCCAGTTAACTCCCTCATCGAATCGTACACCGGGCAGGATCCCCGATGGTCTTGCAATCTAACTTCGTGTAAGAGAAGGACCGTCGCAAAAAATCGTTAGCCCCTATGCACAATCGCCTGGCTGATCGCTTCCACGATCCGCTGTATAAAACTCAAGTCTGTGCTGTCAAAGGCCTTGATCTCGGCGCCAGCTGTCGCAAGAACCACTCTGTAGTTCTTATGTTTGGTGAACATTGCAATTAGGGCGAGTGCTAGAAGAACCAGGCCGATGGCCCCTACTGATGTTGAAAGGGAGATACAGAGCAACATCAAGAAACCAATGACTGCCAAACATCCCAAAGCCGTATTGTCCTGCGGCACTTCCACAGCGCGGACTGAGGTGATGTTGGCAAGAGCGAAAGTCTGACCACCAAAGACTGCTCGAGAGTTGGTGATAAGCACATTACCTTCCTGGAAAAAGGTCTTTTCGGCTCCAGTAAGCGTGCCTGCAGCTCTAGTAACAATCGTGGAGTCGACGTTTGGACTCGCCTTCATGTCATCGGGCTCCGGAAGAGCCTGTTTGCATTCGGGGCAGCGGGCCATAAATTCGGTAACGTCGGTGCCACAGAACGGACACAAGAACAGCCTGACTGACATCACTTCTCCCAGCGCGAAAACTACTGCGGCGGCTTGCATACCTTGCAGGCATCGTAGCCGCGTTCTTTGGCTTCCTTGAGCGTGATCGTGTAGTCGCTCTTGCTGAGGTAACGACAGCCGGCCTTGTGGTACTTGGTGCCGGTCTTGGTAATGTGGACCTTTACCTCGCTGTCGCCGGCCAGGGCCATGGAACCCATCAGCAGCAAGCCGACGAGCGCTATCGGAATACGAGAAACCAACGTCTTCAACATAACCTTCCCCCAGTGGAAATATCCGAGGTCGCTGAAGCATAACATGTGAATGATGCCTCAACTTGACAGTATTACACGAAGTTTGGTCTATAATTCTGGAAGTCGAGGCGAGCCGAAGCCCGCCCCGACAGGTGTCGGTATCCGGAGTTGATTGGCGTCAGGCCCGGATACCGGAAGATGGAGGATTAGCATGTTCAAGCCCCGCATTGCGGCCGCAATATTGGCCGGGCTGCTGGTTGTACTTACCGCTGCCGCCGCTCTGGCCTTGAGCTCTGCTGAGCAGGCCTGGAACAGCGTCGCCGGCAAGTACCACTTCGACACCGTCCCGGTGGCCGCCACAGCGACCTTCGAGGATATCTACCACGGCGGGAATATCCAGATGGATCTTCCGAAGGCCTGGTGGGAGGCCTTTGGCGGTAGCTTTGCCCCGCCAACCGGCGACGACACTGTCAGCTTCTTCATCAACTGACACGTCGGCCCTCAATTACTTCGAGGCTTGGAGCGGCACCGAGATGCTTTAGCAGCGCATCGGTCCTAATCTGCGCACGACTAAGCTCAGGTTCGCTGTTCTCACTGAAGTCGGACTTAAGCCTGGAACGCTCCTGCTCTGCAAACTCGCGCAGCTTGCTGCGAGACCTTCGCTCACCTACCGCCTCCAGCACCTGAGCCAGGAACCAGTAGGCAGCACGCTGCCCATCATCTTCACAGACCGGAGGCTGCTCAGGAAGCGGAGTGCCGATCAGGCGGATCAGTCTCCTGCGCACCTGTTCATACTTTTTCACTCGTCCGTGCAGCAGCTGCGCCGCAAGTGAGTACACCATCGCAAGATCGAGTCCGTCCCGGTACACCTTGCGCGTCGCCGCGCTGCTAATGACTGGCAACGCGCTCAAACAACGCTTCTGAAGTGCAGGTAGATCGCCGAGTTTGACTGGACTGGCCGTAGCCAACTCTGGATGAAGCATCAGTAGCAACCCGCTGGACGTCAGCAGGGAGCAGCGCACATCATTCCAGCCTTTGCTCAGGCCCCGGACCTCGTCCTGCTCGTGTGCATTAAGCCACCAACGCGCATCCTCTAGGCTGTTCAGCGCCTCACCTGTCTCTCCGCTGTAGAGGTAAATCTGCGCTGCCACACAACTCATCGCGGCGTATCCGTAGGCCCAGGTTAAACGCCAGGGACCATAGGCCAGCTGCTTCTCGCGTTCGTAGAGCGCGACCCATTCGTTGAGAATATGAAAGCCGGATACAACGTCGCCGATGTCCAGACGTGCAAAGAACTCAGATAGTTGCTGGTTCCGATAGCTAACAAAGGTCTCATAGCATTTTAAATCAGCCACAAAGGGCGCCATCACTCCGCCTTCCTCCTTCGACTCTTAGTACTCGCGTTTTCCGCGTTCTTCGGTAACGGGCGGCTTCTAACCCTGCCCTTGACCTCTTCGCCTACGTGGACCTGAATTGACTCAGGCAAGTCAGGGGCAATCACGTAGCCGCCACTGATCCGCGCCTCGATTCGCTTTACGCCCGCGGCAATCTCTGAAAGTAGCTTGCCTTCGGGTTCCTCGCCTAGCCCCTGCAAGGCTGCGAGGCTCATCTCAGCAGCGTCGAAGAGTGCCACTAGCTTCTCAAGGTCGAAGCGCTCTACGTGGCCGTTCTTCCAGTCGCTGAGATTACCGCGGTTCATGCCGAGCGCTGCGGCCAGCTTGCCCTGGTCCCCCAGGCGGTCGCTCGCCTTACGTATCGCCGTGGCGATGATGGCCGTCAATTCGCTCCGCTCCTTCACGCTGAAAAGTGTACAGCGTTTAGCCTTGTTGGGCTATCACGGGCAAAGTGTAACGCATAATTTCGATATGTCAATCCACTGTTTCGGATTTTCCCGAAATTTCCTGCCCATATTCCTTGACAGCTTTAGCTATGTCGGGTAACCTTTGGCGACATGCCTACAACTATCAACACAGAACTGCCAGCGATTTGTTCCGTGGAGGACGTCGCCAAGTTCTCGCAGCGCTCCGCCAAGACCGTTCGGCACCACCACAGGCTTGGCCGCATCAAGAGCCTCCCGCGCCTTAGCAAGCAGGAGCCCCTGCGTTTTGTGCGATCGGAAGTTCTGCGGTACCTGGGCCTGCAGGAAGAACAGGAGATGCGGAGTGCTTAGCAACAAAGAAGTAAGCCAGATCGACACCCGGGGGCGCGAAGCTAGCCGGGCCCCCGGGCTGGCTGATTTTACCCGCAGTGGTGAGGTCCTGTGATGTCCACCGCACTGATCGACCGCTTTCCTGATGCCGCGGCCAACCCTGGCGCGCCGGGCTATGCGGCGCACGTGCAGGCCGAGATCGACTGGCTCTGGCAGCGCGTCGCCGAAGGCCGCGCCCGGGAAGCCGCTGGCGGCATCCCGAACCCCGTCGAGCCGCCCGTTCCTTTTCAAAGCCACGAGAGCGAGACCGAGGAGGCCGCCTGATGTCCCACGCGAAGGTCTGTGAGATCGCCAGCCGCAGCGGCAGCGCTGTATCCGCGCTGCTACAGCAGGAAGGCATTGCCCGCGAGGCGGCAATGGAGATCGGAACCAACATCGAGACGCTGGTGCGCTGCTGGCTGGAAGAGCCGTCCGCCCCTCCCGAGCCCCAGGAAGAGAGCTTCAGCCCCCTGGTGCTTGGCGCTGTTGGAATCGTAGCGCGGCCCATCGGCAGCGACGAGGAAGAGAGCGAATGAGCTGGCCGGCTTGGAGGGGTACGCGGCGCTCAGGGCAGGCCCTCGAATCGGCGGCGGGAGCAGCCGAGCTGGTCCAGGCGGCGCGAGACATCGAGAGCAGGACGAAGCGGGAGAAGGCCGCGCAGGTGGCGCGGATCACCGCCATGGCCACCGGCCGCAGACCGGCGCCAAGCATAACCCAGGCCCGCGGGCCTGCGGCACCGGGGCATGGAGACGAGATGAGCCACAGCCACGAGATGTTCAGGCGCGGCGACGCCGAACAGCCGCCGCCGTTCTGGTACCCGCCGATGGCCCCTGGCCGGGAGCAGCCGTGCGAGCGCTGCAGCGGCAGCGGCTCGATTTACCACCCGGAACACGGCACGCACATCTGCCGCGACTGCGCCGGGCGCGGCCACCGACGGCTGCTGCAGGCGAAGTGCGCGCGCACGGGCTGCTGCGATGAAGCTGTCTGGCTGCACCGCAGCAAGACCGACAAGGGCGTCACCCGGGTCGAGTACCTCTGCGACGGCCACGGGCTGCGGATCTTCGCGCAGAAGCTGGCGCTGCCGCCGGAGCTGCACAAGAACCCGAACCTCAGCCGGCAGCAGTTCGCGCCGGCAGACATCGAGCGCGAGGCCGCGCGAGAGCGTGAGCTCGACGAGCGATGGGCGGCCCGACAGGAGACAAGGCATGCGCAAGAGAGCGACGAAGGACGGGCTGCTCAAGTGTTGCAGCTGCCCGCCGGGCGAGGAATGGAAGGCGCCTGAGCATTTCAGCCTGCAGCGGCGGGGCTGCCCGCTGCGGCGCTTCGAGTGCCGGGCCTGCGGTTCCAGGAGAAACGCCGAGCGATATCGCCGACGGGCAATCGAGAGAGTCCGGGCAAAGCGGGATCGGGCCTAGACAGACCGACAGGGGGTCGCGGATGGGACACGAGAGCTACAACGAGCGGATGCTGCGCAGCGGCCAGGCCGTGCGTGACTATCGGAGCGAGAAGTCGCGCCGACTCGCCGGGGGCATCCAGAGCGGCCGCAGCCTGAGCGCCCTGAACCAGACCGGACACAGCCAGGCGAGCGAGAAAAGCGCGGCGTCCGGATCTGTGATTCTTGTGCTGCTGATCGTGGCTGCCTTTCTGCTGGCACTGCTGGCCCTGCAGCCCGCCGGGGCTGCAGCGGCACCGCCTGAACTGATCCTGCCCCACCTTCCGAGCTTCTGCGCCGCCCCGGCAAAGGCCTGCGGCGAAGAGGCGCAAATCCTAGGCCTGCGCGCCTGGCTGGCCCGGCGAGTCTGGGCTGAAGCAGCCCGGCGCTCCGAGCTTGGCGCACGCTTCGACTGCGCCGAGACAGGCGAGCGGATCGCCCTCGAGACCCTGAGCCGGTCCAGGCAAATTCACACAACGGAGACAGGTCGATGAGCCCTACCAAGCTACTTCCCGAAGCCGTGGCCACTGAAGTGGAAATGCAGTGGCTGCTGCAGGTCAAGCGTGAGCATCCCGCCGGCGAAGCGATTCTCTGGGCGCGGCAGCTGGCGCTGCGGCTGACCAACAGCTTCAACGGCGCACTGCTGATGGCGCCGCGCGGCAGGGTCTTCAAGCGCGGCTGCAACCCTGGCAGCCTGCGCTGCTACTTCTGGGAGCAGTTCGGTCGGGACGGCGAGGCCTGCGGGCCGCGGCTGAGTAGCCAGGAGCTGGCGAAGTTGCTCGAGCATGAGCCCCTGCTCTGGCTGGTGCCGCCAATGCCGAAAGGGAGCCTCAGAGCGGGGGGAGCAAGTCGATGATTGAGCCCAAAGAAACCGTGACCCTGCTCGCGCACGCGCTGGTGCTGCTCGGCGCGCGCAACTTCAGCGTGATCGACATGCGCGAGGGCGAGACACCGGACATGGCCGACGAGCGCCTGGCCGCTGAGGAGGAGTACCAGTGGACAGGCCTCAGCGAGAGCCAGCAGGCCGCGGCGCTGAACGCCGCGGGGCAGCTGGTCTGCCAGCTCCTCGGCGAGTACGGAATCCACAGCTGCCGGATCTGTGGCTGCACCGAGCATGACGCCTGTGAGGGCGGCTGCAGCTGGGTCGGCGCGAACCTGTGCAGCACCTGTGCGCCGCCGGAACTGGTGATGCCATGAGCCGGCCCGCGATGGCAACACCGGCGGCCAACATCGGCCGCCCTGGATCTGCCCAGCGCAGCACTCTGCAGCTGGGCCTGAGGACGCTGATGGCAATCAACCCCGACAAGGACAAGGGCGGGCCGGTGCTGAGCAAAAGCCGGCCAGCACGCGCGCTGCCGGGCCTCGGCTCGGTCTACGCCTACACAGGCAGCGGCACGCGGCACTACGGGCCACGGCTGAAGGCGCTGGGCTGCAGCGGGCGGACCCTGCGCCACCGCAGCCCCGACGAGCCCGGCTGCACGACGACGACCTTCGCCTGGGTGATCCCGGTCGAGCGCGTGGACGGCAACCCGTTGACCCGGGCGAAGCTGGATCTGATCCTGGCCGAGGCCCAGAACAAGCCCTTGCGGCTGCAGATCGAGCTCAAGCTGGCAATCGCGCTGCTCGAGCGCGACATGAACACGGCCGCGCACCTGCAGGCCGAGCTGAAGAAGTACGAAGCCGCGGACGCGGCGAAGAAGTAGACGAACCCGGCCCGAGTGCCCCTCGTGCCGCCTTAGGAGCTGGAAATGGTCGACGAAACGACGGCGGGCCGCGAGCCTGCCGAATCTGTGTCCGCGGAGCCCGCCGGTGGCGGCTAGTGCCTCAGATTGGCAGAAGCTGGTGAAGACGCTCGAACGCGTTGAAGCCGGCTCGTCCTACTTCGACCCGTGCAGCGACATGCAGTGGTTTTGCGTGCAGCAAGGCGTCTTTGAGCTTTGCGACGGCACCAACCGGCTCAGCAGTGAGCGCCTGGCAGCGCGGCTGCTCGGACTGAGCGACCAGTGGATCGCCGAGCACAAAGAACACAATGACCTGCAAGCCGTAGCAGCACAGCCGCCGCGGGTCACTCACCCAGGCGAGGACAAGGTCCCGGCAGTGCGGCTGGCGAAGCCCCTCGTGGGCGGCGTGCAGTCAAAGTTTGATCCGCCTGCACCCATAGTCTCGACGAAAACCAGGCCCGCGGCAACCGAAGGGCGCCCCGTCAAAAAGCCGCGGCTGCCGGCACATATCCGCGGCCCGAAGATCGAGAGCACGGCCGAGACCCTGCGCCGCATGGAAGCTATCCAAGAGGCGCTACAACGCCAGATCAGGAACCTCCGGGCCGAAATCAAGCGCCTCAGCCTTGAAGAAAAAGACTACGGCGAAACGATCGCACTCCTGCGGCCGCTGGTCGAGAGGAGGTCCAGCGGTGTCTAGCTGGGACGAGATCAAGACCGCCTTCCTGGCCACCGGCGTCGCCGGGCTGGAGCGCGCATTCGGCTGCAGCTTCAGCGGCAACGGCCAGCCCTGGCTGACCGCGCAGGCTTGCCCAGGCTGCGGCGAGGCCGGCAAGTTCTCGGTCAACGCTCACACCGGCCATGCCCCGGGCTGCAAGCGCGCCAGCTGCCAGTTCACCAGGGGCGGCGGTCCACGCGGGCGCGGCTGGGACGTGGTCGACTGGCTCAAGGAAACCCGGTCGCTGGACTTTCAGGAGGCCGCAGAAGAGATCGCCGGCTGGGTCGGCATGAGCCTGACCCGCAGCGAGAAGGGCGAGCGCGAGTACCGCGAGCGGCGAGGCCGTGAAGACCTGCTCGAGGATGCCTTTGACTGGATGGCCGGCCGTCTGCGCCGCGCGCTGAAACTGCTGGAACGCCAGGGCGAGCACGCGCAGGCGGATCCCGAGCTCGGTGCCGACGCGCGCATCATCCTGACCCTGCAGCGCGCCCGGGGCTACAGCCTGGCCGAGATAGGCCAGATGCCGCTGGGCACCTACCCCGACCAGGTCGCCCTGAAAGACCAGCTGCTCGGATCCGGCCGCTGGAAGATCGACGACTGGGTCCAGGGCAAGCTGTTCACCGCGCTGCCGCGCAGCACTGATGGCAGCGGCGAATGCGCCTTCGGCACGACGCACCGCCTCTGCGGCGTCGTGCGCAGCGCATCCGGGCGGGCGCTGACACTGACCGCCTGGCAGTCCGACGGCGCGCCCTCGCCGGCGAAGTATGGCTTCCTCAGCAACCCGCCCTGGCCCAAGGCCGGCTGTCTGGTCGGTCTGGAGCGGCTGCGAGGCTGCGAGGAGGTGCTGCTCGTCGAGGGCTACTTCGACGCGCTGTACCCCGGCTATTGCCACGGCTTCAACGCCGTCGGAATCCTCGGCGCGAGCCTGAGCCTCGAGCACATCGCCGGGCTGCGGGCCGCCGGCGTGAAGCGGATCTTCCTGGGCTTCGACCGCGAGCCCTGGAAGCAAGACAGCCGGGGAGTGTGGGTCAACGCTGGCCACGACGCGACAGTGAAGGCGATCCGCCTGCTGGCAGGCGAGCAGTTGCCCTGCTACGTCGTCGAGTGGGCGCTGGAGCTGGGCAAGGACCTCGACGCCTGCTGCCGCGCTGGCCACGCGGATGCGCTGCGCCAGGCGCAGGCCGAGGCGATCCCCGCTTCGGCCTGGCTGGGCCGCGAGATCGCTAGGGGGCTGGCGTGAAGAAAGGAGAGATCATGAACGACGATGACACCAAGGCGCCAAGCCATGCATTCGACAACTGGCGATTGAAGCGGCAGCCGCCGCCGCCGGAGTGCCTGGAGATGTTCAAGCCCGCGCGCTGCACATTCTGCGGCGACTACTACGACCTCGCCACGGTGACCGTAATCGCGCGCTTCGCAGACTGCAGCGTCTGGACCACGCCGTGCTGCGGCAAGACGGCCGACGACAACCCGCTGAAGCGTGCCTTCGGTGGACGCGGCGACTTTGCTGAGGCTCAGACATGAGCGTCATGGTCAAAGCCCTGTCCATTCACCAGCCCTGGGCCACGGCGGTCGCGCTCGGCGCGAAGCGCGTCGAGACTCGACACTGGCGCGCGCCGCAATGGCTGCTGGGCCGGCCCCTGCTGATCCACGCGAGCAAGACCGACGAGTGGTTTCGCGACGGCACTGCTGACCTGCTGCACGAGCACCTGTTCCCGCAAGTCGATGAACAGTGTCGCGCGCTCGGCTGGCCGGAGTACTGGCCCCTCGGCGCGCTGGTTGCCGTCGCGCGGCTGGTGGACTGTGTGCCCAGCGAAGAGTTTGCGGGCTACAGCGGTTACATCCTCACCGAGGGCAACGGAACGCGGCATCACATCGAGCTCACCGAGCGCGAGCTCGCCCTCGGCAACTTCGCGCCTGGTCGCTTCGGCTGGGTGCTGGCGGACGTGCGGGCGCTGCCCGTGCCGATCCCATACCGAGGTCAGCAGAACATTTTCCCGGTGCCGGTGGGGATCCTGCCAGAGGGGTACCGCCCATGAGCGAGCAAGTCCTCAACACGATCTTCCGCGTCGGCGACGAGGTTGAGATATGGACCTGGATAGGTCACGGCCAATGGGAGTGGCAGCCTGGCGAAGTGTTTGAAGTCTGCGCAGGCCGTGACGGTGTACCGCTGGCCAGAGTGAGAAACCGCGGAGGGCGTGGCGACGATGACTGGGGCACCTACTGGGCGGATCCAGAGAGGAACGCGGAAGGCAATTCGTCCCGTCTCAGACTGCGCGACAAAGAAGAGCAGAGCCGTCGCGAGACGGAGTTGAAGGCACGACTGGCGGCCGCGGCCGCAACCAACAAAGAACCTGAGTTGCAGGCGGAGCCTGCGCCAAACGAGGAGGAGACTATGCCCATAGCGGCAGTTAAAACTGAGGCCCAGGCAAGCGCCAGCGGCTTTTACAAGGTCGGCGACAAGGTCAGGGTCAAACCCGAGGGCTGGGCCTTCGGTGAGGTGACCGCGGTCGGCGCTGAGGGTGTGACCGTGGCCTACCGGCTTAAGAAGGTCGACCACAGCGGTGTTTTCACGCCGGCGCAGCTGAAACTCAAAGACGGTGCGGAGCATGAGCGGCGCACGCGGCTGTACGTCGACGAGATGGTGGCGGATACGCCCCCGGCAGCGCCAAAGGCCGCGCCGCGCTGGTCGGACATCGTAAAGCCCTTGGACGAAGAGGAAGAATCACGGCCAGAGACGGCTGCGCCACCTGCCAGGCGGGGCATGCCCTTCGACCCGGAACTGCAAGAACGGGCCGAGCGTGCGCTCACAAGCAGCAACGGCAAGCACGAGCTGCCGGCAAGCCGCATCGAGATCCACGCGAATGGGGCTTTCGCTGAAGTGCTGCAGCTGGCCGAGGAGATGAAGACCGAGCAGCTGGCCAACCTGATCAGTGCCTTCAGCGGGATACTCGCCGGCAAGCTTTCCGCCGACAAGGCCGAGCTCGGGGCGCGCGCCAGGCGGCGCGAGAAGGCTGTAGAGAACGGCCAGGCTGAACCGCACTTCCCGCTGGACGAATACCTGCCCGGCGGGGAGCCGCAGCCTGCCGAAAGCTGCAGCTGCCGCGGCCAGTTGGCCGGCCCCAACGCGGTGCACGGCCGGGGGAGCTGCAGCACCAGCGGCGGCAAGGGCTTGCCCGAGCCCGCGCAGGACGATGGGCAGTGGGACGGCGAAAGCGTTGACGAGCACGGCGCGCCGATCGACAGCGAGGGCCAACAGATCGGCCCAGAAGACCTGATGGAGCAGGGCTACCTGTCCGCAGACAGCAACGACCTGGGCGAAGACCTTCGGCCTCTAACCCTCGGCGAAGTGACCGAGGAGATGGCGAACGAACTACCGGCTGCGACCCAGCTTTACTTCACGACGCCGCTCGGCTTCGCCTGGCGCTTTGTCATCAGCGTCCTCGATGGCGAAAAACGTCTCTGGGTGGGCTACTCGCAGCCTGCGTCCGAAGGCGAGGAGGGTTCTGAGACCAAGCCGACCAGCTGGTCGAAGTTCACCGAGCACATCGGTAAAGCGGTATTCACTCTGACGATCAACGGTCTCGAACTGAGGGATAAGGCGCTTGAGGCCTTCCCGGAGTGGGCCCACGCCAATGTGATCCTGCCCTGGACCGCGGTTCGCGATGGCCAGCGCATTGCCGGCGTGAAGTCGACAGAAACCAGTGAAGGAGACTTCGACATCGGCGAGCTGGGAACAGCTGTTGAGATCGCCGCGCCCGAGCCTGAGCCTGACGAGGTCCGCGACGGCGAGGAGGAGGAAGAGGAGGGCCATTCGGCCAAGGTCCTTACGGTGGGCGAGTTAACACCAGAACTGGTCAGCACCCTGCCTCTCGGAATACAACTGCGTTTTATCAACCCACGTGAACTGCCAGGGGAAGAGGACGTGGAGTGGACGATGTGGCTAATCGGACCCGAGCGCGCTGACTGGACATCCGAGCGCATGCTCTACCCCAAAGAACTGGCCGAGTACCAAGCAGCGCCTGAGGGCTTCGACGACGACATCTGGAAACTCAGCGATCCGTATCTAGAGCGCTCTCTCGCGCAGAGCTTCGAGCTACTCTTCGACGGCGAAATGGATCTGGTGCCAGAGTGGGCGCGGCCCTACGAAACCCGCTGGCGCGCCCGGCTAAATGGCGAGCGTGTGCTGGTTGAGGGCATAACCAGGATCGGTGATTTGACCACTCAGGAGCTGGACAACTTCCCGCTGCCCTTCCACTTGCTTGTCAACGCTGACATGGGAGTCGTCTGGCGGCTGAGCCCAGAAGAGAACAAGGTGATGGGCGGGGTCATGTGGACCGGCTACATGCAGAGCCACGGGGAGATGAAACATAACGACCCACGAACCAGGGAACGCCCTGTTCTCAGCCCGAGCGAGCTGCACCGGCGCTTCGCTGCCTCGACGTTCAGGGTCGCCAATGGCTACGGCCGAGTTGAGCTCAAGGCCGAGTTGCCTGCCTGGATGCGGCCCTTCATCCCGTCACACGTGCTCAAGCAACTTGATAGCGACTGGGAGGCTGGCGCTGACGATCGGCGTATTGCGGCCATGCCGGATCTGCTGCGAGGCTGCAGCTGGAAGGACGTCAGTGAAGATCAACTCGACGTGCTTCTTGGCGGCTGGGCTCCGTTGGCCAAGCCAGAGTACAGTTACCAGGCCCCCAAGCGGCCCAAGGCCACCTGGACGATCTACGCAGGCACGACGGCCTGGCACTGCGGCGATAAGACCATCAACAAAGAGAAGCAGCGGCGCTGGATTGAAAACGGTGGCACGCGGTCACTCACGAGCTCCGAGTTCATTGAGCAGTTCGCCGGCGAGGTAGTCCGTATTGAGAGCCTGGCACCGCTTAAGATTCAGCCGCCCGGCTGGGCCAAACCTGCCATCGTCAGCCACGGAGCACAAATCAAGGCGGCATCATCGAAGGCGAAGCCAGCGGCAAAGCCCGCGCCGCGCAAGACCGCAGCCAAGCCGGCGGTGCGCTCATGAGCGGCACGGCGAAACCCGCCGGCGGGAAGCCGGTCAAGCTGGACCGCTTGGAGCTGACAGCCGAGTTGATCAAGCTGCATTTCCAGGGCCAGGATCGCGAGTATGCCGCGCGGGTCAAGCAGGTCGCCGACCAGCTGGAGGCCGAAGGCGCGAACAGCGAGGCCTACATGCTCCGGGCGGCGATGCGCAATGCCAAGGCGCGCCCGGAGCCACCGAAGGGTAACGCGCCAGGCGCGCGAGGCTTCACCCAGCAGGGCCGCGCCGGCGACGTCCGATCTGAGGACGCCGAGGACGAAGGTTCAGTCGGCCGCAGCAAGATCGACGTGCCGCGCGAGCTTTCGGGCTTCCTCTACGAACAGCGTCCGCGGCTGAGCCTGGCCGAAATGATCCTCGACGACTTCACCCGCAGCGCCGCCGAGGATTTCCTGCGCGACCTGCAGGCGGCAGATGTTCTTCACGAGCACGGGCTAAGCCCGGTGCGGACGCTGCTGATGCACGGCCCGCCAGGCGACGGCAAGACGACACTGGCAGGCGCGCTGGCCCTGGAGCTGGGGCTGCCGCTGTTCGTGCTGCGCTGCGCCGGACTGCGCAGCAAGTGGGTCGGCGAAACGGCGGCCCAGGCCACCGCAGCACTACGCTTCATCCGCCGGCACGAACTGGTCCTGTTCCTCGACGAGGCGGATTCCTTGCTGATGAACCGCGAGCGCGTGGCGCACCACACAGCCGAGGACACCAACGCGCTTTTGACGCTGATGGACGAGGCCTCCGAGCACAACTACATCTTCGCCGCCACGAACCGGATGGAAGCAATCGACCCGGCGGCGCGCCGGCGCTTTGAGGTAACGCTTGAGCTGCGCGCGCCTGGAGCGCTTGAGCTGGGGCTCTACTTCAGCGGATTCCTGAAGACTCTGCCGCAAGGCAAGAGTGCGACGCAGTTCAAGGTGGACCTGCAGGCCGAGGAAGCCGGCAAGCTGGCCAGCGAACGCGGCCTGAGCTTTGCCGTGCTGGAGCAGCGTTGCCGCCAGGCCCTGCGCAGTTTCGTGATCGACCTGGCGCACAGCAGCGGCAAGCCGAAAGTGAGTCTCAGCGAGCGCCTCCGGGAGAAGCTGGAGGCGCCGGGCTATACCGCCCCGCCGGTCGAGGATAGCGTGCAGCGACTGCTCGAGGCCTGGAACAGCGGCGGACGTGAGCAGCTGCAGAAGCAGGCGCAGGCCATGCCCGAATCAACCGCAGGAGGCAACCCGGCGCTATGACACACAAGCCGGTCATGATTCCGAAATGGTTTCGACAGATCAAAGCGGCGATGCAGCCCGGCGGCAAGGCGGTCAGGGTGCGGCAGCTGGTGGCCATGCACAAGTGCGGCCTCGATCGGCTGAAGAAGATCCAGGCAGCCTGGCTCGCAGAACAAGCTGCCCGCACTGCGCCTGGCGGCGATGAAAACGGGGCCGAGGAGGTGGGCGCCTGAGCGAGCCCCCGTACCCCCACGACGGATTGCCGTCGCCAGAGCGCCTGAGTCCGGCCGTGATGGACAAGCGGATCGAGGCCGCACGCCGCGCGCTTCTGATCTTCCGCGATCCGAAAGACCGCCTGGCGCTGACAAGGTCTTTCCACTTCGCCCTCGACGAGCTCCTGCAGGCGCAGGATCCGCCGGACAGCGCGCCGCCGCTGGACTTCATTTTTCCGCCGGATGAGCTGCTGACGCCAGACGCTGGCAACTCCAGTCACGCGGATGAGACAGAGGAGGGCGGGCAGGCCGGCGACAGCAGTCCCCCGCCCCCTGCCCCCCGCAAAGGCGAAGAGTCGCGTAACAAAGGCCGCGGCGGCGCGACAGGCCGTGACCCCTCTGAACCTGAGGGGGGATCGGGGGGCAACCTTCCACGGCGCCCGGCCAAGGGCCGCAGCGGCTTCAACCCGGTGCGCTACGAAACAGCCGTCAGACTGGGCCACGATGACCTGGGCAACGCGATGCGCTTCCTGCGTCGACACGGCGAGGCGGTGCTGCACTGCCAGGATCTGGGCGGCTGGTACACCTGGTGCACCGTAATGGAAGGCGGCGGCTACTGGCGGCTCGACGAGATCAGGGCCAAGTGGTGGATGAGCCAGGTGCTCTACGACATCGAGCAGGAACTGCGGCAGTGGGAGCCCGGCAGTGCCGAGCATGACGCCACGCTGTTCTGGACCAACCACTGCCGGCATAACCGGCCGTGGAACGAGGCGCTGGAGGCGGCGAAGATCCAGCCGCTGGTGGCGCGACGGCCGGAGGACTTGGATGCGAACCCTTGGCTGTTCAACTGCGCCAACGGCACGCTGGACCTGCGGCCCTTCCACTCCCGCGACGGCGCGATGTTCCGCCCGGCCAGGCCGGCCGACTGCCTGACCAAGACGAGCCCGGTGGCCTGGAACCCGGAGGCCCAGTGCCCTATCTGGCTGGCCTTTCTGGAGCGCATCTTCGAAGGCGACGCGGCGATGATCGAATTCATCCAGCGCCTTTGCGGCTATCTACTGGTCGCCGGCAACGAGGAACAGAAGCTGGTGATCCTGCAGGGAGGCGGGGCCAACGGCAAGAGCGTCTTTGTCGAGACTATCGGCTATGTCGCCGGCGACTATGCCACCACAACCAGCGTCGAAACGCTGATGGAATCCGACCGCGGCGGCAACAACCAGTACTACGCCCTGGCCAAGCTGGCCGGCGTGCGGCTGCTGCAGGCCTCTGAGAGCAAGGAAGGCAAGCGCCTCGACGAGGGCCTGGTCAAGAGCATGACCGGCGATCGCTGGCTGCAGGCGCGTCACCCGCACGGCGGCTTCTTCAACTTCCCGATTGAGTTCATGCCCTGGCTGATGACCAACCACCGCCCTGACATCCGTGGTACCGACGACGGCATCTGGCGGCGAATACTGCTGGTGCCCTTCAACGTTCGGATCCCGGACGCCGAACAAGACAAGCAACTGGGCGAAAAGCTGAAGCTGGAGGCCAGCGGAATCTTGAAGTGGATGGTCGACGGCCTCGAGGAGTATCAGGTGATCCTCGACGAGAAGGGCGGCTCCGGCCTGGCACCCCCAGCCCCCGTTCTGGAAGCCACCGCAGGGTATCGAGACGAGCAGGATCTGCTGGGGCCGTTCCTGGCCGACTGCTGTGACCTGATTCCGCCCCCCTGCCCCCCGGAGTACTACACGGTGACCAAGGAGCTCAAGGCACGCTACAAGGCCTGGTGCGAGGAGGAGGGCTGCTACCCCCTGGGCCCCAAGCCTTTCGCCGCACAGCTGCGCCTGCGGGGCTGTGAGCCCGATAACACGGGCCGGCAGCGGCTTTGGCGCGGGATTGTGCTCAAGCCTTGGGATCAGAGCGACACACGGCCGCGCAGCGGACGGCTGGACTATGACAGCGGGGGCGGATCGTG
Organism: uncultured Planctomycetales bacterium; assembly: GCA_964512635.1. Classification (GTDB taxonomy): domain Bacteria; phylum 4484-113; class 4484-113; order 4484-113; family JAFGCY01; genus JADZFO01. Next base: position 34,223 of record CAZEJB010000013.1, on the reverse strand, counting down.
ACGCAATGACGCAACGTGACGCAACACAGCAAATTTGCTCTACATGCGACGCATGCGCGCGCGGGCGTGCAGGCGTGAATTTCTCTTTCTTACGTAACGTTATGTCATTGCGTCACAGAAGAGAGATAGGGAGGGACCGAAATTGAGCAAGCCGCATTGGACTGAGCTGGCGCGGGCGGACCTGGACCGGCGCGACCCGCGGATCGCAGCGGTCTATGACGAGTGGCTGAGGACTGACCGGACGGCCAGCGCGCGGGCGCTGAGCCGCCGGCTGCGCGCCCGGAAGTGCAAATGGACCCCGGCCCACAACACCTGCAGTCGCTACCTGAAGATCATCGAGGCGACCGAAAAGCTCTACGCGCCATCATAAGCGGCGACGTGTTCCAAAATGGAACATTACGTACCATATTGGAACATCTGCTACCACATTCTACATTTTACGCTGAAGCGGCTGTATAAGCTCGTGGATGCCACGCGGCGCACAGTCTGTGGACGGCGCTCAACACTCAGTTGAGACTCGCCGCGCTGCGGGCATCCCTTGTGGACATGCACCCCTGGAGATGAGCCCCGGCCCGGCCGTGGGTGAATCCAGGGTGAAAATTCTGCCCCTTTGCATTCTCTCTGCCAGCCCGGCGGTGCGGTCACAGCACGAATCAGCCGCCGGGCCTTACCCCGTACCCCAAACAGCGGAGGCGCGCGATGCTGCTCACCTGAGCCAGCGGCCCGGCGCGGTGCGTTGTACTCGGCCCGGCGAACAGGGAGCTGATGCCCTGCTGACGCACTGTAACGCCAGCATCAGCACCCACCGCGCCGGCAGCCGCACTGCCTCCCTTGCCCTTCTCACCACCCTAGCAGCTTCCGCCTTCCTCCTCGGGGCGGCCTTCCCGGCTGACTACCCCGGCAGCCGGGGAGCCGCCCGTCTGACTACAAGCCGGAGGTCGGCATGAGCGCGGTGAGGAAAGACAGCCTGCCAACTGCGCCAAGGCCGCCGTCGCCACTGACCTGCGCCAAGCGCTTTCTGGAGCCCGAGCAGTTCGCGCTGCTGGAAAAAATCGTCTCCCTGCGCGAAATGGACGCCGACTGGAGCGTTGTCTGCGACGTGACCGGACTGCACGGAACTGCCAAGGACTTCGCCGTGAAGCTGCGGCCTTACCTCTGGCTGCTGGTGGCTCTGCGCAGCATCGCCTTTGACGAGAGCTGGACAGAGATCGCTGGCCACCCCTGGATCAAGGGCGGCATCGCGCTCTCGACCATCCTCAACAAGCGCAAGGCCGCAGCCCTGTGCATCGGCCTGAAGTTCGATGAGTTTGTAACCGAGTACGGTCAGGCCTGGAACCGCATGGCCCGGGAGCTGATCGGCTACCACGCCGAGCGCGACGCCCAGCGGATCCGCGACTTCTTCGAGCGCGACATGGCCCAAAGCGAAGCGCTGCAAGCCAAGATCGACGCCGAGCTTGCGGAGGCCGAGCTGCTCTCCCCGCCGGTGGACAGCATCCGTCTGCTGCAGCCGCCCCTTGAGCTGGTTGACAAGGAGACGGGCGAGCCCATGAGCCCGGAGCCGCCGCTAAAGAGGCATCTGCGGCGACTGGACGCGATTGAACAGGTGGCACGCGCCAAGCGCCACCTGACGGCCAGCGCCGACATCGCCCACAAGAACTTCCGGCTCCTGACCGGCCAGAGCACCGAGAACATCGCTGAGGTCGAGGCGGACGCCCACAGCCTCAGCGAAGAGCAGCTGGAAGAGCAGCTGGCCCAGACGGAAAGTGCCATCGCCGAGGCCGAGCGCGAGCTCGCCGTGATCCAGGGCGCCAAGTCGGCCCCGCCCCCTGGTGGCAACCGGGAGGACGACTGATGTGCAGATCCTGCCGCACATTGAGCACTTTGAGCGCCTGGGCCTGTTGGGGCATGGGCATGCTTACCGGACTGCTGATCGCGCTCTTCATTTGGCTTGGAGCCGGAATGCCTAGCTCCGCCGCCGGCCAGTCACGTGCTGAGAGCCGCCGCATTGAGCTGCTTGCGCGCAAACTTGAGGCCCGCCAGGCCCAGCAGCGCCTTGTCGAAGAAAAGCGCAGGCGCGCCCGCGAGGCCGAATACCAGTGGGCGATAGAGGAGCACGGCGGTAGCAGCCCGATGATGCGCTGGACCCTCGAGATGCTCCCGCACCACATGCGCGAGCAGGACGGTCCGCGTGCCGGACGATTCATCGCCCCCGCAGCGGGACACCACACACTGGTAGCGGAGCTTGACGCCAAGCTGCGCGGAACAGGAGTGCTGCCGCGCATAGCGGGGATGATGTTCCGCGGCTTCGGTAAGAGCACCTACGGCACGACTGCCCTGACGCTCTACGGCGCCCTGGAATGCCGCAGGGTCAACATCGCCATTATCTGCTCGACCAAGGACGAGGCGAAGGACCGAATCCAGAACATCATCCATGAGGTCGAAAACAACGAGCGGCTCAAAGCCCGCTACGGCGAGGCTATCGAGCCCGCCATCGACCGCAAGAAGCACACCGTTGGCTACACCGACTACCAGATCAAGCTCAAGGGCAAGCTGCTGCCGGACGGCACGCGGCAGATCATCACGATTAAGGCCTACGAGTTCGGCAAGGGCAAGATCCGCGGCCGCAACGTCGGCGGCAAGCGTTTCGACCTGATCATCCTCGACGACCCTGAGCACGACGACCTTGCATACAGTGAGATCCTGCGCACTCGCTACTGGGCCTGGCTGCAGACTGCGGTACTGCGCAGCATCACGAAGTACGGACTGATCGTATGGCTCGGGACACCGGTTGGCGAGAACAGCCTGCTAGTGCAGGCGCGCTCCGAGCGCAGCGACGACAATCCCGATGGTATGAGCTGGCAAGGCCCGATCCAGCCCATCTGCGACCGCATAGAAACCCCAGGCGGCGACGTTATCGAGTACTCGGAGCTGCTGCGCGAGAAACCGCAGCAAGCCCGCACGCTGATCCTGGAAGTCCTCAAGCGCTACGACAAGGACGCCAGGTGCGTGCCGGGCTATCGCCTGCTGCCCCACTGGTGCCAGATGCACGACCCCGAGGACATCAACGCAATGCTCGGGGAGATGAGCCCGGAGGCGGCGGCGCAGGAGATCTTCCTGATCCCGCGCTCGGCCCTGTCCAACCCCTGGGATGTGGCCTGGTTCCTCGACCGGACATATGACGCCAACTTGCTGCACCGCGTCGGCCCCGGCGTCTGGGAGTACGACGGCAAGCCGCTGTCGCGGCCCATCGCCTGGATTGACTCCGCTGGCAGCACCGAGAGCGGCGCGGACTTCACCGCGATCGGCGTGGCGGCCAAGCTGCCCAGCGGCCGCGGGATCATGCTCGACCTGCGGCATGACCACTGGACCCTGCCTGATCAGCTGAAGGAGCTGCACGACCTGCACGCGACCTACGGGCTGGCCAAGATCTATCACCAGAAGAGCCATTTCGAGCGCGGCATCAGCCAGTTCGCGGGCGTGGACCTTGAACGCACCTGGCTGCCCTTCGAGCCGGTGACGATGGACACTACAGCCGGCGCGAAGATCCGCCTGATCACCGAGAGCACGACGCCGGTGAGCAACGGAGCGATGCTCTACAGCTTTGATGAGCGCCGCGGCAAGCAGCGTCGCCTGGTCACCGAGGCAAAGACCTTCCCCGGCGGAAAGGTCGACGCACTGGACATGCATGCCAACCTGATCAAGGTCCTCAATAACCCGGACTACGGCGCCCCGGGTGGCGGCAAGGCGGCCAGCACAGGCGTCAAACGCGAAAGCGTCAGCCGTGACATGGAGCGCTTCTAATGGCCAGGCGCTCAGGGAAAAAACGGAAGCTGCGCGACGAGGCGGCGATCGCTCATGCGGCGCCGGTCAGCTCTCACGAGGTCAGGCTGAGCCGTAAACAGCAGCGCCAGCACCTGGCCGCTCTCGATATCAGCGCGCGCGATGTGGAGCTGCTGAAGAGCGCCAAGGCCGCAGTATCCGAGGCACGGGGCAAACGCCGCCCCGCCGGGGGCGAGGTGGCCGGGCCGACAAGCGACATGTGGGAACTGGGCCAGGCCTTCGTTGACGTGCTGGCCAACCCAGATCCCAACGTCAGCACTACCAAGTCCAAGGACCCGAAATACTACAAAGGCCCCTACAGCCAGTACGAAGAGCCGCTCGATACGCACGCGCACCTGGCAGCCTGCTGGGAGCAGCGTGTCAACCGCGCACTGAGCAAGGGACGCCACTACCACAGTGCTGATAACGGGGACGTGGCCCGTGACATTGCGGCATTTGTCGAGAAGGTCATCGAGCAGAAATTGACTGGCTGGCGACATGGTCAGCGGGAGCTGCTCTTCGCCGGCCACTACGGATTCGCTTGCCCAGAGGTGGTCTGGCCTGAGGACCTCAGCAAGTACACCACTGTTACTTATGAGGTCCAGGGAACTGAGGACGACGACGGCTATACCGGCGAGAGCGCCAGCCGCACGCGCAAGGCCCTAATCCCGGACTACATCATTGGCCGCCACCCGCGCAGCTTTGTCTTCAACGTGAAGCGCGAACTGCGCCGCCTGACCCAGGAGCAGCCGCTCGAAGGCGTGGCGGTCCCGCCCTTCAGCTTCATCGTCCACACCTACGACCCGCGCTTCGGCAACAGCTACGGTGCGGGCAAGGCGCGCAATGCCCGCTGGTGGGCCGATTTCGGCAGCAAGGGCATGAAGTGGTGGCTGGTCTTCTCCGAGAAGCTGGCCACCGGCACACCCGTTCTGACTTACCCCGCCGGAACGAGCCCCGCCGACGAGGCCTTCTACCAGCAGCTGGTGACGAGCATTCAGCAGGAAACCGGCCTGAGCGTTCCCGAGGGCGTGAAGGTGGAGCTGCTGGAACTGGCCAGCAAGGCCGGTACGACGAACAACCACCACGTGCTGCAGGAGTTCTGCAACGCCCAGATCAGCAAACTGGTGCTGGGACAGACCCTGACAATCGAGCAGGGCGACTCCGGCGCGCGGGCGATGGCCGACGTGCACCTTGAGATCCTCGATAGCATCATCCGCGAGGACCTGCTGAGCCTGGCCGAGACGATTAATCGCACCCTGATCCCCTGGCTGGTGGAACTCAACTTCGGCGCGGACCAGCTGCACCTTTGCCCCAAGCTGTGCTTCGAGACTGAGCGCGCGGATGTTGAGCTCAAGCGCGATAGCTATAAGCTCGCCTATGAACTCGACGTGCCCTTCAGCATGCGGGCCTTCCGCGACGATCTTGGGATAAAGGCGCCCCGCGGTAAGAAGGACGAAGTCCGCAAACCGGCGCCGCAGCCCCTGGACCGGATGGCAAGCCGGTCAATAACGACAAAAAACAAACGAACGACGCGACGGGCGCTGGCAAATCGGCCAGCGCCCGTCGGACAGTAAACGAGACAGACAAGAGGCTGGCGGGCACTGAAATTCGCCTGCATCTATACGCCCTGGCCGAGAGCATTCCAGATGATGAGCTTCGGCGCATCCTCGCCGAGGGAATCCAGCTGGCAGCGGCTCTGTCTGGGCAGATCCCTGAAATCCTCAAGGCCGCACTGCTCGCCTACGCCAGCGAGCTAATCGGTCCAGACGCGGCCAGCAAGCCGGTACCTGAAGGCATGCGCCAGCTGGCCCAGCAGTTCACCCTTCCGGAACACTTGAAGTCCGCGCTGATCGAGCAGATCAACAACGATATGACCCTGAGCGGCATCATCGGTGCCGGCAAGCTGGCCGACGCCATGCGTGCTGCAGGCCTGGACCTGCCGATTCCTGACGGCAACCAGCTGCCACTGCCGAATGCGCTGAATGCCGTATGGGACGAACTCAGCGGCGGAAAGGAAGCCGGCTACGGCCAGCGCTTTATTCCACAGCGGGCTCTGCGGGCCTTCCAGCAGCGCGCAGCGACTGTGCTCGAAAGCGACGAGTTTTACCGGCTCGACGGCCTCTGCCGCGCCAGCAGCTTCGAGGTGTTTGACATCCTCGAAGACGACATCCGCGGCTATGTGACCGGCTTCGTCGAAGACGCAATACGCGAGGGCCACACTGTCCAACAGTTCGCCGATCGGGTGTATGCCGAGAGCCGGCTGCGTTATGTGGTCGAAGGCACAGAGCTCCACGCCTGGCACATCGAAACGATTTACAACACCAACATCGCCACGGCATTCAACCAGGCCGAGGCAGATGCGCTGTGGGCCAACCAGGACATCCTCGACCACTTTCGCGTGATCAATCCGGATCCGCAGCATCCGCGCTGCAAGGCAATGGCTGGCAAGGTCTACCCGACCCGCATGCTGCTTGCTGTCGGCTGTCCGCCATGGCATTTCAACTGCGGAACCACGATTGCCCCCATGCACGGGAACGGCGGCTTCGAGGTCCAGACCGGCCCGCCTCTCGACGAAACCGGCCAGGAGATCCTGCCGGAGAACTTCCCTGGTCCGCGCAACAAGATCACCGGTAAGCGCGAAGGCGTTGGTGCGCTGTTTGGCCAGTGGGCGCCACCTGACCAACGTATGGCCCACATGCAGCAAAGGCTCGCAGAGCTGAGGAGTGGCAATTGAAAGGCCAGAAATACCCTGTCAACCCCAACCTCGCGCAATACCACGACGTAAAGGTCTGCCGCGAATGCAGCTGTATGCCTGGTGGTTTCAAGCGCAAGAACGCCTACCAGTTCACCAAACCGATCCTGCAAGCCCTGGCACGGTCATACAACCCCGTGGGCCTTTACTGCGCGCCGGTCAACCGTGACCACGACGGCATCTGGTACGGCGGCCCGGCTGAAGGTGTAGTCACGGCCCTGCGTTACGAGGAAGAAGACGGCAAAGGCATCCTGCTAGCCGACCTGGCCAACTTTCCGGACTGGATCGCTGACCAGATCGACGGTCTGCAGTGGACCAGCCGCAGCATTGAGTGGATCGATGCCCCAGACCTCGCAGCCTGGTACCAGGAAATGGAAATTCCTATGCCGATCGAGCGCCTGCGCTTCTACGGCACAGAGGACTACTACCTCACCGGCCTGGCGCTCCTCGGACAGTACGAACCGGCTGTTCCCGGGCTCGGCCCCATGCCGTCGCGATTCGCCGCCGAAGCCGATGCGGACGGCGACCGGGAGCCCCTCGAAGTAATCATCCTGCCCGCCGCGGCGGCTCAGTACGAGCAGCAACGCTACGCGGCGTTTCAAATAAACCGTCTGGAGGCAGACATGACTGGTGCGGCACCCGCCCAGGAGAAGCCGCGGACAAACTTCCCGTCCGCACATACAGCGGCGCAGCCCCCGGGCGCGCCTGCCAGCCCGCCCGATGGCGGGGACACCGTCGAGAGCCTTCGCGCCCAGCTCCAGCTGACGCAGGGCCTCGTCGCCGAGCTTCAGGCCGCTGCAGCGCCGGCAATGAGCGCAGAGGAGGCCGAACAGCTCCGCGCCAACAACGCGCAGCTGATGGCACGCGACCGCGACCGCGAGATCGAGAGCGAGATCCGCGAGCTCCAGGCGCGAGGCGACCTGACGCCGGCCAGCAGCGACACCTATCGCCAGCTTGCCCGGCAGCTGCATGGCATGGCTGGGGAGGACACTGCCCAGCCTGCCCCGCTAGAGCTGGTGAAGGAACTGCTGGCTAAAGCAGCCCGCCCGCATGGTGGGGAAGTGGCTCCGGACGAAAACGGCCACAGCAACCCCAATGCTGCGCGCACCGGCGCGAAGACGAACCTGGATGCCGGAGACCGCGAGGTCCTGGCTGGCCTCCGTTCGCGCGGCAGGGACTTCAGCGACGCGGAGTACCTCGAATACCTGAATTCGGGCAAGCTGCCCGAGCGGTTCACCGGCAAGAGCCAGGGAGAGAGCGGCTAAATGAGCCCACTGACTGACAACTATGCCCGTCCGAGCTGGGGGCCGCAGGAAGATCGCCGCCGCGTTCCGGTCGAGGAAGACGCGATCCTGTGGGTCGGCGCCATTGTTGAGGCGAACGCGGCAGGCTATGCCATTGCCGGCACTGGCGCCGCGGAAAACATCTTTCTCGGCATCAAGATCCGCCAGGCCAATGGGGTAGACGCCGGCGAATGGGAGACCGACAACACCGGCGGCGACGACGGGGCGGTCTACGCCTGGGTCTGCTGCGAGGGTGTCTGGCAGTTCCCGAAGTCCGGCACCTTTACCCAGGCCGACATCGGCTGCAAGGTCAAAGCGGCCGACAGCGGCACCGTGGCGAAAAACCTGGCCACGTTCACAACGACGATGACCGGAGCCAACAACGACTTCGTCGCGACGGCGAAGAAGGCCTATAGCGGCGAGATCGGCAACAACATCAGCATTGAGCTGATCGACCCCGCCGGCAACGACAAGGCCCTGCGCATCGAGGTCGTTGGTCTTCACATCCGCGCCTACCTGGCCACCGGCGGCGCCGGTGCCATCACCACCACCGCGGCCCTGCTGAAGGCGGCGATTGAGGCCCACACGCTGGCGAACGCAATGGTGAGCATCGCCTATTCAGGCGCTGACACCGGCGCGGGCGCGGTCACCGCCCTGGCCCCCGTGAATCTGACCGGCGCTGGCCCGACGGTCGGCGTGGTCGAGGAACTGATCGGCAGCGAACTGAAGATCAACACCAAGGGCTTTGCCGGCCGCCGAGCCGCTTAGCCCTTCAGCCCCCAACCTAACAAGGAGACCATACGATGGCAGTACTTACCAGGTATGACCTCGACAAGATCCGGCAGGGGCTGGAAGTCGAGGCCCAGATCACGCTCCGCAGCCAGACCCCGGACGAACCCGGCCGGCTGTCGGCCGCGGAGCTGCTGAGCCTGTGCGAGGTGATCCCCACCCCCAACGAGACCAGCCGGGTGCACATCCTGCGCCCGATCGGCGTCTCGGTCAAGGAATGGAACGACCGCCGCGCCCGCGGGATCCGCATCCCGCCCAAGAAGATCACGATCGAGAACCAGAAGTTCTCGACCGAGGTCGAGGAAGTCGAACTCCGCGCCAAGAGCATTGAGCGGATCGTCGGTGATCAGTCAACCCGCGTGGCCGAGCATGCAGCCGCGATCGTCAACGACCGCCGCCGGCGGATCATCGACCAGCTCAACGCGGTCTTCACCACGAGGACCTACGACGGCCAGTACATGGCGTCGGCGAGCCATTCCTGGGGCAACAGCGGTATCCAGAGCAACCTCAGCACCGAGAGCTATACGAAGGCGCGCCTGCAGGCAGTGCTGGTGGCTTTCCGCAACCGCCTCGGCACTGACGGCTTCTCGCTGGGCCTGAGTCCCAACATCCTGCTAGTCACCCCGGCGAATTACGAGCAGGCTCTCGAGGACATAAACAGCCAGGAGATCCGCGATACCAACGCATCGTTGCGTTACGGCACTTCAAACTCGCTGCACAAGGCCCTCGACGTTCGCTGGGACCCCGACCTGGACCCGGACAACTGGTGCGTGCTGTGCACGAACAAGCCGTCCAAGATTATCTGCGTCCAGGAAGAGCAGGCGCCGAAGTTCGACATCGATGAGTCGATGCTCTTCGACCACAACGTCCTGCAGTTCGCCATGTCCAAGATCGAAGGCATGGGCCTCAAGCACTGGGAGCTGGGTACCTTCAGCACCGGCGGGAGCTAAACCATGAGCACAGCCCCTGCCAAAGCCAAGTTCACCGAGGAAGAGCTCGAATACGCCCGCAGCCTGAACCTGTCGCCCGAACGTGTGGCCGAGCTAAGCCACGGCGAGCGCCTGGGTTATGAGCGCAAGGCCGCACGCCGTAATAACATCCGCAGCCAGGGCGTCAAGGCACCGGCCGGCTCTGGGCCGCAGGTACGGCGCAAGGCAGAGCGCCTGAGTGAGGTACGCGAGGCGGAGGCCGGTGTGGTGCCGCTGATCATGCTGGCCAAGCGCCGCCGCAGCGAGCGCAGCCAGGACGGCAGCCTGCAGCGGATCCCTGGCGAGATCATCCCTCTGCCCGACAGCGAGGACATGGGAATGCTCGACGGTGCCGCTGAGCCGCTGGAACAGTGGTGGGGCGGAGAGCTGCCCGAGCCGCGGCGCATTGACGGCCTGATCTATCCGGCCCTGCAACAGCGCCCCGCCGAGGGCAGCATCTTTGTTCGCGACAGCGTGACGCACCTCACCCTGCTGAAGGACTGTGAGCCCCAGCTGGCCTGTCAGGCGATCGTGCGCTGTCGCGACCGCGAGCTGCTGAGCCTCGTGGCGCAAAGCCGCGACCGTGTGGTTCGCGCCTCAGCCGAGGCCGCGCTGTCATCCGACCTCAGCAACAAGGCCAAGGAGCCGGTGCTGCTGATGCTGGCCGAGGGCGAACTGCAGGTCCTGCGTGCCGGCGGCGAGCTTGCCGCGCCGATCGACTTCAGCAAGGAGATCCTGGCGCGGCTGGTTCAGGAGTGCGAGGACGTGCAGGCCCTGATGGCGCTGCAGGAAGACCGCTACCTGCGCCAGCACCACGGGCTTGCAGATGAGCGGGTCAAAGGGCTCCTGGCTTCGCAGGCCGAGGCAGCGCGCATCAAGCGCGAGGCTGAAGAGCTGGCGCGCCAGAAAGCTGAGGCGCAGGCGCAGGCCGAAGCCGCCGAGAAGGCCAGGCTGGAGGCCGAGGAGCTGGGCAAGGCTCAGACAGCCGAGGAGCTGAAGAACGCCGGCGACCTGCTCAAGGTCAACGCCGAGACCCTCGGCAATGCCTCTGACGGGCTCGCGACAGCGGGCGACCAGCCGCCGGCCGGAAGTGTGACGACGCCGCCGGCTGCCAAGCCCGCGGCGCCCCAGCAGGGCCAGCAGAAGGCTCAGGGAGGAAAGAAGTAAGACATGGCCAGCGCGCTCTGCACGATCGCCAACCTGACCGCCCGCGCCGACGAGGTCGAGATCATTGACCTGGCTGCGGACGAGAACAACGACACACGGTTGCTCAGCGACAGTGACGTGCAGGCGCGCCTGGCCGAGTACATAGCCGAAGGCAGCAGCAAGATTCGTACCCGGCTGCTGAAGCGTATCCCCGACATCAACGCCCTAGTGGCCAGCGACAGTGAGCTCGCCCGGCAGCTAAGCGGCTATTGCGTGACCTACGTGCTGCTGCAGCTCTACATTCGCGCGCGGCGCTTTACCGAGAGCAGCAACCCGTGGCTGCGCGCCTGGAAGGAAGCCAAGGAGGAGATGGACGAGATCCGCGTCGGCACAACCGCCGTTGGCACAGAGCCAATACCGGTCCAGCGTGGCAGCAGTAACACACTAAACAGCAGCCCCGCCTTTGGCAAGGCCGCCAGCGGCAGCAGCGGAAGCGATGCAACCGATATCGACAGGTTCGCCGGATGAGCGAAGTCACCATGCAGTGGGAGGATGCGGCAGTCCAGGCCTATCTGAAATGGCTGGGGGACGACGACCACCCTCTTCTGATGGACATCCTCGGGCGACTCCTGGTGGGCTTCACGCGGCAACACTTCCAGGAACGCGGCCCCGGCTGGAAACCGAAGAGCCCGATGTTCGCCGACTGGGAGGGAGGCAAGACAGCCCCTCTGAGCTACACCGGCAATCTGCTGCGCTGGTTCGACAGTGCGAGCCCTCGCAACATGGAGACCAGCAAAAACAGCGTCACAGTTTTCACCAACCTGATCTACGCCCGAACGCATCAAGAAGGCAGCAACGGTCCGAGGAACGTCGTGTTCTGGATTATGCCCGACATGGAGCCTGGCCTGCGCGAAGGCAAGCAGAGGATAGCCCGGTATGAAAATGGCTTTCCCAAGGGGCTCCTCGTAAATGTCCGACAGGGGGAGCGAGGGCCCGAGGGCAGCGTGAAGGTCCTGATGCGGCTGACTATCGAACCGCGGCCTTTCCTGCGCCACCCCGATGCTGCTGAAAACCAGATGCTTCAGGATGCTACGACCCGCTACTTCGACCGCCTTGGGAGAGCGGCATGAACAGCAACATCCACCCTCTGGTTCCGTGCCTGACTCGGTTGCGCCGCTTCCTGCTCAACCTCGACACCATCGACGGAACAACGCGACGCGGGAGCGACCACGGAGAAAAGGAACCCTACCATGCCCTCGGCTTGCGAAGGGTCGTGATTGGCCTCGGACTTGGCACCCAGCCCGGGTACCCCAAGGCCACCATCATCGCCCAGCCGGAAAGCACCGAGAACAGCATCACCGGCGGCGCGATCCACATAGTGCTCGTCACCGACAAGGTTCGTGAAGACGATGCAGTTGAACAGCTGCTCAATCTGAGCTACCGCACCCGCAATGAAATCAGGCGCTGCTGGCCAGTCATCGGCGGCGAGATCGAAATCAGCCACGAGGGAATCGCCGAAACGAGCCCCTGGCTGAGCGATGGCCCCGGCCCTGATGGCCAGCCACTCCCCCCTTTGCAGATGATCCGAATCTCAATCCCAATCAGGAGCGTGACCTCGCGATGAGCAAACGCCGACGCAGCAACCCTCAGGAGGAAAGCGTGAACGAAAACGAAAACAGCAGCAGCGCCGAAGTGCAGATCGCGGACGCTTCTGCAGACCCCGTGAGCCCGCCGGATGCGGTCACAGAGATCGCTGTGCCGGCTGCAGCTGACGGGAAAGTCACGGTCACCGTGATCAGCCCCTTCTTTTGCAGTTCCGGCCGCGTGCCGGGCACAGCAGAGCGCCTCAAGCGTGAAGTGCGGCCCGCGCGCCGCGAGCGCGCACGCCCTCCGCGCACTGGCTTCATCACAACACCGGCGGACGTGATCGAGCTCGACCTCAATGTCGAGAGCGAGCGCGAGGACTATGGGCGCTGGATCAGCAACGACTGGGTGGTCGACACCGCAGTCCTCACTGCCGCCGAAGCTGAAATCGCGGCGGCCAACGGCCTGAGCCAGGGAGAGCCTGCCAATGCGTAAGAACCTGCTGACCAACCCGCTCTACGTGCCGCTCGGCCCTCGGGAGCTCGAAGTGATCTTCGGCGATGGCGGCCTCGATCTGAGCCCGGTCGAAGAGCTGCGTTTTTACAAGACCGTCAGCCCCGGGCTGGTCCTGCAGCAGTGGGATGGCTACCGCCAGGTGGACGTGGAAGAGCAGCCGCCGATGGAGGAGTACTTCTTCTCTTTCAAGGTCAGGGAGTCGAGTAACCCCATCGCAGTCCAGGCGCTGAAGAACCGTTTCCGCCCGGCGACCAAGGAGACCTTCTATCGCCTGCGCTGCGAGAAAAAGGTCAAGCAGCTCTTTGTCGACCATCCCCGGGCCCATAACATCCCTGGCCTCGTTCAGAGCCTGAGCGAGACCGAGTTCCCGAAACCCACCGGCGGCTCCGCAACCAGCCCGACCGGCGGCACGCTGCTGAGCACCCAGAACCACGCCCAAGTCGTGCCTTTTTATATCGACCCCGACCAGCTGCAGGGCGGCATCGACCCGGCAGACTTCACCCTGGCGAACTTCGCCAACTACATCCGCGGCGTACATTACGTCTGTGGCACGCCGAGCGACGACATAACCACGGTGGTCACGGACAACGACAAGCTGTCCCTGACATGGGTGGCCCCCGTCATCCCCGATGGCGAAGCCCGCCCATCGGGCTTCATCGTCCTGGTCGGCACCGGAACCGCGATCACGACCAAGAAGGTCAGCGCAATTGTGCTGTGGGGCACACTGGCCGCTGAAGTCGCTGACATCGGTACCGAGGACTTCGCCGCGCCGGCCAGCGCCGACTTCGAAGTCACCCAGCGCGGCATCGACAACAGCGGCACCCGCGACTGGGGCGGCATTCTGACTTCGGGCACCGATTACAGCTACGACGCTGAGATCGGCGAGACCAGCCTGCCAGAAGGCAGCACCAACGACGGCGCGATGATCCGGACCTGCCGCTGGTGGAAGGAGGCCTACACGGTCGTGATGGACGACAACGATCCGGTCACCGAGTTCCACGTGGGCCTTCGCACAATTGACGCCCGCAGCAACGATCCGGATCCGGCCAGCGCCCGGGCCACTGGCGACATGTGGACCGGGCCCAAGACCAACGCCAAGGCCTGGAGCGTCCAGGACTGCGTTGTATCCAGCGACACGGACTATGACCGTAACGGCATCGTCGTCAGCGGCAAGTTCCTGAAGAGCACGGTCACCGACCGCAACGGCACCCCCCGGCGCTGCACGCTGATCCATGAGAAGTTCAGCCCCGCGCAGAAGAACTACCAGGCGATGTATGACGACGAGATCGCCGCGGCCACTGACTAAGGCCAGCCACTTCAGTCCACAGATCTGAAACAGCGGCCATGGAGGGCCGCCAACCCCATCCCGGAGAGGACCATGACAAGCGACTACAACACCGGCGGAGCACATTCCTCCGACGGAGGCAAAGCCCTCGGGCTGCTGAGCCTCGAGAGTATCCGCGCCGCATCCAGGGAACTGATGGCCCGCGAGCAGACTATCGAGGTCTGCGACGTCACCGTTCGCGAAATGAGCAGCGCCGAGTTCGACGAAGGCTTGCTGAAGTTCGGCGAGCCTCTGGTGGAACTCGCCGAGTCCGCTGAGGGCGGCGTGAGCTTTGATCTTGGCTCGCTGATCCCGCTGATCGGCGAAGTCCCTGATCTGATCAACTGGCTGCTGAGCCACAGCACGGATCTGAATGAGACCGCGATCAAGGCCCTGCCGCAATCTCGCAGGACCCTGATCCTGGCCGGTGTGCTGGCGTGGAACTTCATCCAGAACGTTGGGTGGCGCTGTTTTTTCGGCAGCGCGAAGCGCGCCGGGCTGGCCGTCGCCGCCGAGCAGGCCGCCTCGCTGACCAGCGATTCCAGCGGAGGTTCGGCCAGCTGATGATCGGCCTGCCGCTCCACACGCCGACGCCACTGCAGCGCCTGCAGCGTATCGCCACGCAGGCGGCACTCTACGGGCTGGCGCCGGAGCGGCTGAGCAAGGCGCAGGAACTGTACCTGCTGGACGAAGCCCAGTTTGAAGAGCGCTGCGCGAATCTGCGCAGTGCGCTGGACAGCCTGAGCTGTCCTCGCCCGCCCCGTGACGGACAGGGTTCCAGCGATTACGACAGTGAACTCGAGCAGTTCCGCGGTGACCACCGCTGGCTGTCATCACTCATGGCCCAGGAGATCTTCTGTTTCTACGAGCCCCTGGGCAGCGACTTTGGCGAACGCGACGACAAGGACCCGGAGTGGTGGCTTAACGCCCCCGGCGTCAGCCTCGGCAGCATGGACGCCCCCAGCTCAGGGCCGCAGCTGAAGCGCGCCGCGCGCAAGGGGTACGGCAATGCCTAGCAACCCGAAAGTCAGCCTGACCCTGACCCTCAACTGGGATGGCCTGAAGATTGGCGTCCAGCAGGTGCAAAACGAGCTCGACGAGAGCAAAGGCGACGCCAAGGCTCTGACCCAGGCACTCAATGAAACTGCCCGCGCTCACGATCTGGCCTACAAGCAGGCCCGGGCTGCATTCCTGGCGGCCAAGGCTGCTGGCCAGGAGAACGAAGCCCAGCTGAAAAAGGAAGCCGTAGCGGCTCGCGCGGCCGCCCAGGCCAGCAAGGCAACACTTGATGCCCACAAGGCCGTGACAGCTGAAGCTCGCCGCCTTGGCGACACCACCGAACAGGCCGGGAAGAAGGGCGCGAGCGGACTCAAGCAAATGCACAGTGCAGCCCAGGGGCTCAAAACCACGCTGGGAGAGGTGCAGCAGATCCTGCGCGGCCTGTCAGTATTGGCAGCCGGCGGGCTCGGGGCGATGGTCGCCGGCGGCGGATATCTGGCAACACGCGGAATTCGCGAGAGCATGACTTTCGAGGACATCCGCGCCGGCTACGAAGCCCAGCTGAAGGACCGCGCCGCTGCGCAGCGCCTGTTCAATGAAACGCTGCGCTTTACCCGTGTAACGCCATTCCGCCTGGAGCAGACCAGCGAGGGCGCAGGAATGATTCTCGACGCCCTGGGGCCACAGAGCGCATCCAACGGCCAGTTGATGAGCATGCTGAACACTGTTGGCCAGGCAGTGGCCGCCAAGCCGGGCAAGCTGACCCTGGACCAGGCCATCCGCGCCCTGACCCAGCTGCGAGGCGGCAGCTACCAGCTGCAGGAAATGCTGCCATTGGGCTTGACTCGCGAGGTGTTAGAGAAGAACGGAGTCGGCTTCGACAGCCAAAACCAGCTGACTACCTCCGGCCCCAAGGCCTTTGAGATCGCGCTGAAAGTGCTGCAGGAGAAGTACGACGGTTTCTTCAAGGACGCCGAGAACCGCCTGAGCACCATGCTCAGCAACCTCCAGGACACCGTTCAGCAGAAGTTCGCCAGTTTCGGCGACATCATGGCCGAGAGCGGCGTAAAGGACTTCTTCAAGGATCTTCAACAGGAGCTGGACAGACTCGACAGCGACCCCGGCTTTCTGAAGGCGCTCCGCGAGCTCGGCCGGCAGGCCGGTGAGATTGTGCGCGGCGCCGGCAGCCAGCTGATCCAGTGGCTGCGCGACGGTGTCGAATGGCTCAGCAAACACCCCACCGCCCTGGCTGATGCACTTCGCACTGCAACAGAGGTAGCCAAGGGGCTGTTCGTAGCCGTAGTGACGCTTGCAGGCATATCCGGTCTAGTGGCTCTGGCTGAAGGGATCACAGTCATTCTGGGGCTCTTCAGCGGACCTGCAGGCTGGGTCGTGGTCATCGGCCTCGCTGTGGCGGCGCTTGTGGGCGCCAATGGCCTGAAGAACGCTATCGATCAGATCACCTCCACCCGAGACGACATGACTCAGCTGGGCCGTGACAGCGCGACCGCCATGCAGATCATGCGCGAGGAGTTCGGCAAAACTGAATCCGGCGCGCGAAACCTCATTCAGGCGCTGCTCGATCTGCTGAACCTTCAGCAGGAAAACGGTCGGACGCAGCGCCAGCGCGACAGCCTGGTCGAACTGGGCGCAAAGTCGCGCTTCAGCAACGGCAACCTGACTGTGAGCGTGGGCAGTCCAAACGGACCGACTCGGACTATTGACGTCGGCGCGGACCTTAGCTCAGTGGCCCACATACTAGAAAGCGGGCAGTTCTTTTACGGTGGTATGCCGATCACGTCCTACGGCGGTACGCCTGCAAATGGCATTTCACTTTACGAGGCCCTCGGCACCCAGATCAGCCGAGCTCGCCAGTCGGAGCCCGGACCAATGCCAATGGGCCCCTGGCGTCCGCCGGGCCCTTACCAGAATTCAGGGTACAGTCCAGGCGCCGCGGCCTGGCCCTTCAGTTCCGACGCTGCAGACGCCCTGCCCGAAGACAAGCGCGGCCCCTTCCAGATCGAACTGGAGCGGCGACAGTCCGAGGTGCGGGCCCAGCTCAAGAAACTCAACTACGGCGACGGTAAAGGCCTGATTTGCGTGCTGAAGACCGGCAAGGGCATGGCTGTCCTCGGTGGCCCTGACGCTGAGGCCTGGATGAAGTCCGTCGGCTGGGACGCGAGCACCAGCTCAACCCTGAGCAAAGTGCAACAGTCCGGACTCAGTCGTGCTGGCCTCGAGGATCTGCAGCCTGGCGACATGGTGTTCCACGTCAAGCCCGGCGGCAAGGGTCACACCGGCCTGTTCGATAGAATCGAGAACGGCAAGGTCTACATCACCGGCAACAGCCCTGGCTCGGTGGGCTACGACATCCCTCTCAGTGAGTTCATGAACCCCGCCCTGGCCTACAAACCCGGACAGACCGGCGCGTATGCCTTTGTTAACCCCTTCGATTCAGTCCGCCAGTGGCAGGGCCAGCTCGGAGGCATTAGCGGGCCGCCCCAGGGCAGCTGGGCGGCTGGCCCGCCTGTACCTTATGCCCCGGGGGCGAGCCCCAGCGACAAAGTCAACGCCCTGCTCAAAGCAGCGACGGGCGGCACCGACAGCCGTTTCCATGCCGAGGCCCTAACTGAACGACTGCGAGACCAGTTCGAATGGACCCAGAAGCTGCACGACGGGATCCGCGATTTCGTTGACGGGCTGAAGCAGAAGGTCGAAGAGCTGCGGGGACTGCGTGATGGCCTCCTGTCTGCCCGTGACAACCTGGCCGTCAGCATCCAGCAGGCCCTCGGCTTCGACCGAGGAGCCGACGTGCTGCGCGCGACTCAGCTGCGCGATCGAGCCCGGACGGCGTATGACGAATGGCGCAATCTGGGTCCGGGGGCTTCCGACGAAGACCGCGCCCGGGCACTTCAGAATCGAGCCCAGACCGTTCAGGCGATGTACGACATGGCCGCGGGCCTGCGCGGCCGCAAGGGTGGAGAGCAAATCGTCAGCGGCCTGATCTCAGAGGGCGGCAGGCTCAACCCCGGGGATGAACTTGGCCCCCTTCTGACGCAAGCCGCCCGCACCATCGACGAGAAGCTGGGCGATGCGAGCCTGCGGCTCTCCAGCGCCGGCGACCGTCTGAAGGAAGCGGCCGAGGCGTTGCGCCTGGCCGCGTATGGCCTGATGGACGCCAAGGCCCGAGCTGAGGCCGAACGCCTCGCTGTGGCAAGCGGGGCCAACCCCGGTCAGCCCATCACCGGCGGGGGGCTACCCGGAGTCGCTCCCACAGGCGGGTTTAGCAAGTACTCCCCTGCCCCTGTGGCCGGCAGTGGCGGGGCGGGTTACTGGGACGACAACCCGAGTGGCGCGACCTCTCAGCGCTTGGTTGGCTGCGAGTCTGGGCAGTGCCGCACTGAGTACTACCACGGCGATCCTTCCATGGCCGGCAGCGACTTCGGGCCTGGCGGGACTTATCCCGAGGACGCCAAGGGCGAGAAAAAGACCGGCGTCAACGCGGCCCAGGCCGGTCTGCAGAAGTTCGCCAGCGTGCTGCAGAGCATTACCGCAATCGTGCAATCGGCCGGCCAAAGCCTCGGCGCCAAGATCAGCGCAGTGGGCGGCCTGATAGGGCAGTTCAACCCCGGACTCGGCAGCGTGATCAGCGCCGCCGGCGGGCTGTGGGACGCCGTAAGCGGCCTGTTTGGCGGTGGAAACAAGCGGCTCAAGGCCGACGTGCGGCCCGAGGAGGGCAGCTCATGGCTGGTCCACTTCGCCGCGCTGCAGAACTACGGTCTCGAAGCCAACCCCAGCGGACGACTGACTGCCGGCCAGGGTGTCCAGAGCGGCACCGGCGGCGAGGCCACCATGAACCACAAGTTCGAGATCCTCGGAAACGAGCTCAAAAACGTAATCCGCCACGTCAGCAGCGAAATCGTCCGCGAAGAGCGCTGGGGGTACGGCAATGGCTAACAGTGGCCTGAAACTTTGGGATCCGGACGGTGGCAGCCTGGATTTCGGCCCCTGGGCGCTCTGGCGACCGCAAATCAACCTGCCGGGTACGAGTGACAAAGACCAGTGGGGCGACACGGTACGCTGCGTGCCCACTGACGACCTTCTGGCCATGGGCCACCCGACCACCGCGACGCTGGTGTTCTACGCAGGCCACCTGCAGCTGCTCAGTGCCGACGAGTTGCGAAACCTCTACGAGTGGCTCGACGAGTTCATTCGAGCGAAACAAAGCCTGCTGACTGTCTATATCCGAAGCGCCTACGGCGACAGCAGCGCCGCCCCTGACGGCCGGATCCGCTTTTGCCAGGTCCAGGCCGTCAATTACCCCGGCTGGCTCGAGGGCATGCTGACCGAGATCCCAGTCCTGGCCACGCCGGAGACCGCGCTGAGCATCGACTTTGTTGTCAGCGCCTGGGGCAACGTCGACGACTATGACGAGGCCCCAGATTTCGACGAGGAGCATCCGACAAACTGCACTCTGCTCTGGCGGAGGGCTTCATGAGCCCCACTCAAGGCTTCAGCGGATCCGCCGCCACCGAACTGGGAAGTGCGCAGCCGCGCAAGCAGGGTCGTCTCTTCCTCAAACGTCCGCAGGACAGCACATTCACGGAGTACACCCCGGGAGACTGGGATCGCGAGGCCCCCAGTGACGGGCCGGTCCGCTTCAGCTGCCTGCTTCCGGATCCCCTGCAGAGCTTCGACGACGAAAGCGACGGCGGCAACCAGGTGCAGCTTCTGACCCATGTGCTGTGGTTTGAATTGATCGGCACCGAGTACGAGTGCAAGCTCTATGGCCCGCTGGTCAGCTTGACGATAAGTCCGGGCCGTGTTGACCTGACGGCCTACGACTGGAGCTTGCTCTTCAACCTTGCCGCCGCGAAAGCCGAACTGGAGCCAGGCAGCGTCGAGGTCGTGGATAGCAACAGCTACCGCCAGCTGAGCGTGCTGGACGAGACTCGCTTCGGTTCCTTCTGGGCTCTGACCCCTGACGGCAGCGGCACCGACCCGGCCTTCGACGAAGCGACCCAAACCCGCCGCCGCGCCTGGCAGATGACCGACTGGCGTTTGTTCTACGACAACTCGGGCGACCAGGAGCAGGAGGTGCCCGAGGCGGTCTATCGCATCAACCACACGGCGGGCGGTGTGACCATCCTCGAGGACACTACCGGACGGGAGTATTGGATCCGCGACGTGCGCGCCTACCTCGAGAGCGCCGCCACCCACGTCGACACGGTGGACTGCGACTTCAGCCGACTGCCCGAGCAGATGCTCAGCTTCGACGAGCTCGGCGGCATCGCCGCCGAAGTGGGCGAGCTAGACATCGAGGAGACCGGTCTCGACATGGCCGGCCCCTTCACCTTCCCCCCGGAGCCCGGCCTCTCGGGAACACCGGCAGACTTCATCCGGCTGATCCAGCAGCGGGTAGCCTCAAACTTCCGGGCCATCTACGACAGCCGGCCGCTGGTCTTCGACTTTACAGCCCGAACCATCACGAGCCCGGGCAAGTGGCGCTGGTTCGCCGCTACGCAGAAGCCCCGCGGCGAAAAGGACTTCACACTCTCGGCACAGGGACAGTGGCGCAAGGAACGCAACCTCGACCAGCTGGCCAGCGCCGTTGAGGTGACCGGCTTCACCGACCGACCCGGCAACCTGCTCGCCGGCGGCAACGGTATCACCCTGAGCTGGACCAACCTTCTGCCCAGCGCGCACTGGTGCACCTTCGACGGGGCCAACAACCCGGTCAACGTCGGCTTTGACGACGCACTGGCCGCCCTCTGGGACGGTGACGATGCCAGGGGGCTGATTGTCGCCAGCCTCGGCGGCGCAGGCCTCAACGACTGGGTCGAGGCTGCCAGCGCGACTCTCTCAGAGCCTGTGAGAATCGAGGAAGTCGTCGCCAAACTCGCCGGCACAAAGAACCGCAACCCTAACAACCAGTACGGAAACTTCGAAGGCTTCTGGCCGGGCGTGCAAGTAATGGGACGGCTTGCCGGAGGCGCCTGGGCGCCAACTCTGCCGCGCTACGTTGACCGCCCGGGCGCGGTAGTCAAGGCCAGCGGCGAACAGCTCAACCGGCAATACGTCGACGAGATCAAGCTCGTTTTCAAGGCCTTCAAGGGTGGCATCAGCAACCAGAACGACCCCTGGATCGGCGCCATGGAGCTGGCCCTGTTCTTCAACATTCACTACCTTGTGAAGCTGGAGTTCCAGGACAGCGACTCGGACGGCATGTTCGAGTACACCAACAACCAGCGCCATCCGATCCTCGCGAGCAGCACTGTCGCCGACAGCTTCACTATCGAGGGTGACTGGCGCAGTCGCTTCGCGCCGCTTGTCTGCTTCAAAGTCGAGGACAGCAGTGCCGCCGTCAACGACGGAAAGTACAAGGTCCTCAGCAGCAGTTTCGATTCCGGCACTGGCCGTACCACCATCCTCGCCGACCGGCCTGTTCCAGGCTCGTCCGCCAGCGGCACGCTGAAAGCAGTGGTGGACAGCTATCGCCCCGGGCTGCTGGCCCGGACCCAGCGCGGTGGCGACATCCCGTACCAGCTCATCCATCGCGAGGATGTTGGTGACCGTTTCAACCAGTACCTCGCGATAGACGTCGCGACACAGCTGCTCGATGAGAAGAGCCGTGTCCTTGACGCCTACACCTGGACTGGGCCCGCCGACAGCCGCGTCGACCGTTACCAGACTGTGGAAGTACCGACAGGCTGGCGCAGCGGATCTCCGGGCTTCTTCGTCGAGTTCGCCTCGGCATCATGGCGCAGTTCTCGCCGCGCAGGTGAGCCCGCAAGCTTCACCAGCGTGGTCAAGGGTCGCGACTTCCTTGCGGGAGGTCTGGGCGATGAGTGAGCAGCGTTTTAGCTTGTCCAGCTCAAGCCCGAGCCTGACCCGCGCCTTGGCGCAGGCCTTCGAGCACGCGATACCGGGCAGCGGCGTTTACTACCGTCACAACCAGAGCTCTGGCCGACTCGGACAAACCGGGCTCGGCGGCGCCGGCGGAAGCACTTTCGACGACCCAAGCGAAGACACGGCTGTCGAAGAGATTGTCGACCGCTTCACTGTCGACGCCGGTGCCACGGTCAGATATCCCCTCAGTGACGACTCCCCCTGCCACGTCTGGGGCAACATCGCGGTGGCCCAGGTAGCCGCCGGCGACAGCTTCGCCGACGCGAAGGTCAAGGCGCAGTTCTTCAACATCCTCAGCGACGGCGTCACTCCCCGGGGCAGCTTCAGCGGCGCCGGCGTGACCCTGCCCGGAGGCTCGGACCAGACCGGCCTGCCGCTGCTGGTGGAGATTCACAGCGGGGAGCTGAAGCTGAAGCTGCTCAACTCCTCGCCCGACGGCACGGCCACAGTCGACATCAGCTTCAAAGTCAAAACCTGGTAACGGAGGCAAAAGTGAAAAGTCTGTTCTGCTTCATTCTCGGCCTGGCCGCCCTAGCCTGGCTGCCCGCACCGGCCCGCGCTGGCGAGGACTTCGACGAGGAGTTCCGCCAGCTCAACGGCCAGATCGTCAGCGGCGACTTCGACACCGAAGGCAACCTCTGCCTTGAGTTCGGGGACGGCACCAGCGTCTGCATCAGCGCCACGGACCTTGAAGACATTCAGGCCGGCAGCGGCCTGTGGACCTACGACACGGGCACAGACGAACTAAGCCCGGTCAGCAGCACAGCGACGCTGACAATCGCCAGCGCCGGCCTCGCCGCTTCGCTCAGCTCCACCGGCGGGACAGTGATCCTGATCACCGGCGGCAACAGCACGACGGGCGCCTCGCTGTGGGCAACCGGCGACAGCAACGGCCCGGCGATCCGTATCCCGACGGGCACGCTGTGGATCGAGGGCAAAAGCTCGAACCCCAGCACGCCCCAGGAAGGGGAAGTCGCCTACAACACCACCGACCACATGGCCCGTTTCTGGGACGGCAGCGCCTGGGTCGATATGTCGGGCGACGGAGGCGGGGGCTATAACCAGCTGCAGGAAGAGGGCAGCAACATCACGGCCCGGACAACCCTGGATTTTGTCGGCTCGACCGCCACGGTGGCAGACACCGGCTCAATCAGCCGCCTGACCTTCGACAGCGACGTCAACGCGGTCGCCTCGCTCTCCAGCAACGGGCTGGTTGCGCGGACCGGCAGCGGATCCGTTTCCGCCCGCACGCTCACAGCGCCTGCAGCCGGCATCACTGTTTCAAACGGCGACGGTGTGAGCGGGAACCCCACGCTGGCCCTGGCCAACGACCTGAGCGCTCTTGAGGGCCTGAGCAGCAGCGGGCTGGCCAAGCGCACTGGCACCGACACCTGGGCAATTGCGGCCGCTGGCACGGACTATGTGGCGCCAACAACAGCGGCCACCAGGTCGGCCAGGTTCTACTGGAAGGACTTTGTCCTGCCGACGACGAGCCCAGCGGCCGACAACGGCACGACCGTAATGACGACGAATGAAGAGTCCTTCAAGAGCTTCACGTTCAGTTTCAGCGCCACAAACTACGTCCAGGTGCCGCTGGTCCTGCCAGACAACTACAACAGCTCGACCCTGACCGTGACCTTCTACTGGCTGCAGGCTGGGACGGGGACCGGGAACGTGGTCTGGCAGGCCGACGCGCGCTCTTTCGCCGATGCTGAAACGATGGACGCGACCTGGGGCACGGCTCAGACGGTCACCGATGCCGCGCCGAACGACATCACCAAGCTCAATATCAGCTCGGCGACCGCTGCGCTCACACCGGCCGGCAGCGCCGCCCCGGGCGAGCTCCTGATTCTTCGCCTGGCACGGCTCGGCGCCGATGCCGCAGACACGCTCAACAGGGCTTCGCTGCTGGTCGCTGTGAAGGTCGAGTACGGAATCAACAACTACAGCGAGTAACCCGCCTAATACCACCCCACGGAGGATCCGCCATGCCCCTGCTTTCGCTCTACGCACAGATCGACTGGACCGGCATAGTCCAGGGACTTGGCGGCTGGCCGGTCGTGGCCCTCTGCCTCGGCCTGGTCCTCACCACGATTGTGCTGCTCGCCTGGGCGCCGGTCGTGGCCATCAAGAGCATCCTGCAGGATGCCCAGGCGCGCGACAAGGCCCGCCAGGACGCCGATCTCGAGCGGGCCAAAGTCGAGGCACAGGCCCGCGTGGACAGCGCGAAGGAACACCGCGCCGGCCTCGACAAGGTGGCCAACAGCAGCGAGCACGTCGCCGAGGCCGTCAGCGGCCTGAGCGGCACGCTCGGCGGCATGCAGTCCCAGCTGACGCACCTCGAGCAGCAGGCTGCAGAAAACAACAGCAAGCTCACCAAGGCCAACGAAACGCTGGCCCTGGTCAATGACCGCACGCGCCGTAACGGCGCGGCGACATAGGAGACCCCATGGACGCCAAACTCCTCTTGGGCTTCTGGCTCGGCGCGGCGCTGCGCCTGGCCCTCGGCTGGGCCATCGCCTGCGGCCGCGAGCGCCGCTGGCTGCCCTTCGACGAGCGCCAGCTGCCCAGCCTCTACACGGTGGCCAGCATCGGCGCCGGCAGCTCATTCGTCAGCGGCTGGGTCAGCGACCCTGGCCTGCAGCCGGCCCAGCACTTCGTCGTCGCGGTGGCCCTCGGCTTCTTCTCCCAGGTGCTGCTGCGCGACGGACTCAAGGGCCTCGACAAGCCGCAGGCCCTGCAGCCGCCGCAGGAGCCGCCCTACAGGAGCGAACTGTGAGCACGCCCGCCCCAGCCCTGAAACTCGGCTCGCGCGGCACAGGAGTGCTGACCCTGCGTGGCAAACTCGCCGTACATGGCTACGGCCGCGCTGGCGACCCACAGAGCCAGGTCTTCGATGCGCAGCTGCGCATCGCCGTGCGCGCCTTCCAGGCCGACCAGGGCCTGGTCGTCGACGGCATCGTCGGCCCAAAGACCTGGGCCGCGCTGTTCAAGGCGCCCAAGCTCCCGGCAGGAGAGCCTACCCCGCCGGCCGCCGGGCACCGGCGTATCAACGAGGCGGGCCTAGAGCTGATCGCGCGCTACGAGGGCTGCCGCCACGAGGTCTATCTCGACCCGGTGGGGCTGCCGACGGTCGGCATCGGCCATCTGCTCAGCGCGGAGGAGCGGGCGAAGTGGCCGGTCGGCACGCTACTCAGCCCTGCCGAAGTCGAGGGCCTCTTCCGCGCCGACGTGAAACGCTTCGAGCTCGCTGTGGCCAAGGCGGTCAAGGTGCCGCTCAGCGACAACCAGTTCGCGGCGCTGGTGAGCCTGGCCTTCAACATCGGCCCCGCGGCTTTCGCCGGCAGCACGCTGCTCAAGCGGCTCAACGGAGGGGACTACGGTGGCGCGGCGCTGGCCTTCCTGCGCTGGAACAAGGCGAAGGGGAAAGTACTGTCCGGGCTGACGAAGCGCCGAGCCGCCGAAAAGGCGCTGTTCGAGAAGTAAGACCCGAGGGCCGGTTCGACAACCGGCCCCCGACGCGCCCTAGCGACTGTCGAGGCAGCTGAGGCGCGCAATACGATTATCGCCGTAACTAGCGGCGACTGGAAACGCGATGGACAAGATCGCGAGCCCCGTCCACTGGGTGGGCGGCAAAAGCCGGCTGCTGGAGTGGCTGCTCCCGCTGCTGGACGTGCCATGCGACCTCTACTGCGAACCTTTCGGCGGATCCGCGTCGGTGCTGCTAAACCGCAGGCCGGCGCGGATCGAGGTCTACAACGACGCCGACGGCAATCTCGCGAACCTGCTGCTGTGCATTCGCGAGCACCCGGCCGAACTGCGCCGCCTGCTCGCGGAGCTGCCCTACTGCCGCGAGCATCACGCCGCCGAGATCGCCTGGCTGCGCGCGGGGATGCCCGGCCGCCTGACCGACTTGCAGCGCGCATCGCGCTGGTGGTGGTTGAACCTGACCGGCTTTGGGGGGCAGATCGACGCCGGCTTCGGCACCGCGAAGACCGAGTCGATCCCGACGCGCTCACTGAATCGCCTAGAGAAGCTCGAGCGCGCCAGCCGGCGGCTGCAGACGGTGGTGATCGAGAACCTCGACTTCCGCGAGATCCTGGACCGCTACGACCGCCCGGAGAGCCTGTTCTACTGCGACCCTCCCTACATCGGCACCGAGGGCATGTACGAGGCCGCAGAAGGTGGCGGCTTCGGCGAGCGTGAGCACCGGGACCTGGCCACCCTCCTGGGCTCCCTGCAGGGCCGCGCGGCCGTCAGCTACTTCGAGCACCCGCTGCTCGACGAGCTCTACCCGGCGGCGAACTGGCGGAGGTCGACGAAGCGGCGCAAGGTCAGCCTGTCTAACGTGAAGGCCGCGGACGGCGGCAGCCTGCCCGAGCAAACCGAAGTACTGTTGATGAACTACGACCCGCCAGCGCAGGGCAAGCTGGGATTTTGATGAGTCTTGCAATGAACGCCGCTGTTCCTATATTATGCATTCTTCAATTGAGGGGGATGCGTTTTGCTTGTGGCTATAGGGAGGTTCTTTTCTGAGGGCTGGCAGCATATCGTTGCCATTTTTCATGCCCTCAGTAGCATTGAGAAGATCAAACCAATATACCGCCGTGGACCTTTGCTCATCTCTTGTGTTCTGTCAGTTGTGGCAAGCACGTGTCTCTTGGTCGAGAGATACCTCAAGGTCTATGGCAACGGTCAAGACAGCCTAACCTGGTTCTTCGTCATACCTACCTTTGCGCCTATTCTGGCCATTTGGGCGTCTGCGGTAGGTGAGCGGCGACTTGAACTTAAGGACGTTGAAACAGAAGAGCTCCGTGAAAGTCTAAGAAAGGCCACAAAGGCTTGCGGCGACCAGGTTCTCCTTGGTCAACGGGACGCTGAAGCTGTGGACAGGGTTCGAACTCACATAAAGGACATTTTCGCGAAGTACCTTGAAACGGTTTTCAATAGCCTGCAGCTTACTGAGAAGGAGCGGCTGCTGTTGTACATGCTGAACTGCGACCACTCCTACAGGCTAGTGTCATGGTACTCGCCCAATGCTGCAAGAATGAAAATACATCCGGACCGTACCCTGCAAGTCAATGAACTAAGTTTCTTGCTCCGAGCAGCAAGTCAGTACAAGCGCGGGCATAGCGTCGACAAAATATGCCCAGGAATCCCGTTGCCGACGAATGAGCAGTGGCAGCAGAACATGGTGCCGGAAGTGAAGAAGCTGAGAGAGCGCGGACTCGCGTGCGATGTCTACCCAAACGAATACGATCAAAGAGCAAAATCTTTGTTAAGTATTCGCATTCGCGTTAAAAATAGCGAGAATGTACCTATAACAGTGGGTATGCTGGCTGTAGAGAGCTATAATGCTGAGGTTCCGCGAACCAAGGCCATCAAGGATGGACTGGAGAACAACGTGGACGAGCCGATAGCTCTCTTACTCCGCGACATGGCGTCCGTCATCCCGTCCGTGCGTTGGGAGGATTTTCTTTCGGCGCATCCAGAGCTTTTGGAGGCAGTCATACAATGAGCAAAGTGCTGCAGGCTGCGGTTTATTTGCTTTCGAAGTATTCCGCGGACGGAACGCTTGATAAGTCTAAAGTAACAAAGGTGCTGTTCTTAGCGGACTGGCAGCTCGTTGCGCACGGTGGAGCTTCACTTACAGGAACGAATTGGCGCAAAGTTAGCTGCGGCCCCACCTCCCCAGAACTCAATGAGGAAGCCGCCCGAGGGGTGTACTTGCGGCTTCTCACGTCTCGCGACGGTGACCCAGACAGGCCTCGGTTGGCAGTTGGTACACAAGCAGTTTCTGGTGGGCTTTCTGATATTGAGAAGCGTATAGTGGATGTGATGTGGGAGGTGTGCGCCAGCAGGCCGTGGCCGCTGTTCCTAGAGATAATCGGGAACACCTACCCAATGGTCCGAACCGACCTCAATGAAGATTTCGACTTGGCCGAATGTGCTCGCTTACTAAGAGCGGAAGCTGCAGTTACACCTGGTTCAATAAGTCTAGGCAGAGCTTCGGGGGTTCCAGCCGGACGCTAGTTTTCAACCATCTCTGGAATCAATCTGGATAAGTTGTGTTTCGGGCAACTTTGCGTAAAGCGCTGCCACTCGTTTCGGTTCGGAGATCATTCTCTCGGCGATCATGTTCACCAACTCGAACAGTGCGTAAACTGTTGCTCGATCATCTCGAACGTCCAGCTCCCCAGGATGGACAGCGAAGTTACCTATGACTCTGACCGTGTCTAGAGCCTGCTGAATCTGCACAGGCAGGCCCTTCGCTACAAGCGACTTTATGTCTGTGTTTAGGTGTTTGCCTGGCTCGCCGAGTTCTTTACAGAGCATCTGAATGCACAGCCTCAACAATGCCGCAGCACCGCGAGGAGAAATGTCAGCTATGGCCCTAGCCTCGTTGAACTCTGCAGAGATTGCCTCTGGTAGGTCCCGGTTTGCCAAGGGCGCCGCAGTTCCTAATGGGAAAATGAGGCATTCATCTTCCCAAAGACAGCTCCTTCCACAATCGTGATACATGCACTTCGAGTACCACAAACTCATGTGTGTGGTGTGAACGGAGCCTCTCTGCAGCACTACCTGATACCATTCTTGAGAAGAACAGATTCCGCACCAGGGGCAGGTAAAGGATCTAGCGCCATAACTTGGAGCAATGTAGCTCATTTGCTTCTCCCAAACTAATTGTGCAAACCCCCGGAGGGTGCAACCCCCGGGGGCCGATGCTTGCACAGGCAAGCTGAGGCGATACCCTCGTTTAGATTCTAACCTGAAACCCCGTAGTGCTGCTCAAGCGCGCGCTTGGCGGCCAGCCCCGGGCTAGTGTTGGTAGCCTGGGCGTCCGCCTTGATCCGGTCCAGGAGCGCGCCCGAGACACGAAGCTGCAGCGCCTCAGTCGACCCGCCGGCCGCAGCCGCAGCCAGTACCAGCGCCTCTGGCAGCCGAGCCTGGCTCGGCGCCTGATCGGCGTTGAACATAACCATCGTGGCCAGCTGGACGATGTCAATGTACGAGAGCTCGACGCGGCCGCGAGCATAGGTCCGCCCCGGGCTGATCAGGTTCACCACCGCGGCCGCGCCCTTGGCACGAGCCTCGTCCAGCTGCGCCTGGCTGATGCCGTAGTCGCTCGGACGGACTGCGATGGACACGATGGCGCGTATCGCCTTCTCGAGCCGCAGCCCGCCTTCGCCCGCCGGCAGACCGGCTGCGAGCGTTTGCTCCGTGACGTCGCGCTCTTGTAGCAAGCCTGCCGGCAGCTGCAGTGTGCGGCTGGTTGCACCGCGGTAGCCCAGGATATCGAGCTCCCAGGTCCAGGAACCGTCCTTCTGCAGGGCTGCCCTGAGCTTGCAGCGGTCCAGGACACGCTTCTCGTACGACTGTTGTTTCCCCATACTTCTCTCCTTAGAAGGTGGAAGGAGCGGCCCCTCCGTGGGCCTGTCGGGCATCTAGCGGATGCTTGGCTTGCCGTCCACTTCCATGTAGACGAACTCTTGGAACATCGGCCCGCTCATCTCTTCGTGGATCCTCTCCACTAGGGCTTCGAGCTCGTCCTCTTCTACGAGGATCAGGACTTCGAGGGATCTGCCTTGGTGGGGCTCACCGTTCTTGTCTCTGATAAAGAGCTCGCCGGTCATGATCGAGACCAGCTTCGTCCTGTTTAGCAACAGGGTCAGGAGGACTCCCACCTCGACCGGGTGGACCACGTCTCCGTCCTTGTCGACGGAGGAGATAAAGAGCCTTACGCTTACCATGATTTGCACCTCATGGTTGATTTAGGGTATCGCCTCAGGGCTTGCCCTTACTGCTCCTTCCAGTTTTAAAAGTGCCCGCCCTGCGGCGTAAGAAGAGTATACCGCGTTAACGCGGTTTGCGCAAGTAGTTCTCAGAAAATCGAGAAAATTCGTTGCGCGCAATTAGTTGTTGATTTATCTAAAACCGCTTGCGCGCAAGTGGTATTTGTGCTATTCTTGAGTCGTGAAGCGTAAGCCCCGAGCGCATGCCGGGCAGCGTAACGGAGGACTCATGTCCAAAGAACTGACCCTTAGCCAGGATGAAATCGAGAACCTGGTTCGCATCGGGCTATGCTGGCGTGATAACGCCGACGGCACCAGCTCAATGGCGAGCATGCTGCCAGGCGCCGGAGTGGCCAACGGTTACTACTGCAGCGCAGGCTACATCCCGCGTGACAGTTTCGATAGCTGGCACGAGATTGCAGACAGAGCCGGCAAGATCGGCCCTGAGACTCTCTTCGGCCGCTGGGATGACAACCCCAGCGGCTATTCGAACAAGCTACAGATGGCCGACCGCAGCGGCCTCGACCTGAACATGATCAGCCTCGCACTGGAATGGATGCTCAACCGAGGGCTCGTGCTTAGGAGCACAGACGGATTCTGGGTTCGAATCTAAGGGCCACAGCCGGCGGCCTGGCACCATGCTGGGCCGCCGGAAATTCATGGCCAATTTTCACATAACTACTTGCGCGCAAGGGGTTTTAATGGTATTCTCTGTTTGTGAAGCGTAAGCCCCGAGCGAGAGCCGGGCAGCGTAACGGAGATGACGAAATGGAATTCATCGACGCCCCCGACAACTACCTCGCCGAGACCGTCGCCAGTGTCGCCAAAGAGGCCCAGACCATCCTCGAGCAGCTTGCCGAGTTTGACGGCTGCCACACGGCCGACGCGAGCTTCCTGCTCGAGCGGATGGAGCGCTGCCGCAAGGCCTTCGCCGAGCGAGGCCTGGCTCCCGTCACCGCAAAGGAGACGGCCTAGACCAACGACCTGCAGGCGCAGGCCACCACCCAGGAGGCCCGGCACACGCCGGGTCCCTGGACAATTGACATCACGCCCACGAACGAAGGGGCCGCAGGCCTGCTCATTCTTCTATTGGAATCAGGCGACGGCGAAGGTCGTGTTTACGCGAGGGCTGAGCTGGCTCGTTGGGGCCGAGTCCTTGATCTCCTCAACGCAGCCGCGAAGACGGACGAGCAGATCTCCTCGGTGCTGGCCCGGATAATCGAGCAGGAACCTCCGGTGCAGATGTAAACACGACACTACGGCCGGGCAGTGCGCCCGGCCCTCTTTCCGCTACAATCCGGGAGCCGATATGACCAAGGATTACACCCTCACCCCGAAGGCCGCTGCCGAGCTTTTCGAGCAACTCACCGGCCGCGCAGTGAAGCGACAGCAGCTGCAGCAGCTGGCCGACCGCGGAGATATTCCTTTCGAGGAGCATGAGATCACAGTCAGGGTTCGAATGTTCAGCCCGTCCGACATAGAGCGTCTGGCCCGGGAGGGACTGCCGAATCGCGGCGCCGGCGGCCGCCCGCGAAAGAACGCAAAGGACACGCCGGCTGAGTAGCACTTCCTGGCCGATTAGACGCCCGACATCAAGCAAGAAACGAACAGCCAAAGGACCAGGGCGATAGCGATTACCACCGAGAAAACGACCATGCAGGTGTTGTCCGGTGCGACAGCAACAGGCTTGGGCGCGTCTTCGATCTCAAATATCTCCCCCAGCTTCAGGTGTTCAACGCGCGAAACTCGGCCCGCGGTCATCGTCAGCCGGAGCTCGTCGCCGTTGCGCAAGTGCATGTCCTGGTCGCGATGGTCAATAAACTCGAAGATACGCTCGCTGCCGTCATCTAGTTGCAGCCGCAGCGTGTACTCACGAACACCTGGGTGGCCCTGGGTAGCCCGCTGAAGGCTTCGCGAGCCCTTGCTGCGCAACGTGCCCTTGAATACCTGCAGGCGGTAATCACAGCTCTCGCATTTCACCCCCAAGCTCTCCAGCGAGGAGAGCAGCAGCCGTCCACAGTGAGGACATGGAATAGGCGAGCCGTCAGGATTCAGCGCGTCGCGCCAGCCTTCAGGGATCATTCGGACCAAAGGTGCGGGCGCGGGCGGCGCTTCGGGCTCTTCGTAGCGCACTGGCGCACTCGCATCGAAGCCAAGTTTGTAGCCGCATGCTAAGCAAGCCCCGGCGTCTCCCGGGTTTACGTTTCCGCAGTCAGGGCACCTCATAGTGCTCATTCTTCCGCCTTCAACTCTTCGAGCATCGCGCACATCGCCTCGAGGCACTCAATCAGCTCCTCGCGGGTCAAGTCGTAGTTCACCGCGCAGGCGGTATCCGCGCCTTCCGCTTTGTAGACGGCTTTGTAGGTCCGGCTGCCGTCGTGCGCTGGGGCGCTGGCCGTCAGTTCGAAGACGCCCGAATCCTCTCCCTGGCTCGACGAGCACCTCACCACCTGTTTACCGCCCGCGGTCCCGCGATAGACGCTGCTTTTCGGCTTCGCTGGCGGTGTGTAGTCGTAATCTGCGTCAACGTCGCGGCTCTTGTTCTTCGTACCTCCGTGGTAGTGGTACTGGCCAGTCTTGCGGTTGTAATGACCGCCGTTCGAGTCGGTTCCTCCGGAGTGCGCCTGGGCACGATCCGAACATACCCAGAAAGCACCGAACAAGACTAGGCCGTAGAATCCGGCCAAAATTGCTACGAGGACACGAGTTCGCATAACATCCCCCAAATTGTGTGGTGAGGAATGCTACCACCCATCACTCGCTCAGTGGCAACCAGACCATGTCGCCGTTCGGCCCAGGCGCCTGGGCCCATCCCGTCGTGACTGCGCAGTCCAGCAGGTCGCGGATCGCCGCGGCGTGCTCACGCCGCTCACGCTGCATCAGCGCCGACCCTACGAACGCGGCGGCCACCGCGCCCAGCAGAAGCCCGAGGACAAAAGGAATCCAGTTCAGCTTGTTCATGGCTCGCTCCTTGAGCCAGAGTACTCAGCAGACCTTCTTTGTGTAAATCTGATCCGAGTAAGCTGGACGAAAAGCTGAAGGCAGTCAAGGCCTTCCTGGTGCCAGGCGAGGGCGAAGGCTTGTTCGAGGGCGGGGAGGAGTAGACGAGACGAGCAGCGTGCAGAGTGCAGCGACGGAGCGCCGGTCGACAGACCGGCAATCTCTCAGGAGCGCCGGTCGATAGACCGGCATTCTCTCAGGAGCGCCGGTCGATAGACCGGCTTTCATCTATGCGATGTATCTTCCGGTAGCTGCTGTACCGCCAGTCTTTCATCGAGTTCACCAGTCCCGCTTTCACGGGGTTGTAATGGATATAGGCTGCTGCGTTGCAGAGGTGCTGTTCATCGCTGATAAGAGTGTCAAAGTAGTCGCGTTGCCAGAACACACCGCTCCGGCCAAGCACTTCATTCGCCTTTCGTGCGCTGAAACTCTTCCAGGTCTTAAGTATCTGAGCCAGTGTAAACCCGGGGAGCTGCTGAATTATGCAGTGGACATGGTTGGGCATGATCACGTAGGCCAGCAGGACATAGCGCTCGCCATTGAAGTGTTCCAGTGACTCCAGGACGATACTGGCGATTCGATTGTCCCGCAGCCAACAGGCCCCGTATCCTGCGTCAAGAAGCGTCTCTACCTCCCTATTGAAATAGCGCCTCCTTTCAGATTCTGGAAGCATTGCAGCCTCGTCATGCAGTCTCTGCAAGACGGACTTGGGAAGGCTGTCTGCCAGTCGAAAGGTGATCATTTGCACATGGTTCGCGCCATCGAAGTGCGGCAGATAACCACGATTGTAGAAGCCTAGATGCTCAGCCATCTGACAACCTCAAGATCCAAAGTCTAGCAGACTCGTACGGATGTAGCTGATCAGTATGGAAAGACAGGAGTCCGGCGTCTTGACCGGCGCTCCGCGCCGATCCGGAATGCCGGTCTGTCGACCGGCGCTCCTATATGATGCACGCCTGCACCCTACAAACCTATTTCCGTTCCAGCCCGAACTCCGCCACGGAGAGCGTCTTCGTCGCGTCCTGAACATCCCCGCGCTGCAGCTTCAGCAGCGCCGTGCCCACCAATGTTGCATCTTCGGTCTTGCCGGCAGCATTAAGCTGCTGCGCCGCCTGCTGGATGATCATCGTCGCGGTGCCGACATCGCGGGTCATCAGCGCGTGCGCGCGGCTGAGGTTGGCGGCGATGTCCTTTTCGCGCATCGCGGCTTCGACGATCGGGTCAATTCCGGCCAGGATCCTGTCCTTGTCCGTCGTGAATTCGACGACGAAATCGCCGCGCAGGGACTGGCGCTGCTGCTGGCCGAAGTAGGTGAACTCCAGCTCGCTGCTGGCCACACGG
>CAZEJB010000012.1:57988-106212 GCA_964512635.1 uncultured Planctomycetales bacterium | reverse complement strand
ACTTTCCCGCTTACCGGGGCATGGGCCTCAACAGCGGCCTGAGGTGCGTTCGGATCTCCGATGAATACGTACCAGAGCTTTCCGTTATCGTCGTCATAGAACGCTACTGCGGCTCGGTTGTAAACAGGGTGCCAGGCAATGCTGCTCCATCCGCCGTAGTCAGCCGAGCTTTCCGGCGCAGGAATGTTGACCTGCTGCCAGATCGACTGATTGTCTCTGTATACCACCTTGAGCTTATGGTTCGTGGCATCGTAGTAGCTCATCCAAGGCTGAGCTGTATTCTGTCCAAAGACGAGACTGCAGCGGTTCCCGACGTCGCCAGTAATATCAACGGGGGCCGCATTCCAGACACCAAGACCATCGCGCTCCGCAAAGGCCAGATCACCTGTGCCGCCAGTGTAATAGGCGATTGCCGGGAGTTCCGTGTTCGGCCGGAATGCGCAGGAGGTCCATCTGCCGGCATCGCCAGATGCCATATCCGCTACAGTCTGCTCGAAAGATCCTCCGCCGTCGCCCAAGGCAAACTCAAGAGTCTGATCCGATGAGTTGCGGTATGCGATTCCGGGCAAAGCGTTTGGAGCTCCGGAGTTGCAGACACTGCAGTAGTCTCCTACAACTTCGCCACCACCGCCGCCTACACCACCTTCCTGGATGATGGTGGAGTTCCAGTTGCCAAAGTCACCATCCAGAAGATAGAGACCACCACTCAGATTGACCCCGCTTCCGCGAACTGCAAAGAATGAAATGTAACGGTCGCCGCCAGGGGTAACTGTCATTGAGCTGAAGCCGCCGTCAAAACCCTCGTTACTGGCTATCTCATCGCGCCAGGTTCCGGGCTTTCTGTCCGCAAACTTGAGCGCAGAGTGGCTTACGTCGTAATAGCTGATCAATGGGTAGCCATCACTGGGATCAAAAGCCATGCTTGCTTTCTCGCCAACAGTACCTGGCACATTGGTTCCGGTCATAGCCACTGAAGATGTCCAGGCGCCGGCATCTCCGATCTTCTTCGAATAGAACAGCTGCTTGGTACTGCTTTTTCGGTAGGAAACGTTGAAGTCACCAGAGGAGTCAATTCCAAGAGCTACGCTGTCACCGCTGGTGCCGGCACCGCCGATGACTTCTGGTGCACCAAAGCCCTTTCCGAAGAGACATGAACCCTCAGCAACACCATCCGTTGATACCCAGTAGAAATCGTTCCCCTTGAAGTAGATGTCTGTCTGGGTAAAGTCAGAAGCCAGCCCACCAAGATCAAAGTCCTCATAAACCGCTGTAGATGTGAAAGCCTGGCCCTGTTTATAGGAAATAGTCACCGCTCCGGCCTCACCGGTTCCTACAGAATCTACGTCCAGTACGTAGGGAACACCGCTGGGGCTAAAGGCGAGCGCGTTGTTATAGCCGGCAGTGTTAATGATGTCAGAGTTGGCTCCGAGGTCTGCATCGTACTGGTCCCAGCTACTACCGTTGAACTCCAGGTAGAGCGAAGAACTGCTCGGTGTGAAGAACTCATCCACAACTTTCATCACTGCCACGCCCGGCTCCCCGGTGACCGGGTTGAATGCCAGGGAGCAGAAGGCTCCTGACAGCGGAAGCAGAGGATGTGTCTGGCCATTGAAGATAGTGGTTTTGGACCAGGATGAGCCGTTCCACTTGGCAAACTTGGTGTCATTTGCCAGATAACTGAAATAGGCGATTGCCGGTGAGTTGTCATCGGGGTCAAAGGCCAGACTCGCAAAGGAGCCAAAATCGCCGCTGCCGTCGTCTACTACCTGTATGTCCCAGGCGCCATTGGTTCTTCTGGCAAACTCCAGGGATGCGTTACCAGCATTGTGGTAGGCAATACATGGCTCATCATTACTTGGGTCGAAAGCCAGATCACACCACAGACCAACGTCGCCGTCCTGTTTCACCAGTTCTGTGGTCCAGCCACCTGGTCCACCAAAGGTGTAGTACAGATCCTGATTAGTGGGATCGTGGTGTGCAATGCCAATGGTCCCGTCGCCAGCCACTTGGATGCTGCTGAAAAGGCCAATATCAATGTTCACAAGGCCGCCGTCGTCCACCAGTTCCGGCGTCTGCCAGACGCCGTCGTCCACCGGGACGCCGCCGCCGGCCGGGGTGGCGGAGAGGAAGTTCGTGTTGGTCGTGGCGTTGCCGCTGTTGTCCACCGCGCGCACGCCGAAGTCATAGCTTGTGCCGTTGCTCAGGCCGCTGATCTGCTTGGTCGTGGTGCCGGCGGCGCTGGTGTCCTGCGGCGCGCCGGCCCAGTTGATGCCGCTGGCGCTGGGCGCATAGAAGATCTGATAGCTCACCGGCGGGCTGCCAGTGTCGCTGGCGGTGTACCACTCGATATCCACCACGGTATCGCCGCCGACCGCGCTCTTGATGCCCTCCTGGCCCGGTACATCCCAGGCCGGCGGGTCGGAATCGTTGGGGTTGCCCGGCTCATAGAAGAAGATGTTGCTGTAGCCGCTTTCTTCGCCATTGAAGATGGCCTTCACCGCGAAGTAGTGGCTGCTGTCCGGGCTGACCGCCAGCGGGCAGTCGAAGTTCAGGTTGGTGATGGCACCCAGGTTGATCTTCAGCGCCGCGCTCATGTCGGAGTTGCTGTCGTCGACATAGGCGTTGTAGCCTTCGGGGGTGCCACTGGCCGGTGCGCTCCAGTTCAGCGAAACGACGGCGCCGTTCTTCGCTGCGCTTAGCCCGCTGGGCGGAGCGCCCACGGGGCTGTAGTTAAAGACGTTGCTGAAGCCGCTGAGCTCGGCGCCATAGATCGCCTTGACGCCAAAGAAGTGCGTGGCGTCTATCGCCACCGCCAGCGGGCAGTCGAAGCTGAGCTGGGTTACTGCGCCGACGTTCATCTGCTGGGCGCCGGCCATCGCCGCGCTGTCGGAGACGAAGCAGGCATAGCCGTCCGGGATGAAACCGCTGGGCGCTTCCCAGCTCAGGGTGATCTTGGATCCGTCGTTGCTGGCGCTCAGGTTCTGCGGCGCCGGGAAGTTGGCCGAGGCGTATTCCACCGCATTCGACAGGCCGGTCGCCGTCTGGCTCGCCGACTCGTCCACCGCGGCCACCACATACCAGGCGCCGTTGACCGGCGCGCCGACCTGATAGTTAAAGACCTTGAAGCCGACTCCTCCCGGGGCGACCGCGTCGTTCACGCTGGCCGAGCCGATCGGGCTGAAGGGGCCGCTCTCGGCTGAGCCCGCCTGGACGGAATAGCCGTCGCAGCGGCGCAGGAAGTTCAGGCCGATGGGCGTCAGGTCCTGGACCGCGATGATGCCGTTCTCGTCGCCGTCGGCAACCCGGGCCTCGTTCCAGTTCGCATCGGTGTTGCGGGCCTGGAAGTAGATGCCGATCTGAGTCAGGTCTGTAATCGACACCTGGCCGTTCTGGTTATAGTCGCCGCTGTTGGCCAGCGACCAGACCAGGGTGTCGGTGTTGGTTGAATCAAAGTGCAGGTCCTTGACCAGCCCGCCGGTGACGGTGCTGGCGCGGCGGCTGACGGCCGGAGCGCCGGCGTCGAATTCGACGCTGGCCAGCAGGGCATCGCCGCTGAGGGTCTTTGCGCCGCGCATGCCGACCATGCCGAGGGCCACGATGCCCGGGTAGTCACTGAGGCCGAGGAAAAGCGTATCCTCGCGCAGCGCCGGCTCCAGCACGCTGGCCACCGGGTGCGTGGACTTCTCGTCATACTTCAGGTGCAGGAAGACGCGGTCGGTGGAGGGCAGGCCCTGGCCATAGATATCCACGCGGTAGCGACCCGTACCGTGATTCCTGACGTCGAGTCGAAGAGCGCTGGTGGCACGGGTATCAATGGCGCTTTCGTCGTCATTCATCGCCACCAGGCTGAAGGAGCCGCTGGAGAGCGCGCCCTCAAAGTTGTGCCCAGGCCAGGCCGCGGGGCGATTGCTTTCGAGCCCGCCGAAGTTCAGGCCGCCGCCGCAGGAAATACCTGCCAGCAGGACCAGCATGGCTCCCAGCAAAACACTGAAGAGGCGGAAACTGCGGGGTCCATTAAGTATGGTTCCCCCCACTGTATTACGGGCGGCTCTCGGCCGGCCCAGGCCCACAAGGCTCATGCCTGACTCCTTTCACGGTCTATTGGCGCGGGAACGCCGGGTCATAGCAAGGCTGCACGGGCTTCTTTCCCACCGGAAGCCCGGGCAGACAGAGTTTAACAGCCAGTCAGTCCACCGGGCCGCTGCCAGCCAGAATTCCCCCATCCGCGGACAAGCGGCAGCGACTTAGACCATGACGTTGCGCGGCGCTGCAAGTTACAGCCGGCAGGGCTCAGCCTTCGGGCACAGCTCCGGTACCCTTCCAGCAGAGGCCTACCGGTATCCTTAAATCTTCACCGGCATGTGTTACATTCTCCCCAGACGGCTGGGCTGTAGCCGCGACCAGGAGGATGGGCATGCCATCGAGCAATCGCCGGTCTCGGCCGCTGCATGTGTTTCTTGGACTGCTGGGTCTCGCCGCCTGCGGCACTCTTGACCCCGGCCCGGATAACTTCGTGCTTGATCTGCGCGGACGTGCTGTCAGCGGACTGGGCTGGCGCGCCGGCCTCAACGATTCCGGCTTTCTGCCCCAGGGGCCCTGCCTTAGCTCTGGTCCGAGTCTCCCGCTAAGCAGCAAGCCGGCGGACGGCAACCCGAATCCCGCCGCTCCCCGCCCGCTGTCGCCCAGTCGTAAGCTGGTTGCAAGCAGCTCAAAGCCCATTGGCCAGGCTGCCCCCACGCCGGCAAACAGTGGGCCGGCCAGGGCCTTTGCGCCGCACGCTGCCGGCCAGCCGAGCCAGCCGGAGATGCACTTCTATTACGAGCTGCCGGCCCTGGCCTCAACAGCTCCGCGGGCCGTCGGCGTTGGCAGATTCACGCCTGCCGTGCCTCAGCCGGCCAGAATTGCCGGGCGCAGTTCCGCTGGACAAGGACCTGGACCAAACAGCTCCAGCGGTTTCGGCCAGGCCAGCGCCAGTGGGTTTACTGGCTATCCCGGCTGCGATGTCCTTTTGGAAAAGGCTGATTACGAGACTGCAGCCGGGAGATTCCATAGCGGCGCTTACTGGTCCGGCGCCGCCGCCAGCCCTGAAGCAGTAATTTCACCTGGAATCTGGCAGGGGCGTTCCGATTCCGTCAGTCTGGCCGAGATCCCGGCCCTGCTGGATTATCCGGATTACATGAACCTGCGGGGCGTCTACAGTCTTGGAACCACTCTGGATGCCACCGATCCCCTTACCCCACTCGACGATAACGGCCCGGCCTTCAGCCTGCTGCTAAACGTCGGAGCCGAAGATCTTGCCAGCTTGTCGCAGTCCAATGTGCTGCTGCAACTCGAGCTTGACGCTTTAAGCCCGGTCGAAAGGGAAGAAATCGCCGAGGCAACTGAGCAGGAGTATCAGACAGTGCTGGTACAAGGTCGAGTGCTCGAACAGAAGGCGGAACTGGCGGAACTCGAGGCCCTACGGGCCGCCGAGTCCATTGATGCCGAAAGAGCGGCCAGCCGCAGCGCAGCGGACAGCCTGGATGTCTCGGCGGTGCCGGTGCAGCCGGCACAGCCCGGGCGACCGCGCAGCGCTGACGAGCAGCCCGCAAAATCCAGCCGCCAGCCCTAGACGCCTGGCCAGCTGCCCAGGAGACACTGTTGGCCAGCTTCGCGGCCGCGCCGGCATGACGCTCTTTCCGACTTCCGGAGCATTTTGCCTTGAACCGCCCAAGCGCTTTGCGCATCTTATCCTTGTTGCCGACTATTAAAGCAGTCATGGTGCAGGCGCCGGTAAGCAGGTGCAGCTCAGTCCGCCCGGCGGGCCCAGCGCCTTTGCGCGGCAGAAGGGCAGCAAGCTCCTTGCTGCAGGCCGCTGCGCGGCTGTGTCGCGGGCTGTGTGTACTGCTGCTGTCTTTTGCACTGTTGGCCACTCTGACCCCCGCCCAGGCTGATGTAGCCATACCGGCCCTGCCGGAAGGCGACGAAGCAGTACAACCCGGCATCGACCCGCAACTGCAAGAGCCAGACACTGAGGCGGGCCCGCCAGCTGACAGCCCGGCGAATGCCGCAGAGCAAGCCCGCCCGCTGGCCGAGGCGGGGAGTGCTGGTGTGGACAGCGATGTCCTCTCCCAGGCCCGCGCCCTGGTCTTCGGCTCCGGTGATCAGCGCGCGGCCCTCTGCAGCCTCAGTCTTGGCGAAACACCGCCGCGCTATAAACTCGAGCGGGCGGCTGAGCTGCTGGAGACTGGCGGTGACAGCCACAGCCTGGCACTGCTGGGCCTGATCGAGTGGCTGCAGCCCCTGCGCGGCCGCTCGGCTGAAGAGCGTAACAA
Organism: uncultured Planctomycetales bacterium; assembly: GCA_964512635.1. GTDB lineage: Bacteria > 4484-113 > 4484-113 > 4484-113 > JAFGCY01 > JADZFO01. Next base: position 99,898 of record CAZEJB010000012.1, on the reverse strand, counting down.
TGCCGTGCTGGCAAAACTAGGCCAGGCCCAGAACCAGGATCCAAGCTGCGCCGAGGCCTATCTCTACAGCTCATGGGTGCTGGCGGCCAGCGGTCGAGTGGAGTCGGCCCGCGCGGTCCTGCGCAGCGGCCTCGAGCAGAACCCCGGACCCGAACTGACGGCCGGGCTGCTCAGCCTGCTTGGCGCGGCCGGCCTGGACCTGCAGCCCCTGGGCCTGCAGCCGGAGCTTCCAGCGGCGCAGGTGTCGGACCAGGCCGCGGACGAGCTCAGCCAGCTCTGGCGCAGTCTGCTGGAGCAGTGGCCGGAACATCCGGTCAGCCTCGTGGCAGATGCCCAGCGTGTACAGGCCGCACGCAGCGCGGAACCCTCCAATGCGGTGATTCAGGCCTTCGAGCGTGCGCTGGGCTCGGATCCGCCACCATTGCCGGCCGAAGAGGCCTACATCAACCGGCGGCTCGGCCAGTTCTATGAAGGCACCGGCCAGGCGGAAAAGGCCCGCGACGCCTATCGCCAGTCACTGGCGCTGCAGTACGACCCCGAGCTTGTGCGCCTGCTGGCCCGCGCCAGCGGCAGCCAGGACCAGCAGCGCGGCGATACGGTCTGGCAGCAGTATCTGCGCACCTACGGAGATGACCCGCGGATCTGGCTGGCCTATGGCAAGTACCTTGAAGAGCAGGGTGACCTGGAGCACGCGCTGCGGCAGTACGAGAGTTCCTGCTATCTGGCCCCGGACTTCGGCCCTGGCTATGCGGCCTGGGGCGCTCTGCTGCTGCGAATGGGGCAGCGCCAGGATGCCGAGGCGCGTCTGGAGAAGGGCCTGGCGCTGGAGCCCCAGCTGGATGCCTGCCTGCTGCTGGCCCGGCTCCAACTGGAAGACGGACGCGATTCGGCCGCCGGGCTAACTTTGGCCCAGGGCCTGCGCGATTTCCCGGAACAACTCGAGCTGCTGCGCATGCGGGCGACGGCGCTGGCGCACCTGGGACGCGGCGGCGAGGCGCTGGAGCTGCTTTCAGGGAGGCTCGACAGCCTCGGCGCAGCTGAGCCGGGGCTCTACCTGAGTCTCGGGGCCAGCGCAGAGGCGGGCGGCGACACCAACCTGGCCGCCTCGTTTTATGAACGCGGAATCTCCTTCCACCCGGCTGATTACGCACTGCGCCGCGAGCACGCGCTGAGTCTGGCGCGTCAGGGCCGCAGCGAGCCGCTGCTTGCCGCGGTGCTTAGCGCCCGGCCGCAGCTGCCGGAGCGTGATTTCGCCGCCCTGGTGGACAAGCTGGCCCTGTCCTGGATCGAGAAGCGCGATTATGTTAACGGCATGGCCTTCATGGACCAGTTGATTACGGCACTGCCCTCCGATCCAACGGCCTACAGCGAGCTGGCCCTGATGCAGTCAGCCCAGGGGCAGTTTACGGAAGCGCTGGCCTCGGTCCAGCGCGGGCTGAACGATGCGGGAGACAATTATCTGGGGCGCTATCTGGAGGCCTATCTTGGTTACCGCCTCAGCGGCAGTCAGGACGCCCTGCCGCTGGCCCGGGCTTTGCTGGATCACCCGCAGGTCGATGCCAACGGCTTTGTGCTCTATCTGCGTCTGGTTGAAGAGCGCGGGGACTACATTGCCCAGGCTGAAGCTGCCCAGCGCGGCCTGACACTTTTCCCCGGGCACAAGGATCTGTTCGCCTTTCTTGCACGGGCGCTCTACTTTAGCGGCGATACACCTGCGGCGATTTCCCTGCTGGAGGACCCGGCCAATGCCCAGATCCCCTATCCCCAGCGCAGCGAAATGCTTGGCAGCGCCTATCTTGATGAGGGCAGCCCGGTAAAGGCGGTTGCCCTGCTGAAGGGCGCGATTGCCGACAAGCCCCAAAGCGCGACCCTGCGGGCACACCAGGCCCAGGCGCACTACGCCCTCGGCCAGTATCCCGAAGCGCGATCACTGTGTCAGGAGGCGCTGCGGATCGATCCGCAGAACACAGCGGCCCAGCTCTGGCTGGGATTTGCGCTTGAGGCGACCGGCGAGCTGGAGCCCGCCGCGGTGGCCTTTGATGCGGTTGTGCATTCACCTATGAGCAGCCGGGAGGAACTGGCCTGGGCGGCCCTGGGACTGGCCCGGCTGGCCCTGGATATCGGGGACAGCGCCGAGGCTGCCACGCGTCTTGGCGAGGCCGAGGCCTTTAACTATTACGCCCCCTACTTCCAAAGTGAACTCGACCGCAGCAAGGGCGCAGCGGGACTTTAAGCCAAAAGACATCGTTAAAAGTTGGTGACAGAAGCGCTATTGCAATAGTTTGAACAGTTTGCCATGCATGAATGATCCGTTAAACATCTGTTGAATTCCTTCAGGACTCCCCCCTAGCTGTTATCAATACCCCGCGCGCAGCAGTGCTGCCGCAGTATCCGGGGGGAACCAACACGCCCATACTGGGTGATTACCGGGGGAGTCGACATGTTGAAGAACACGAACACTGTCATTGGCCTCGCCTGCTGCTTGTCGCTTGCCATCATGGTGGCAGGCTGCGGCGGCGGATCCAGCGCCACACCTGACACTGTTGGACAGGGCAATGGCAACATTCCCGGCCAGCAGGGCAACAGCAGCGGCTCCGGCACGGGCAACCCGGTTGGCGGCGGCGGCGGAGGCTTTACCAGCCAGGTGGTCGTCGGTAACGGCGTTAAGACCGACCGCGACGTGCTGCCGGTGGCGACCGATCCCGGCGACGTGGACAGCGAGTACGCCCCGCTGGGTACTGATCCGCAGTACAACATGCAGGTCGTGCTGCCCGAAACCGTCTCGGTGGACGAGTCCAAGTCCTCCAGCCTGGTCGTCGGCGGCGGCGAAGACAGTCGGCTTGAGATAATCGACCTGGTCATGATGCCGGATAATCAAGCCCCCAACTGGGACCTGACGACGGCCAGCTTCCACGAAGGCCAGCAGATTGACCTGTACATCAAGTACTTCGCCGATTCCGGTGTGACGGTCACCAACCGCTGGTGGAGCGCCCCGGATATCAATGTCGATCTGACCCAAAGCAACATCGCCCACAACACCAGCGCGGAATATGTGGTTAAGCTCGATTCCTATGCCCCCTTCGGCAAGGTCGGGACGAACTACATCTTCAAGTACACGCTGAGCCGTGACTACAACGGAGCTCCCCAGACCCTGACCTCGGCCAACTTCCCCTACAGCATCACCGCGGCGCAGCCGGGTACCTACAGCACGCGCTATCCCCTGACCGGCGATGCACAGATTGCCTACGAGGATCTGCTGGTCAACTCGGACTACGATTACAACGACTTCGTCTGCTACGTCAACATGACCGAGTGGCGCATGGAAGGCAGCAACGACCTCGGCCAGATCACCATGCGCGTTAAGGCCAAGGCCCGCGTAGCAGGTTACAGCAGCGACTACCAGTTCAACATCAGCTCGGCCTTCCCCGGCGCCACAGTCCACGCGACGGTCAAGCAGTACTACGCGAATGGCACGCCGCACGGCAGCCCGGTCACCTGGCTCTCCAGCCAGGGCGCTGACCTGCCGATCTTCACCCCGACCAAGCAGGCCCTTCCTGGTGCCAACGGCAGCTACCAGGCCAATGGTGTTGCCGGTACGCCCTTTGTTGACGGTGATTATGCTGACGTGACCATCATCTTCGACAACCCGGTGCCTTACGGTACCTGGGAGCCGATGCCTTACAACCCCTTGCTTCGCGTGACCGCCAGCCAGAACAACATCTACAAGATCGGCATCTGGCAGCAGAAGGGCGACACGGTGGACAGTGAAGGCCACAACCTCGTCGACTCGCAGGGCCGTCCGCTGGCCTTCGTGGTTCCCAACACCTATGCCTGGCCGCTTGAAGGCAAGCCGGCCTGGGAGTGTTTCAGCGGCTACAACACCTGGGCTGCCTGGATCAAAGACCCGAACCCCAACGCCGTTGAGCCCAGCCCCAAGTGGTGGACTCAGACCCCCTCGAACATGAGCAAGGTCTACACCCGCGATAAGTTCACCCCCTATCCCTAAAGCAGGGACCCAAAACAGCTACCAACTCTCGAACCAAGTGCAAGAAAACAGAGCGCCCCGCAAGGGGCGCTTTGCTTTGGCTGTAGCCTAATACAATTGATCCATGACGGTTTATCTGGACCACGCAGCATCCACCCCGATGAAGCCGCAGGCCGTTGCCGCGATGCAGCCCTTTCTCAGCGAGCCGCGCTGGATGGCCAACCCGATGAGCGCGCACGGCGACGGCCGGGCCTGCCGCGAGGCGCTGGAGGGCCTGCGCGACCGCGCCGCCATGCGCTTTGCCTGCCGGCCCGAGGCGGTGGTCTTCAACTCCGGCGGATCCGAGGGCGATACCCACGCGCTGTTTGGCGCGGCGCGGATGCTGATGCATAAGCGCGGCCCGCGAATGCTGCGTATCGGCATCAGTGCGCTGGAGCATGAGGCGGTGCGTGCGGCGGCCATGCTGCTGGTGGATGAAATGCACGAGCTGGTCGTCCTGCCGGTGACCAGCGACGGTGTGCTGCCCCCGGAAGTCGTCGAACAGGCCCTGCGCGAGGAACGCTTCGACATCATCTCGGTGATGAGCGTCAACAATGAAGTTGGCACGGTGCAGCCGGTTGGCGAGATCGCCCGGCTCTGCAGCGCCGCCGGCTGCATCTTCCACACCGATGCCGTTCGCGCGGTCGGCCATGGCCTGCCGGAAATAGAAAGCGACCAGGCCATCCCGCTGCTTAACTGCACCGGGCACAAGTTCGGCGGGCCGCGGGGAGCCGGTATCCTGATCCAGCGCGGGCCCTGGGCCGGGCTGGCGCCGGAGCACCAGCACGCAGCGCTGGCCCAGCACGTCTGCGGCGGACATCAGGAGCAGGGCGCCCGGGCCGGCACTGAAAACCTGGCCTCAATCGCCGGGCTGATCACCGCTCTGGAGCTGGCGACCGCCGAGGAGGCCGCGCATATCGAGGACCTGCGGGCCCAGCTTGAGGCGCGGCTGCTGGCGCGCTGGCCGGCGGCGCGGATCAATGGCGCGGCGGCGCGGCGGGCAACACACATCACCAGCATCAGTTTCCCGCCCGAGCTGGCGGGTGAACGCAGCGGGCCACAGCTGGCCAGCGAGCTCGACGCCCGGGGAATCGCCGTCGGTGCCGGCGCGGCCTGCCAGTCGCAGTCCGGCAGCGCCGGGAGCCACACCCTGCGGGCGATGGGCGTACCGGTGGAGTTTGCCAACGCCACGCTGAGGATCAGCCTCGGCTGGAACACCTTGGCCTCTGACACCGACGAGCTGCTGAAGGCCCTGGAAGAGATTGTTTAGGTGCTGCCTCAGCTTTGCGTCTTTTATTTCTAACATTATGAAAGTCAAACTTCCTAAAACGGCAGAACATTCTTAAGAAAAGCTATTGTCGCATTAAGATAGTTGTGCTAGAGTTCCATCCTGATTGGGAGGGACTACAACATGTTGACGGATCATTCAACTCAAAAGACAGTGCGGGCCGGAAGCGCGGCACTGTCCAGCATGACTCTGGCCGCCGTGGCCGCCCTGCTGCTGGCAGGCTGTCCGGCTGGCAGCAAGGGGCAGAAGGGCCCGGAAGCTCCGCCGGCCGGCGGAGACGCTACAGAGCAGACCGGCGCAGCGACGTCGGGTCAGGAGGGGAGTATGGCGGAAGCAACTGGCGGGGCGCAGTCCGGCGCAACATCAGAAGTAGCTGACAAGGATGCAATCAAGGGCCAGCGCGAGCTGGCCGCGGTCTCCACCCTGGTGCTGAAGCTGGACAGCGCTGACGTGACGATCGTCCCGGTGGCCGAGGGTGTTGCACCCAGCGCGGTCTGGACGATCAGCAAGGCCAAGGGGCCCAACCCCGCGCCGCAGGACAGCCTGAGCCTGACGATCGACGAGCAGGGCGGCAAGGTCACGGTCAGTGACAAGTACCATGGTGCGGTCACCAGCATCAAGCCGCAGCTCAAACTGACCCTTAGTCTGCCGGCGGCCTGCGCCCTGGAGGCCAGCGTCGGCAACGGCGCGCTGAGCATTGACAGCAGCGGGACCCTGAAGGCCGACATGGGCAATGGCTCGCTGCTGCTGCGCGGTAAGCCGGCCAGCACCGATATCACTGTCGGCAACGGCTCAGTGGAAGGACAGCTCATGCTGCTGCTGGGCCAGCACCACATCAACCTCGGCAATGGCGGGGTGAAACTGAAGCTCGAGGGCAGCAGCCAGGTCAGCTACAGCGCGACGACCAGTATCGGCCAGATCAACCTGGGCAGCTTGTCTGGCAGCGTGAACAAGAACATGATGAGCCAGCAGGCCAGCGGCACGCTCGGCGCCGGCACAGCCCAACTCATCATTCAGGTCGGCAACGGCGGGATCACACTGAACAGCTAGGGCATCCCTTTCTCGGTGGTGGGGCATGTTCCCAACGGCGTCCCTGGGCGCACTAAGTACGCCCGGTTATTGGCAGGCTGAAGCTTGACAGGTAACTCCTTTTGGATCGGATGCCGAAGATACGGGACATAGTCCCCCGCCCCATTCTGGGCAGCTACATGTTCTGGAACTCGATCCAGAACATGTCCGTCTGCGGCGCCGGGTGGCCCAGCAGGCGGCACATCGCCACCGCCTGGCCTTTGTGGTGATAGGCGTGGGTCATCACATGCAGGATCATCTCCGCCGGCACGCCGCTGAAGGTGTGGCCGAACATCGTGATCGCCAGCGGCACGTTAAGCTGCTCAGCCGTGCGGCTCATGATGTAGTTTCTCGTATAGCTGCGCACCTGCTGGCGGTAGGCCCCCAGCGCGCTGAGGCTGTCCAGCGGCTCGAAGTCGAAGTCCTCGACGCTCGCGCCGGTGGCCGACATGACCGAGAAGTGCTCGGTCTGGCTGAGATGCGAGAGCTGCTTGATCAGCGTATCGACGCCAAAGCCCGGCACCGCGCGGTTATGCAGCTCCGCCGGCATGCCGGCGACATGCGCATGCAGCTTGTCGAGACCCTCATAGGCCAGTTCGTGATAGCGCAGCAGCGCCTGCTGGGTGAACATCTGTTGCCTCACAAATGTTAAGTTAAATCAGTATACACGACTGGCTAAGCAATCGCAAGACCGCCCCAAGCAAAAGCGCCCCGGTTTCCCGGGGCGCCGTCTGAAACGGTCTGGACTTCTTAAGTCAGCCGCAGCTTGATGCAGTGCCGATCTACAGGCTCTGGCCCGTCCCTTTAGGGATATGGCGTGAACTTGTCGCGGCTGTAGGCCTTGCTTGGGGTACTGGGTGCATGCTGGTACCAGATATAGCTCGGCGGATTGGCGCCGGCGGTCTTGATCCAGTTGGTCCAGTTGTTATATGTGTCGTAGGCGTTCCAGGCGTTGATCCCTTCCAGCGGCCAGGCGTAAGTGGTGGGCACCACGAAGGCCAGCGGGCGCCCGTTGCTGTCAACCAGCGGGTTGCCCTGGGTGTCGACCGTATCGCCCTTCTGCTTCCAGATGCCGATGCTGTAGACATTGCTCTGGCTGGCGGTCACCTTCAGCAGCGGGTTGTAAGGCATCTCCATCGCCTGGCCCGTGAAGGGCTGGTTGAAGAAGATCTGCACTGTTGCATAATCGCCATTGACGAACTGCGTGCCGGCGATGCCGTTGGTGGCATAGGTGCCCGGCGGGTTGGGCAGGGCGTCGCGGGTCGGCGTAAAGATCGGCAGGTCGGTACCGTTGCTGCTGCTCCAGTTGGTGGTGTGGCGCAGAGTGCCATTGGCATAGTACTGCTTGACGATCGCCGTCACCTGGGCGCCGGGGAAGGAGTTGCTGATGTTGAACTGCCAGGCGGCGTCATAGCCCGCGGCCCGGGCCAGGGCCTTGACGGTGAAGTCAACCTCGATCAGCGCGTCGTCGCTGTTGCGGCGCCACTCGGTCATATTCATCTTACAGACGAAGTCGTTGTAGTCATAGTCCGAGTTCGTCAGCAGGTCCTCGTACGCGATTTGCGCATCGCCGGTCAGCGGATAGCGCTCCTTGGTGTTAGGGATGGTGCCACTGATGTTGAAGGGGAAGTTGGCGCTGACCTTGTTGACCGCGTTCCAGGTCAGATCATAGTTGAACTGACCGTTCTGACCGGCGGTGCCCATCGGGATGTTCCAGTCCAGCTTGGCGGTGTAGGTCCCAGGGCTGACATGCGGAACGCTGCTCTCGGTGGCATTCAGGTTCAGCAGGCTGCTGACCCAGTGGCGGCTGAGTGTCATGTCGGTTCCCGTGGTCTCATACTTGATCCACAGGTCGACAGGCTCGCCTTCGTTAAAGGTCGCACTTGCCAGATCGAAGTTGGCAGCCACGCCGTCCTTGGCCATCGTCAGGTCAATGATGTTGAAGTCCGGGTCGCCGCCAATGATGACCAGGCTGGTGGAGTGGCCGGCTTCAAAGCTGGTTGATCCCCCAATCTCGGTCATGTTGTAATCCGGGTTTGTGCCCAGTGGCGCTTCTTCGGCGTTGACATCGCCGGGCGCCTGGGCCTTCCAGGGCGCGGCGGAAACGCCGCCGTTGCCATTCTGCTGACCGGGCAGCTCGCCATTGCCCTGGCCGGGGTTGTTGTTGTTGTCCGGATCGGGGGCCGACGAGCCGCCTCCGCAGGACGCAACAGTTAACAGCAGCAACAGCGCGAGCAAAAGTGCCGGCCAAAGGGGCCTGCGTGAGTTGCGCATGGGCTTCCTCCCTACCAATTGTGCAAGATGGACCAGGCAGGGACGCAGCCGCCAAAGACGGAAATTCCCCGCCTGCCGGGGGGAATATACCGAGACCGCAAGCATCCTGGGAGCGGTTAATCCAGCTTTGAAGCAATCTAATTCGAGCCTTAAGCCACCCTAAACAAAAGGGCGCCTTGCGGCGCCCCATTTGCTTGAGTTCGTTCTAAGAGCTAGTCGTCGCCGCCGCCCATATTGCCCTTGTCTTCCTGGTTGTAGTCCTTGCCGGTGCCGGTGAACTTGCCGCGGCTGTAGGCCTTGCTTGCGGTGCTCGGCGCCTGCTGGTACCAGTAGGTGTTGGGCTGGCTGCCCGTGCCCTTGATCCAGTTGGCCCAGGCCCAGTAGGAGCTGTAGGCATTCCAGGCAGCTTCCTGCTCCAGAGGCCAGGCATAGGTATAAGGCACGATGAAGGCCAGCGGCCGGCCCTGGTCGTCAACCAGAGGGTTGCCCTGGGTGTCAACTGTGTCGCCCTTGTTCTTCCACAGCCCGATGCTGTAGACCTGGCCGCTGTTTGCGGTGACCTTCAGGAGGGGGTTGTAGGGCATGGCCAGCGCGGCGCCTGTATAGGGCTGGTCAAAGATGATCGTCACCTGGGCATAATCGCCTTCAACATAGGGGGTTCCGGAGACGGTATTGGTGGCCCAGGTACCGCTCGGCGGGGGCAGTGCATCGCTGGTCGGCGTAAAGACCGGCACGTCAGTGCCGTTGCTGGACTTCCAGATCGTCTGGTGGCGCAGGGTGCCGTTCTTCTTATACTGCTTGACGCTGGCGGTCACTTTGGCGCCGGGGAAGGCGTTGCTGATGTTGAACTGCCAGTCGGCGCTGTAACCCGCCCCGCGGGCCAGGGCCTTGACCACAAAGTCGATCTGCAGCAGGGCGTCATCGGAATCGCGGCGCCATTCCTTGATGTTCATGCGGGCCACGAAGTCGTTGTAGTCGTAGTCGGAGTTGACCAGCAGGTCCTCCCAGGCGATCTGGGCATCCCCGCTGACCGGGTAGCGCGAAGTGCTCACCGGAACGGTGCCGACGATGTTGTAGTTGAAGTTCGGCGAGGGCTTGGTCACAGTGTCGTGCTTGAGCGTATAGCTGAACACGCCGCTCTGGCCCTTGGTTCCCATCGGGATGTTCCAGTCCAGCTTGACAACATAGATGTTCGCGCTGGGATGGGTGATGCTGGTCTCGGTCAGGTCAAGGTTGATCTTCGCGCTGATCCAGCGGCGGTCAAGCAGAAAATCTGCAGCCGGCACCTCGTACTTCATGTACAGGTCCACCGCTTCGCCTTCAGTAAAGGTGTTCGTGGTCAGGTTGAAGTTGGGGGCCTCGCCGTCGTGCATCATCACGATGCCCAGCGGATTGAAGTCACCGATTGCCGGGCCGACCAGCACGCTGCTGGTGCGCGGCGGCTCGGTGGCCGTAACAGAACCGCTGAGCAGCTGCATGTCATAGGCCGGGTCGGTGCCGAGCGGAGCGTTGAGGGCATCGACATCGCCCTTGGGGGTCAGCAGCCAGTCGGGGCCGGCGTTGACATTGCCGGGGTTCTGCTGGCCGGGGAGGTTGCCGGTGCCCTGGCCCGGGTTGTCATTGTTCTGGGGGTCCGGTGTCGAACCGCCGCCGCCGCCGCAGCTGACCAGCGCCAGCAAAGCTACCAGGACCATCAGCAGCGCCACGCGCTGCTCCTTAATGGTATGCATGAAATGCCTCCTTCCTCGGTACACGGGTTGATCACAGCTCGGCAGCAGAAGCACTCCTGTCTCGCCCCCAAGCACAGCCGATGCGGACTATAACTTCAAGAAAGGTGCAATGAAGTCGTTTAATCGGACTTTGAACTTAATCGGATCAGGCTCTAACTTTTCAGACTCATTGTTAAGACAAAGTGAGCTGTCTTTTGACCTTCTGGCCTGCTGATTAACTTTGGGCCCTCTATTTGTTGTTGCTGTTACATGCAGTTAACCAATTGAAAGCGGTCTGACACTGTTGCTGCCGGCGTCTGTCACCAGCCACGCTCAGGGCGCATCAGTATTAAATACAGGTTAAAGCTGGCGCCTTCACCAGACAAACAATGAGGGCCGCTTGCGCGGCCCTCTGTTCAAAACGTATGCAGTCGTGGTTCTAGTTGAAGAGATTGCGCTGGAAGCTGTCGCGCACCGGCACCGTGTTGAACCACAGCGGGCTGGGGGCGGCGCTGCCCGGGTTGCGGTCATTTATCCAGTTCACCCAATTATTGAATCCGGGGTAAACTGTCCAGATCCGCTTGTACTCCAGGGGCCAGGCATAGGTTGCCGGGACGATGAAGGCCAGCGGGCGGCCATTCGTGTCAACGGCATCGCCCTTCTTGCGCCACAGCCCGATGTTATAGACATTGCCGGTTGAGGCGTAGACCTTGAGCTGCGGGTTGTAGGGCATCGGGGTCCAGGTGCCGGACTTGACCGGGGAGTCGAAGATGATGTTGACCACCGCGTAGTCGCCATCGATGAACTTGGTTCCGGCCAGGGTGTTGGTAGCGAAGGAGCTAGGGGGTTCGGGCAGGGCTTCGCGGGTCTGGGTGAAGACGGGGATATCGGTGCCCTGGGTCGAGCGCCAGATCCGCTGCGGGCCGGCCGGGCTGCCGTTGGCCTTGTACTGCTGCACCGAGCTGGTCACCGTGGCGCCGGGGAAGGCCGAGGCAATATTGAACTGCCAGGCATGGTCATAGCCCGCGCCGCGCGCCAGCGCCTTGACCTTGAACTGGATCTGCACCAGGTCGCCGCTGCTCTGCAGACGCCACTCGGTGATGTTCATGCTGGAGACGAAGTCGTTGTAGTCGTAGTCGCTGTTGACGATCAGGTCTTCCCAGGCCATCTGCGCATCGCCGGCTACCGGGTAGCGCGGGGTGTCGCAGGTGCCGCCGGAGAGGATGTCATACAGGAAGTCCGGGCTCTCGGCGATCGTGCCGTCGCTGGCTTCGAGATAGTAGGTGTAGACAGCGTTCTCCCGGGCGGTGCCGAAGGGAATCGTATAGTCCAGCTTGACGGTAAAAATGCCGGTCGCGCTGTGGACGATGCTGTTCTCGGTGTAGTCCAGGCCGATGGCGTTGGAAACCCAGCGGCGGTTGATCGTATCAGGCTGGACCATCTCGTAGAGCATGTAGAGGTCGATGTTCTCGCCCTCGTCGAAGACCTGGTGGTTGAGCTGGAAGTCCGGGGCATCGCCGTCGTGGGCCATGGTGATGTCCAGGATCCGCAGCACGTCATCGCCGGGGATGACCACCGCCACGCTGCCGGCCTTGCTGGCTTCATGGCCGGTCACGCTGGCACCCAGGGGCTGCATGTTATAGGCCGGGTTGGTGCCCAGGGGCGCTTCGGCGCTGACACCGGCAACCGGCTGGGCCTTCGGGGCGTCGGCCTTGTTATAGCTGGAATCGACCACCGGGTTGGCGGACGTGCCGAGCTGGCCGGTCTGTTGCTGGCCGGGCAGGTTGCCATTGCCCTGACCGGGGTTACCGGGATCGGGCGCAGACGAGCCGCCGCCGCAGGCAGCCAGAGTCATGGTGAGGGCAAAAGTGAAAATGAGTGCGCAGACGCCCCACTTGCCTTCCATCCAGTTTCGCATTTTCGAGCCTCCGTCTTCTTCACCTCAGAGACTCCCGTGGGACGTAGCAGCATTGGGCCCGGCCACTGAGCGCGGCGGGCGCAGACCTCTGGATTGTACACGGAAGTTTAAGAAATGCAAGCAGTTTTTTACCTTTCGGGCTCAATTTTCATCATTGCCTGCCGAGACCAGACCTATATATATTGTCAGTACATTGCCGGTCAGCCGTGCCGCAGAACCCGGATCGGCCACGAGACCGGGCGCGGTGCTCAGATCCCCGGGGCGGCAAAGCCATTGCGCGGCTGGCTGCGGCGCTCCTCCCAGAGCGGCGGGAGAAGCTGGTCGACCAGGCCGTCAAGGTAGGCGCAGGCCAGCGGGTCATGCAGAAAGCCGTCATGGGGCCGCAGGCGGTTGCTGCAGGGGGCGATGTGGGTTTCCCACTTCAGCCGCGGCCACTGTGGGGCGAAGTAAAGCCACTCGGCCGGCAGCAGCGCCGAGCGCTCCGGCACGAATTCGTCGCGCTCAATGCTGTGCAGAATGATCTCAAGGTTCATCGTGCGGCTGGCCCGGGCGTTGTCCAGCAGGCCCTTGAAGTAGCGCCGGGTGCTCTCGCCGTCATAGAGCCGGTCAAGGTAGCTGTTTTGCAGCCGCTGGATCATCGCCGTGGTGTAGTCAAAAGGGCCGCCAAAGGGTGTGCCAAAGGTGCAGAACATCAGCCGCTGCGGAGCGACCTGGACATCGCTGGAGCCGATCTCCTCCGTCAGGTTCAGCGCCGTCAGCCCGCCCATCGAAAAGCCTAGCACCAGCACCTCTTCCCACTTGTCGCCGTCCCGGGCCAGCAGCTCATCGGCCATGCCTTTGACCAGCTCTTCATAGGGCTTGGCGCTGCCCCGCAGCAGATCCTCCCAGTCGTAGGGCTGCTGCAGATGGATGAAGGTCAGATCCGGCCGCCGCTCCTGGGCCGCGGCGACATAGTCGGTCCAGGAGCAGTCAAAGGGCAGCAGCTTCCACAGGCCGCGCACGATGCCGTCGAGGCAGATGACGATGCGGTCGGCCGCTGTAGTAGTTTCGGTCACTGATTAACTATAGGGCGCGAGTGAGCCGGTTTTGACAAGTGCTCAGTGCTCAATGCTCAGTGCTCAGTGGATGATACTGAGCACTGAGCACTATGCTCTGTGCACTATCTTCCGACCAGCCACTCATCGATGGCGCGCTCGTAATCCAGCAGCTCGCCCTGGCTGAAATAGACACCGATCTCCTGGGCCGCCGAGCTGACGGAGTCGCTGGCGTGGATCAGGTTGTTGCTGATGTCCACGCCGAAGTCGCCGCGGATCGTGCCGGCGGCCGCCTCATTCGGGCGGGTCGCGCCGATGAAGCTGCGCAGCTGCTCCACCGCCTGCGGCGCCTCGAGCACCATCACCACCACCGGGCTGGAGGTGATGTACTTGATCAGGCCGTCATAAAAGGGCTTGCCGACATGGGCGCTGTAGTGCTTGCCGGCCAGCTCAGGCGTGACCTGGATCAGCTTCAGGGCGACGATGCGAAAACCCTTCTGCTCCAGGCGGCTCAGCACCTGGCCGATGATGCCGCGCTGCACGGTGTCGGGCTTCAGCATTGCGAAGGTACGTTCCCAGGCCATTGTTGTTCTCCTGATCCCGCGCTGGCTCTGCGGCCGCGCTGGTACTGATGATTTGCAGTTTTGCCCGGCAGCGCCGGCTGCGGGCCGCAGATTATAGACCCTGCCAGGCCCCGGCTGACACCTGCAGAGCCCTGCAAGCGCTCCGCTCCGGCCCGGTCTGCGGGCCGCGCCGCTTTTAACTTCCACCCCCGAAAACGGACGTGGATTACTGTTTTCAGGGCGGCGCGCTCTCCGCCGGACTTTTAACTTTCGGGCCCCGTTTTGGACGTCAGATTCGTTTTTCAAAGCAGTGCGGCAGGGAGTTTTAACCTGCGAGGCTGATTTCGCTGCAGAGAGAGGCAGTTTTGCATTTTCAAAAACACCGCAGCCGGGACCTTGCAGCGCCGTCGCCGGCAGCCGGGCGGACGGGCGTGTCGCACCGGATGGGAACGGATGGAAAGCGCGTGCGCAGGGGAGCAGTTGCGCGGGCGTACAAGTGTTAACCGAAAGCATGAACCTGGCGCAGAACACGGCGCATATCGATACCCAGCCAGCCTCGCTTTTATTTTACTGGATAGCGTGTATTTGTAATATATGGCAGACCGATCCGGATTCCGATCCACAACAGAGTTAAGCGAGTGAAGCGAGTTTGGCCGAGTCTGGATTCCAGTAGCAGCGCGGCCCTGTCCGCGCGCCAGGCCGTAGAGGATTCCGTTCCACAACAGAGTTAATCGAGTTAACCGAGTTTCTCCGAGCGATCAGGGATTTACCGGGGCGGGGAAGCCAAGACTTGGAGCGCCGGCTGCAAGCCGGCCTCTTGCTGGAGCGGGGCATCCTGCCCGCATCTGCTGGGGAGCGCAGACTTTAGTCTGCATCTTCATAGAGCGCCTGCATCCTGCCCGCAACCTCTCTTGCAGGGACATAGCTTGTCACCGCCCGGCAAAGCGGCCGAATGTACTCGCGCCTTCGCGCCTTGTTTTGCTCGGAAGAGTTCAACCACAAAGACACGAAGGACACAAAGAAAAGCGGGATCCGGAATAAGACCTTTTGTCGGAGCGCAGGCACCCCGGCTGCATCTTTGCTGTCGGAGCGCGTCCATCCTGGCTGCAACTTCTCTTGTAGGGGCGGCGCACAGTCGCCGCCCGTCTGGTGGGCCCGTATGGCAGTGCGGGCATTCCCGTCCCCGGCCTGCCGGCCAGGGCCACAATCGGCGTTACAATCGCTGCAGTGACCACTGCCCGGCAAAGAAGGCAGACCGCTCCGGAGGCCGCGCGCCGCGCTGCGGTGGCACCGGTTTGTAACCGGTGGGTTTTCGCGGCTGCGCCGCGTTTGGAGCGCGAGCCGCTGGCCCGTATCCCCTCCGGTAGTGGCCGAGCATGGCCTCGGCCCTCCGCCCCGGAGCGCGGGACTGCGTCCCGTATCTTCATGGAGCGCGGACACCTTGTCCGCATCCCGCTGCGCCGCGAATGGAAGAGCCCGCGCAGCTTCAGCCAGCCGACGGTCGAGGGCGACAATCGCGAGTTCTTCGGCCAGTGCCGCACTCGGGCGGTGGACATGGCGGTATCGGTAATCCTGGTGGAGGTCCCAGCTCTCCCAGACCGCGCCAAGGATAAGAAATGAGCATCAGTGATCGTTGCATCCGCTATGCGAGCATAGGCTTAGTCATCGCAGGCTTTCTGCTGGGATGCTGCACGTCTTGTCAAAAGCAGAAAGCAGTGATCAAAACTACTGGCAGGACAAATCCCGTCCAGTACCCATCCGGTTGGCCGCTATCGCAGCTAAATGCTCCTATGGGGTCATTGGCCGTGCCTGTTAGGCATGGGGGGCCAGGAGATGGCAAGTCTTTTGCCGTGGAAGATTTTAGTGATTCGACGGGCTATAGGATGCACTATGCCGTTGCTTTTACCAATGATAAATCGTGGGGTGAGGTTAGTAGCCATATAGAGTCGTGCCTGGGCAAGGAGTACAGTATAGAAGCCGATAAGCCTGACCTTCCAATGATCACCTTTCGATCACAAGATAATAAGTTACTAGTAACATTGTTGAGAATGACCTATAAGGATGTGGGCTCGAGCTATGATTACTATGAACTGTGGGTCGATGTAACGGAATAGGGTGTAGATATTTCTTGGCATTCTGTGCTCTAACTTGAATGAAACGTAGTTGGGATTTCTCGTGTTGATACAACTACACCATTAACACGCCTCTAGAGCTGGCTGGCCAAGCCTAGAAGCACCCCGCCACCTGGAATGGCAGTGCCGGCAGAAGAAGAGGGCGTAAGATCCTGCGCATTGAGTAGACCTACTCCGGCGGCTGGGTCAACGACAACAAGTTTCCTACAAGCTGGAGGCTCCGAGGATAGGGTTTGTGGATGCGCCGACCCGCCGGACAGTTCTCCAAACGGCGGGCTGGGCGGCCTGCTGAGTGTTCAGTGCTGAGTCAAGAGCGCGCGGACGGGGCCGCGCTGCTACAAGCGGGCGGCGACAAGCTCACGGCCCTACGAAAGCAGAGGCCTGCCAGCCGAGGCCACAATCCGGCGTTACAATTTCATTAGTGACCACTGCCCGGCAAAGAAGGCAGACTGCTCCGGAGGCCGCATGGCCAGCGAGTCGATTGGCCAGGGTATGAACCAAATCGGCCGCGGCGACGGAGCTTGGTATCATGGCGGCCGCGGCGTTGTTGGCCTGCCTTGCTGGTAGCAACATGCTTGCTGATTGCGCTCACCTTACTTGGCAGCAGGGCTGTAGGTGCTGCACACATTGCCCGTGTGCACTGTTGAGGTTGTAAATGAGTAACTCGGTGCTTACAATTTTGCTCGCTGTGGAGATTTCTCTAGCTTTCGTTTGCTGCTTGATTGCAGCATTAAGTTCACATAAGCCAGAGGTACCCAACAGATTGTTTGTCGTACACAAACTGCTCCCAGCTGTTTTCTATCTGGTAGTAGCTTTGCTTTTCATACACAGTGTAATACCCAAGATCGATGATTCACAACTCTATTTTGGTCTAGCGCTCATTGCAGTCGTCAATACTTGGAGCATTGGTCGCGCCTTCGGTGGCAATGCTGAGAAACTAGGTTATATATTTGCTGCCTGTACCGCGATAACAATCGGACTTGCTGCCTTTACTTGATGCGGACTTCCCAATTCCAGATATGTCAAAGATGACGTCTGACTACAGTCGTCTTAAGGATTACTAACATCTTAGACACGTTATTTGTCGCGTGAAGCAGTCTATGCCGTCCAGCGACCTGCTCATCATACACGGCGGCTATACATAGATCTACGTATATGACGATCTGGGAAACATGACGCAGATTATTGATTCGGGAATGCCCGCGCCAATGGGATGAGCTGACAAGCTCACGGCCCTGACAAGAATGCAGGCAGGGTGCCCGCGCTCCCAGTACCGGTCTGTCGACCGTCACTCCGACAAAATGGACGCGCAGGCATCGTCCGCGCTCCGAAAATGCGGCCGCATATCCATGCGGCCCTGCAAGGCGCGGCCTCGGGAACGGTGGTCTCTCCAGACGGGCGAGAGCTTGAGCGAGACGGCATGCCCGCTGGCGCGCAGGAATGTCACGGCGTGGCGGGATCATGGCCATGGCTGGTAACTGGTTTGGTGAAGAGCGGGTTCCAGAAAAGGTAGTAGCTGCGCAACTGAGTGAGCGGTGCATTTGCGGGCCATTCGCAAAAGCTGGGATCCAGCAGCATTAGTTTTTCAGCGCGAGCATTGCCAGCGTCCCTAAGCAGATAACACGGGAATGAAGGGTCGACCAGAATTCCGTTGGCGAAGCGCTGCAAGTTCTTCTCGTGCTCCAGAACCGGGTAATCACCAGCCTTGACTTCAATCAGTTCAGGAGAACAGTCTTCGAGTACTAACGCCGGCGAAAGTGGCGTCAGGCCAAGCTGGAGTTGCGGCCTGTGGTATGGGTAGAAGGTCTTGGCACAGGCGTAGGCCCGCAATTCGGCTCCGGACTGTATGAAGGGCAGGCACAGTGGGTTATCTTCGAGGTTGATATTAATCGGTCCCAAAAAGTTGAGTTGATCGTACTTGCTGATGTGTGGAAGCTTCTGGGCACCCAGCTTAGGGCGCATGGTAAGCCACAGGCTGGAGCCCGCCAATTCTGCGGGCAGCTCACGCACACCATAAACCTCGGGGTCCTCAAAGTCAGGCATGGCAATCACCTTGGCCGGGGTCAGTTGGTACGCGGCCATAACGTAAGGCGACGCTTCGCGCACTGCGCCGTCGTAATAGAATTCCAGGCCGAGTTCGATTCTGCCGTCGGCCGCGACTTCAGCCTTGTATGCCACTCGCGCCGGATTGCAGAGCAGGGGATACTCCTCGCAGTCGAAGCAAAGGGCCAACCGCTCCTGGGCCTTGCGATACGCCTTCAGGTGCGGCCAGAGGAGCATGCCGCCTAGGAGCAGAATCAGTCCGGCACTGATGAGAGTCACTTGACTCTTGTGCATGGTCAGATGTTACAGCAACGGAACAGTCATCTCCGTCAGTCAGCAATGACATTTCGCGGAGGAAGTGCGGGCGGCGACTGTGCGCCGCCCCTACAAGACAGAGGGCGGGCGGGAACACCCGCGCCAATGGGATGAGCTGACAAGCCCACGGGCCTCAAAAGAATGCAGGCAGGGTGCCTGCGCTCCCAGTGCCGACCTGTCGACCGGCGCTCGGGCAGGATGGCCGCATATCCATGCGGCCCTGCAAGACGCGGACGAATCGTCCGCGCTCCGACAAGGCGGCCGCATATCCATGCGGCCCTGCGAGGATGCAGGCTAAAGCCTGCGCTCCCCAGCCAAATCCGCGGGCGGCGACTGTGCGCCGCCACTACAAGAGCCGCGGCCGGGGACAAGCCCCGGCCCTACAGGAACAGAGCGCCGGCCGGGGGCAAGCCCCGGCCCATAAGGAAGGGCAGACAGCCGTCTGCCCCTACAGCGTAACCATCCCGCTCTGCTTACGTCTATTTCCCTGTACCCAGCCCGCGGAGCGGGCTATCACGCTGTCGGGGGATCGGTGAATGCGGAGACAAACATCTCTGCCGGCTGACTTCGTTGCTTTGTCCTTAGTCAGTGAGAATCAGCGGGGTCTGATCGCACTGGCACTAGTGGTGCTGCTGGCCTGGCTCTTCCGCTGGCCGCTGCTGGACCTCGCCTGGAACTTCAGCGCCAGCCTCGGCCTGCAGGAGCCGGCCGCCGGGCTCGACCTTGACCCGCAGACCGCGGGCGCGCGGCGGGAGACGATTACCGGGCTGCCTCGCGAAGGGCCGAAGGTCGAGCTGCGCCCCAGCGATCCGGCCCTGCTGCAGCGCGTCGGCCAGCTTTGCGACAGCCTGGAAGTCAGTGCCGAGCTGGCAGACAACCACTGGCCCGAGCGCAACATGCTGCGCCTGCCCGCGCCCTACGGCTGCCGCCACTGGTTTGTGATCAGCGGCGAAGACCACGGCTTCCACCTTTACCGCTTCCGCTGCGCATGCGGGCATGAGATCGACCTGCTGCCGGACATGCAGAGCGGCTATGAGTTGGTCGACCCGCGCCCGCTGGTGGAGTATTACCGCAGCCAGCGCTGCAGCCGCTGCCGCTTCGGGGAGTCGGACCAGGCGGGCGCTGAAGACCTGGCCGACGAGTAAGACCAGAGGGCGCAGCAGCGGTGGCTGCACCTGCCTGGGTGAAGGTTGCACGCTTGAAAGGAAAGCAAACAACGGCGCTGCATATACGTCTACAATTTAAGCAGCAGCGGAGGCCGGAGTGCAGGGCAGGAACTATGTATCTGAGTATGCTGAGCATGCGCGCCTGGCGCGTGAGCGCCTGCGTGTGCGCCTGTTGCTGGGGCTTGGAATGCTGGCGCTGCTGCTGGTGCTGGGCAGTCTGTGGATGGCCCTGGCCCGCGGACCGGGCGGGCCCGCCGGCTTCTTCAGCGGGCTGTGGCCATGGGCAGCCGGCCAGGGTCCCGCAGCCACGGGCTGCTTTGCCCTCAGTCCGGAGCCGCCGGAGCTGACGGCCCTGATCCGCGCGCGGATCGGCGCAGAGCTGGGCGGCGCAGACAAGCCGCGGGACGAGCTGAACCTGAAGCTCGAAGAAAGGCTGGATTTCGGCCACGGGGTAGTCGTGCGGCCAAATGGCAGCTGGTACCACTACTATCTTTTCAGGTGCGCCTGCGGCCACTGGCAGAACCATGTGCCGGACCTGCATTCCAGCGCGGTGCTGAAGGACGCGGATGTGGCCAGCGCCTACTATCGCAGCAGCAACTGCGAGCTGTGTGAGAAAGAATGGCAGAGCCGAGAAGGGGATAGCAGCAATGTCCGGCGCTAAGAAACTTCGGGTGGAGCGCGCCAGGCTGCGGTTGCAGCTGGTGCTTGGCATCGCGGCGCTGTCGGTGGTGATGGTGCTGGGCAGCCTGTGGATTGTGTACAGCCAGCGGCACAGTTCGGGAAAGGTGCTGGTTGGCGTGAAAAAAGTGCCAGTGCAGGACCCAGTGGAAATCCAGCCACCCCCCCACTATGATCCCGGCCAGCTTCTACCGCAGCCGGCACCGGCCGGGGATGAGCTCCTGCGGGAGCTCTGGCGCAAGGAGATTCCGATGGAAGGCTCTGACGGTGTGCCGGTGGCGCTTGGGGACAACGGTATTGCCCTGCCGGTCGGTCAGGACCATGTGCTGGGCTTTGATGCATTTGGCCGCAAACGTTATGACTACAATCCGCCTTACTTCGGCTATGTCGGCAAGCTCGCCGCCTGCGGCGAGAAGGATCTGATCGTGACTGCCGGCGATACGCTGGTCAAGCTCGACGAAAAAGGCAGAGAGCTCTTCAACGTCGACCTCAAGGGCAGCCTCCTTGATTTCACCCCGGTGGTTGACCACGCTGGTTTCACTTTCGTGGCCAGCGCCCACAACTTTCTGCACAAGGTTTCCCCGGAAGGCGAGCTGCTCTGGTCCTGCCACCTGGAACTGGGTCTGATGAATGTGCCGCCGGTTCCATTGGCGGACGGGTCGGCCCTGGTGACCAGCAAGTACGGCGATATCCTGCGGGTTGATGCCCAGGGCAGTTTCGTTGAAGACTACCGTCTGGGTCTTGGCAAGTTTGCCCGCTTCCAGACTGTGGAAATGGACGCCGGCGGACAAGTCAGGAGTATCTACATCTGCAGTGAAAGCGAGCTACTGAAGCTGGACAGCATGTGCAAGGTGCTGTGGCGCTATCAGCTCATGGGCAAGCCTGACTGCCAGCCGGGGATCGGCTCCGGCGGGCGGGTGGCCGTGATGAACGATGACAAGGAGCTCTTTTGCCTCAGTCCTGGCGGGGATCTGGTGTGGCGCAGCCGCATACCCGGCGCCAATACCCTCGTCCGGCCGCTGAAGCGTGACAATGGCGGCTTTGCTTTTCAGACAGACTCCAGGCTTTTCTTCATCAGCGGCGAGGGCAAACAGGAAGGGGAAGCGAGGATCGATGGAGCAGCGGTTGCGCAGTGCGGGAACGGAATCCTGGCCATCTATCCGCTGCGGGACGCGGAGCAGAAACTGCAGCTGGTAAAGGTCAAGATGCGCGGGGCCTGAGACCCCTGCGTCCACGGCATCCGAACTTCGCGCGGCCTTCCCTACATATGTAATGCAACTGTTCGCGCTCCTTATTGATAGCGCGGTATCACATTAAATTTCCTGCAGAGAGCCTTCCTGCGCTGTAGTATCTGCCTTGCATCCCAACGGAGCAAGTAACTCCAGGGTGCAGGTGAAAAGAGTTGGGAACGGATGTGTTGGCTGTGCTGGGCCCTTTGGCGGCCTGGTCTGCTGTGTTTATCGTACTGGCCCTGATACTTATACTTCCCTCGATCCACGTGATTGGACCGACCGAAGTCGGGCTGGTAATCAAGCGCTTCGCCCTGCGCAAGCTCTCCGAAGATAACCCCATCGCCTTCAACGGCGAAGCTGGCTATCAAAGTGAACTGCTGATGCCGGGCTGGCGCTTTAGGCTCTGGCTGCTTTACGCAGTCGAGAAGCACCCCTGGGTGCAGATCCCGGCGGGCGAGATCGGCGTGGTGATCGCGCAGATCGGCAGCCCGCTGCCCATCGGTGCGAAGAGCGCCATTTACAGGAGGGAATTCGGCAACTTTACGAACCTTCAGACCTTCATCGGCCGCGGCGGCCAGAAGGGTGTGCAGCGGCCGGTGCTGCCCCCGGGCACCCTGGTGCCGATCCACCCGGTGGCCTTCATGGTCGTCACACGCCGGCGCGTCTTTGGCGTGCCGGTCAGCAGCAACCAGCTGCGCGGGGCCATGCTGACGCCGGAGAACTTCGGCCTGCGGCAGGACCAGCTTGAGATCGTGCGCATCCAGCCGCATAGCAGTGATGGCGGCCGGGTGATCGACACCATCGGCATCGTCACCACCTTCGAGGGCGAGCCCCTGGACAGCGGCGATATCGCCAGCCGCCTCGGCGGCTTCGACGACGTCGAGAAGATGGAGGGCAATGGCAGCACCGACGCTGACATGATCGAAGTGCTGCTGGGCAACAAGAACACCCAGCACAACAACTATCAGGACTTCCAGGCCTTCCTGGAAGCCGGCGGCAAAATCGGCCTGCAGCACGACCCGCTGCTGTATGGCGCCTTCACGCTGAACCCCTTCCTGGTCAGCGTGGAGATCGTGCCGATGCTGGTGGTGGAGCAGGGCCAGGTGGCGGTGGTCAAGAGCTATGTCGGCCTGGCCACCCGCGACACCAGCGGCAGCGAGTTCAAGCACGGCAGCCTGGTGCGGCCGGGCCACCGCGGTATCTGGCAGGAGCCGCTGCGGACGGGCAAGTACCCGATCAACCCGCGCTGCTATCAGGCCGAGATTGTGCCGACGGCGATCCTGACCCTGAACTGGGCCGATGTGGTGAGCCATGCGCACAGCTATGACCAGCGCCTGCAGCCGATTGTGGCCAAGAGCCGCGAGGGCTTCGTGTTCAAGTTCGATCTGCAGGTGCAGATCCACGTGCCGGATACCCGCGCGCCGCGGGTGATCAGCAGCGTGGGCAGCATGGCCAACCTGGTCAATGAAGTGCTGCAGGCGGCGGTGGGCAACCACTTCCGCGACAAGCTGCAGAGCATGCCGGCGGTGATGTTCATCGAGACGCGCCATGAGGTGCAGCGCGAGGCCTTCGAGCACATCTCCGTGCAGCTCGCGGAGTATCAGGTGGAGACCAAGGGCGTTTACATCCAGGACGTCATCCTGCCGGAAGACATGGTGCAGGTCCTGACCCAGCGCGAGATCGCCAACCAGGAGGTCGAGACCTACCGCATGCAGCGTGTGGCGGAGGAGGAGCGTATCGCCACCGAGCAGGCGCGCGGTACGGCCGACATGCAGCTGCAGCTGGCCCAGGCCCAGGTGAACGTTGACATCCAGAAGCACAACGCCAGCAGCCAGCGCGCGCGGGCGGAGGGCGAGGCGGCCTATACCCGCGAGACGGGTCTGGCCAAGGCGGACGTGGACGCGGCGGTGATCCGCCAGACCGGTCTGGCCCGCGCCGAGACCGAAGCGGCGATCATCCGCGAGAGCGGCCTGGCCCGCGGCCAGGAAGTCGAGGCGATCGGTATGGCCCGCGCGAAGTCCTTCGCCGAGCAGGTCGCCGCGCTCGGGCGCTCCGAGACGGCGCTGATCAACGCCATCGCCTCGCTGAGCGAGCACAACGTCAAGATCATGCCGGAGATCCTCGTCGCCGGCGGCGGCGGTGGTCTGCTTGGCGGAGGCAGCATCGACGCCCTGGCGGCGCAGCTGACGCGCTTCTTTGGCACTGGCGCTGGCGCTGACGAGCAGCCCGCTCCAAAACCGCTGCCGCCTGTGCCAACCCCGACGCCGGACAAGCCGGCCGCTGCGTAACAGAGTCGCATAGGGTGGGGCTTGTCCCCACCCTTTTCTCCTGTAGGGGCGCACAAAGTTTGCAGCCGAGCTGCCTTGAGCACCTGCATGGTAAGATTCGAAGCCGCCATTTACTGGAGACAGAATTGAAGAATCCGCTTGCATCTGGTTTATGGCAGGTCTTAGCACTTCTTGTGGGCATGTCTCTGTGCGCCTGCGGCGGCACACAAGCCATCCAGCCACGGCCTGCGGCCGGTCTGGAAGCTATGCATGAACGGCTGCGGATCGCGCCGGCGCTGCGCCAGCAGATCAGCCGCGGTCTGCCGACTCTCAACACCCTGCGCGGCTCGAGTTCGCTGGTGGACGCGCAGATCGCGCCAGATGAGTCACTGCTCAGCAGCCCTGGCTATGCGCTGGAAGGTCCATCGGATCCGCCCCTTGGCCGCCTGGATGCCACGGACGACGGAGCCTTCGAATGGGTGCTCTTCGGCTTTGCCCCACCGGAAGGATCTCTGGTCGAAGTGCAGTTTGACTTGCAGGGCCAGGGCGGGATTGACCCCTGCTTTGTCGCGCTGAGCGACTACAGCAGCGGGCGCTGGAGCCTGAGCGGTCCATTCAGCAGCGCTGAAAGCAGCCTGCTGCTGACTCTCGATCTCGACAACGCGGTCAATCTCTCTGCGGCTGACCCCGCGACGGCCTACTTCGCTCTGGTCGCGCCCCTTGGCAGCAACATTGCCCTGCAGGGAATCACAGTGCGCACCCTGCAAAACGACGCTCCGGTCGCCGATCTGCTGGCGGATGTGCTGGCCGGGACGCCTCCCCTGGAGGTGAGCTTCGACGCCGGCGCCAGCAGCGATCCCGACGGCAGCATCACGCTGTTTGAGTTTGACTTCGAAAGCGACGGGACGGTGGATTTCTCCAGCGCTGAAGCGCAGGCCCAGCACAGCTTCAGCGACTCCGGCGACTACCTCGTCACACTGCGGGTCAGCGACGACGAAGGCAAGAGCAGTACAGACACGTTGCTGATCGGCGTCAATACGCCGCCGCTGGCCGAACTGCAGGCCAGTCCGCTGGTCGGCAGCGCACCACTGACGGTGGACTTCGACGCCGGCGCCAGCGCTGACAGCGACGGCAGCATTGTGCTGTATGAGTTCGACTTCGAAGACGACGGGATTTACGACAACTCGGGCGCTGCCCCCGGAGCGCAGTTCACCTATCCTGACACCGGCAGCTATACAGCTCGCCTGCGGGTGACCGACGACGACGGCGCGACGGCCACTGACACCGTCAGCATCGAGATCGACAACTACGCGCCGGTGGCGGCGCTGAGCCTGTCGGCCGATGTAGCGTCCAGGGGGGCGACCGTGACCCTTGACGCCAGCGCCAGCAGCGACGTCGATGGCTTCATCGACAAGATCGAGTGGGACACGGATGGCGATGGGACATACGAGACGCTGGCCGAAGACGACTTCATCGGCGATCCAATCCCGACCCTGGACATCAGCGCGGACACGCCGGGCCTCTTCGACCTTGGCGTGCGGATAACCGACAACACTGGCGCGACGGATACCGATGCCAGGCCGCTCACAGTGCAGGGCTTTTTCGACCCGGTGGTCGTTGATGGCGGCCCGGAACAGCGCGGCCGTGCTACCTCGATGGCGCTGGTCGACGGAAATCCGGCGATCAGCTATCTGGGCATCGGCGTAGCAGACGCGCCCAATCAGTATCTCTACTACACCCGCGCCCTGGATGCGCAAGGCGATACCTGGGGTGCGCCGGGTGCCGCCCTGGACCAGGCTCTCAGCGAAAATTTCTCAGGTAACTCGACTTCGCTGGCGATTGTTAACGGCCACCCGGCCATTGCCCTAGCCAGCCGGGCGCCTAGCGACCTACACTTTATCCGCGCCAGCGATTCCGTCGGCGGCGCCTGGGATGCACCGATTGTGGTCGCCTCCGGCGGCAGCGACATCCCTGGAGTCGATTGTTCGCTCAAGCTGATCAACGGCTTGCCTGCCATCGCCTACCACACCTATTTTGCGCAAGACATGCTGTATGTGCGGGCGCTGGACAGCAATGGAGCAAGCTGGGGAGTACCCATCACCTTGGCCAGCGACGGCGATATCGGCTCACACTGCTCTCTCGCCGAGATCAACGGCCGGCCGGCCGTGGCCTTTTACAGCGCTGACAGCTCTGCCCAGCGCGGGGCCTACTATCTGAGAGCGCTTGATGCCGAAGGATCAGACTGGGGGACGATGCACAAATTTGCGGGATCGAATTCTGGTTCCGGGCAGTACTGCTCTCTGGCCCTCGTTAACGGGCTGCCCAAAGCCAGCTTCTATGAAGAATTGTCTGGAAGTATGGGCCTGGCCAGTCAGCTGAGTTTAGCAGTGTTTTTTTCCAGTGACGGTGACCTCGTCTCCTACCTGACACTCGACGGCAACGTCAATAATGGCCAGTTCACCGGGGCTTTCACATCTCTGGCTGTCGTGGGTGCTGTTCCTGGAGTCAGTTACTACGATGTCACCAACCAGAACCTGCGTTTTGTCCTGGCCACGGACGCCAGCGGAGCGAGCTGGAACGCCGCGGTAAACGCGGACGCCTCCGCATCAAACAGCGGCGAGTACACATCCTTGATCGATCTCGGTGGCCAGCCGGCGATCAGCTACTTCGACCGCACCAACAGCAACCTGATGTATGTGCGGGGCTACTTCTAGTCCCGCCGGGGGCCGCCGCAGCTCGCTAAGGGCGGGACGCACTCTGTGCGCCCCTATGGGTCCCCATGCCGGCCGTACTGATCGGTGACTACCGTACAGATCAGTGGCACGGGCAAGGCTGCCCGCGAAATGGTGATCGAGGCCTCAATCTGTCAGACCGGGCAAACCTCCACAGCGAGGCATCCGGCCAGCCTGCTACGGGCGGGACGGCCCGCGCCACTGATATGGATCCGCAGGGCAATAAGGCCCGCGCCTAATACCAGCTGGCGCTATGCAGCTCATAGACCCCGACATCGCCGCGCCAGGCGAAGGCCAGCACCGGCTCGCCGTTGACCAGGGTCACGCCGAGCTGGCCGCCGCTGTAGTTCAGGTTCTCAGCGACGGCATAGGGCTGGTCCCATTCATCGCCAAGGCTGTCCTTGGCGCGCAGCAGCAGGATGTCGTCGAGGCCCGGGGTGTAGTAGTAGATCTCCGGCACGCCGCCGTGGATGACCCCGACCGCCTGTCCGCCCTGGTACACGATGTTGTGCGGACTTGCCGGGAAGGAAGTGCCGTCAGCGTTTACGGAGCGATAAAAGGCAATCGTCCCGCCGGCCGTGGCGGTGGCCCCGCAGAAGGCCGGGCAGCCGGCTGACATAACAAAGCTGCCCGCTTCCATATAGGCTGCTACTGCCTGGCCGGGGTTCCAGTTCGAACCGCTGACATCAGCAGCCCGGACCAGCGTGCTGCTGATCGCCTGGCCGTCCTCAAAGCGCGGGATCAGCAGAAAGGGCGTCTTGAACAGGCCGTTTGCACTGTAGCCAATCGCCGGCTGGCCATACTCGATGCCGTCCTGCATCGGCAGGACGATGCTGGGCGCGTTCCAGTCAGCAGCGTCGAGGTCCTTGGCGGTGTAATAGAACACGTCGTTGCGGTCCTGCTGGCTATAGGTCGCCGCAGCCGCGATTACCGGGATGGTGTTGACCAGGCTCATCCGGGCGCGCAGGCCGGTATGGTTGCTGCCATCCACCAGCACCGGGGACAGCCAGCTGCCGCCGGCGGGGTTGGCGGCGGTCACAGTGAAGAGGCCATAGCTGTTCTCAAAGTCGCCATAGCAGATGATCGGCACGCCGCTGCCGATGCTGGTTACCATGCTGACCTGGCCGACCAGGCCGAACTCCGCGCTGGCCGGAATCCTTACCGCGCCCCAGGTGCTGCCCTGGTCGTTGTTCGCATGGCAAAAGCGCAGCTCATGGTTGTAGGTATCGATGTAGGCCACGCTGGCGCGTCCCGGTGAGCCTGAAGTGCAGAGCGCGACGGGAGTGCGGGCGTCGGCCGCAGAGTCAATCACCGACTCGTGCCAGCCGTGCTGGATAGTCACCACCTTGCTTTGGGTCGCCTCGCGAAAGTAGTTGTCCTCAATGGTCAGGCGCACCGGGCTTGTACCGGCCCGGGCGAAGACGTGGCTGGTCTGGGCTGAGGGTGAGATGAAGTCGTCTGTTCCGTCGCCGTCAAAGTCCCAGCGGTACTCAACGATGCTGCCGTCGGGATCGGAGCTGCTGGATGCGTCGCAGCTGACCGTCAGCGGACCGTCGCCGTTGTTCGGACTGAGCGTAAAGGAGGCGATCGGCGGCTGGTTGTTCGGGTCAATGGAGACGAAGTTCAGATAGGTTGTGCTGCTCTGGCCGAGGTCGTCAGTGGCGCTGATGGCCACCCGCTGCTTGCCGGCGCTAAAGACGTGCTGGACAAGGCCGTCCGTATTGCCCGTCAGGTCGAAGACCCCGTCGTCTTCCCAGTCGAAGTCATAGCCGCTGATGACACCCCCGTAGGAAACCGAGCCGCTGACATCAAAGTTAACCGTCAGTGGAGCGATGTTGTAGACCGGGTTGGGGTTGAGGTCAGTGACCAGGTTCACATTAATGCCATAGGCATCGCCCCACAGGACATAGTCCAGGCCGAAGTCGCCGTTATCGAGTGAGACAACAGCCACCATGCCCTCGCTGGCGGCATCCTGATAGGGCCCAAGGCTCGGTACTGCCACGTCGCCGCTGGCAGGCATCTTGAACCAGTCCCAGCGGTCGAGCTGCCGGTTGGCCAGCGCGACGTAAACATTCTGCGGCTGGTCCAGAGCGTCCAGCCAGCGCAGCTTGATCACCGGCTCGCCGTGGTACAGATTCAGCTCGCCGAAACCGTAGATCGCATAGGCGCAGTCGGCAAGCGTGCGCCCGGCGGCACCGGCGTACTGCGGCGAGAAGGTGCTGTCGGCGACCTTGTTGTTTGGCAATGCGGCTTCCCACTGATTGCCGAAGCACAGGCGGTCGTCAAAGCTGGATGCCGCATTGGCCTTGCCGGCCAGGCTTGACGGCGCGGGCAGCGCGACCTGCTGCGCCACTGCATCTGCGACAACCGCAGGATGAAAGATCGGATCGGGCTCAAGCTGCTGCTGCGGTGAGCCCTTGCGGCCGGAGCAGCCGGACAGGGCCAGCAGAAGGCAGCAAAGCACCAGCCAGGTGGCGCTAAGCACAGGCGGCAAGGACTTGATCATTTCCATGACTCCGTCAGCCAGCATTACTGACGCTCTGTTATGCCACGCATTCCCTCTTCAGCACGCACTCATGTTAGGTCGTGTTTAGCAAAGTCTTGACACCGTACCAACCGGTCGGTAATATAGCGATGTGCCGGCAAATGATGCCAAACAGAATTCGGGCGACAAGGTTGAGCAGACTGCACGCAAGCAGCGTACCGACCAGTCGGCGAGCGGTTCGCGCGGCAGGCTGATCAAGGCCGGGATAGACCTGATCCGCCAGCATGGTTACAGTGCCACCAGTGTGGAGCAGATCTGTCAGGCCGCCGGGGTCAGCAAGGGCGCCTTCTTCCATCACTTCCGTAACAAGGAAGCGCTGGCGGAATCCTGCATGGAAGCCTGGACCACAGGAGTCCGGGGCATGCTGCTCAGCCAGCCCTGTATGCAGCTGGAGAGTCCGCTGGAGCGGCTGCGCGGGACACTCGACTTTTTTGTGGCGCTCTTTGAGAACCCGGATGTCCTCAAGAGCTGCCTGATCGGCACGACCGTGCAGGAGACCGGACACTCGCACCCGCAGCTTAGGGAGGCTGCCGGCCGCGCCTTTGAAGAGACCAGCCAGGCCATCGGCGGGCTGATCGCGGAGGCGGCAGCCAGCCGCGGGCGGCAGCTTGACCATATGGCTCTGGCGCGGCTGTTCGCCGCGGCGATGCAGGGCGGGCTGATCCTGCACAAGGCCGGCGGGCCGGATAGCGTTGTTTCCGACTGTCTGCGGCATGTCCGCGACTACATCCTCGGCCTGCTGCTGTTAAAGCCGGCAGGCGAGGCTGGGCGCCGGTGATGGCGCCCCTACTGGTGCTGGGCGGCAATGATGCCGCCCGTACAGAAATGGGAAGTAGCGGCGGCCTCAGGCCGCCGACAAAAACACAGCGGCAAGGCCGCAAGGAGATGGGGTAATGAGCATCATGCAGCAGATTCTGGCTGAATTCGAAGGTGAGGCTGCGGCCACCGGCAAGTGCCTTGAGCGTCTGCCCGAGGAGCAGCTCGCCTGGCAGCCGCACGAGAAGAGCATGACCCTGGGCTATCTGGCCCACCACATTGCCGCGGGGCCGCAGGGCATCCTTGGCATGCTTTTGAAGGACAGCATGGACATCAGCGAGATGGCCAAGTCGCCGGCGCCGGAGAACAAGGCCGAGATTCTGGCCGCCTTTGAGCAGAGCCTGAAGCTGCTGCGCGAGACCCTGCCGCCCCTGAGCGACGAGTGGGCGCTGAGCGAGTGGAAGCTGACCGCCGGCGAGCAGGTGCTGTTCGCCATGCCGCGGGCGGCGGTCGCGCGCATGATCCTGCTGAACCATATTTATCACCACCGCGGCCAGCTGAGCGTCTATATGCGCATGCTGGACATCCCGGTGCCGAGCATCTATGGCCCCAGCGCCGACGAGATGCCGGAGTTCTTCCCCAAGGCGCAGGCCGCGGGTTAGCTCCTGTGGCCCCGTGCGGCAGTGCGGGGCTCCTGCTCTTTTGTTTTGCCCGGCCTGCCAGCCGGGCCCACACAATGGGGTCATCCAGGGCCGGGGCGCGTCCCCGGCCTTTTGCTGCGCTAAAATCACGCCAGTCCTGGCTGAGGTGATTTATGGGCCGCAATGTTGTGCTGCTAGGCAGGTCAGTAATCATGCTGCTGGCGGTGCTTTTCCTGCCTGCCTATGTCCTCGCTCCCGCAGCGGCTCGGGCCGAAGAAGCGCAGACCAAAGCGGACAGCACTTCGGAAAGCGCACCTTATCCGATGCCGAACTGGGACGTGCCCCAGAGCGACGGAGCCAGAGAGCACACGGATGCAGTGGAGGCCTACACCAACAACACCCAGCGGATTGCTGAGCTTTGTGACGGCCTGCGGCCCCTGGATGATCCGGCGAACCCTTACCGCGGGCTGTATGCGCCGATCGATTTCTGGGCCTTTGAGCGCCTGAAGGGCCTGACCAGCGAGCCCTACAAACTGCACCTGCACCTGACCTATTCCTATGGCAGCGAGCCCTTTGAAGTGCCCGAAGGCTGGCGCGTGACCATCAAGACCATCAGCCCGGAGGGCTATCTGATCCCGCAGTTTATCAACGGCATCCGCGATGAATACCGCTTTGACCGGCCGACAGTGGGCGAGACCCTGGGCCTGAACATGCTGGGCGCCGAAGACTGGGGCGGCCAGCAGATGGACTGGATCGCTATCGTCGCCCCGCTGGACTGGGACGGCCTGCAACTGGACAGCTCAGCTAAGCACAGCGACTTCATTGAGGCGCTGGATTTCCCGCGCGTGCCGGCCTGGCTGGTCCGGCAGCCGCCCATCGACTGCGTCTTTGTACCCAACGGCGACATCCTGTGTTACGGCGAGCTGGGCAAGGAGTTCGTCGGCGGACCCTATTACAGCGTCAAGGGCGAGCGCTGGTACCGCTATGACCGCACAGGCCGGCTGCTTGGCACTCTTGACCCGCCGGATACGGACTATTACAGCAACTGGCGGCTCTTTTACTGGCCGGACATGACAGTGCTGAAAGCCGAGGCCCGCAACTCGGAGCGCTGGCTGAATGCCCGCAGCGGCGGTTACTCCACGCTCGAAGAACCTGCCGTCGAGGGCCAGGAAGCGGGCGTGCTGATCTATGAGTATGACGGCAGCCCGGTTGATACAGGCACTCCTTATGACCACAGCCGATCGAACATGGGGACAAGCTGGCCGCCTGAGTATCTGCTGGACATGTACGAAGCTCAGGTTCAGCTTGGCCTGGTCGACCCGGATCTGCCTTCGCCCTATGAGGGCCAGGCCGACGGCCCGCAGCGCTTCAGCGGCGGGCCGGTCCTGCCGAGCCTGGTGCTTGAACAGCGCACAATGGCCGAAGGCTACACCCGGAAGATTCGCTGCATAGCGAAGTCGCCTCATGATCCGGCCAATCCTCATGCTGCAGACTACGAAGAACTGGACTGGTACCTGGCTCAGCTGGCGCTGCTGGAGCCGATGACAAGGTCTGTCAAACTCGAAGACAAGCGCTACAGCGCCTATGCCGAAGCAGTAAGCGCACTGAATCTGCGCCTGGGCTATGCCCCGCCGGACCCGCCCCTGCCAACTGAGTTTGAGCAGCCATGGCAGATCAGCCAGAGCAACGGTTCGGCACAAAGCGGCACAGTGCAGTTTCCACAGGTGCAGTTTGATGCGCAGGGCTTTATGCTGCCGACGCGCGAGATGTACCGTCGCGGCCTGCTTTTCCCCGGCAACTTTGACCTGCGGCCACTGGAGCTGCCCTATGTGCAGCCCCGGAGTCAGGGCAGCTACGACTACGCCACCGGTCAGGACTACCTGGGTGGCCTGAAGTTGTCTGCACCTCTGCCCGCGAAGCTGCAGGCCCGCTATGACGAACTGGTGCGGGAGGCGGATCAGCAGCTGGCGCCCGCGCTGCCGGCCTGGGCTGCCGGCCGCGACTTCTACGCCTGGCTGCCGGTAGCGAATGGCGAGCTGGTCCTGCTCAGCGGTACACCTCTGCATCCCGACTGGGTCAACTATGCCTTTGAGCTTGATTCAGTCTCCAGAACTGGATACATGGGAATGAACTCTTACGTTCCGGAGGTCGGTGAGTGCCTTGAGGGCATGAGCTTTGAGCGCTGGTCGGCGGACGGCCGCCTGCTGGCCAGCCTTGATGCAAAAGAAACCCTGCTGTGGCAGAGACTGTACTGGCCGGGTCTGTCCGAACTGATCGCGGCGGCCGACAGCAACTCAAAGCAGCGCCAGGACTTTTTCCTGCGCAACAGAAACGGCTTCGTACTGCAGTACCAGAACGACCGCGAACACTATGACGAAGGACGCAAGCCGGTGTTGCTGGCCGCCTACGACTTTGACGGCACAGCACTGGATATCAGCCAGCCGGTCAGGCGCGACGACAGTTCCTGCCGCTGGTTTATGAAGCCGGGTGTTGAGGCATACGAAATCCAGCTCCTTGACGGACAGATTGACGCTCAGCCGATCACTCCAGAAAAGTACAGGAAACACTAAGTTAGGCGACGTATGACTATGAGCACGGTTATCAGGCAAGTTTGTCTATGGCTACTCCTCAGCGCCGCATCGGGGATGCTGCTGGTCGGCGGCCTATCCTGCCAGGCTCTCCATAGAATGAAGTCAGGCACGGCGCCGGCACCGGCAGAAGGGACCGTCTATCCGCAGCGTGACGAGAAGGAGCGTGCAGCAGTCGCCAAGCGCCTGGGGCAACAGATCCGGCCTCTTGATGATCCTGGTAATCCATACAAGGACATGTATGAGAGCTTCGACTACTGGGTCTATGACCGCATTGCAGGAAGGGCAAAGGGGCAATACAGCATTGATGTCCTCCCGCAGATCTTCATGATGAACAGCGGCGAAGACCCGATCCCGGAAATTCCGGAAGGCTGGGCCGGGGCAGTTTGCAGCATTGACCAGCAGGGCTGGCTGACCCCGCTGTGGTTTGGAATGGCCAGCGATGCCAACCCGAGCCTGATGAGCCTTGGGGAGTACGCCACGGGGCGCCGCATTGATGAGGCACTGACCGATACCTCGCCACCCGCGATCGAGCTGGTTCGCGTCGCCGCGCCGGAGAAGGACTTTCCGCCGACCATCGCCGGGGCCGTCCAGGATCTGATCGAGGCCCAGAGCTATCCCGCTATCCCCCGCTGGCTGGCGGAAAAACCGCCGATTGCCGTGCTCTTTGTGCCTAATGGCGACTTTCTTTTGTATGGCGAGCCGGGCAGCGACTTCGACTCCGAAACCGTGCCGCCGAACCGCAATGTGCTGCGCTACTCCGCCCGAGGCGAGCTTCTCCACCGCTATGGCGATCTGGGGGCCAACCTGAGCGACATTCAGTGGGAGCAGCTCTACTGGCGCGGAGCCGACGAACTGCGGCGCCGGGCGGAAGCCGACCCGGAGCTGCGCTTCTTCAGCGGCGTGGGAGGCTACAACTTCCTGCTGCGGGAGAGCCGCGAAGCTGGGCGGGAGCTGCGCGAAGTGGCAGAGCTTTACGACTTCGACGGGACAGCACTGAACCCGGATTCGCCCTATCCGCAGGAGCGCCGGGAGATGGGAACCTTCCATGTCTGGAAATGGCGGCTGAAGGAGATCTACGAGAACCAGCAGAAATTCGGCCTACGCAGTGCGGCGCCAGCCTCCGACCGGGCTGATTAACCCCCGGTGTCCGCGGCGGCAGATTGACGGGATTGAATGCGTCTGCGGCAGAATATCCAGGCCTAAGCTCCCCGCAGGAGCATATTGAGACAGCATCTCCGCGCGGGCATAGCCCCGCCCGCAAAGTCAATACCCCATGCTGTGAGGCTAGTATCCATGCGCCTCTTCGTGCTAGGATTCCGCGGCGGGATTACGCAGGAAGGCCGCCGCAAGAGGTATAGACCCCATGACCAAGTACATTTTCATCACCGGCGGCAACGTCAGCAGCATCGGCAAGGGCATTATCTCCGCCTCCCTCGGCCTGCTGCTGAAGGCCCAGGGCTATAAGGTTTCCGTGCTGAAGTTCGACCCCTATATCAATGTCGACGCCGGCACGATGAGCCCGATCCAGCACGGCGAGGTGTTTGTCACCGATGACGGCGCCGAGACCGACCTCGACCTTGGCCACTATGAGCGCTTCATGGACGAGGACCTCTCGCGCTACAGCAACGTCACCACTGGCCAGATCTACAGCAGCGTGATCGCCAAGGAGCGCGAGGGCGAGTACCTCGGCCGCTGCGTGCAGGTCATCCCGCATATCACCGACGAGATCAAGGCGCGGCTGCGCCTGCTGGGCATGAAGACGCGCGCCGAGATCGTGATCTGCGAGACCGGCGGGACCATCGGCGACATCGAGGGCCTGCCCTACCTAGAAGCGATCCGCCAGTTCAAGAACGAGGTCGGCCGCAGCAACGCGATCAATATCCACGTTACGCTGATCCCCTACCTGGAGTCCGGCGGCGAGCTGAAGACCAAGCTGACCCAGCACAGCGTGGCCGAGATGCGCGGCATCGGCATCCAGCCCGACATCATCGTCTGCCGCACCGCGCGGCCGATGAACAAGGAAGTCAAGAGCAAGATCGCGCTGTTCTGCGACGTCCAGCCCGAGCACGTCATCGAGGGCCGCGACAGCGACAGCATTTACGACGTCCCGGCGCTGCTTGAGGAGCAGGCCTTCGGCCGCCAGGTGACCGAACTGCTCGGCCTCGAGAGCCGCCGCCCGGACCTGACCGAGTGGGAGCGCATGCGCGACAAGCTGCATAACCGCCAGCGCAGCGTGCGCGTCGCGGTGGTCGGCAAGTACAACGCGCTCAAGGACGCCTACCTTTCGATCATCGAGAGCATCAACCACTCCGCGATCCACAACCGCGCGCTGCTGGAGCTGGTCTGGATCGATGCCGAGCGCCTGACCCGCGACACGGTGGAGCGCCGCCTGCGCAAGGTCGACGGCCTGCTGATCCCCTACGGCTTCGGCTACCGCGGCATGGAAGGCAAGATGGAGGCGATCAAGTACGCCCGGGAGAACAAGCTGCCCTTCTTTGGGCTCTGCGTCGGCCTGCAGGTGGCGGTGATCGAGTTCGCCCGCAACGTCTGCAACCTTGGCGGCGCCAACAGCACCGAGTTCGACCCCG
Source organism: uncultured Planctomycetales bacterium (assembly GCA_964512635.1). Lineage (GTDB taxonomy): Bacteria > 4484-113 > 4484-113 > 4484-113 > JAFGCY01 > JADZFO01. The sequence continues at coordinate 64,334 of CAZEJB010000012.1, read as the reverse complement.
ACACCCCGCACCCGGTGATCGACCTGATGGAGCACCAGCGCGGCGTGGACACCAAGGGCGGCACGATGCGCCTTGGCGCCTACCCCTGCAAGCTGCTCAAGGGCAGCCTGGCGGCGGAGGCCTATGGCACCTCCAAGATCAGCGAGCGCCACCGCCACCGCTGGGAGGTCAACCCGAAGTACCACCAGCAGCTCCAGGACGCCGGCCTGGTCTTCAGCGGCTCCAGCCCCGACGGCGAGCTGATCGAGATCGTCGAGCTGAAGGACCACCCCTACTTCCTGGCGGTGCAGTTCCACCCCGAGTTCAAGGGCCGCCCGACGCGCCCGCACCCGCTGTTCCACAAGTTCGTCGAGCGCATGCTGCAGACCCGCTCCGAAGAAGAGCGCGACGTGCAGCGCGTCGGCAGCACGGCGATGGGCTCGGCCCTGCCGGTCCACGCCAGCGCGGCGAACGGCCAGGGGTAGGGGAAGAGGCGAGGGACGGTAGCCGGCGTTTACTGCACCGCGGCGCCGTTAAGCTCGGCCACCAGGCTGCGCAGGACCTCGATGTTGTAGTCATCCAGCACGGGGTGCTGCGGATCGTCGCCGGGGCTCATGAAGGGCGAGAGGGTCAGGGTTTCGTCGCCCTGCCGGAAGCCATAGCCCGGCCCTTCGGTAAAGGGATCCGGATCAAGATAGAAGTCCGCCGGGCGCGCCAGGGCCTGCTCCAGCGCAGCCAGCAGGCCGCGATAGAAATCGTCCACCGGGGCGTAGTACTCCGGCATCCCGGCGCGCGCATCCACAAAGGCCCAGGCCTGGCGGTCGAAGCTGTAGAGCGCCGGGTAGTAATAGGCATAAATCGCGGCGAAGAGCGGGAAGCTGGTCTCGAGCTCCCAGTCGCCGTCCCCGTTGAAGTCCAGCAGGTTGATGTTGCCGTTGCTGCTGTAGAAGCTCGAGCTCTGGTCGGAGTCGGGGTCGGCCTGCTCATCCGGCCCGCCAAAGCCGGCCAGCCCGCCGGTTGGCACAACGGCCATCACATCCGCTCCGCCGCCGCCCGCCACGCCGGTAGCCCAGGGCACGACCAGCTCGACGACGCCGTCGCGGACCAGGTCGAGGGCATAGATGCCTTCGCTGTACTGCGCCGGCAGCTCCCACTGGTCCAGCAGCTCAGCGCGGCCCTCGCCGAGCGCGAAGCTGAGGACCCGCAGGGGGCTCCAGTTGTACTCGCCTTCCTCCTGCGGCTGGTCCTGACCCAGGCCGATGCAGACCTGCCGGCCATCGAAGCTGTAGCTGGGCTGCTCGCCCTGCGGGGGCAGGCGCAGGGGCCGCAGCAGGCTCAGTTCGTCCTCCTCCAGCGGGCGGGCCTGGCCTTCCTCGGAGAGGCCGAATGTGTTGATCCCAAAGAAGCGGCTCATGCCGCTTTCGACCCGGAAGGCGCCGTGCAGAATCAGGCCCTGGGCGCCGGCGGCATCCCGCAGGACGGCAAAGTCCGGCGAAGCCGGATCTAGCGCCAGACCCGCGCCGCTCGCTACCGGAGTCAGCGCATAGCCCGGCTCCAGCCCGGCATAGTACTGGGCCCGGGCGAAGCCGGGATGCAGCGCGCACAGGCTGAGCAGCAGCAGGCCGGCGAGGGCCGGCAGGGCAGGGCGCAGGCGGCCTTTGGGGGAGGTCGGATGGTGAGACATTGATGAAGAATAACACCCCTGAGGGCGGGTCGGGGTACAATATGGCAGGCGCCCTGGGGTGTTCGAGAGGGCCGCATTAGAAGGTTGAGCCAATTAACGATTTACGGGAGACGGAGTCGAGAGACCGTGATTCCGGTGCGAGCCGGCCGATACTCAGCGGAGTCTCCCCCGTGCTGTTGAGGCTCAACAGCACTAGCGGTACGACGGCACTTCGGAGCGCCTTTCCACGCCTGAGTGAATACTTGCCCTTATTGATGGTCCGGCAAAGGTGCAGATAAGACTTTGGCATCGAGCTTACGGGCGACAGGTTAGAGGGGACGGAAAGATGAAGAGGAAGGGCGCGAAGAGCTTCGCCACAGAAAGCCGCGGCTGGCGCACGCAGTGCGCCCCTACCCACCCCCTAACCCCTAAACCCTGTCCCCTGTAACCTACAATACAGGCATCAACCCGTCCCATGTCATCCCGGAGCTCAATGACAGCGCCCTGAGCGCCTTTGTGGCGCAGGCCCACAGTCTCAGCCAGCCGACGCTGCTGGTCTTCCACGCCCGCTGGAGCCGTCCCGCCCGTACCGTCCTGCCGCTGGTGGAAGAGCTGGCCGCGGAGTATGACAAGCTGGTGCGCTTCGCGCTGATTGACGCTGCCCAGGCGCCGGAGGCGCTGGACCGCTATGGCATCCTGACTCTGCCGACCTTCATCTTCCTGCGCGGCCAGCGCGTGACCGACCGCATTACCGGTGTCCACGGCCGCGACATGCTGGAGGAGCGGCTGGAGCTGAACCTCCGGCGCCTGTCCTAATAGCTCGACCAGCTCCAGATCAGCAGGATCCACAGCGCGGCGGAGATCACCCCGGCGATGATGCCGATTATGCCGTGGGCGCTGCCCTTTACCAGCGGCTCGCGCTGCGAGCGCATGAAGCCGAGGATGCCGAAGACCACGGCAAAAGGCGCAAGGATCGGCAGCACGAAAGACAGACAGCCCATGTAATAGCCCGCGAGGGCCTGGCCGTTTTTGTAGGGCACCAGGCCATAGCCGGCAGGGTTCTGCTGGGCCTGATACTGCTGCTGGAGCTGGGGGTTGCCCTGGATCTGCTGCTGATAAGTCTGGCTGTACTGCGGCAGGCTGCCCGGCGGCGGCGCATACACCGCATCAGGCGCGGGTGGTGCGGCGAAGGGCGCGGGGTCGGGAGGCAGCGGTGCTGCCCCGGGCGGGAGCGCTGCGCCACAGGCGGAGCAGAATCTTGCACCAGGACGGCAGGCGGCCTTGCAGGCTGGACACAGGCCAAGCGTATTCATGACCAAATCCTAGCAGGCCGCGGCCGTTCCCGGTACCCGCGAAAACGTATCCAACTGTGTACCTGCCTTTTGGCCGGCGTCAGGTACATTCTTTTCGGCGGGCCTGCCCGCTGTGGGTGGTGCAGAAGGATCTGCACGGTGGGAGAAAACAGATGGGACCTGTTTTGACCGGGGAGCTGTGCCCCGAAGCAACTGGGAAGGGCGCATCGCAGCGCAGATTCGCTTCCGGGGGGCCGCGATACCTGCTCTGGCTGGCGCTTCTGCTGGCGGCGGCATTGGGCCTTGGCTCCTGCGGCGGCGGCAGTGATCTGCCGAACCTGCACGATGACGAGCTGCCGCCGATCGGCAACCCCGGCGGCAGCGGCAAGACGGTGTATACGCCGCCGGTGACTGTGCCCCCGGTCGAGAGCTACAGCGAGAACGCACCTTCCGGCGCGAGCGTCGCCCAGCGCTGGGTGGCCAACGCCTTTGACACCCTGCCGCAGAGCGGGCTGGTCTACCAGAACGCCAGCCTGCAGCTCTGGGCCGACCAGATCTACGCCGGAATCAACGCCCAGCGCCGCTCGGCCGGCCTTGGCGAGCTGATTCGCGAGCCGCACCTGGAGCGCCTGGCCCAGGCCCACGCCCGGGATATGGCGCTGCGCGACTACTTCAACCACAACACGCCCGACGGCCTGACGCCCTGGGACCGCCTCGGCGCGCTCAACCCGCCGGCCTACGACCACGCCGGCGAGAGCAATGCCAAGGGCCAGGAAAACACAAGCGAAGTCGTGACCGGCTGGATGGCCTCCAGCGGCCACCGCGCCGTGCTGCTCAACCCGAGCTATACGCATATCGGCGTTGGCGTGTACTATGACTCCTCGGACAAGACCCAGCCGATCCACATCGCCGCCGACCTGGTGGAATTCGTCGCGGACCCGCAGAGCGGCTGGGATTTCTAGGCCACTGCCTCAGCGGCAGGGCTGAATTTGGGAGTGCAGGGACCAATGACGAGCAGTCAGAACAACACTGAAGGCCGGGTTACAGGCGCGGTCAGCCGCCGCCAGCTGCTGGGACGCCTGGGGGCGCTCGGTGCCATGCTTTATGGCCTGCCGCTGCTGAGCGGCTGTCCGGGCGGCAGCACCTGGAAGGCCGGCGGCGAGGGCCAGGGCGGCGAGAAGGGCGCGGCCGGGGCTGACGCCCAGGCCATGTCGGTTCCCGCCGAGTACCGTATGAGCCTGCCTGCCGATGGCGCAATCACCGACTGGCAGGCCGGCGCGGCCAAGGGCTATGTGATGCTCGATGCCGCCGGACAGTGGACCGCCATCAGCCGGGTCTGCACCCACAGCCGCTGCAAGGTCAACCACCGCGCGGAACAGAGCGACTTTGAATGCCCCTGCCACCACAGCATCTTTGATCTTGAAGGCAAGGTGCTGAAGGGGCCGGCCAAGCGCGACCTGCCGCACTATCCGGTGCGTGTCGAGGGAGGCGAGCTGGTCATCGATCTCAGCGGCATCAGCCCTTCAGACATGGCACGTCCAGGCAAGGGCGGCGCCTCCGGCGGCCACGATGACGATGATGATGATGACGATCATCGCGGCCGGGGCCGCGGGCATGATGAGGACGAAGAACACGAGGATGAAGACGACCGCGGCGGCGATCACGATGACGATGGCGGCAAGACTGAAGGCGGCTGGAACCCCTGATCAAGAGGGCTCCTGATCAAAAGGGCTGGGATTCAAAGACGCTGGGAAGGGGACTTGTTGTCCCTGTCCTGGACGGCCCGCTGATGCCACAGCAGATATGCGCGCTCTGGGGGAGTTATGCAGGTCCGCTTCGCGCGGCCTAGCCGTCGCGGAAGTCGGTGGGCGTGGCGTTCTTCAGGAAGTCCTGGAAGGTTTCATAGTCCATGGCCTCGCCCTCAACATCCGCCTCATCGTCGTCCTCATCAGCCTCGCTGATCTCGACGAACTTGATGCTGTACATCAGGTCGTCCTCGACGTACATCCGGGCGTTCTCGCGCAGGGCCAGGGCAATGGCATCGCTGGGGCGCGAATCGACTTCGATCTGCTGCCCGCTGCGGGTTTCGATTACCAGGGTGGCGAAATAAGTGCGCTTTTCAAGGCGGTCGATCACCACCTTGATCAGGCGGCCGCCGAGGCCGTGGATGCTGGAAACCAGCAGATCATGGGTCATGGGACGGGGCGGCGACTTCTGCACAACGGCATTTTCAATGCTGCTCGCCTCAAGTTCGCCGATCCAGACGGGCAGGTACTTCTCGCGCAGCGCGTCCTTGAGGAACAGCACCGGCGATTTGTGCCTGTGGTCATAACGCAGGTCGAAGAAATCCACTTCCGCCAGGGGCATCGCAATTGAATTATACCATCGCAGGCCGCATTGAATCTTATTTCAGCGGCTCCTGCGAAGCTTTCCTTGCAGCCCTGGAAAGCGCGCGGCGGCCTGGCTGGTTGGCAGCATTTCATTGCCAATTGATGATTGCCTAAAGAAATCGGCAAGTCCCCCGTTGAATCTATTGTCAGCGCGCGCCGCCGGATAAGCCGCCCGGATACCGGCGCCGCCCAGGTCCCACACGCCAGCGGAGCTGGCAACAGTCCCGCCCTGCCCGGCGGGCCACGGCTGAAGCCGATCAGTAATGTCGGGGGACATTGATGCTTGAAGGACGTGCCTTGACGCGAGTCGAGGCGGTTGTACTCGACCTGGACGACACGATCTTTGACGGCGGCGCCTGGAATGTCGCCGCCCTCAGCCATGGCGCGGCCCTTCGCGGCATGCTGGCCGCAAGCGTGGAGCGCGCGATCAGCGAATATCTGCGGACCCGCAGCCCGCATGACCCGGCGCTGTATAACGCGATCCTGCTCGGCTGCTTCCAAAGCGACAACGGCTTTAACGTCCGGGCCCTGCATGAGGCCGCCAGCGCCTATCGCGGTGAAGACCGCCGCTGGGAGCCCTATCCGGGAGTGCGCGAGGCCCTGGCCGAACTGCGCCGGCACTATCGCCTGATCCTGCTGGCCGAGGGGCCGGTGGAACAGCAAAAGGCCAAGCTCAAAGCGCTGGGCATCGAGAGCTGCTTTGAATCGGTGATCTACAGCGATGAGATCGATGGGCCGCGCAGCCGCCGCCCGGACCCGCGCTCCTTTCAGCTCCTGCGCGAGCAGCTTGACCTGCAGGGCCGCCAGATACTCTTTGTCGGCGACCAGCCTTCCCGTGACTTTAAGGAGGCGCGCCGGCAGGGCTGCGTCACCTGCCGCGTTTTCACCGGCGCCTCACGGGCTGAGGCCTACCCGGATGCCAGCCACCGCGCGGACTACGAGATTACCTCGCTGGCCCGGCTGCCGGAGCTGCTGGCCAGCTCACAGCGCAGCCTGAGCAGCTATCTGCTCTCGCACCTGCC
>CAZEJB010000012.1:0-57888 GCA_964512635.1 uncultured Planctomycetales bacterium | reverse complement strand
CTGCGCGAGAGTGCCAGCCAGCGTCTGCTGCTGCATGCCATGGGCCGCGAGTTATCCACATTGGATGGCGGATTTGATTAGACCTGTCCGCAGCCGGTTTGACCCGAACTTAACCTGAGATGGCGGCTTTGCTGTGCTAGTATCTCCGGTCGCCACCTGACCTTGCATGGCTGTTCAAGGTTCAGGAGCGGGCCGGCGGTGCTGGCCCGCAGCGCGGACTGATTTCGGGGGAAGTTAATTGCCGGAAAGCGCTATTGCGCGCCTGCGTGCGCTCGTCTTTGATCTAGACGACACTCTGTTTGATGCCCAGGTCTGGCAGCTGGCGGCTCTGCAAGCCGGCGCGGATCTGCGCGGGCTGAATCCCGAAGCCAGTCAGCGTGTAATCAGCGATTACGAACTGCGCCAGAACCTGCTTGACCCCAGCCTCTATAACGCCCTGCTGCAGGCCTCGTCGCAGAGCGACAGCGGCGTGAATATCCGTGCTCTGCATGATGCGGTGCAGAGCTACAGCGGCCAGGGCCACACCTGGCTGCCCTATCCGGGAGTGGTGGAATCCCTGCTGGCGGCCGGCAAGCTTTATCGCCTGGTCCTGCTCTGCGACGGGCGACAAGAGACACAGCGCTCCAAGGTGGAAGCGCTGCGCGTTGAGCCCTTGTTTCATGAAGTCATTTACAGCGACGAGCTGGACGGTCCGCGCTGCCGCCGCCCGGATCCCCGCGGGCTTGAGCACTGTGCCCTGCGCCTGAAGCTCGACCCCGGCAGCATACTGTTTATCGCCGATGACCCGGTGCGCGACTTCGCCTGCGCCCGGCTGATCGGCATGCCGTCCTGCCGCGTGTTTACCGGCCCGCATCGCCGCCGCCACTACCCGGACCGCGAGTCGCGGGCTGACTTTGAGCTTACCTCCGCGGCGCGACTGCCCGAACTGCTGTCCAAAGGTGAACGGCACCGCAACACGCGCCTGCGCTCCGGCCTGCACTTTCTCAAGTAGTACTACCTGATAAGTACTGCAATCAGCGGTCCTGCCGGATAAGACTCCCCACAGAGGCCCTCGCCGATCGCCTGCGTGTAAACCAAGCCTGCCAGACCACTCTCCAGGCCAGCTAATGCTCCGGCCCCATCCCGAATTTTCTCCTCAGCGGCTCAGTCCGCCTCACCGGGTTAAATTTAGGAATTGATAGGTTTGCAGAGGGTAAAATACTTGTTGTAAGCTTAACCAGTACCAATCGGATGCTGAAGGCTGTTGATAAACGGTCGAAATACTCTGCATCCGTGCTGCGGCGGTGCTGCAGCCAGGGGGAAGGCGGAATATGCAGGAAGGCAACAGGCTGAGCCGTGTTAGTGCGATTGTCCTTGACCTCGACAACACGCTCTTTGACGCAAACCAGTGGTGTGTGGCGGCTCTGCGCCATGCCGGGCGTGTCCGCGGGCTGAGCAGCTCTGCAGTCGACCGCGCCATTGATAACTACCTGGAAACGCATCAGGACTTTGGCCACGATATCTACAACGCCATCCTGCTGGGCTGCATGCAAAGCGACAGCGGCAGCAACATCAAGGCGCTGCATGACGCCGCTGGCCACTACCTGGGCCAGGGCCTGGAATGGGAGCTTTACCCCGGTGTGCAGGAAACCCTGCTTGACCTCAGCCGGCGCTACCGTCTGGCGCTGATCGCCGACGGCCCGGTGGAGGCCCAGAAGGCCAAGGTCCAGGCGTTGGGCCTGCATAAGTACATCCGCAGCATTGTCTATAGCGACAGCATCGACGGCGTGCGTTCCCGCCGACCGGATCCGCGTCCCTTCCGTGAGATGCGCGACCTGCTGGAGCTGCCGTCGAACCAGATTCTCTTTGTGGCCGACCAACCCTCCAAGGACTTCCGCACCCCGCGCTTCCTGGGCTTCCTGACCTGCCGAGTGTTCACCGGGCCCTACCGCGGTCAGCCTTATCCGGACAGCGACTCCGAGGCGGAGTACGAGACCACCTCGGTGGCCCGGCTGGGCGATCTGCTGGCGGCGCCGACTCTGGACCTCAGCAGCTATGCGCACCTGTCCTTCCTTAAGCAGCCTGAGGACGCGGCACCTGCGGACCTGCAGGTGAATCCGCTGACACATGATGCGTCCGTCGCTGCACGGCCTGTCGATTCGCCCGTGCTGCCGCAGCGACCGCTGGAGGACATTCCGGCCGCGCGCCGCGAGTCCCCGGTGCTGCTGCCTGTGTCCGCCACCCCGCCGCCCGTGCAGCCAGCGGTGAAGAACCCGGCCGGCAACACCCTGGCCAACCTGAACTAGGCGCAGATCCCGGCAGGCGACGCCAGCTTGTCAGGCGTGCCGGCTTGTCAGGCCCGCCAACCTCTCAGGCGCGCCAGTCTTCGATGAAGCGACGCAGCCCGCGGCCCAGCCGTGCCGCCGCGTTGCGGCTCTCGCTCATGACTTCTTCATGGTTCACCGGGTCCGGCGCGAAGCACTCGTTGGTGATCAGGCTCAGGCCGGCGACCGGCAGCTTTAGCAGGTTGCAGACGCTGATCTCCGGGATGCTGCTCATGCCGATGGCATCCGCGCCAAAGCTGCGGAACATCGCCAGCTCGGCCCGGGTTTCATACATCGGCCCGCGCACGCCGATATAGACCCCCTGATGCACATTGAGCCCGGCGCCCTGGAGCGCCGCGCCAAGCTGGGCGCTGCGCGCGAGGTCATAGGGCGGCTTGGGGTCGATGAAGCGCTGGGCCGGATCGTCAAGCCGCAGGTTGGCCACGGCGTAGTCGCCCTGGAAGTTGATCATGTCGTTGTGCAGCATCAGCTCGCCGGTGCGGAAGTGCTGGTTCAGCCCGCCCGCGGCGTTGGTCAGGATAAAGAGCTTCGCCCCGCAGGCCTGCGCCACCGCGGCGATAAAGCCCACGCGCTCGGCGCTGTGGCCTTCGTAAAGATGGACGCGGCCGGTGACGATCAGCACGCGCACGCCCTTGATCCAGGCGCCGATGATCTCGCGGCCATGGCCGGCGACGGCGCTTTGCGGAAGCTGCGGCACTTCGGCCATCGGCACGCCGAGCCAGCCGTCAATGCCGTCAAGGAGCGTGTGGGTCAGCAGTGAAAGGCCGGAGCCGCACTGGATCACGATATCGGCGGGGGCCAGCCCGGCCTGGCGCAGCCAGCCCGCGGCCTTGCCGGCCTGCTCCATGTAAGTGACGAAGTCCTGCATTGGGAGAGGATTATACGGGGAAGGGCAGAGGACAGAGATGGCGGCAGAACACCGGTCTGCGCGCTGGGATAATCGCTGCCTATGGGCAGCAGTCTGATCCCGCCGCCAACCGCGCGCCTGAGCTTCCGCCGCTGGGGCGCGGACGACTTGCAACTGGCCCGGCTGCTCTGGGGCGACCCGGAGGTGTCGCGCTACATCGGCGGGCCGCTGAGCGATGAACAGGTCCGGCGGCGTTTTGAGCGGCACCTTGAGTTCGACCGCCTGGCCGGCGTGCAGTACTGGCAGCTCTGGCTGCGCGGCGGCAGCACTTCTGACGCCAGGACTGCGGACAGCTTCGTCGGCTGCTGCGGCCTGCGTCCGCCCGAAGACGGCAGCTATGAGCACGGCTTTTATCTGCGGCCCTGCTTCCATGGCCGCGGTTTCGGATTTGAAGCCGCCAGCGCGGTGCTGCAGCATGCCTTTGGGACGCTTGGCGCGAAGAGCGTCTGGGGCGGACATGATCCGGCGAACGAGGCATCCAGAGCTCTGTTGCTCAAGCTCGGTATGCGCTACTCGCATATCGAGGAGCTTACGCCGCCACGCCCGCCGAACCTGGTGCACATGATCACTGCCGAGCAGTGGCAGCAGCCGAGCAGCCCCAGGAGTCCAATAGTAACCACAGGAAAAAGCAGGCTCTGAATGGTCTGCGAGTCAAGGGATTCTTCCTTGCGCGTGCCTGCTTCACTTTGTGACATCCGCAAAGCCTGCCGCACCTTCGCCATTGATCAGCAATCCCTCGGCCAGCAAGGCCCGCTGATCCAGCAGCTTCTTCTGTGCGAGACATTTGTTCATCAGGCGTCCGAGCTTGACCCGGCAGGCCACGGCGCTCTGGCTGCCAGCTGCGGCCTGCAGCCGGGCATACTCCAGCAGCGCGGCCTTGGCGCCATCATCGATGTCAGGAGGTGGCAGCATGCTGGTTTTTGTCTGCTGGCCGAGGCAGGCCGAGCCAACAAGTTCCAGCAGGCCCGCGCCATCCCCGTACTTATCGAAGTGTCCGGCCCAGGGGTCGGCAAAGGGGGACAGCCGCTGGGCGCCCAGCCGCTGCTCGGCAGCTCTGGCCGGCATGGCGCCAACATACTGCTCATAGGCGAGGCTGAAGTTCTCCCGCCGACGCAGCGTGCGCCATTTCAGCCCGCAAACATAGCTGCGGCAGATGGCTTCGCCGGAACCAAGGTCATAGCTGTAGGCATTACTGGGACGGCCCCACTTCAGTACCAGGACGATACCGATGGCCAGCAAGCCGCCAAGCACTGCGATAGCAAGCAGGACTAATCTGTGTTGCTTCATGCATAGAATTTAGCACGCTGACTAGCGCTGGACAGCCGATTGCCCGCTGGCACTCGGGTGTCGCTATTCCTTGTTGAACTCGTTATGCCGCTTGATCCGGCGGATCTTCATCTCGCGGCGCGTCTCGGTCTGGATCTCCTCCAGCTGCTCGTCGCGGTCGAGGCACTTGCGCAGCGCGCTGCTGCAGCATGTCTTTGGAATGCTTGGCGCAGAGAGCGTCTGGCGCGAGCACCACCCGGACAACGCGGCCTCCAGGGCCCTGCTGATCAAACTGGGGATGCGCTACAGCCACGAGCAAGAGCTTCCACCGCCGCGCCCTGTGAACCTCGTGTATGTGATCACCGCGGAGCAGTGGCGTAACTAGAAGCAACTACTTGAAGCGCTGCCTTTCCCAGTCCTGCATTTCACGACTTGGGAGCGCGTCATAACCGGGCATCTTCTGCTTAAACTCGACCCAGACATTTCCGGCTATCACAGCCTCAACGCTGGGCAGATCTTCAGGCGTCATGTCGCCGCGCAGCTTGAATGCTGACCAAAGGAAGTGATTGGCGAAAGTCAGGTAACCACGATCATAGCCACCAGACTGTCTGACTATCTCGAAGTAGTCCGTGAGTATTCTTTGCTTGACCGCAACAGAGTGACCCTCGGGCCAGTCGATGCCGCGCGGCAGGTCGGGAGTTTCACCAATCGCAGCCTTGAGCTCCTGCACATCCGGTGCGCCTGCATATCCATTGACCTGCGCGATTATCTCGCCAGTGATGCTTACTGACAAGTCAGAATCCAGCGCCAGTTCCTGATTCTCTGGCGGCGTACCGAAGTGCTCGCGGTAAAACCGCGAAGCCTCTGTTTCGCTGATGATGGTACGAGGCGGCAGATTCCATACTCGCGTGGTCTTTACCGAACGCCATGAATTCAGGTCTACCTGGTACTTTATCTGGGCACACGGCAGGCGCCGCATCAGCTCCACGCTGGCCAGGCTGAGCAGCGCAATCAGAACCAGAGGCAGCCATAACTTCCTGAAGGAATTCAGGAATCTGGCGACATCTGCGGCGGCCCTGTGCAATGCTACTCCTTATTGAACTCGTTATGCCGCTTGATCCGGCGAATCTTCATCTCGCGGCGCGTCTCGGTCTTGATCTCTTCCAGCTGCTCGTCGCGGTCGAGGTACTTGCGCAGCGCGCCGGCCAGCTTCGGCCCCACGCCCGGCGCGGCGGCCAGCTCTTCTTCGCTGGCCTCGCGCAGGCGCTTGACAGAGCCGAAGTGTTTGATCAGCGCCTGCTGGCGCACCTGGCCTACGCCGGGGATGGTGTCCAGCACCGAGAGCTTCATCGCCTTCTCGCGCAGCAGGGCGTGCTGGGCATTGCCATAGCGGTGGGCCTCATCGCGCAGGCCGACCAGCAGCCTAAGGCCGGGGTCGGTGCGCGCCAGGCGCAGCTCCTGCGCCGGTCCCCAGTCTGTAGGCGTGAGTCCTGCCTCGTCTTTTTCTTCTTGTAGGGGGGCGGCAGAGTCCGCCCCCTCTTCAGTAGGGGCACCTGCTTTGCCGCCAGCTCTTTCCGCGGCAATGATGCCGCCGCTGCTACCTGGGCGGGGACTCTGCCCCGCCCCTACAGGACCCGAGGAAGGCGGGTCAAGACCCGCCACTACACCCAGCGGCTGGCCCGGGTAGTGATAGACCAGCTCTTCCTGCTTGGCCAGCGAGCAGAGCTTGATGCGGCTCAGGCGGTCGCGCTGCTCCAGCGTCCAACGCGGGTCGGCCTGCAGCAGCTGGAACACCTCCTTGCCGCTGGAGAGCTGGCCCTTGCCGCCGTCGAGCATGATCACGTCAACATCGGTGTCCCACCTGCTGTCGGTCAGCAGGCGGGTCAGGCGGCGGGTCAGGGTCTCGCGCAGCATGGCGAAGTCGTCTGGCGTGTCCTTCAGGCGAATGTTGAACAGGCGGTACTCGCGCGGGGCCTTACGCCCGCCGATGTTGACCACCATCGCGCCGGTGGCCTGCTTGCCCTGCAGGTTGGCGATGTCATAGCCCTCCACCCGGCGCGGCGCTTCCTGCAGGCCGAGGTGTTCGGCCAGGGCCTGCTGGCCGGGGCTGACCACGAAGTCGTGCGGCGCGCCAAGAAGCTCGGTATGCAGGCGCTCGGCGGCGTTCTGATTGGCGATCTGCAAAAGGTCAAAGTGCTGGCCGGCCTTCGGCACTTCAAAGACAACCTGAACCAGCGGGACGACTTTGGTGACCTTCGTCTTTTTCTTCGGCTTCGACTCGTCCGGTTTCAAGTCAGACTCGTCGGAGTTGGATGACGAGTCGATGGTCGATGGTCGCTGGTCGATTTCGTCCGGTTCATCCGCCTTAGCTGATCCCTCGGCCTTGGTAGCATCGCCTTCGACCATCGACTTGCGACTATCGACCGTTTTTGTCTTGAGAACCTCATCCGTCGCCCGCACGCCGACGCCTTCAATGTCGGCGTCGCTTGTCGCCTTGATGTTGGTCAGCCACTGCGCCAGCAGCTCGGCATCCGGCGGGTTGTAGGGCAGCACGATGCGCGGCGGGATGTTCAGCGGGTTGGCATAGTGCAGTTTGATGAAGCCGGCGAGGACGTCGTCGATCTCCTCAGGTGCTGTCGGCTTGATCAACTCAATCGTGTGCTCATCCTCTGGCGGGGTATTGTCGAATGTCGAAGGTCGAAGGTCGGAATCAGTGAAGGTCAATTTCTCGGCATCGTCCTGGCCGATTGCGACATCCGACTTCCGATTCTCGACATCAACTGATTCGGGCGGGGACAAGCCCACGCCCCTACCCTGAGCATCCTCGCTCAGGCGATGATTCAGGATGTACTTGTGGTCGCCGACCAGGCGGCCGTCGCGCACCGGCATGATCAGCACGCAGGCCTTGTCCTTGCTGCGCGCCACGCCGACGATGTCCATGTTTTCGTGCGGCGCGCCGATCATCCGCGTGCGGGCGAAGCTGTTCTCCACCGCACCGATCAAATCCCGGTAGCGCGCGGCGGATTCATAGTCGCGCTTCTCGGCCCGCTCGGCCATCCGGCGCTTCAGCTCGGAGAGCACGCGGCCATAGTGGCCGTTGAAGAACTCGATGGCATAGCGAGTAGTCTTGCGGTACTCGTCCCTCTTGATGTAGTCCACGCAGGGCCCGGAGCAGAGCTTGAGGTGATAGTCCAGGCAGGGTTTCTGCATGAACTTCACCCCGTCCAGCTCCAGCTTGCAGGTGCGCAGCTGGAAGAGCCCGGCGATGAACTTCACCGCCGCGCGCACCGCCATCACATTGGTCATCGGGCCCCAGTACTTGGCCTTATCCTGGATATAGCGCCGGGTGATCATCACCCGCGGGTAGGGCTCGCCGGTGGTGATCTTGATATAGGGGTAGCTCTTGTCGTCCTTGAGGCTGGTGTTATAGAAGGGCTTGAACTGGCGGATCAGCGAGCTTTCCAGGATCAGCGCATCCATCTCGGAGGGCACAACGATCCAGTCGAGATCCTCGATGCGCGTCACCAGCTGCGCGATTCTGGGGTCATATTCCGCGCCGGTTTGGAAATAGGTCGTGACGCGGTTCTTCAGGTTCAGCGCCTTGCCGATGTAAAGGATCTTGCCCCGGCGGTTCTTCATCTGGTACACGCCCGGGCTGTCCGGCAGCTCGCGCAGCTTGTCAGCGACTTTCTGGTTCAGTATCAAGGCTTGGCATGATACCCGCGGCGCGGCCGGAGTGCTTTGAGCGCCGGCTGGCGACTGCTGTCGCGCCGCTGCACGGGCGTGGTGGACAAGGTTAAATCGCCCCGGGACTACTGTTCAATCCAGCGGTCTGGCACTAGAATTCAACTGTTACCACTGCGAGGTGAAAGACGGGGATGCTGACTGATAACACTGCGCCGAATGGCGCGCGGATTTCCCACAGCTTCGGACGGGCCATCGGCCTTTTGCTGGCCGCGGCCGTTTTGGCCCTGGCTTCCTGCGGAGGCGGCACGGGCAGCGCTCTCGACCCGGCCGGGCAGGCCGTCCCGGCGGACCCGGCGGCGCTGTCGCACAGCACAGCTCCGGTCAGCGCTCCCGGCTTCCCGGGCCTGCCGCAGGGTCAGGCGCCGGGAGAGCTGGAACGCGGTGCCAGTACCTACAACTTCACGGCGGTTGATCTCAGCCTGGCCAGCCCCGGCGCCAGCTTTGAGGGCGACGTGCTGACCCTCGACGGCAGCGCCGGTCCGGCCTGGGCCGTCATCGGAGCAAACTGTCCGCCTGAAGCCACGATTCCCAGCGGCGTGATCATGCTCGGCACGGCGACCAACCTCTGGGTCGGCTGCGCGAACTACTCCAGCATGCGCTGGGACATTAACGCCGCGCCCTTCCAGATCACCTCGTTCAAGAACATGGCCCTGCCCAGGGACACCATGTTCAACGCCGGCAACAGTTTCTATCTGGTCTTCAGCGTGCCCAAGGGCGGCAGCGCCAGCCTGCAGATTTCCTGCGACATGAACCTGCCGGTTCCGCCGGACCCGGTCTGGAACGTGCTGGTCTGGATCGCCGGCGACAACAACCTGGCTTATGAAGGCTTCCTTGACCTCAACGAGATGGAAGCCGTAGGCTCGACCGAGAACGTCCGCGTTTTCGCCGGCTATGACATCGACCCGGCCTACATGGGCGGCGGCGAGCAGGGTGTCGACCAGGTGCACTTCATCAAGGTCGTGGCCGACAGCGACCCGAACTCGATCAATACCAGCGGCGACCCGGCGAACATGTCCTTCCCGCGTGCGGGCTACAACAGCGCCGACCCGGCCAACCTGGTGCAGTTTGTCGACTGGGTCGATACGAACTTCCCCGCTGAGAACACCGCGCTGATCCTCTGGAACCATGGCGACGGCTGGCGCATGGGCGACAGCGGCCAGGCCTTCGGGCGGCGCAAGGGGCCCCGCGGCCGCCGGCTGCTGACCAGCCCCCGGGACCACAGTCCGGCTGTCAGCCGTTCGGTCTCCGGCGTGCTCAGCGACGACACGGAAGGCGGCTGGTTCCTGACCGGCAACCAGAGCATCGTCGCCGCGCTGGGCAGCCGGCACTATGACATGCTGATGCTGGACGCCTGCAACATGGGCCAGCTTGAGGCGGTTTATGACTATCGCAACACGGCGGACTACATCGTGGCTTCCGAGTGCCTCGTCCCCGGCGCCGGCTATCCCTACACCGATGCGCTGAACACCTGGAACAGCGGCTTCCCGCTGCAGCCGCCGGCCATCGGCGCGGCCTTCGTGGATGCGGTTCAGTCGCACTACAGCCAGGTGGACGAGTACGTCACCCATGGCGTCTTCAAGAGCAGTGAGGTCATTGCGCTGGCCGATTCGCTCAAGGCCCTGAAGGATGGGATCATCCCGAAGGCCGGGGCGGAAACAGACTATGTCCTGGCGGCGATGAACAGCGCCTATGAACCCGACTTCGGCGACGGTACCCGCGATGTGATCGCCTTCCTCAGCGACTACTCGGCCAGCACGCAGGACCCGGCCCTGCAGGCCCTCGCCGCGACTGCGCTGGCCAAGGCGCAGGCGGCGACACTGCACTTCAAGCAGTACGCCCAGGACGGCTCAAATGGCATGGCGGTCTTCCTGCCGTCAAGCACCTACTACGACCCCTCGATCACACAGGAGTACTCGGATACGGCCTTCAACCAGGCCACCGGCTGGCTGGATCTTTTCGCGGCCACCGGAGTGCCGGATGACGGCGGCGGCGGCAGCTTCGGCGGTGAATTCGTCATCGATGCCGACTGGGCTCCGGGGGACATCCTGAGCGTCGACTGGGCCGGGGACCCGGATGTAGATATCGACCTGCTGGTCCGCGAGCCGGGCAGCCAGCCCTGGCAGCTCGTCGGGCCGGTGGACGGCTCCGGCGGCACCCTGAACCTGAACTTCAGCGAGGACTCCTGGATTAACGAGATTCCCACTGAGTACATCCAGCTTAAGGACAGCGGTGCGGCCGCCGGGACCTACGAGGCCTATCTCGAGTTCTTTGACTTCGCCTTCCTGGGCGGCTCCTATGACGTGCATGTCGAGCTGCTGAACCCCGACTTCAGCCTTAAGCAGGACCTTGGCAACTGCAACATCGGCGAGTCCTTCGTTAACTGGCGCTATGCCAGGCTGACCCTGCAATAGGGCCATTCAAAACAAACAGATTCATGCAGGGGCGGCCGGCGGGCTGCCCCTTTGTTTTCGACTGCGCGATAATAGGGCGCCTTGGTCTTCCCAACGCTGCAGTTCGCCTTCTTCATCACACTCTTGCTGGCGCTGCTCTTCGTCTTCCGGCGCAGCGGCACCCGCAAGCTGATCCTGCTTGTCGCGTCCTGGGCCTTCTACATGGCCTGGAACCCGGCTTATATCTGGGTCATCCTCGGGCTGTGCTTTGTCGACTACTGGGTCGGTATCTACCTCGAACGCCTGCAGAACCAGCGCCAGCGCTATCTGCTGCTGGCGGTCTCGGTGGTGGCCAACCTCGGGATGCTGGCCTATTTCAAGTACACCGGCTTCCTCTCCGATTCCCTGCTGTGGCTGTTTCGCGAGGCCGGGATGGATGTGCACTGGGAGCTGTGGAAGATCACGCTGCCGATCGGTATCTCCTTTCACACCTTCCAGTCGATCTCCTACACCATTGACGTTTACCGCCGCCAGCTCAAGCCGACGCACAACTGGCTCGACTTCCTGCTGTTCGTCGCCTTCTTCCCCCAGCTTGTCGCCGGCCCGATCGTGCGCGCCATCGACTTCCTGCCCCAGATGCAGCGCCGCGTACAGCTGCGTTACAGCCCGGAGGCGATTCTGCTGATCGGCTCAGGTCTGGTGAAGAAGGTGGCGGTGGCCGACAACCTCGCCCCCTATGTCGATGCGATCATGTCGGCACCGGGCGAGCACACCAGCCTGGCCGTGATGCTTGCCACAATCTGCTTCAGCACCCAGATCTACTGCGACTTCTCCGGCTACAGCGAGATCGCCATCGGCCTGGCCTCGCTGCTGGGCTACTGGTTCCCGCAGAACTTCAACCAGCCCTACTTTGCGCTGAACCCCTCCGACTTCTGGCGCCGCTGGCATATCAGTCTCTCGACCTGGCTGCGGGACTACCTGTACATCTCGCTCGGCGGCAACCGCGGCGGGGTGGTGGCGACCTACCGCAACCTGGCGCTGACCATGCTGCTGGGCGGTCTGTGGCATGGGGCGAGCTGGAACTTTATCCTCTGGGGCGCCTGGCATGGCGCGCTGCTGATCGGTCATCGTCTGCTGGGCGGCGCCATCGCCGCGGTGCCGGTCCTGCGCGGGCTTGCCCGCGGGCGCCTTGGCATCTTTATCTCCTGGCTGGTGTTCCAGTACTGCGTGCTGATCTCCTGGATCATGTTCCGCCTGACGCACTCCGGCCAGCTCATGGACGGCCTGCGCAAGTTCTTGCTCTTTGACGGCCAGCTCAGGCTCAACACGCCGCCGGGGATCCAGCTTAAGTTCCTGCTTTTGATCCTGCTGGGTTTCTGGGCGGTGCATGCCCTTGAGCACTTCGTGAAAATCAAGCCGCGGGTGGCGCGCTCGCACCCGGCGCTGCTGTGGGGCTTTGTGGCGCTCTGCACCGCACTGCTGCTGGTGCTGTGGCCCAGTGAAACCCCGCCATTTATCTACTTCCAGTTCTAGAGGAGACATGGACAAGGCGCAGACAGACGGACGGCAGAGCCTCGGGCTGAGGATCTACACAGCGCATCCCGGGCCGGAATTCACCCAGGTCGAGCCCAGCCTGCAATATCCCGACAGCTCGATTGAGAACCGCGTCTTCTCCGTGCTTGCGGGCCTGTGGCTCTTTATCATGGCCCTGCTGGGGCTGGCGGTGCTGTATCTGGGTTCGCCTGCCAGCCGCGGACTGCATATCGGCAAGCTGGAGCGCATGTACGGCGTGCGGGAGTTTTATGAGCAGCCGCCTGCCGAAGCCCGGGAGAAGCCGCTGTACCTCGGCATCGGCGACAGCGTGACGATTTCAGGCTTCAACGGCTATGCCTTCGACAAGGCCAGCGCTGGCCGGGCCGTGGCCTTCAACCTCTCGATACCGGCGAAGGTCAACCCGGAGTACAACTTTGATCTTGCCGAACCGCTGATCGCTCAGGCGACCGTGATCAGTTTCGTCACCCCGGCCACCACCTTCGCCAACGACGCCGCGCACCTCGACCTGCGCAAGTCCAACATGTACCACGTGCTGGGTTACCACATTGATAAGGAGGCCTGGGCGGAGTACGACCGGCGCCTGCCGGACCAGGACGTGGACTATCTGCTGCTACCGCTCTGGCGGCATGTGCTGGACTCGCGCTGGCGCTTTCAGGAGAGCGTGTTCGAGGGCATCGAGGACCCGGCGGCCAGCCTGGCCGGCAAGGCGCGGCTGGACGGCGGAATTGAGGGCGTGTCCTACAGCGAGGATCTCAAGCATCCATCAGTGCCCGGCATCTATACCCCTGAACGCACGCAGCGCAGCCTTGAGCGGCGTATCCGCGCCAACCCCGGCTTGCTGGAACCTGGCTGGGGGCCGGGCGCCGAGGCGCTGGAGTCTTTTGACTACCGCGTCCACGCGCTGGAGGCCGCCGTCCCCAGGGTGGTGCTGGTCATGATCCCGGTGCATCCTTTGATCCGCGAGCGGATCGGGGAAGCGGGCATGTCGCACTTCAGGCAGACAGTACAGGCCTATGCCTCGGACAAGACCACGGTGCTGGACCTCAGCGCGGTCTTCGGCGAGGAGGGCTTCCGGGATGACGTGCACATCACCGACGAGGCCAGCATCACGCTCAGCGAGGCGATCGTACGCGAGCTGGGGATCTAGGCGCCCCTCTCTGCCTCCTGACCTTTGCCTGACGACTTTTCGCTGGCGCGCTCTGCGCCTTCCTGCCGCCAGTTCCCTGCTCCTAATCCCTTGTCCCTTGTCCCTGGTCCCTACTTGTTCAGTGCGTCGCGCTGCTGGCGGTACTGGTCGGCGGCGGGCATGTCGCCAAGCTGTTCGCAGACCTGCACCAGATCGTCCAGCAGGGCCACGCGGCGGTCGCGAAACTCCTCCTGGCTTTCGGGGCTCGTCTGTTCGTAAGCTGTCAGCGCCATGCTGAGCCAGCCGCGCGCGCCGGTCATGTCGCCCTTGCGGAAGCAGGCGATGCCCATATGGAACAGGATCTCGCTCTGGTCCACCCGCGCGCCGTCAAGCTCGTCCGCGGGCGCACCCGCGCCGCCGGCGCCGAGAGTCTTCAGCCGTGTGTCGTTGGCCTGCTTGGCCTCGCTGAGAGTCGCCAGGGCCTCGTCATAGCGCTCGGAGTTGATCTGCATCGAGCCCAGATCGAACAGCGCGCCGGCCAGTTCAAACTCCGGGTCGTTCTTGCGCAGGCGCTGGGCGCGGTCGCGATAGCTGGCCACCGCCGCATCGTCCTTGCCCTGCTCGTGCTGCGCGTCGCCGATCACCTTGAGCGGATAGGTGCTCATCTCCTCGCCGAAATAGCGGAAGCCGAGGTCGGCGGCGCGGGCCATGTACTTCTCGGCATTGGCCCAGTCCGTCAGGTGGTAATAGGCCTCGCCGAGCAGGAAGACGCAGTCCACCAGGTGGTCCATGTCGTCATTGGCCTCGAAGGTCTTCACCAGCGGCAGCGCGCCGTCCACCACTTCCTGCTCGCGGCCCTCGGAGCTCGCCAGCAGGTCTGAAAGCTCGGTCAGCCGCGCTACGGCCTGGCTGTCCACCTTGCCCGCGGCGGGCTTGCCGTTGCTGCCCTTGTCCACCTGGGGCTTGCCCTCGTTCTCGTCGCGCGGGCGGATCACGGGGTCGCCATCCCAGTCGTCGGCGCCCGCGCTCTCGCTCAGGCTCAGCATCACAAGCGGCATCAGCGCCAGCGCCATCAGGGCCACCACCAGTTTGCGTAAAGTGATCATAAGGGCGTGATTCTAGCGCGCGGCAGGGGCATCGCGGTCCCGTCGCAGCTGCGCTGCCGCGTATTTGCCAAGCAGCGCCGGCCCGGCGCCGGCCCCTTGCTTTATTGGCCGCGCGGGGGTAGTCTTTGGAGGTCACCCAACCGGCTGAGGTGAGAAATGCGTCGCAAACTGTACGCGGCCTTATTGCTCTTGACTGTGACTTTGACAGCACTGCTGGCCAGTGCCTGCGGCGGCTCTGCGCGCCCCTCTCCGGAGGCTGGCGCCGTGGACAATGCGGACATCCCGGCAGCGGCAAGCAGCCCGGCTGAGCTTGAGGCCCAGCTTGATGCGCTCAGCCGCCCGGAGAACATCAGCCCAGCGCAGTGGGACGAGCTTAAAACCACCCTCGCCAGCACGCTGCAGGAACAAGGCAGCCTGGATCGCACTGCCAGCGCTTATCCCTTCAAGGCACCCCGCGGGAACCCCAACCTGACCAGCCGCCTGCAAGTCCGATCGCTGACCGGCGGGAGAAAGGTCTTTAGCTGGGAATACCCCATGCAAGGGGACTACGATCAGAACCAGCTCGTCAGCGCCTGGGATTTGTCCACCATTGGCATCACTTACCTGCGCAATCACACCAATCCTGACTGGGACCAATACAGAGTTGCCGACGGTAACAGAGACGGTGGAGTCAACAATGGCGACATACTGCCCCTGGCCATAAACTTCAACGCTTGGTTCAGCGGCTGCGTTCTGGAGTACGCGGTGACCCCGGATGTCGCCACATGGAGCATCAAGGCGGATCTGCCCTTCGAAGCTTCAAGTACCGTCGCCTTGTATGCGCCGCGGCGATTCGAGGCCGTCCTGGAGTCGCCGGCCAAGGGCTGGTACCGCCTGCGCGGCTATAACGAAAGAAGCGGCAGCAGGGAATACGGTACGCCCTGGAAGGCGATCCAGCTCAGGTAGTCGGCGCCTGCCGATTGTTAACCCCTAGTGCGAAGCGCTCAAAGCGCTCCGGCAGAGGCAGGCCGAAGCGCTCACAAAGCAGGCGCACATCTTGGAAATCGCAGCAATCCAGTTCGTAGCCGTCGTGGTACTCAATCAGTTCGGCGGGGGCGATGCAGCGCAGCTCGAGTCCGTCAATACTCCCCGTTCCGCGGAGTGCTGCAGCGCTGTAGAACTCGCCATTCGCGGGCGGTCCGTAAATGCCCTTACCGCCTTCATCCAGTACAACAATGTGGAAGTCAACCCGATGGCCCTGTCCGTCCGCGAGCACGAAGTTCCAGGCCCGGCTGTGTTCTTCCTCGCGCCGCTCATATCCGAGCGCCGCGAGTTCCGCCAACGCCGTTTGCAGGTTCCGCGCCTCAATCACGATATCCAGATCGCTGTGTTCACGGGTCTGCTGGCCCAGCAATGCATCCACCGCCCAGCCGCCGTCAAGCCAGACGCTGATGCCATGATTTAGCAGGCGGCTAAGCACGCGCAGTACTTCAGTGGCAGGCATCCGCGGAGTGTCAGGCGAGCAGAAAGCTGGGTCCAGATCAGGCACGGCCAGATGATAACCCTGCGCCGGTGAATTGAGCTCCTAGAACCTGATCGTGTACTCCATCTGCACCGTGGCGCCGTTGCCCTGCAGGCCGCTCTTGTTGAAGTCGACGTTGAGCTGCAGGCCGCGGTACTTATCCCCGAACTGCTGCTCGAAGAGCTTGTAGCGCACGCCGAATTCCTCCTCCTGCGCTGTCTCGGAGAAGAAGTTGCGGTAGTAGGTCAGGCTGACGTTGGGGCTGACGGCCTTCTCGACATCCATGTAGTAAGGATTGTCCGAGCTGCCCGCGCCGCCGATGTTGAAGCTCTCCAGGTCGAAGCTGCGCTCGATCTGGCGGCTGATGAAGCTGGAGCCGAAGGAGACCAGCTCGCCCTCGGCGAAGTCGCCAAGGCCGGTCTGGCCGGTCAGCACATCGGTCACGCCGCCCAGCAGATAGCCCTGGATCTTGTCGACGCCCATCGGCGGCTGGCTGGTCAGGGTGAACTTGCCCAGGCCGGCGCCGGGTTCCAGCTTGACCCGGTCGAAGTTGAAGAAGATCGTCAGGTCGTCGCTGCGTCCGCCGGAGCCTGCCGGCGAAGTGCCCACCGGGACGCTGTCGCTGCCGGGCAGGGTGATGCCGGCGTCGTAGCCCTTCAGCACCCGCGGCAGGGTCAGCTTACCGCGGCCGCTGAACTCCGGGTAGATATCGCCGGCGGCGCCCGAGAACTTCAGGCTGTTTTTCAGGCCGTCCAGCTTGACCTTGTACTTATAGATCAGCAGCGTTCCGGCGGGGATGTTGACCTCGCCCTTGACCCGCAGTGCGTCGGAGTCGTTTTTGTCGAGTACGCCGGGGATGCCGTTAATGATCAGCTCGCTGGAGCTGCCGTCCTCGTCGCTGGGCTTGGGGGACTGCAGGCTGACGGTCATGTCGCTGAGCGCCAGCTTCTGGGCGGCCGAGGGCGGGGTGAAGCGGAAGGTCGTGCCCGGCTGCAGCAGCACCCGCAAGTCCTTGAAGCGCAGGTTGCGGTTGACCTCCTGGGTCGTTCCGCGCGGCGGCGGGTTGTAGGTATAGGTCGATTTGCCGCCGCCATCGGACACCAGCAGCTTGCCGCCGACCTCGAGGTTGAACTCGCCGGCCAGGCTTGAGGCGCTCTTGGCCTTGACCGGCTTGCCGGTAATGGTCAGGCGTCCACCGACGGTGCCGCTGAAGGCGTCCTTCAGCTCGATCGGGATGAACTTGCCGCCGGGCGAGAGGTTGATGTCGATCGTCCCGCTTTTCATGTAGGGCGCGGTGAAGGCCAGCTCGCCGGAGCCGGTGATCTGCGCGGCGCTCAGGGTCGGGTCGGAGCCGGTACCCAGCTTGACCTCCTGCAGCTCGAAGCCATTGCCCTGAATGAACTTAACCGTGCCGCTGAGACTGCTGATCTGCACCGGCATTTCGCCGGGCAGGCGGCTGAGGTTGAAGCTGGCCGTACCGCTGAGCTGCGGCGCCTTGGCCGTGCCCTTGAGGGCCAGGTCGGCGCTGATGCTGCCCTCCGGCACCATCTTGAGCTGCTCGGGTTTCAGCAGCGGGCCAGCCAGCGCCACCGCGTCGGAGAAGTCGAACTTCTCGCTCTTGAGCCAGAAATCCAGCGGCAGCTTGGCACCGCCGCTCTGGCCCTGGCTGAACATCGCCGGATTGAGCGTGCCGCCGGCCGACAGGCTGGAGCCCTGGCTGGTGACCTTCAGGTTCTGCACGGTCAGCAGGTCGTTTTCCATCCGCGCGTCGGCGGCCAGGGCTGTGAAGCGCACCTTGTCGCCGATGCTGATGCCCTTGCCGTTGTCGCGCAGCGAGATGGTCATCTTCGGGAAGGCGCCCTTGCCCGGCTGCAGGCTCAGGCTGCCGGTCAGCACACCGCTGAGCCTGGGCGAGCTGTCCGGAATAAAGGGCGTCAGCAGGGCCAGATCCAGGCTCTCGGCCTCAAGGTTGAAGCTGCTGTCGCTGGCCTCGGGGCCGATCTTGCCGCTGGCGTTCAGCCTGGTCTTGGCGCTCACGATGCGCCCGTCCTCGATCAGCATCTGCAGGCGGCCATCGCTGAGACGGTTGGTCCGCAGCTTCGCCGTGGCCTGCTCAATGGCGATGCCATGGAACTTGCCGCCGGTCAGCTTCAGGTCGCCGTTGCCGTTGACCTCGTTGGCGCTGCCGCTGATGCTGAAGGCGCCCGAGACGCGGCCCGACAGCTCGCTCAGGGGAGTGTCGCCGCTCAGCGGGGTCAGGATGCCAACATCAAAGTTGTCGACGGTCGCTTGGGCCGTGAAGGAGGTCAGCTTGAATCCGCCCTTCTTGGCCGCCTGGGCATGCGCCGTGCCGATGCCGAGCCAGCCGACCGGGACACTGTCGCCGCTGTCGCGGTCTTCATCATCCTCGTCTGGCACCGCCTTGGGTGGGACAGGCTTCGGCGGAACGGACTTCGGCGTCGACGGGGGCTTGACCGCTGGCTTGCTGGCCGCCGGGTTGCCGCCCGGAGGTGCAGTCCCCGCAGGCTTGCCGGCCGGCGTCTTGGCTGCCGGTGCCTTGGCAGTCACTTCGCTGGAGTCGCCGTTCTTGGCGCCGCCGCCCTTGCCATTACTCTTCGGCGCTGCTGCCTTGCCGCCGCTGCCAGCGGCGCTCAGCTCGGGCAGGCTGTAGGTCATCGTGCCGCTGGCGGTGATTGAACCGTCGGCGCTCTCCACGCTCAGCTCGCTGACGTCCAGCCTGCTCTTGCTGGCCTTGGCGCTCAGTTTGGCCGAGCTGAACTTATGTCCCTGCACCGAGCCCGCGCCGGAGCTGTAGCTGACGGTCGCCTTGGGCTCGGCGGGGGTGCCGGTGAAGTCAATGCTCAGGGGGCCGCTGGCCTCGATCTGTGGTTTCTTGGCGCTGCCGTTTTGGCCACTGCCATCCGGCACCAGCGCCAGCACCGAGAAGAGGTTGAAGTTCGGGCAGCTGATGCTCAGATCCGAGCCCTCGCGGCCCAGCACGCCCTTGGCCGTAAAGGGCATACCCTCAAAGCTGAACTTGCCGTCGCTGACGGCCAGGGTCATCTTGGGCTCCAGCGGCTTGCCGTTCTTGTCCTTGCCGCTGCGGGCCTCGGTGTTCAGCTTGAAGCCGGCGCTGAGGTTGGTGATGTCATAGCTGCGCTCGCCGCCGTCGATTGCGATCTTCTGGCTGTCGAGATGCCCGGCGATGTCCGGTGCCTTGAAGGTCCCGCTGACTCTGGCCTTGGCGCTCAGCTTGCCGCTGACGGCGGAACCCGAAACGAAGCGCTGCAGGTCGACCTCGCTGGCGCTGAGGCTGCCGTCGATCTTCTGGCCCTTGAAGTCCAGCTTGCCGTCGTAGTCAACTTTGGTTGCATACCAGCTCAGGGAAGCCGTGGCCGGGGCCAGGCCTTCCTTCAGCGTCAGCTTGGCGGTCAAGGCCAGCGGGTTGGTCTTGGCCGTAGTCTTAAGCTGCAGCTTCAGCTCGGGGCCGGTCGCCGGACCGGCGAGCTTGAATGAAATGTTCGCCTGCTCGGGGCTCAGGTTGCTGGTCGAGGCCTTACCGGTCAGGGCCAGGGTCATCGGGCCGGGCTTCGCGTTCTTTTGGCCCGTGCTCGGCGGCAGGCTGATCGTGCCTCCCGCGCGGGCCTTGAGGCTCAGCGGACCCTTGCTGCTGAAGCCCGCCATGTCGATGGCTTCCTTCGTCAGCACCGTCGCTTCGGCGCTGTCGATGCGGATCGTGTTGTGCTCGATCCCGCCCTTCAGCGCGAGCTGCTTAAGGGTGGTGCCGCTGACCACCAGCTTTTCGGAATTCAGCCCGAGGCTGCCGGAGAACTTGCCCTTGACGATCAGCGCGTCGGCACTGGCCGTCACCTGGCCGCTGACGTCCTTGATCGCTGGCGCCTTGGCCGGCTGCCTGCCCTTGGCCCCGGGGGCGAGGGTCTGGGCCTTGTTGCCCAGCGCCAGCAGATCGGCGAACTCCAGTGGACCCAGGCTGGCCTTGACCGAGCCGTCCTTCGTTTTCAGGTTCAGCTTGCCGGAGGCGCTCAACGGCACTTCGCCACCGCTCAGCGAGCCCTTGCTCAGGGTCGCCACGCCCTTGTCGATGCTGACCTGCGCATTCAGCTTGCCCAGCTTGAGATCGCCATAGTTCATGGCGCTGGTGCTGAGCGTCGCCTTGCCGCTGGCGGAGCCCGGCGGGCCCTTGTAATCACCCTTGGCGTTCAGCTTGCCAATCGCCAGTCCCGCCGCCTCGCCGCTGCTGGCTTCCAGCTCGAAGCTGATCTCCGGCGCCCCCGGCGGGCCGCTGTAGCTGCCGCTCGCGCTGAGCTTGCCGGCCTTGTAGTCCTCAAAGGCCAGTTTCTCGCCGCTGGCCTTGAAGCGCAGCTCCGGCGCACGGGTCGTGCCGCCGAGCTCCAGGCTGGCTTCGCCGGAACCGCTAAGCTCCGGTAGCCGCGCGCCAGTCTTCAGGGGCAGCTTCGCAGCTCCCGCGCGCAGACTTTGGAAGTCGTCGCTCTTCAGGTTGACGCGCCCGTCCAGGTGGATCAGGGTCGGGTCTTTCTCATCCCAGCGCAGGCTGGGCTTGCCGGTCACCCGCGCGCCGAGTGCCTGCATGTTGAGATCCAGCGCGAGCAGCTTCTTCGGCGTGTAATCCACGCTGCTGTCATCAAGCTGCAGGTGGCCCAGCAGGGGGCTGTCATAGCTAAGCTGCTTAAAGCGCGCGCTGGTCTGAGACTGCACTTCCTGGCCGGGCTGCTTGGCGAGCTTCAGGTCGAGCTTTTCGATCAGCAGCTTCAGCTCCGGCTGCGGGGCCACCGGTCCGGCGGGAGCTTTGGCTCCAGCAGCAGCGCTGGCCTTGGCCGCCCCGGCGACAGCGGCTGGTGTGCTATCCCCTGTATCCGGCGGCGACTCGGTGCTGCTGATCCGCAGGCGCGGAAAGAGCTCCGCGAAGTAGCCGCTGGCCGAAACAAGCTGGGTGTCGCGCAGCCCGATATTCAGCTCATAGCGGGAACCATCATCTGCAAGTAGGCCTTCAACGGTGACGATCCCGCCGGGGTTCTGGCGCTGGGCTTCCAGCTTGAGACCAATCTCCTTGCGCTCTCCATTGACAGCGATGCTGCCATTCACAACTGCCAGTTCATGATGCTCAGGTATCGGGGAACGGTTGACAACTGCATCTCCATCCCGGGCCACGCGGTAACCCAGCTCGTCCAGCAGCCTGGCCCCGAGGCCCTCTTTGTCCATCTTGAGGTCCATCTTGCCGAGCAGGCAGCGGTCGGTGAAATCAACCTCGGCATTCTTCAGTGTCACCGCGATGCCCCAGGGCTCGCGCTTTTTGGTCTGCTTCCGGAAGATCTTGCTCAGCTTGAAGCTGCCGTCCGCCTCGCGAATCACCCGCAGCCTGGCATCCTCAATCGTCAGTGCTATCGCGCGCTTGCCGCGGTTGGGTCCAAACAGGGTGAAGAAGTCCAGTGAGGCGCTGACCTTCGGGGCGGTCAGCTGCGCTGTCTCGGTATCCAGGCCGGTGGACTCATCGGCGTAGACTTCGAGGTCGGTGAAAACGGCGCGGCCCGCAAGGTCAACTCTGAGCTTACTGAACTCCAGGCGGCCATAGAGGTTCTCCGCCGCCTGTTTCTTCACGACTCCGCTGATCAGGTCGCCAAGGTTGCGGCTGACGTACCACCAGACCCCGAGCAGCAGCAGCAGCGTGGCTCCGCAACCGATGGCGCAGCCGCGCAGAAAACGGCGGGGCGTGCGTCGGCGTCTGTGTCTGCGCACAGCCTCCGACGAAGCCTCGACAATCTGCTCAACCCTCTCGATTCCGGAATCCATGTGTCCTAGTGTGCATAGTAAGACTCCCCGGAGCGGGAAAGTCTTCATGCGGGCCAGCGGCTACTGCTGGCAGCCGTGGGAGCTGCACTGGCAGAGCGTGTCCAGTGAATAATCGCCTCAATGTAAAGGGGCGCTTACATTGCATGCGATATCAGACAACAGATTATATCTGTCCGCTGGGCGGCACTGTTAGAATCGCAGTGTGCAAAACAGCCCCGCCGACGCCGTCGCGCCAGCAGAGGAGTCCCGCTCTGCAGGGGCTGCAGGCGCTGCCCCGAGCCTGCTAAGCCTTGCCCAGCTTCTGCGCATCAGCGCTCTGTGGTGGGGCCTGCAGTTCTTCTGGGCCTCCCAGCAGCTGATCGTGATGCCAGAACGGGTGCGTCATTTTGTGCCTATTGAGGACCTGGGCAGCTATTACGGCATGATCAAGTCCTTCGGCGCACTGATGGTTCTGACTACCCAGCTCATCGTCGGGTTCCTGTCGGACCATGCCGAGAGCCGCCTTGGCCGCCGCCGGCCCTTTGTGCTCTGGGGCACGCTTTATGGCTTCGGCGCCATCGTCTTTTTCATGTTTGCCCCGGGCTTCTGGTGGCTCTTTGCCGCCTATATGCTGATCGAGCTGTTCATCAACGCCGCCTCGGTGCCCTTCCAGGCGCTGCTGCCGGACCTCGTGCCAAAGCAGCAGCATGACCGTGCAGGGGCGCTGATGGGCGTCGGCCATCTTGGCGGCGCTTTTATCGGACTGCTGGTCGTGCTGGCGATGAAGGTGCTGTTCCGCGGCGAGCTGAACATCTTTGGCCAGGTGCTGCCCGAGGGCTATATCAAGCTGCTGCTGCCGCTTTACTTCATCGCGCTTATCGGCACGATGCTGGTTGTGGTCCTTGGCGTTGACGAGCACGGCTGGGCCCAGTACGCCCGGGAAAAGCTCTCGGGCACTGTCCTGCGTTTCAAGCTGCTGCCCGGCACGCTGATCCAGTTCAGCAGGACCGCGCCCACCGCCCTGGGCACCATCCTGCAGGCCTATACCAGCCTGGACCTGCGCCGCCAGCCCAACTTCAACTGGCTGGCCCTCAGCCGTTTTGCCGTCTTCCTGGGCTATCAGACCTTCCAGGCCTATGTGGCTTACTACACCGCGGCCAACCTTGACGGCGCAGGCTGGCTGATGAGCCTCGGCCTCAGCGCTGACAAAGCCGAAGAAATGAAGGGCATGGTCCTGCCGGCCATGCTGATGTTCTTCCTGCTTGGTGGTGTGGCCGGCAACCTGCTCAGCACTCCCCTGGCCGCGCGCTTCGGCAAGAAGTGGGTTATCGGCGCCGGGCTGATCTCCAGCGGACTGCTCTTCATCCCGCTGATCTTCACCGGCTCGGTCTGGGTCGCTGTCAGCATGGGCCTGTTCATCGGGGTGGGCTGGGGGGCCTTTATTTCCAGCGACTGGGCCTTCGCCTGCAGCCTGATGCCCAAAACCCGCACCGGCGCGTTCATGGGTATCTGGGACTTCACTACCCTGATGCCACAGGTGCTGGCTCCGATGCTCGGCGGGCCGCTGCGCGATGTGGTGTTCAAGGCGCAGGCCGCGAAGCTGGCCCCGGGCCAGGACCCGGCCACGCTGTCGGAAGCCATCGTCCACGCATGCGAGGCACCGGCGCATCAGTTGCTCTTTGCACTGATCATCCTCTGGTTCGCCATCGGCTTTGTGCTGCTGCGCTTTGTCAAAGAGGAGCGCCCGGCAGCCGTTTCAGCCTCCTGACGAGTCTCAGCGCGGGCTGAGACCGGCGCTGCGCTGCGCCTTCCGCAGGGTACAATGCGCCCAGGCGCCGCTCCGGGGGGACGGCCGCCGGAGGGTCTTATGTCTGCATCGAGTGCTGAGTGCCGCCTGCGCGGCCTGCTGCTGACTGTGGTGCTGTCTGTCACAGCGCTGCTGGCGGCGGGACTTTTGCTGCTGGTTCCGCGCAGCGCAGTCGCCGACGACTGGGATGGCGACCAGGTCATTCACTCCGACCGCCACAAGGACAAGGAAGCCGAGGAAGACTCCGACAGCAGCGGCGCTGACGATGAGCGCAGCGCCTATGAGGACGCCGCCGATCCTGACGGCGCCAAGGCCAAGGCCGACAAAAAGAAAGCTAAGGCTAAGAACAAGGCCAAGGGCAAGAACTCCAAGTCAAAGGACAGCGGCGAGGACGAAGCGGCTGAGAATCAGCGCGGCTCATCCTATCTGGGCCTCGGCGATGAGGAAAGCGGCGTGCCGGACGGCGGCCGCGTGCGCTATGTCGAGGGCCAGGGCTATGTCCGGGACGACGGCGCGACCGAGGTCAGCCGCGAGCGCGCGGCGACCCGCGAGGCTGCCGACCCTGAGCAGGCCGAGGCCGAGCAGGTCTGGGGGCCGCTGTGGGGCGTGCCGGCCGACAGTCCGGTAATGCAGGGCTATCGAGCGGACCATCCGATGACCCCCGAAGAAGAGGAAGCCCTGCGCACCGGCAACAAGCCCGGGCGTGATGCCGCCGGCCAGCCCCTGCTGCAGGAAGGCGACAACACAGAGGTTGTCTACGGCGATGAAGAGGCGCTGACCCCCAAGGAGCGCAAGGCTCTGGCGAAGCAGCGCAAGGCTGAAGAGAAGCGTCGCCTGAAGGAAGAGCGCGAGGCCGAGCGTGAGGCTCAGCGTGAGGCGGAAAAGCAGGCCGAGTACGAGCGCCTCAGCGGCAGGAAGGACACTTCTGCTGATGCCGAAGCTGATGACAACTCCGATGAGGAATCGGAGACCGAGAGCGAAAGCAGCAGCAAGAACAAGCACCGCAGCAAGCCCTCGGATCCCGGCGACTGGTAGACCAGCGCCGCCTCAGGGACCACCCGGCTTAGCGACCACCCTGCTCTGAACCTTCAGGCAGCGGGTCTGCCGGTCGGCGCCGCTGGCGCCTGTCCTCAGGTGCACGACGCTGATCGCGCCTTTCGCCGCCTTCGTTATGCCGCCACTCGCGGTTCATCTCGCCGCCCATGCCGGGTCGTTCTTCCATGGGATAAGCCTGCCTGTCAGGCGGCGGACCGTGTGGCTGCGGCGGACGTTGGTGCAGCATGGCCCAGAGGCCCAGCAGGCCATAGAGCAGCGCCAGCAGGGCGAGCCATCTGTGCATCCTTTCTCCTTGGAGCCCGGCGGCCGGCTGTTAGTTTCAGCGCGGGCAGCCGGACGGTGGTGCCGCACTATAATACCGGCGCCCATGACTTCCGCCGCCCACCAGGCCAGCCGGACCGTCGAGGTTGTGCCGCTGAGCCAGCCGGTTCTGGGCGATTACACTCCCCCCGCCGATCTTTCCGTCGCCCGCATCGCCCTGGCGGCAAGTGTTTTGTGCAGCGGCCCGCTGCTGCTCCGCTGCCAGCTCCCGCCGCAGCTTTCGACCATGCTGGCCTGCCTGGAGCGCCTTGGCGTCAGGGTCGATTCCAGCGAGGAGCTCTGCACCCTTGAGGGCCCACTTTCCACGGCCGGGGCCGGGCGAAGCTCTCCTGGCGCTGCCGCAGCGGAACTGCAGCTCGACTGTGGTTCCAGCGAGGAAGAGCTGCTCCTGCTTGCCGGGGTCTGCACCGGGCTGGGGCAGGCCGCCTGCCTGCGCCTGAGCCGCGAGCTCGGCCCGGGGGCCCAGGAAGGCCTGGCCTGCCTGCGCCAGCTTGGTGCTGAGCTGAGCTATCTTCCCGCCGCCGGCGAAGCAGCCGGCTGCGAGCTGCGGGTCATCCCGGCGCCGCTCCACAGTGCCCAGATCGAGCTGCCGGCCCAGCCGCCTTACCTCAACGCCGCCCTGCTGCTGGCCGCCTGTGCCGCCGGCTGCGAGCTGACTCTGCGCGAAGCGCGCAGCGCCCACGACCATGCCCACCGCCTGTTGCGCAGTCTCGGCGTCGAGCTCTACAGCACCTCCGAGGGCACCACGCTGCCGCCGGGCCAGCGCCTCGGCGGCGCTGAGCTGAAGCTGCCGGGCTGTCCCGAGCTGGCCAGCGCCCGGGCCATCGCCGCCCTGCTGCTGCCCGGCAGCGACCTGTCGATCCAGCAGGTCAGCATGAACCCCCGGCGTTCGGCCCTGCTCAAGCTGCTCCACGAATGCGCCCCGGCAGCCCGGGAGGGTCAGCCGGGTCTGGCCCGCACCCGCTCCTGGCAGTTCGGCCACGAGCCGGTGGCGGCGCTGCGTGCCGTCCACAGCCCGCGCCTGCGCTCGGCGATCATCCTGCCCAACCGCGCCGCGACGCTGCTTGACGAGCTGCCCTGGCTGCTGTTGCTGGCCTCCCAGGGCCGCGGCACTTCCGTCCTGCGCGGCTTTGAACGAGCTTCGATGGCGGCGCTGCGAACCGCCTACCTGGCCGAGCTGCTGCGCAGCTTCGGCATCGACGCCGAGTATGACCACGATGGCTGGCGCATCAGCGGCCCGGCGCCGCTGCTGGCCGCGGAGCTGCAGTGCCTCGGCGATCCCCTGCTCAGCCGCTGCGCCCTGCTGCTGGCGCGCTTTGCGGACGGCCCATCGCTGCTGCATGGGGCGGTGCTCGATTCCGACCCCCTGGACTGGGCCGCAGCTGCCGCCAGCGCCGAAGCTTAGTCTGGATTTAACGCGGGAAGCCCCGCTTCTCCATATACTTTCCGTGGGTCGCGCTGTCGCGGCCCAGCCGAACCACGGAGGGAAGGCATGGAGACGGTAACTTTAAGTCTGGAGCAGCTCCAGCCGGGTCTGGTCATCGACCAGGACATCTACACCGGCGCGCAGATGCTGCTGAAAAGTGGAACCGAGGTCACGGCGGACCTCCTGATCCGCCTGCGCCAGCGCAATATCGAATCAATCAACATCTCCCGGGGCAGCCGTCTGGCGCGCATCCTGGCCGAGCCGGAGCCATCCAGCAGCCTGGCCGAGACCAGCAACGCCGTGCTCTTCAAGCGCCATGGCATCAAAAGCGCAGTGCCGGAAGAGCTGCTGGAGGAAGCCACCAACGAGGTGCAGAACTTCTTCCAGCAAATTGAACTGGGCGGCAATGTCGAGGTTGACCCGATGCGCGACCTGGTCCGCGGGCTGGTCGGCCATATGCTGGCCAACCCCGACGGCGCCCCGAAGCTCTTTTCGCTGAAGAGCTTTGACGCCTATACCTATCGCCACAGCATCAATGTCGGACTGCTGATGCTGCTGGTGGTGCGGGACTGGGGCCTTTCCGAAGACCTGATGAACGAGATCGTCCTGGGCGGCCTGCTGCATGACCTTGGCAAGCTCAAGGTCGGCAGCGAGATCATCAACAAGAACGGCCCGCTGGACGACAACGAATGGCTGGCGATGAAGATGCATCCCCTCTGGAGCCTTGAGCTGCTCGGCGAGCACGCCGACCTGCCGCCCGAGGCGCTCAGCCTGATCCGCAGCCACCACGAGCGGATGGACGGCCGGGGCTATCCTCACGGGGTCAAGGCCGGCGAGCTGGACCGCTTTGCCCGGCTCTCGGCGGTCTGTGATGTCTATGACGCGCTGACCAGCCGCCGCAGCTATAAGGGCAAGATCGAGTTCGCCGCGGCGGTTAACATCCTGCTGGAGTCCAGCGGCACCCACTTTGATTCGACCCTGCTGAACGCCTTCGTCCGCCGCATCGGCCTGTATCCGGTGGGCACCCTGGTCAAGCTGAACAACGGCGAGACCGCGATTGTGGTGCGGACGAACCCGGATATGGTCACCCGGCCGATCGTTTCGCCGGTGATCAGCCCCCTGGGGCAGGCCTACCAGTCCTCCTCGGAGCTGAACCTGGCCGAGGAGCGCCAGCTCTTCATCACCGGCCCGGCTTGAGAAAGCGAAGCTCGCGGGGCGAAAGGCGGCTGCGTGTGTTAGGCTTTTCGCCGGATGAGCGATCGACCTGACCTTGGCGGACCGCTGGCCTTCTTCGGGTACGGGCTGCTGGCCCTGCTGCTTGCCGCGTTCCTGTTTTTCATCAGCCCGGTGCGGGTCGACCGCCTGGGCGGCGTTTCGGCGCGCCAGGAACTGGAAGCCGAGGGCGTGATCAAGTCCCCGGGCGACGGGGCGGACAGCGCCGGCCGCGACCCGAGGGAGCTGCAGACCCAAAGCGGTGGCATGCTGCAGGTAGGCAAGGATGAAGGTGCTGCGGGCAGCCCGGGCGCAGCAGGCAGCAGCGGCGATGCCGGCCAGGCTGAAGGCGCAGACGGCGCCGACACGGGGGTTAAGGCGGATGGCGACGCACAGCGACCGGCAGACGACCCCAACGGCTTTGGCCTCGAACCCAGCCGCCGCGCCGATGCGGTGGAGCTCTGCCGCCTCTGGATGAAGGACACGCCGCTGTTTGAGGAGACCTACGGCAATGGCCGGCGCATGGGCGTCGGCGGTACCGTGCTGGAGCTGCGCGAGTTCGGCGGCGACTACATCATCACCCTCGACGGCTCCGGGCCGCAGTTCAAGGCCGGCAAGGTCGAGTGCTACTTCGACCCCGAGGAGATGCTGCCGCTGCGGGCGCTGCGCGCCGGCGACCAGATCTCGGTGGTCGGCGAATGCAGCGGCGGGGTCAAGGGCCCGATCCTGAAACACAGCCGCCTGGAAGGCCGGCTCTAGGCGGCGCTGCCAGAGGCAAGCCTACGGCCTGCTATTGGTTCCCTGCCCGTAACCTCCAAACAAGGGCAACGTCATGTATCTGCAGTTGCAGGTGGGGGTATGTCTATGCGAGCTGTAGGGACTGACCGCGCTGTGCGCGCGAAAGGTGTTCAAGTCGAGTTTCCGTGCGGGCGGCATGCTCTGGCCGCTTTGGCGCTTCTGCTCATCGCTGGACTAGTGTCGTGCTCGAGTGGCGACGCCGGGCATCCGACCGGAATTGAGCTTGCAGGCCCAAAGCCGGGCCTGGCACAGGGCCCGCCGCCGAAAGCAGGGCTGCCTGATCTGGCGAGCATCGAAGCTATTGCGGCCCAGCGCAGCAGCAGCGGTTTCGAGTTTGAGCCAGTGGAGAACTTCCTGAGCAAGTCGGCGAATGCCAGCCTGCTTGATGCTGGCAGCGCAAAGCACCTGAGACTGGATCCCGGCCCGGAGCCGGGTTCGTTCAGCTGGGCGCTTTTTTCCCTGAGCACCATTCCACATGATCTGTTTGATGCCACGCTTGAGCTGAACGCAGTTCCGAGCGATGGTTCAGAAGAGCTCAAAGGCAGCCTGTGGGCGGCCGTACCGGACTTTAACAAGGGCGCCTGGCAGTGGTTCAGGTTTGCAGACTGGAGCCAGGAGGTCGACTTGCCTGCAGGCGGCGCAGCCTTCAACGCGCAGGGCGAGATTCCCGTAGTGATCGTGGCCTTTGGTCAGAGTTTTGATCTGAGCGGTCAAATCTTCTTGCGTGATAACTATGGCACCGGCATCTACGCCTATTCCTATCCGGACCACATTCATCTCTCATGGTCGAACTATGCGGCTCTGGACACAGTTGAGTACTTCGAGATCTACTACCGCCCAGCGGGACTTCCCGAAGCCAGTTTCACCTTGCTGGTGCAGTTGCCAGGTGATGTGCACAGCTTTGATCAAAGCGCGGCAAACCCAGCGGGCAAGCCTTGCCAGCTTGGGCATGAGTACGAGTACTGCCTGCTGGTCAACGATGGCGGTCTGCTGCACCTTGATGACATGCGGGACACGGCCAAGCGCGAGCTTATGCCACCAGATTACTTTGACGCCACCACAGACCTGCTGGCCAATGCCGTAGCGCTGAACTGGCCCGCGACTTCGTTCCATGACGGCTACCGCATCTACCGCGAGGACGCGCTGCTGGCCACGCTCGACAGTTCGGCCCGGCAGTACATAGACACTTCGCCGCAACTGGCGGATGGAAAGACCTACAAATATCAGATTGAGGCCTTCAATGCTGAGGGCGCGTCTGTTCGACGCAGCAGCGATGGCCGCGCCGGCAAGCTAAATCAGGTGACAGTGCTGGCCGACACGGACGCCGCCTGCACATTTGGCGGCCTCCAGCAGCGCCGAATCGGAGACGCTCTGCGCAGCGAGTTCAGCTTCTATGATCCAGCTGGCAGCGGCTTGCAGTATGTCTACAGCGAGGCCCAGCCTCCGCAGACAGACGCTGACTTTAGCTTTATCAGCCTGCCGGATGGAGGACAGGGCCAGTTCAGCTCTATGGCTATGGTCAGTGGCAAGCCGGTTGTCGCGTTCAGCAGCAGCAGTGGACTGCGTCTGTGTCAGTCCTCCACTGCCAGCCCGGACAGCAGCGGGGACTGGAGCTCAACGCTTGTTGATGCCGCGTCGACAGGCCGCCATGTCCAGTTGATCGATTTTTATGGCACTCCGCTGCTCTGTTATCAGGATGAGAGCGGACACCTTGTCTACGCCCAGACGGGTCAGGCTCAGCCACAAGGACCGGCGGACTGGACCAGAGTGGTGATTCAGCCTCAGGGCTTGTCCGGCGAGTTCGCCTGCCTTGGCGTTCTGGGCTATGGCCTGCCTGGTGTTTTCTATGTTCTGGAGGAAGACGAACTAAGCCAGCCGGCCGGCTGGCTGCGGGCGGCTGTATCGGGCACGCCGACACCTGACGCGCTCAGCGACTTTGATGTCTACGACCTTGCACCTGCAGCCCAGGTATCCGGACGCCCCGTGTTCGATCAGCTGTCACTGCAAAACGAGCTCTTCAACGTGGCCTGGGTTGAGCAGTCAGGCCCGCTGGAGCAGATCAGGATGGCGCGCAGTTCAAGCTCAGCACAGGACTCTGCAGACGACTGGACTGTGAGCGATTTCCACATTGCCGCCCTTGCCGGAACTCAAATCACCTCGCTCGCTCTTTTTGACGGCCGGGTCTTTTATGTCGAGCGCGCCCCGGGTGGAGCCTGGACTGCAGTCCAGTACCTGACTTACACGCCGCCGCTGCAGGGATTGGTGGAGATTACTGAGCCGCTCAGCAGCGGCTTTGCACCGACTGTCCTTCCTGTGACTGCGGCCGGCTGGCTGGAAGGCAGGCTGAGTTTTGCGGTTCTGGCTCACGACGCTCAGAGCGGCAATCAGAAGCTGGTCTTCGCACAGAAGCAGTAAGCGGTCAGTCCCCAACTGAGACCGCCCCGCGCGCTGTTACACTAGAAAACATGAAGGCGGCCGGCATTGCTGCCAGCCGCCCCGTCTGTGAGGGGAAATAGCTTCCCTGGCGCCCGTCTGCGGTGGGGCTCCTCTGCCCGGCGGCCCGGCTTCCTCTGCCCGGCTTCCAGGTCTGGCCCCGCCATCAGGCGGGCGTTGCCGTTACACGGCGTCGGCCTGGGTCTGGCTCTCAACCTTGCGCCAGTTCAGGCTGAAGTGGGCCACGTTCTGCTCAAGCTGGATCTCGACCTGCCGCGGGTTGTCTTCCCAGTCTTCGGAGGCCATGCCGCTCTCTTCCAGCTTCAATCCATATTTCTCAAAGTTGTTGGCGCTGAGGTTCTCGCGCCCGATCACCCGCAGGGCAAAGCCGGCGGGGATCTTAAGCTGCACATCGCCGGCGTTGTTGCGCACCCGCAGCAGCACCCGCTCGCAGCCCTCGCCCAGCGTCATCTTCACCGAGCCGGCGTTGTTCTCCAGCAGCAGGTCCTCGATGCGCAGGGTGCTGAGGTCCAGCACCGCGTCGGAGGCCGCCGCCTGCAGCACCAGGCTGTAGCTCGGATGCGGGTTCAGGTCGATGCCCGCGCGCCCCAGGCCATGGCGCAGGGCCGCTTCGGCCTGGCCATCCTGGAAGGTGGTGATCAGCACGGGCTGCTCCTGCACCTTGCGGGCCTTGACCGTGATCAGCGGGGCATCCGC
Source organism: uncultured Planctomycetales bacterium (assembly GCA_964512635.1). Lineage (GTDB taxonomy): Bacteria > 4484-113 > 4484-113 > 4484-113 > JAFGCY01 > JADZFO01. The sequence goes on along the minus strand of CAZEJB010000012.1, from coordinate 26,389 downwards.
CTCGGCGGCCTTCAGCTTCATGCTGGCGGCCTGGACTTCCATCTTCAGGTTGCAGTGGGCCACGCCCTCGGCGCCGGGACCCTCGACCTCATAGTCGTGCAGCTCGAGGTACTTGCCGGCCTTGGTGGTCTTGAGCTTGCTGTAGCCCGTGCGCGCCGCCTCGACCATGCTGTGCTTGAGCTCGACATACATGTCGCCCAGCCCGCCCATGTTGATCTTGGGGATCTTCAGGCTGGGCAGCGGCAGCTCAATGTTGACCTTGCCGCGGTGGCCCGGCTGCGCATGGCTGCCCATGCCGGGGCCGGGGCTGCCATTGCCCTGGGAGGGGCCGCGGCGCTCGGACGTGCCGAGGGCCTCCAGCAGCCTTACGCCTTCTTCTGCTGAAATGATGCCGTTCGACACCATCTCCAGAACTTTCAACCTTTCCTCGCTCATTAAAACCCCTTAAGTCTCTGCTGGCTTTAAGCCGCCAGCCGCTCTTCTTACTGCGTCAGCCCATCCCTTCCCATCCGGGCGCAGGGCACCCGTGGACCTTAAGCCGCGGCCATGAACAGGGCGCAGAGCTCAGCCTGCTCCTGCGCTGTCTGGGCGCGGCGCAGCCAGACATGCAGCTCGCCGGAATCAGCCGTCTGGCCTGCGCCCTCCTGTTCCAGGGCGCCCCAGGCGGAATCGACTTCCCAGCCCTCGCGGGTCAGGCGGCCCAGCTCGCTGCGCAGCCGCCCCAGCTCCAGGCTGCCGGCCTGCAGCAACTGGTATTCCCAGCGCCGGCCAGCCCGGTCCGTCCTGACTTCAGGTTCGTTATCACACTTCGTCAACATAATCCCAACCTCCCGGTCGCAAGCCCGCGGCACCGCCGCCGGCCACCTATTCGCCGCGCAGGGCCTGCGCAGCTTCTTCAACAGTTATCTCGCCGCGTTCCAGAGCGGCCAGCACCTCGGCGCGGTTGGCCCCGCCGGGGGCGGACTCCACCGTGGTACTGATCCTGAGCTGCTCGATCAGCGCGTCCAGACGGCCGCGCACGGTCGGGTAACTCAGACCCAGCACGCCCTCAACCTCTTTGAGGTTGCCGCGGCAGGACAGGAACACCCGAAGGAAGTCCAGCTTGTCCTGCGGCAGGCGGGCGAACTCGTTGGCCACAAACTCCCCGGTCAGCTCAGTGCCGCAGTCGCCGCACTTGAGGTGCGAGACATACAGCGGTCCGCTGCAGACCGGGCAGTCGCTGATCAGTCGGTTGCGTTTAAGGCGCGCTTCACTCATCTTGCGACGATAATAGCTTGATGCCTTGTGAATGTCAAGTGCGGCTGAGATAAAGCTCACACTCGTCTTCACAATCTCTAAGGCTATCATGCAGGAATTGTAACATGCTTTTTAGCAAATGCAAGTACTGGCGACAAGAATTCCTTCCATTTTGCCAAAATGCACTTGAGGATCATTAAGATCAGCCTTAATAAGGTGAAGGTTTGAGCCGACGCAAGGCTGTGGGCAGACGGCGGGTGCAACCGGTGAGCGGCACAGACAGCAGGGGCAGGGGAAGTGGTTCTACTGGTTGTAGTTCCAGTCGTCGGGCATGTCCTGCTTGAGCAGCTTGTCGTACTGCGCGATATGCGTCTGGGCGATGTTGCTGAAGCTGAAGCGGCGGCCATAGTCGCGCTGCTTCGCGATCTGGGATTCCCATTCCTGCTCGGCGCGGCCGCGCAGCAGCTCGATCAGCAGCAGGGCCAGCGCCTCGGGCGTGGCGTTCTTCGGGGCGTAGTAAGGATGCCCCTCCTCGCCGCCGGCGCCAACAACCAGCGGCAGCTCCAGGTCGGCGAGGGTGGCGACGCTGGAGCGCTTGGAGCTGTAGCCCTCGTCAAAGGGGAAGACGCCAAGCAGGCAGGACTCGGCAGTAGCGGCCAGCTTGTCCAGCGGGATATGCCCAATGCGCTCGACACAGTCCTGCAGCTCAAACTGGGTGATCCAGCCCAGCAGGTCCTCGGTCTCGCGCATGCCGTTGCGGAAGTCGCCGCCCAGATACAGGCGCGGGCTAAGCCTGGCCTCGCGCATCACTTTCATGGCTTCCAGCAGGCGGCGCAGGCCGCGGCCTTTGGTGGTCGGCAGGCCATAGTGGAACAGCGACAGCGCCTTGCGGCCGGCATGGCCGCTGAGCGGCGCCGGGGCCGGGGCGACGCCCTCCTCGGCCTCGCGCCAGATTGCTTCAAGCTCGCCGCGGCTGGAAAGCACGTTGCCCACCGGGATGGCCATTACCGTGCGCTCGCGCATCTTGCCCGCCAGCTTCTCCAGTTCCTGCTCGTTGGTGACGATCAGCAGGTCGAGGCTGGGCAGCATCTGGTCCATCACCATCACGCGCAGCGGGTGGCTGCTGGACCATTCATGCAGGGTGGCGACCACCCGCGAGCGGCTGTTCATGCCGGCGAGGCCCTGAGGGATGAAGCCGGGGCCGGGGCTGTTGCCATAGCCGCGGGAGGGGTACTGCACATGCACAATGTCGTACTGGCCCTCGCGCAGCTCGCGGACGACGGCGGGGATGTGCAGCACGGAAAAGCCGGACAGGGGATGCAAAAGCAGGGTGCTGAGCTTCTCATAGGGCGGGCGCAGCGGCCCGTGCTCCTTGTCGAAGAAGAGGTGCACCTCGGCGTCAAGCGCCAGATGCTGCGCCAGCTCGTAGGCATAGTCGCCTACGCCGCAGCGCGTATCCCCGGCAGAGCCCGTAACCATGGCAATCCGCATCGCGGAGAGTGTAGCCGAGGCGCGGCGATCCACTAACATAGGCGCATGAACGCTGATCCCACCGCGTCTTGTGAAGCCTGCGGCGAACAAAACACCACCGGTGCCCGCTTCTGCCGCCGCTGCGGTGGGGCACTAGCATCTGAGGCTGCCATCAGCGGCCCGGGCCAGCCGCAGCCAGGCACGCAGCAGTTCCCGCCCACGCCGCATGTGTACGCTGCCGTCCTGCCGCCCGCGGCACTGCCGCAGGTAGGCGCCAAGTCGAGCAGCGGCCGCATCGTTGGCTGCATCCTCGGCGCCTGCGTTTTCCTGCTCTTCGGCTTCTTCGCCATCCTGGTCGCAGTAGCGCTGCCCAACTATATAAAGGTAAAGGAAAAGGCCAAGGAGGCAGAGGTCAAGGCCAACTTGCATAACATCCAGCTAAGCGTCGAACGCTTCGCCGTTGACAATGCGGGACAGTACCCTGCCTATCTCATCGGAGGCAGCGCGCAGTACAGCGATGGGCCGGACGCCAGCGGCGTGGACTTCCAGCCCGCGCGGACCATCGCCGATCCAGCCCTGTCCAGCGACCCGCTGCTGGCCGAGGGCTATATCGATGAGTACCCGCGAAACCCATTTACCCGCGATGGGGCGGCGATCCACACCCTGCAAGAGCAGCTCAAGACGGAGCGCTGGCCCGACGGCGACCTGCTGCGCAACGGCAGCCCCGAGGGCGAGCTCTATGGCACTCGCTTCGGGCCGGACTGCACGCTGATGGGCCAGGTGCTGGCCGATTCGCGCTCGGCCCGGCGACCCGACCCAGGCGCAAAGGGCCAGACACTGGACAGCTATGCCGATATGGAGTACGAATTCTGGGACCTGTGGGCCACTGATAAGCCGAGGCCCTTCCTGCCCGGCGACTTCTTTTACAAGAGCGCCGGGCCGTTGAGCTGGCCTGCAGTGGGTGTGACAAAGGGACCTTTTTGGCCTGAAGAGACTGATCAGTACATGCTTGGTGGCTACGGCGGACTTCGCACCAAGGGCAAGGATGTGCTGGGTGACGAAGAGCCGGTACGGTACCAGGGCCATGAGTTATGGACCAATACGGCCAGCAGCCTGAGCATCAAGGCTGGCAGCCCTTACTCGCCGAACAGCGAATCGAGCAAGGAACTGGTCTTTCATCTGCTGAAGTTCGGCAACCCCAATGGCATCCGGGACTCGATCGTTATAGTGCTCACCAGCGGCGAGGACTATGTCTCGGGGCCAGACCGCTAATACCAATCGATGAGTCCGACAATCAAGCGAATTGGAGGTACCAGAATAGAGATGTATCCTGGAGACCATCACTCTGTACCTCATGTCCACATCCGCGTGGCTGAACACGTTGAGAGTGTCGCTATCCGCAGCGCTAAAACTCTCGCCGGGTGGGTTCCTAAAAGGGAACGGGACAAAGCAGTAGCATGGATCACAGCGCAGCGGAACCTGCTGCTTGAAATGTATGCGAACAGGTTGCAGCCAGGTGCAATCCACTACATCAAGGATTGAGCGGGGTATACTTTGAGTGGTGCGACCGATTGACCGAATCATAAAGTTGGAGTATCTGAAGCCCGCGACAATCCGCGTCAGTTTTGCCAGCGGAATGGTACGGGAAGTGCAGTTGCGCCGCCATGCCCGCAAGGGAACAGTTCTTGAGCGCCTGGCTGATCCTGACTATATCGCCAAAGGGCGAATTGTCGATCAGGGCTTTGCACTGTGCTGGCCAGGCGGCGTCGACTTTTCTTCCTGGTATCTCAGCAGGGTCGGCAAGGAAGTTATGCCGGTTACCCCCGTAGCGGGCACCGAGCCAGAGCCTCTGCCCCGCGCCGCGGCAACTCAGTAGCCAGAAATGTGCGCCTCATTCTGGTGAGGCAGCGCCTCTATCCGCTAGCAGTTCCGCGGTTCATAAACAACGGGGTAATCCGTTAACATAGAGCCATGCCCGCAGACAGTGCTGTACGCCTGTGTCCCGCCTGCGCTTCAGAGGTTCCGACCGAAGCGCGGCTATGCCATGTCTGCGGCAAGCCGCTGACTGCCGATACCGTGACCGAGGCGGCCGCCGGGCAGACACAGGGCCCCGAGGACATCACTCCTGCCGAGCAGGCTGCCGGCATCTCTCTGCCGGTGGGTATCGCGCCCCGCGGCCCCTGGCAGGACGGCACCGCTATCGGGCTGGCCTCGGACGCTGCAGCTCAGCAGTCAGCCGATTCCGACCGCAAGGGCAGTGACGACGACTCGGAACTCGACCTGAGCGGCCTGCCGCCGGAAGTTGTCCTGCTGCTGAAAAGCCCGCCGGCCGCCCCGGACAGCGGCATCATGGGCTCCGGCCTGACCTGGCCGCGGGTGATCGGCTGCCTTGTCGGCATGGCGATCCTTGCCGCGCTGGCGCTGGCGATGCTGTGGATGCTAAAGGCCGCGCGGCAGGCCGCGGGCAAGCTGGACCGCCAGGGCGGCAGTTATGCCGGCCGCGCTGAGGACAGTCCGGAAGCACCGCCTGCCGAGGTCGACCCGAGCGCTCCCAATGAACCAGCGCCGGTCCAGGGGCTGCAGGGCGGCGGGCGCGATGCCTCCGCAGGCGAGACTGCAGAATCCGACCCGGCAGATGCGGGCAGCGAGGAAGGCGCAGGATCGGGTGGTGAAAACTCCGGGGAGGCGGGCTCCGGCGACAGCCTTTTCTAGCCAGGCCAGACCGGTTTCGCCGACGGCCGCCCGCTCCGACATTTTCCCGCCCCAGGAAACTGGCACGGAAAGTGAAACCTGATCACAGCGTGACTGGAGCCCTGTTAGAATTCAGCTAGTCGTTCCTGGGGGAAAGTCATGCAACGCACTCTGCCCGCGCTGATCCTGGCGCTCATGCTGCTCGCTTCCTGTGGCGCCGACTCGGCAGTCGATCCGGGCTCTGAGCAAAGCCCTGCCGGACCGAGTCCCGGAGTGGATCTGGCGGCTGGAGTGGCGGCTCAGTCCCAAGCGACTGATGAAGCAGCCTGGCCTCCCGCGCTGCCTAAGGGCGGCGTCCAGCCCTGGGAGAGCCTCGACAGCGCCGGCTTCATCCAGCCTGGCTCAGCACGGGGGGTCAGCGTGATCAACAGCTCCGGCGAGTTTGCCGCGGGCGTGGAACGCTTTCAGGACGCTGCGCTCGGCGCCGGCATCGGCGTCAGCGAGCTGGGCGAGGCCCTGCGCCTCAACTCCGGCCCGGCTGGGTCCGGCGGCCGGACCTTTGCCACCTATCGACTGCTGCTGGGCAGCGCGGCGCTTGGCGCGCTGAGCGTGGACGTCAACCCCGCCGGCGGCAGTTCATCGCGCTACTTCATTGGCCTGGCCAACTATGGCACTTCGCGCTGGGACTGGTTTGGCAGCTTCGACGAGAACAATGTGCGCCTCGCCGGCAGCCTGCTGCGCAGCGGCGACTATACGACCGATCTGGGCGAACTTTACATCATCGTGATGGCCTATGACGGCGCGGCTGTCGATGTGGTTGGCGTTGCGGCCAACCCGGACAATACTGCCGACACGACGCCACCGCCGGCCCCCGCCGGCTTGACCCTGACCCCGGTAAGCGGCGGCGTGGAAGCGGCCTGGAACCAGGTACTTGCCCCGGACCTGGCCGGCTATCGTGCTTACTACAGCAACTCGACTTTCAGCTCTCCGGCCGACCCGGGCGTCAAAAGCCTGCCGAGCCTGACCAGCCTGACCCGCGCGCTGGTTTCGCGCCCCAGCAGCGGCCCGATCTTCGTCGCCATCCGCGCGGTGGACACCAGCGGCAATCAGAGCGCGCTGGGCAGCGTCCAGAGCGCGACGATCAGCGTCGCGGCGGCGGCCCCGGCGCTGCAGGTGACGGCCAGTGTCGCCTCGGTGCTGCGCGACGGGGCGATTACCTTAAGCTCCAACGGCAACTACAGCAGCTTCCAGCTGGATATGGACGGCGATGGCGTTTACGAGCTGAGCAATGGCGATGGCTCCGCGGTGATCGACACCAGTGGCGCCGGGCTGATCCGCGCCAACGTGAGGGCCAGTGAGGGCGACATGGTCGCCTATGGCGGCATCAGTGTGATCATCCTGGCCAACTCGCGCCCCGCCTGCAGCGCGGTGTCCAGCAATTACAGCCCGGAGCTGTTTGAGCAGTTCACACTGACCGGCACGGCCCAGGATGCGGAAGACACGGACGACGAACTGACTTATGACTGGGATCTCGACGCCGACGGCATTTTCGAAACCCCCAATGAGAACCCGGTCGGTGACATCTTCTTCGCAGTGGCTGGTTACCAGAGCACGAAACTGCGGGTCACCGACACCCAGGGCGCCTGGGATGTGGACACGATCGGCATTAATGTGCAGGCTCCAACGCTGCTCCCTCCCACGGTGAGCATTGTGCTAGCCCCTTCGAGCGATGTCGAAGTTGGCGATACCGTCCAGATCGCCGCGGCGGCGGTTGATTATGACGGCCAGGTAACCGACATAGCCTTCGACATTGAGGGCACCCCGCTGGATTTTGAAACCCCGGCGGATGAGAATGGCAATGCGTTTTACACGCCTGTTGCTGGTGGGGACCTTGTGATTGGTGTCAGGGTATCCGACGACGACGGGCACCTCGCCTACGACTTTGGCAACCTGCATGTCAAGGGCATGAGCAATTTCCTGACACCCTTCACTAACACTGGAAATGGAAGCTTCTGCTCTCTGGCCGATGTCGGCGGTCGGATGGCGGCGACCTACTACGACTCCAACACCGACTCCCTGATGTACATTCGGGCCAAGAACAGCGCCGGAACGCAGTTTGAAGCTCCCTTTACTATTCAGGATCTTCTTGGTGGCACGGCTTTCAACAGTCTGGCCATGGTCTCGGGCCGCCCGGCGATTGCATATCAGGCCGCCGGGGGCAGTCAGCTGCATTATCGACGCGCCGGCGACAGCACGGGCAGTAGCTGGGGTGCGCCCGTGACGATCGCCAGCGGCAGCGATGTTGGCGCCTGGTGCGACCTGACGATGATCAACGGCCGCCCGGCGGTGGCCTACGACAACAGCACAGATGCCACTCTCCACTATCGCCGCTCTTCCGATACGACGGGCACCGCCTGGGCTACGGATGACACCGTTGATAACTGTTCACCTTTCGGCAGTCTGGTCAACCTGATTGAGAATCAGGGTGCGCCAACACTGGCATATCGCTATTCCGACAACCACCTGGTTTATATCCTCGGCAGCAGTGCTGACGATATCGGCACTGGCTTCATCGATCTGACCGGCAATGTTTCTGGCGTCAATCCGCGGATCTCCCTGAAGCTTGTCGGCGGCCGACCGGCGATTGCCTATGAAGACAGCGCGGTACTGCGTTATGTCCGCGCCATATCAGAGAGTGGTGTCGATGGCTGGGGATCGGTAAGGAATTTGGGCACCCCCGGAGCTCTTTGCGCGCTGGAGATTTTCAATGGCGTCCCGCTGATTGCCTACTTTGATTCGAACGACGACGAGCTCAAGTTCCAGCAGGCTAATGAGGCCGACGCCTACGGCTTCTCGCCCTGGAGCTACACGTTAACATTGGGCGACGCCAGCACGCCGACCGAGCCCCAGTCGATCCGCATGGAGCAGGTGAATGGACGGCTGGCCGTGCTGGCATATATCCCGGTTGCTGACACCATGGCTTTCGGCAACTTTGTGCCCTAGGGTGGCCCGCGCGTGGCGGCCTAGGCAGGCAGAGCATCTAGTTGCGGCGCGCGGCAGCGGAAGGTGTTACAACCTGAGGGCGGCTGCGCGCTCTGCGCGGCCCGGGAGGCGGAGATGAGCGAGTCGATGTTTGACCTGTTCACCGGTATGCTCGGCGGCGGCGCGCTGGGGCAGCTGAGCGAGAAGCTGGGCGCAGATGACGCGTCCACCAGCCAGGGCTTCGGTGCGGCGGTGCCGGCGATCCTAAGCGGCCTGGCGCGCAATGCCCGCAGCCAGGAAGGCGCGTCGGCCCTGCACGATGCCCTGGCCCGTGACCACGACGGCTCAGTCCTGGACGACCTCGGCGGCCTGCTTGGCGGCAGCCACCCACAGGCGGATAAGGGCGGCAAGATCCTTGGCCACGTCTTTGGCGAGCAGCAGTCCGGCGTACAGCAGCAGCTGGCCAAGAGCACCGGCTTGAACGATGCGCAGGTGCAGCAGCTGCTGGCCCTCGCCGCGCCGCTGGTGCTGGGCTGGCTGGGCAAACAGCAGCGCGAGCGCGGCATGAATCCCGGTGACCTGGCGGGCTACCTTGGCGAGCAGCAGGACATCGCCACCGGGCACAATGCCGGCCTGATGGGGATGGTCATGGGCTGGCTCGACCGCGACCGCGACGGCTCGGTGATGGACGACATCAGCGACATCGCCGGCGGGCTTCTGGGCGGCGGACGAGGCTGAGCCTGCGGCATCTTTGCCGCCGACTTTGCCGACTAACCGCCACACAGCCTGGCTGCGATGCTGTCCAGATTGGGATATTCCGCGTCCGATGGAACTGCATGGGCCTCCGCGAGGTATTACACAGTGTCTGCGAGGCAGACGGGAGGCGACCAATGCACGATACTAAGAACGACATTGCGCTGAGCAACCGTAAGAAACTGTGTGAAATCCTGCAGCAGAGCGTGGCCGATTGCAGCGACCTGGCCAGCCAGGCGCGGCAGGCGCACTGGAACGTCAAAGGGCCGAATTTCATCGCCTTGCATGAGCTCTTCGACTCGATCTACAACCTTGTCGGGGCGCAGGTCGATGTCCTGGCCGAGCGCATGGTCCAGCTGGGCGGCCAGGTGGAAGGCACAGTGCGCGCTGCGGCAAAGACCAGCAGCCTGAAGGAATACCCGCTGGTGGCCGCCGACGGGGTCGAGCACCTGAGGGCGCTGAGCTCCGCGATCGCCGCCTTCGGCAAGAGCTGCCGCGCGAACATCGACAAGGCCGGCGAAGAGCTGAAGGACATGGACACGGCGGATATCTACACCGAGATCAGCCGCGAGCTGGACAAGCAGCTCTGGTTCGTTGAGGCCCACCTTGAAGGCGCGGCGAGCGAAGCGCGCCCCGCAGCCCGGAGGGCCGCCGCGGGATAGAGGCAGGTACACAGTGCTGAGTACAAAGTTCAAAGCGCAGAGTGCAGCGTAACTGGAGTCCTGCACTCTGCGCTGAGTAGCCCCTGCGGCTGGCGCTAGAATGCGGTCGTGACAGATACCGCACCAGACCAGACTGCGCAAATCAGTTTCAGCCTGCCGGGCAGCGCACCCGGCGGCGGCGCGTCCCGCGTCAGCAACGGCGACAAGCTGCTGCTGATCGCCGGGCCCTGCATGGCCGAGAGCCTCGACATGTGTGTCGAGGTCGCCGGCCAGATGAAGGCAGTTTGCGAGCGCCTCGGCATCGCCTATGTCTTCAAGGCCAGCTATGACAAGGCCAACCGCAGCAGTGGCAACACCACCCGCGGGCCGGGCCTCGAGGCCGGCCTGAAGCTGCTGGACAGCGTGCGCGCCCAGGTTGGCGTGCCGCTGCTGACGGACGTGCATGAGAGCGGCCAGGCCGAGGCCGCCGGGGCCGTCTGCGAAGTGCTGCAGGTGCCGGCCTTCCTCTGCCGCCAGACCGACCTGCTGCTGGCCTGCGCGGCCCAGAGCGCACAGCGCGGGCGGATCGTCAACGTCAAGAAGGGCCAGTTCATGGCGCCCTGGGACATGGCCAATGTCTGGGACAAGCTGGTCGACGGCGGCTGCGCGGATCCTGTAGGGGCGGAGCATGCTCTTGTAGGGGCGGGGCAGAGTCCCCGCCCTGGGGTACAAGGCGAAGAGGGCGCGAATTCTATCGCGCCCCTACAGGGAAGAGAAAGCGGGTCAAGACCCGCCACTACGGCGGGCACTGAGGCCCGCCCCACCGAAGTCCGCGCGCTGATCACCGAGCGCGGGGCCAGCTTTGGCTACAACAACCTCGTCGTCGACTACCGCGGCCTGCTGTGGCTGAAAAGCCGCGGCATCCCGGCCTGCTTCGACGCCACGCACTCTGTCCAGCTCCCCGGCGGCGCGGGCAGTTCTTCCGGCGGCCAGCGCGAGTACATCCCCGGCCTGACCACTGCGGCGATCAGCCTCGGCATCGCGGCGCTGTTCATGGAGGTCCACCCCGACCCGTCCAAGGCGCTCAGCGACAAAGAGACGCAGTGGCCGCTGGACAAAGCCGAGGCCTTGCTGAACAGGCTGCTGGAGCTGGACAGGTGGGCGAAGGGCTGAGAGATTCCCGGTGTTCAGGCATCTGGCGGCGCAGTGCTATTCAAGGCTGACTGCCAGCTCGTACTCGCAGTTTGAACTGCCGCCCCCACGGATTACCACGAAGATTGTCTGCAGCCCCGAGCCCTCCACCAGATGAGAGATGGCTGCCTGGCCCGAGCTGCCTTCAAGTAAGTCCTCGCCCACATCTGTCAGGCCATAGCCAAGGCTGAAGTCCACATCCGACGGGGTGTATTGCGCAGTGATGTGCAGGGTTTGACCTGGCATAGCCTGCAGCTCAAAGCAGTCTATGTTGTCGCCGTCATAGCCCGCGCCGTCCCCGCCGATACTGCCACGCCAGCCGCTGAAGGGCAGCGCCGGCAGCAGATCGGCCTCGTTTCCGGTCCAGTCGCTCCACCACTGGTCGTTGTCTTCGCGCTCGTCGTAGGGCACTTCGCCGACCGTCACGGTCTTCCGGGCCTTTGGTACGTAGGTATATGGCAGGGCCAGGTCGAAATCGTTAAATGTGGGGATGCCTCGAATGTCAAAGGCCCGCAGCGTGGGGTGATAGACCCCGGCCTGGGTATAGGTGTGCTGGACGACCGGGCTGCTGCCGGAGTCGAAGTCAAAGTGCCCGTCGCCCTCCCAGTCCCACAGGAAGCGTTCCATGGTCTCGCCAAAGTCGTTGTAACAGCCGCTGCCATCCAGAGTGACCGTCAGAGGCCCGCTGCCGCTCTTGGGCTGCAGGTCAAGCACGCTGTAGGCTGGAGTTTGCCCGCCGAAATCGAAGTAGCTGGAGGTATAGACCGAGAGCCCGTAGTCGCCATGCGCCAATCCCTGAATAGCCGATACTCGAATCAGCACGCTGCGACCGCTCGCGCCTCCGTTGATGTCATAGCAGGCGCTGGGCGAACCCCAGTCGAATCCACCCGGGACGTCAATGACATTACCCAAGGTGTCCAGCACTTCCATGTATTGCGTCCAGGGCAGGCTGTCGCTGCGCTCCTCAAAGGACACAGTCATGACCTGCTCCCTTGGAATGAAGAAGCGGAACCAGTCCTCTGTGTCGCCATCATTGCCGGGGTACTGCGGAGCACTGCCCAGGCTGCAGCGGAAATTCCGAACAGGTGCGGGCGGCAGGACCTGGGCGGCCTCAGCAGTGTCGTTGTTCTCAACTTCATCGTAAGTCAGCTGGGTATCCAGGCTCAGGCTGATCAGGCTGGCCGGCTCTGTCCCCTGCAGCAGCACCAGCAGATAAACCAGTCCGCCGGGGCTCAGGTTGGGGGCCAGGCTGTCGATGCTGAACGCGCCGGAGCCGTCGCTGGAGCGCCAGTCCCAGGCATTGTTGTCGAAGTTGGCCAGGGCAAAAAAGCTGTCGGCCGGCGGGGGAGCAGGCTCCAGCCACACATAGCTGAGCTGGGCCGGGCCCCTGTGGCTGCCGGCATCAAAGGTGTAGATTGCAAAGGCTGTCCCGCTGTAGCCGCTGTCCAGGGGCTGGTACAGGCCAAGGCTGCCTTCTGAGCTGACGTTTTGGTGCGGCATGCCGGACTCGAAGTCCGCGCCGCTGCGCTGCTTCATGCCCGCCGAGCCTGAGCGCGGCAGGGCGTCCAGGCCCTGCGGCAGGGGCAGGCCGGATGGTGGCGGACTTGAATCGGCCTTGCGCTGGCCGCCGCAGCCGCCAAGCAGGCCCGCGGCCAGCAGGGCCAAAGCCATAATGGAGCAAACGCGAAATCTCAGCCTGTACATCAAATCCCCCAGCCGGTACTAACCTGCAGATTGTAACAACCTGGAGTAGCCGCTGCCGGAACGCAAAACCCATGGCCGGTGCTATTCCTCATAAATGTTGATCCAGCAATAGCCGCCGCTGACGTGCACTTTCAAAGGGAGTTCGATATCAGGCTCCACAGCGAAGCGCAGCTCAAGTTCCCCATCTGATTCCTCGAGGATGTCGAGTGCGCCCCACATAGTACCGGTCCAGTAATCGATAAGCCCCTCGACCTCGAGGTAGGTTCGGCGCTTTCGATCGCAGAGCACATGCACGACAAGAGTCTTGCCTGGAGTCGGGTAAAGCGTGAAGCCGCCGTCGCCGGAGCTGCGGTAATTGCTCACCGGCAGGCCGTCCTTCTGCGCGTCCCAGAAGCGCTCATTGCCGGAGTAATCCACGTTACCGTCGAAGCCTTCAAATTGCTGTACGTCATCCACAAAGACGCTGTCGAAGTGCTGACCGGTATATGCGGTCTGGCCATTGCTGTCCGTCACCCGCAGCCAGACGCCGTCCATGTCATAACGGCGCAGACTGAACTGCGGGTAGGGGTTGTCGCCAAAGTCCTCCCAGCCCTTGTCGTCGTCGTAAAGCAGCTCATACTTCACAATCCGGGCCGGGGCGACTGCAAAGCTGCCGCTTGCGTCGAGTTGCACCCTTGCAGTCTCGTCCAGGTCTTCAGGCATATCAACGGATACTGTGTCGAGTCGCGCCTCAGGCGGATCGAAGCTCATCGAAAGGTCGTAGGAGCAGAAGCTCCAACCATCTGACAACTCAAGACAGTCTCCGGAGTCGATGAAGGGCATCTGCAGCACCATGCTTTTCTGACCCGGCAGATCCTCAAGGGCAGTAAGCTTGACCTGCTCGTAGTAGTCCAGCTCGGGGTCCAGCAGTCTAAGGTTGGCGCGCTCGTAGTATTGCTCGCGTGGATCAAATGTGCTGTCCCTCAACACGAGCTTGACCCTCCGCCCGGGCTGCACTTGCGGCAGGCGCAGCATGTCAAAATAGTCGCCGTCGCTGTCCGCGCCGATGTAGTTCTCATCCACCCCGACATTGCCACGCCAACCGCTGAAGGGCGCGACCGGGAGCTGATTGGCCTGTTCCAGGCTGTCGTTGTTCTCAGTCTCATCGAGATGCAGCGTCACCACAGTCTTTGCCCGGGCCGTGGCCTGCAGGCCGAGCTCATCCGTGACTCGCAGGCAGGGCGTAAAGCGGCCGGCCTGATCGTAAACGTGGCTCACGGAAGACGCTGACCCGAAGTCCTGCCAGCCCGCGCCATCACCGAAGTCGTACTCATACCTCACGATGCTGTGGCCCGTCGCCGGGCGGCTGCCCGAGGCGTCCAGGGTAACGCTGAGCCCCGGCTCGCCCACAGTTTCAGCGGCCAGCAGGCGGGCCGTGGGCGGATACTGGCCGATCAACCAGAGCCCCGGCCAGCCGGCGTTGTTGTCGCAGCTCCAGGGGATTTGGTCGAGGCCGAAAGTACCATTGGCATAGGTCTGGTCGATACCGTCTGCCTGGCGCAGCAGTGAGATAAGCCCGCCTTCATTCACCGTCAGCTCAAAGTTGAAGAGCTCGCCGGTGGCTTCGCTGAATTCCGGCGGGGCCCAGGCACCAGTGATCATGGCGGTATAGGGCGTTCCGTCGGGGGCGGTCCAGGTCTGGATCAGGCCGTCGCCAAACTCGATCAGGCCGTTCTCCGGCGGGTTGGAAAGCCAGATGCCGTCGGGCTCCCAGCGCTCCCCGCCGGGGGCTCCGGTGTTGTAGGACATCGGCGTGTAGGTGTTCTGCAGCGAGTGCGTGACTGCCGCGTTAAAACCTGAGACCTCATGGGCCGTCTGCCAGCAGTAACAGGTCACCCGCACACTTGTCCCGGGCGGCACCTTCGTGCGCTCTGGGATCAGAAAGACGCTGTCGGGCGCCGGCGGCGGGCCGATGGACAGGCTGCCGAGGCGCGCGCTTTGGGTGCCCATGGCGATGACCGCGATAAACGCTGTGCGCTGCGGCGGCGGACTGGCGTAGGCACCGAAGCTGCCGAAGTCGCAGAGCCAGTTCTCCTGCGGCCGGTGCAGGTCCCAGCGGTCGCTCTGGAAGTTGGCGGTGGCCAGCCAGAGATCCTCCAAGGCCGGGGCCTTCTCCCAGGCCATGAAGAGCACGCTGTCAAGGTCGTAGTCCCCCAGCGGGAAGCTGTAGATTGCATAGGCGAATTCGCCCGGGCCGCTGCCGTGGGGGTTCAGGTCGAGCGCACCGTCGGGACTGGCCGCGCTGAAGCGCCGTGGCAACCCCGCGCCGATGTCCGCGCCATTGCGAACCAGGTCATAGGGCGTGTATGAAGCTTGGCGCAGCAGTGTTGATGGCGCGGGCAGGACCGCGCCAGGCCCGGGCTGCGCTGGCAGTGCGGATGGCGCTTCCAGCGCACCGGGTGTTCCGGCCTGGGGCCGCGCAGGTTCAGGCTGCAGGTCCGCTTCGCGTCCAGCGCCGCCGCAGCCGCTGCAAAACAAAGACACAATCAGGCCTGCCAGTATCAGCAGGCAAAACATATTCAGCCGCATGGGTTCTCCCCCTCACGCTTGCCTGGCAGGGAAAGACTAACACAAAGTTGCAGCGTGACCAAACTAATCCACGCTGACATTCAGTTCGTAGTTCACATTGACAGGGTTTACGCCGGGGTCAACGCTAAGCAGCAGCACAGCGGAGCTGAGGGAAGCATCGCCTGTGGAGAAATCAAGCGTCAGCACGCCCTCCACAGGCGAAGCCTGCGCGAGCACTGCTTTCGACCCATCCAGCAGCTCAAGTTTCATGCTGGCTTCGTGGCGCTCGCAGAGGACCTCCACATGCAGGCTTGAACCGGCGCTCAGGCTCTGGGGCAGTCTGAAATAGTCCTGAGTAAAGCCGTCATAGCCGCCGTCATTCAGGCCTGCCAGGCTGCCGGTGAAGTTGCTGACCGGCAGGGCCGGAAGCAGCTGCGCCTCGAAAAAGTCGCTGTTGTATTCCCGCTCGTCGTAGTCCCTGGCCCAGGCGAAGACCTGCGCTGTCTCGCTGCTGCGCAGACCGGTTTCATCCGTGGCGAAGCAGCGGATTACGTAATCTCCCGCTTCTTCAAAGCTGAAGTCGATCGAGGCGGCATGCCCGAGCGAGGCATCGGCATATACATCATCCACCGACCAGCTGAACTGCAGGTCAGTGCTGTCGGGGTCACTCACGCTGGCGCTGCAGCTGACGCTAAGCGGGGCCTTGCCTTCCGTCTTGCTGAGGGTGATGTGCGGCGGATTGGGCGGGTAGCTGTTCAGCCCGATGAGTTCATAGCGGTGGTGGTCGGGCAGGCGCGAGGCATGGACCGACAGTTTATAGCTGCCGCTTTCCGCCGGCACGAAGCTGATGTGCTGGTCCTGTGGGTTGGTGCCATGGATCTTCTTGCCGTCGAGACCGTAGAGCGCAAAGCCCAGATTGCTGCCGTTGTCATCACTGACTGCGGTTTCAAAGAAGTTGGCATCCCTGAAGGACACCGGTACGCCAGCTGTGGCCTCAAAGGTGAAGCAGTCCGCGCTGTCGGCGTCGTATTCATAACCGAGGTCGTTGTAAAAATAGTCACTGCCGCTGACGCTGCCGCTGAAGCCGGCGAAGGGCAAAGCGGGAAGCTGGTTGTAGTCATCCGGAGTGCGGCCGTCGTTGTCCTCCACCTCGTCATAAGGGCTGGGCCCGACCGTTACACTGCGCTCGCCGGGGAGTTCGCCATACTTAGGCATCTGCACGGCCCAGCCCGCATCGTCTCTTACCCGCACCCGGGCCTTAAAAAGACCTTCCTCTTCATATGTGTGCTGAGCCAGGGGAGAATTGGTTATCAGATCCCAGACGCCATCGCCTTCGAAGTCGAACTCATAGCTCACAATCGTCCCATCGCTGTCGTAGCTGCTGCTGGCATCGAGCTGCACCAGCAGCGGAGCCGGGCCCTGCCGGGGTTCAAGGTTCAGGCCGGGGACTGGCGCCTGGCTGTTACCTTCGATAAGGCTGATCTCATAGTCCAGCCCCCTACCCAGGACATGCAGATAGTACGGCCCGCCGCCTGCGGGCGCCGTGCTCAAAGTAGATCTCAATAGCTCGTGATGCAGAGCTTCGCTTTCCAGCAGTTCATCGCCTTCAAAAAGCTCATACTTTTCGCCCGCGGCATGCAGCGCACCAACCGACAGGATGCCGATGCTGTAGTCCGTCCCCGGCTGCAGGTTCAGCTCAAACCAGTCGTCGTTGCTGCCGTCGTTGCCCGCATAGCCCGGCAGGTCGGCACCGGCGCTGGCGCGGAAAGCCGTAAAGGGCGCGGGGGGCAGCAGCTGGGCCTGCTCCTTCGTGCTGTTGGGTTCGATCTCGTCATAGAGATCAAAGGGCGAGATATCAAGGCGGCGCAGCGCGCCAGCCTCAGCGCTCTGCCAGAACATGGCGACCAGCAAAACACCCTGGGGGTCAAGGTAGTCAGCAAGGCGCGGCAGGAAGAAGCTGTAGTCATTGGAGGTCTGGAAGATCTCCCAGCGCTGACTGCTGCGGTTGGCCACCGCGGCCAGCCAGCGCGCCTTTGAAGGCGGATAGACATTCCAGGCCGACTGGATGACGGCACCAGTCTCCATGCCTTCCAGCTTGAAGCTGTAAACAGCAAAGGCAGTGTCGCGCTGATCAGGTTCGCTGGCAGCGAAATCTAGCCAATTGTCCCCCGCCGGAGTGACACCCCGGCTTGGAAGCTCAGCGGCAAAGTGCGCCCCCATGCGCCAAGTGGTGATAGCGGACGGTCTTCGCAGGAGGCGGTCAAGCTCAGCAAAGGAAGGCAGCTGCCCCGTGTTCGCCTCAGCCACGCCATCACCCTTTCCAGCGGAGGATGCGAGGCCAGCGCCTGACTGCCCGCGACAAGCGGCGCACATCACAAGCATCAACAGGCAAAGGATGCAGCCGCGCCCGATATTCAAGACTCCCATAGCTCACCTACCCAACATTCAGCTTCAGCACAGAGACAATAACACGGCGTGCTCAAAGTTTCACTGAAGCTGCCGGGCCGGCCGCTACGGCCCGGTCATGGTCGCGCTCAGGCGGTAGTCCATCCAGGTGCCGTAGTTGCGTACCTGCAGCTGATATGTGCCGGCGTCGGCAAAGGTGTAGTCCAGGCTGGTGACTTCGCCGACGCGATCGGAGTCGAAGACGCTGGCCAGCAGGCCGGAGCCGTCGCCCTGGGTGATCCAGACCGCCCAGCCGTCATCGTAGTAGTGGGTTATCTGGCCGCCGTTACGCAGCTCAATGTGGATGCTCTGCCCCGCGCTGACGTTAAAGCTGAAGTAGTCATAGTCCAGCGCGTCATAGCCCGGGTACTCAGTCTGCCGTGAGCCGACGCTGCCGCGGAAGTTGCTGATCGGGAAGGCCGGCAGCGCCTGCGGTGAGGCCTGGGTATTGGGCTCCACCTCGTCGTACCACTCCGCGTTGCCCGTGCCAAGCGTGATGCGCCGGAAGCACCAGCTCATCGTCGCGCTGTGGTACTCGTTGGTGTTGGTGTAACCGTCGGCATCGGTCACCCGCAGCACGGCCAGATAGCTGCCCTTGCCGGTATAGGTATGGTTGAACACGGGGTTGGCGCCGTTGTCGATGAACACGCCGGTGTTTTCGGGATCAAACTCATACTTCACGATGCCGTCGCTGTCACTGCTGGCTGTTGCGTCCAGAGTTACCATCAGCGAGTCGTCGGTATCGCTGTTGGGAGTCGCGGTCAGGCTGGCGATCGGCGTATCGCTGGTCTCGATGCTGATCGAGTAATCGCACTCCAGCCCGCCCTGGTATTCAAGCTGCAGATACTGCGGCAGACTGATCAGGCCGGCGGCCGCGCTGTAGCGGATCTGGGCGCTGCCGTTGCTGGTTGTGGTTTCCGCCAGCGTCGAGCCATCATCGTTATACAGCCTGACCCGCACTTCACTGCCGGGCCGGTCTGTTGTGATATTGACCTCCATACTGTTGCGGGTCTCAACTGTGTTGCCAAGGAAGAACCAGTCCACCAGGTCGTTATCGTAGAAGCCGTTAGGCCCAATGTTGCCGGTGATGTCAGTCACCGGGAAGGTCAGGGCGTTGGCCTGGCCTTCTGAGTCGTTATCCTCAACCTCGTCATAGGCCTGTGGCCAGGCATAGACGGTGAACTCATCCGAGACCGTAGTCAGACCGTCATCATCCGTCGCGCGGCAGCTCACCTGGAAGGTGCCGGACATCGTGAAGTTGTGACTGACAGTGTTGTCAGTCCCGCTGTCCTCCTCGAAAGTGCCATCGCCATTCCAGTCCCATTCGTACTTGGTGATGGGGCCTTCGCCGTCGCTCGCCGTTGCAGTGAAATCAACGCTCAGCGGCGCGGGGCCGCTGAAGGACGGGGCGGAGATACTGACCGTCGGTGGCAGTCCGGCGATGCAGCTCAGGTTGTAGTCGCCAAGTTTGCCGCCCGAGACGCCAACCTTATAGAGGCCGTCCTCGGCGGCGGTAATGCCGACGATACAGCGGCTGGAGTCGGTGTCCTGACCGAGACTGTCAAAGGCCGGGTCGCTGACGCCGAGGGTTACCGGCGAGCCGACGCCAGTTGGGGTGTAATCGAGGATGAAGGACCACTTTTCGCCGGTGAGCGCGTTAAAGGTGAAGTAGTCAAAGCCGTCACCGTCGTAGGCATCGCTGCCGAGTCCAATGTTGCCAGTCCAGGTGGCGAAAGGCAGGGTGGGCAGCGGGTTGGGGAATTCGCCATAGGCGAAGTCATTGTCCTCGCGCTCATCGTAGGGGATGTCGCCGACGGTCACCGTACGGGTGCCGGGCGGATAGTGGCTTTCCGAGTCGTTGAACCAGGGCGCGCCATGGGTGTCGTATACCTTTACCGTAGGGTGGTAGATCCCGTCGCTGCTGTATGTGTGGTCAACAGTGCTGTCGGTGCCGGAGTCGAGGTCAAAGACGCCGTCGCCCTCGAAGTCCCACTCATAGCGCACCACGCTGTCGCCCGGGTCGTTGTCATAACTGGCCGAGGCGTCCAGACTGACCATGAGCGGGGCAGGGCCGCTGCGCGGGCTGACGGCCAGCGAAGAAACCGGCGGGGCGTTGGCGGCGTCGGTGAAGTGGACATAGATGAGGTAGTCGCCCCAGTCGACATCAACGTCAGTCAGCGGATCGCAGTAGATGCCGAGCTTAAAGTCGCCGCCGCCACCTGTTGCAACGCCTTCAATCGTGGCGGGCTTGAGGCCGGGGTAAGTCGGGAAGCCGACAATCAGGTTGTTTGGATCCCGCAGTTCCAGCACCATGTCCTGAGTGCCGTCTGATGTTCCCAGGACGACGATGGTCATGAACTTGCCCGCCGGCGCATTGATCAGGTACCAGTCCTCGCAGTCGCCATCCTGGCCGGGGTAGCCGGGGCCCATACCAAGACTGCCCTTAAAGCCCTCCACCGGGGCGTTCGGCAGGGTTTCGGGCTCGTTGAAGCTGTCGTTGGGCTCCTGCTCGTCGTAACCGCCGGGGCTGCCCAGCTGGACAGAGTCAAGCGCCGCAGGCAGGTTGCCGCGCAGGGCGACCACGACATAGGCCGTGTTGTTGCTAGCGTAGTTGATCAGGCTGCCGAGACTCAGGCTGCCGCCGGCGCCGGCGCTGTGCCACTCCCAGGCGTCCTGGTTGAAGTTAGCCACGGCGATGAAGCAGTCGGCGATGTCGTCCGGCGCGGTAGTCCAGGCGTAGCGGATGCTGGCGTTGCCGGTGAAGTCTGTTGTGTCAAAGGTATAGGCGGCATAGGCGATCTGGCTAAGGGCCCCGCCGACGGGGGAGAATTCGCCATCAGTGGCATTAGCACTCACACGGCTGCTGGGCAGGGCCTGGTCGAACTCGCTGCCCTCACGCACCACGGTGTCCGCCGAGATGCCGCGCTTGAGCAGGGCCAGCTGCGACGGCGCAGGGAGCTCGAGCGCTGGCGCGACGACTGGCTTGCCGCCGGAGCTGTCGCCGCCCTTGAGGCCGCGATCCGAACCGCAGCCGCCAGAAAGCACGCCGGCCAGCACAGCCGCCGCCAGAACAAAGAAGACGCGTTGGAGCAGGATCAGCCGCATGGAAGTCTCCCCCGAGCCCAATATGGATCATGAAAATACTAACAGAGACCGCGGGAGGCTGCTGCGTCGCCTGTGAGAATCGGCTGTCGCCGGTCTAGGGGCCGCTCAGCGTGCCGCCCAAGACATACTCCGCCAGGTAGCCCACGCCCAGCAGCTGTTGCAGTTTCAGCAAGAAGGGTCCAGTTTCCGATCCAAAGGTGTAGCTGAGTGAACCAGGGGAGTAGCCTGTCAGGTGATTACCCTCCGCGTCATATAGCTGCATGGCGGTCGTACGCGGGCCGGCAGTCAGCAGCAGCTCGAAGTTCACTGTCTGGCCGGGGCTGGCGCTGAAGCTGAAGCAGTCAACGCTGTCGCCATCCGTGGCCGGGATACCAGCCTCGTCTCCCAGATTGCCATAGAAGTCGCTGAAGGGGAAGGCCGGCAGGGGCTGGGCTTCCTCGGCATTGTCGTTGTCTTCAACTTCGCTGATGGTCAAATCGCCGGCGTTGACCAGGTAGAAGCCCGGCTGGTTGCTGACGGCGCCAAAGTTGTCCTGCACTGTCAGCTGCAGCAGATAGCGCCCCGGTCGCGGAAAACTGCGCAGCAGGATGGGGCTGGCACCGTTATCAAGCTCTTCCGGGTTGCCTGTCGGGTCAAACTTGAAGCGATAAGCGGCGATGCCGTCGCTGTCACTGCTGGCCGAGGCGTCCAGCTGGTAGGTCAGCGGGTCGGCCGTGGGGTTGATGCTCAGGGCTGGTAGCGGCACATCCGAGCGCAGCACATCTAGGCTATAGTCGCTGAACTCGTAGACTGATAGACTCAGGATATAAGGCGTGCCGGGCTGGTCGCGCAAGGAATAGACGCTGATCAGCCGCGTTGGATCAGAGTGGTCCTGAAGTCCGACCTCCCCGTTCGTAAAGGCCATCGCGTTGTTGACAGGCTGGTCAAGGTTGACGATGAACTTCAGCGCGTCTGCCGAGCTCAGCCCATCCGGCAGGCGAAGGCAGTCCTGGTTGTCGCCGTCATAGAAGGGCGCATCCAGCGCGGATCCGATGTTGCCAGTAAAACCCACTACCGGCAGGCTGCCCAGTGGAGTGGCCGTGCTGTCGTTGTCGTTGTCCTCCACTTCGTCGTAGTTTCTGGGGAGTCCGTAGAGCAGCACCATGGCGGGCTCGGAGAGCAGGCCGTCAGGGTCGCGTGCGCGGACACTGACGCTCTCCTGCCCGAAAACTGTTACCGGATGCTCAAGCGAATTGTCCGCCGCGCTGTCGAACTCATAGATCCCGTCGCCATTCAGGTCCCAGATGTACTCAAGTGCCTGGCCGTCAACGTCGCTGCCGGTCGCGCTCAGCGTCGCTGCAAAGGGCGGCACGCCGTGGTCCGGGCTGGCGCTGAGCGTGACTTCCGGCGGCAGGCCGTTGACCGCGCGAATGCTGTACTCGCGGGCCTCCTTCGATTCGAGCGCCAACAGCTCCAGCCGCAGTTCATGATCCGAGAGCGCCTTGTCGGCCACGACAATGCTGCTGTTGCCACTTGCGCCGGTGAGCTGCCACTCGTTGCCGCCAGCGCTGTCGATCTGGTAAAGCCGGGCGACCAGTTCTTCGCCCGCGGGCAGCGGATCGAAGTCAATCCTGAAGCTGACCGCCTCGCCCTGGCTGACAGAGAGCACGAACATGTCTTCCCGGTCACCATCATCCGCCCCCGCGCCAGGGCCGACGCTGCCGCTGAAGCCGCTGAAGGGCACGGCGGGCAGGCGGTCCCAGCTGGCGGGTCCCAGTTCGTTATCCTCGCGCTCGTCATGCGGGAAGCTCGGCGCGATGGCGACCACCGCCGTGCAGGCCTTGTCGTCGTGATACTCCGAGGGCATGCCATGGCTGTCGATCACGCGCAGGCTGGGGTGAAAGACCCCCGCGTCGCGATACCTGTACGCTGCCTGCGCCTGCGGACCCTGCTGGTCGAAAATGCCATCGCCGTCCAAGTCCCAGTCATAGCGCACAATGCTGTCGCTGTCCTCACCCGCTGTGCTGGCGCTGCCGTCAAAGTTGACCAGCAG
The DNA here is from genome assembly GCA_964512635.1 of uncultured Planctomycetales bacterium. Lineage (GTDB taxonomy): Bacteria > 4484-113 > 4484-113 > 4484-113 > JAFGCY01 > JADZFO01. The sequence goes on along the minus strand of CAZEJB010000012.1, from coordinate 3,592 downwards.
GCCCGGTGGCCCGCTCTTGGCGCTGCTGCTGATCACCGCGAGCGGCTGCTCGTTCTCAGCCGCAAGTTCCAGCACGCTGAGCTCATAATCCATGCCGCCCTCGACAGCGGTCACAGAGAGCCAGACTTCCTCAGTATCCTCGTCCAGCAGCAGGTTGCTGATGGTCATGCCCTGACTGCTGCCCTTGCCCTTGAGCGGCTGTTCACCGGCAGTACTCCATAAGTAGAGATTGGCATAGTCATCCTCGCCGCCCTGCGCGCGCAGGACTACGTTCAGATACTTCCCGGGAGTCGTGTCGAAGCGGTACCAGTCCTCAGTGTCACCGTCCGCGCCGGGATATCCGGGGGCGCTGCCGATGCTGCCCTTGAAGCTGTGAACCGGCAGGCTGGGCAGCAGGTTGGCCTGCTCGCGGCTGTCATTGTCCTCCTGCTCGTCATAGGCCAGCGGCGTCTTGAAGCCCAGGCTGGCCAGCGCGCTGGGCTTAGTGCCGGTCGCCAGCACGGCCACCAGCACCCGCCTTTCGGCGTTGCGGTAGCGCGCGATATCGTCCATCCGTGTTTCCCACAGACCGGTGACCGGCCGCCAGTCCCAGGCATTGCGGCCGACATCGCCAAGGCCGATCCAGGCGCTGGCCAGCGGGCTGGGCAGGTCCTGCCACTCGTAGTACAGCGACCAGCTGCCCTGCAGATCTGTGCTGTCGAGGACATAAAAGGCATAGGCGGCCTTGTCCAGCGAGGCGCCTGCCGGGCTGAAGCGCAGCAGCCCGGCATCGGCTTCTGCACGCGGATGTGGCAGCTCCTGGGCGAAGTTCGAGGCAAGCACCGTGGTCCGCCCGGCGGAAACCTTGTGCAGCAGCTCAAACAGCTGTTGCGGCGCGGCAATCGAATCCGGCAGCGGCTGGCTGCCTGGATTCGGCGTGGTAAGTTCCGGCGCGCTCGCGCCGCGTTCAGATACTCCGCAAGCCGCGCAGGTCAATACAAGCAGGATAGCCGCCAGCACACTGGCGGAGCGGTTCAAGGTCATCGGCAAGGGTTACGCCCTTTGCTCGCTTTTGGCAAAGCGAGTATACCCCCTTGCCGCCGCTTATTCAGCGACCCCACGCAGATATAGTCGCTGAAGCCTTCCTGGGTCGTCTGGTACCACAGCTCGATGTACAGGTAATAGGTCCTCGCCTCGGTGAAGGTGTAATCGATGCTCTCAACCGCTTCCGGCGAGGTGCTCTCGACCAGGTGTAAAGCAGCCGGGCCGCGGCGGAGTGACCGCGCACATCCAGCGTGTAGGCCGCGTAGGCCAGCCCGGCGCGCCCGCGGCAAGCTGCAGGCCCTGCGGGCCGCGCTCACCGGCGCAGGCGCTGAGGGCCAGCGCAATGGCAATGAGCAGAACTCGATGTACAAACCTCAGCCACATAACGGCTCCCCCGAACCCGGACCGGATCGTGAAAATACTAACAGAGATCGGGGGCTGCTGCGTGGCCAGGCGGCGACTGGTGCGCGGTGCCGCCGCAGGAGCCCAGGATCAGGGCCAGGCAAAGCACAGAGGCGAGCCAAGACAGCCGACTGAGAACTATAGAAGTCCCCCAAAAGTTAGACAGGGAAACCCTAACAGAAGCCGTCACAGCTTTCTTTCCGGTTGCAGCTGATAGTGATTGTTCGACAGCGGCTGCGCTATAGTGAGCCGGGCGGTGCTGTGCGCCGCATTGTCCTATGGAGATCAACTACAAGAGCGAGGAGCTGGCGAGCATCGCAAAAGCCGCGGGCGGTTGAGCCGCCAAACTGGGTCCGGGTGACCTGGCGCGACTGCTGCAGGGCCTGCCCATCAGCCGCCATCCAGATCTGCTGATCCCGGCAGAACTGGGGGCCGACAGCGGGGTGCTGCGCCTGAGCGATGAGCTGGCGATTGTGCAGAGTGTCGACTTCTTCCCGCCGATGCTCGCCGATTCGCGCGCCTTCGGGCTGATCGCCGCCGCCAACGCGCTGAGCGATGTATACACCGTCGGGGCGCGGCCGCTCACCGCACTCAGCCTGCTGGCCCTGCCGCGGGACAGCGACTTCGACGCCGTGCGCGAAGTGCTGCTCGGCGCGCTGGAAGTGCTGGAGAGCGCCGGGGTGCTGAGCCTCGGCGGCCACACCATCATCGACAAGGAAGTTAAGTTCGGCCTGGCGGTGACCGGTGTGGTGCACCCGCAGCGCATCGTCCGCCACAACACGCCACAGATCGGCGACGTGCTGGTGCTGACCAAGCCGCTGGGCAGCGGTGTGCTGGTGACGGCATTTGGCAAGGGTCTGGCCTCCGCGGCCGACCTGGCCCTGGGCGTCGAGATCATGTCAACGCTGAACCGCGCTGCCGGCGAGCTGCTTTTTGACTGCGGCGCGCACAGCGCGACCGACATCACCGGCTTTGGCCTGCTCGGCCATGCCCGCGACATGCTCAGCCTTGGGCAATGCGGTATCGAGATTGACTATGCCGAGCTTCCGCTTTATCCCTCAACCAGTCCCGGCGCGCTGCTGGACTGGATCGCCGCCGGGGCGGTCTGCGGCGGGACCGCGCGCAACATGGAGTTCATGGAAGACAAGGTGGACTACGGTCTGCACAGCGCCGACCAGAGCGCCCGGGTTCTGCTGAACGACTCGCAGACATCCGGCGGGCTGCTGGTGGCCCTGCCGCCGCAGCAGGCCGCTGCTTTCCTGGAGCAACTGAGCGCAGCACAGGGTACGGGCGCGCCCAGGGCGGCAGTCATTGGCCGCGTGGTCGCCGAGCACCCCGGACTGATCCGGGTGATCTAACAACCCGCGCAGCTGGCTGGCTACTGCAGCAGGCTCCGGGTGGCGGGACTACTCCAGCGTCGCGTCAATGCTGTAATCGCTGAAGCCCGGCGCGAAGGCCTGGACCCAGATGTAATAGTTCCCGGTCTCGGCGAGGGTCTCCTGCAACTGCGCGGTGGCACCAGCATCCTTCGACGGCGACAGCGAGGCGATGTAGCCGCTGGTTGAGCTGTAGAGCCACAGCAGCGAGTTGGCATAGACGCCGTTGCAGTGGAAGTCCACGGTCAGCACCTGGCCGGCTGTCGCGCTGAAGCCGAAGAAGTCATCGTTGTCGCCATCGGTCGCGGTGTATCCCGCCGCCGAGCCGATGGATCCCCGGAAGTCGCTGAAGGGGAAGGCCGGCAGGGCCGGCGGGTTCATCCAGTCATCGTTGTTCTCAGCTTCGTCATAAAAGCCGCTGCCGGCGACAACCTGCACAAAGGAGAGGGCATTGCTGACATTGCCCAGCGTGTCCGTTACACGCAGGCGCACAACATAGCTGCCGGGCTCTGTGTAGACATGGTTCAAGGTCGCTTCGCTGCCGTTATCGAACCAGTTATTGTCGTTGTTCAGGTCGAACTCGTACTTCGCAATGCCGTCGCTGTCGGTGCTGCCTGAGGCGTCGAAGTCAACGCTGAGCGGGGCCGGGCCGCTGAGAATTGGAGCGCTGATGACCGGCACCGGCGTGTCATTCGGGGCATCAATGTTGATGGTGTAGTCACTGTTTAGCGGGATATCATTGAACTCCTCATCTTCGGCAAAAAGCAGAATCCGCAGCTTGATCGGCAGAG
>CAZEJB010000011.1:0-106670 GCA_964512635.1 uncultured Planctomycetales bacterium | reverse complement strand
CTGGGTCTATGACCATACGGCATTGCTGAGCGAGGCGGAGGTTCAGGCCCAGTATGGCGCCGGCCCGGAAGCCCGCGCGCTGGCGCAGACGCGTCCGGCGGACTGGCGGCTTCAAATGTCCTACGCTGATGAGCAGGGATACCTGCTTCCCATCGCACTGCAGCAGCGCCGCAGACAGGAACTGCTGGAGTGGAAGACACCGGCTGAAAGAATCAATTTCCGGCCAAATCCCGAAAGCATGCTGAAGCTCTTTGATGGGCTGCACAAGGTTTACGCCGTTGGCAGCCTGCCGGCTGAGCTGCAGGAATTCGAGGGCCGTCAGTGGTCCCAGCTTAACCCCGCTGACTATCCGCCGATCCCGGCATGGCTGGGCGAGAATCCGCCCCTGGAGACTGTGTTCGTACCCAACGGAGAGATTCTGTGCGTCGGCCCGCTGGGACTGCGGTACACGGAGGACGCAGACGACCGCCTTAACTTCGAGCGGAACCGCGGCCTGCTCACCTATCGCTATGACCTTGAAGGCCGCCTGCTTGGAAGCTATGACCTTGACCCCCGGCGGGGCGGCGAATGGATGCTGATCTACTGGCCACAGATGGACAGCGTGCTAAACAGCTACAGCGGCAATAACCTGTCGCGGCATGTTGGAGAAGGCACATTTGCCGTAGTTAAGGAAGATCTGGCTGCGATGTTGCCGGGGAGCCCGACACCGACTCAGCCTGACCGCGAGATCCTCGCCTGCTTTGACTATGACGGCACAATCATTGACCCGAATCAGCCGCTGATGCGCAGGTACAAGCGCTGTGGCAACGCGATTACCGGCGAATCCCTGAAGCAAGTTTATGAGGCGCAGTTGGCATCCGGGGCCACAAGCGCTGACACCCAGTCGCCCTTTGCCGGCACAGAACAGGGGCCGATCATTGCCGACCCTACCCCGCGGCCCCGGCCGCTGATCGCGGGGGACCGCTTCAGCGGTCGGGCCCGCAGCCTCGAAGAGGTCACCGTAACAGACGGCAGTTCAAGGCGCTGGGTTGTCGTGCAGCCGCTGAACGACCCGGCTAATCCCTGGCGCGGCAGCTATGGACCCTGGGACGCCTGGCTGCTGGCTCAGCACAATGCCCGGAACCCGCGCCTGGACGCCGCCTTTGAAAAACAGCGCCGAGACCAGAGCGATCTTCGCGCCCGGCTGGCCGCCGAAAAGCGTGAGCCCAGCGCGGAAGAACAGCGGATCCTGAACAACTTTGGTATGGCCGTGGACAGCTCTGACCCCTGGCAGTACGTTGAACTGCGGGTAGACGCCGATGGATTCGTTGTACCCTTCGCACACTCAAGCGTGGATGATCTTCTGGATGTTGCGGAACGCGACCAGCGCGAGGCCTGGAGCGTGGTGCAGGATCAGCAGAACAAGTTCGTGCTCAATTGCGGCGGGGAGATGCCTGCGGATCTGCAGGCTCAGCTCTACGAAGCGCAAGGGAGCCTGCTGGCCGCGAAGGGACTGGGCTGGCCGCGCATTCCGGCCTGGCTGATCGAACAGCCCGCAGAGCGTGCTGCCTTTGCGCCGAGTGGCGACGTCATTACCTATGGTCCGCTCGGCAGCTACAACCCCGACCGGACACTGGATTACAACGCCGACCGACGCCTCGGCAGCTTTGACGGCCAGTACCACCGCTATGCACCGGATGGCTCGCACATAAACGCGCTGCCGGCCGGCGCTGCGCCGCCATGTGCCCTCTACAACCTGGCCCTGCTGCAGCACTTTCCTGACCTCGAGGCGCGCGGGATGCTCTGGAGCAGCGACGCTGGGATCACGGTGGTGGCTGACAAACAGTCCCGTGAGGTCGTAGAAGCTTACGACTGGGACGGCAGCCCGCTGGCAGTAGACCAGCCGCTGCATGGCTATCCGCTGGCGCTGCGCTGGTGGGAATACAATGAACTTCTGCGGCTCTTCGAAGCCCAGGGTCCGGACTAGCTGATCGTTGGAGGCAGGAATCTCGACTGCTGCCGGGGAATACAATCTCATTGAGGTTTGCTATGCGCAGGACAATTCTTCTGGTTGGACTAGGCATCCTTGCCGCCGGCCCCTGGCTGGCCCGTGCTGAGGACAGCGCCCCGGCGGAGCCGGCCGCGACCAGCGCGCCGGTCGCTGCTGAAGTCAGCAGCACGGCTCCTGAACCACAAAAGCCGGTGCTGATGGCCTTTGCCTGAGGCGAGAACCCTGTCGCCGTGCGCGACATCAATGACCCGGCCAGTCCCTTCGCCGCGGAGTATGCCGACTGGGACCGCTGGATCTATGAGCAGGCGCTGGCCGGAATCAGCCGCAGCCCGGCGCTGAACCGGGTGGAAGGCGGCCAGTGGTACAGCGCGGTCGTCACCAAGGAAGGCTTCATCAGGCCGCAGCTGGCCGAGCTGCAGGAAGGCCTGGGCCGCCTGAGCGGCGCTGTCCCACCGAGCACGGAGCACTGTGTCAACCAGGTCAGTTTCTATGGCCTGATGGACGAGCAGATGAAAAGCGCACTGGCCGCGCGCCGCAATGAAATCTGGGCCGCAGCCTGCCCGCGTGTTCCGGACTGGCTGGCTAAAGCGCCGGCGATTCGCAACATGGTGCTGCCGAGCGGCGAGGTGATCACGCTTGGACCGCTGGGCTCCGCCGCGCCGGCCGAGGGAAGCATTGCCGGCTATGGCGGACCGCAGGCCTATCACCGCTACAGCAAGGACGGCGAACTGCTGGGCCAGACCCTGATCGGCGAGATGTGGCAGGCGCTGTTTGTCCCGGACTGGACCGCCAGTGTGCTGGTAGTTCAGCTCAAGGCTCAGCGGCTGCCTTCGGTGCGCCGCGGCTGCACAATCTTTGAGAACCGCGAGACCCATGAGATCGGCGCGCTGTTCAGCTTTGACGGCCAGAGCCTTCCGGTGGAAGGTGGGCTGGACAGCCGCGAACCCGTGCTGCTGACCGAGATCACCGCGCAGCAGGTGAAGGATATTTACGCGGTGCAAAGCGGAAGCTGACCGGAAGTTTTTTCCAAGCATCCCAAGCTGGCCGAAGCCCGGGGCCATTGTCTACTGCATTTCGGCCGGCTTCACGTACTCCCAGTAAGTGATCAGGTTGCCATCCGGGTCGGCAACAGTAAACCAGCTCAGGCCCATCGTGCAGCTCTTCAGCTGGCCGGGGTTTGCGCCTGCCGCCTGCAGCCTCGCGTGCTCGCTGGCGAGCTGTGGGCATTCCAGGGTCAGCCGCGCTGGTGCCGGCGGGGTTTCCGGCGCGGGCGTATCCCACCATTCGCTCCAGCGCATCAGTCCAACGACCAGCCCGGCGCCACTTTCGCCGCTGCCGAGAAGGCCAGTGTACACATCCCCATGTCGCATGAAGGGCCGCAGCCCGAAGCAGTCGCGGTAGAAGCCTTCTGCCGCGGCAAGGTCATTGACGAAGACCAGCGCCTCCACAAATGGATAGGGCTCCTTTGATGGTCCTGGGACAATCAGCTCACCACCGCCGCTGTCCTGAAAGATGAATATCTGCTGCCCGTCCGGGCTTGTCATCATGGTGGTGACGTTACTCGCTGGATCGCCACTGAGATCACTGATGGCATAGCCGAGCATGCGGATTCGCGCGATGCTGGCGGCCAGATCGTCGCTTTGCAGGGACAGCTGCGCCGGAGGGACCGGCTTGCCCGGCTGCCAGCCTGCTTCATACTTCGCATCCACCAGCGACAGACGGTACTGGTCGGTCACCTCAAGGCCGCAAAAGCCCTCGGCCTTCCAGCTGAGTTTGAAGCCGAGTCTGGTGGTGTAAAAGTCCAGCGCAGCGTTGAAATCGGAGCAGTAGCACACCAGCTCCGCGACCCGCAGATTCTCCGGAGTAGCCAGTGCCATTTCGGTCATTTCGCTCATGGTGCTAGTTTAGACACAGGATGCGGCAAAGCAGTAACGCTGCCAGGCCAGCGCTGGCGGTCCGTATTTCGCAGAGCCCAGTGACTGCAGCGGTGTTATACTCGCGCTGCCAGGGCTTTGTTGTCCTGTGCAGGCTGTCCCAACCCTCGAGCAGCGGCTCACCGGACTGATTATGAAGAACTCTCACCCCCTGTTATTGCAGCATTGTGCAGGTATCCGGCTGCTGGCCGGCGCTGCCCTGCTGGCCCTCAGTTCATGCGGTGCCGGAGGCGGCATGCAGGCCACAGACCCGGCGCTCAGGGCTCGAAGCCCTGAGCTGCGCGTTGTTGCTGCGGCCGAGAGCGACTGGCAGGCCGCCGACATCGAGACGCGGCTGGAGCAGCTGCCCGGCGGCAACTGGCAGCTCAGCGTGAGCAGCCATGCGCAGGCGCCGGCGGCAACAGTGCTTATTGAGCTGTACCTTCCCGCCGAGCTGATGGTCAGTTCGGCGCAGCAGCTTGCGCCTCAGGGCCGGCTGAATCTGCTGGTCACCGGCAAGCCCGGTGTTGCCGCGCTCGGGATCATCTGCGAACCCGGCCAGACGCTTGCCCCGGGCGAGCTGCTGCGCGCCAGCATCACGCCGGCGCCTGAGCTGCTGCGCACTGCCTCCAAGCTGCCTCCTGCCGCCTCGTGCCAGGTTGGCAACCTTGCCGGCATCGAAGACGGCCTCGGCGGTTACAGCCTGAGCTGGTCGTATCGCAACGCGGGTGACTACAACCAGGACGGCCGTGTCTCGATTGCGGACCTGGCCCAGATCGGCATTCATTTCGGCGAGCAGGCTGTTCCCTTCCCGGGGGCTTTCCCCACCGACTCCATCGGCGAAGTGGTGGATGGCAACGGCGACGGTCAGGTGGCCATCGCCGACCTGACGCCGATCGGCATAAACTTCCTGAACCAGATTGATGCCTACCGGATCTATCGCGCGGACTCCAGCGATCTCGCCAGCGCTAATCGAACGCTCGTCAGTGAGCTGGCCAGTGCGGACAGCGCGGCCCCCGTGGATGCCCGCCGCAGCTACAGCTTCCCGGTACCGGCTGCGGACCTGCTGCTTGGTGCCTGGTACTTTGTCCAGCCCTATGAGCTTGCCGGCGGGGAGATCGACGCGCCATCCAACGCGGTGCAGTACAACTCCAGCGCGACAATCAAGTTCCGCGTGCCACCGGCCAGCGGCGGACAGATCGCCAATGCTGTGCAGGCCCAGACGCCGAGCCTGGTGCTGATGCCGGCCATCCCGGGCCTGGCCCAGGCCGGCGCGCCGGTGATGTTCTACACGGTCCTTGGCGGGGGGGGCAGTCTCAGCCCGCTTTATCTGACCTACTTCGGACCCGAAGGCTGGACCACTGAAGAAGCCGGCGGCGGCGGCAACTTTGCCAGCCCGCGCGCGCTGTGGATTGAAGGCAGCGAAGATCAGCCCGGCCACGGACTGGTAGTGGCCTACAACCAGGACAGCCAGAGCCTGGTGCAGCTTGACTTTGACGAGCAGTGGCTGCCGACCGGCAGCACGACCATCGACAGCGGCGGCGGCGTGTTCTTTGGCCTTGATCTCGACCGAGACCCGGCTACCGGCCAGCTTGGCGTGGCGCATAGCTACACCGGGCTTGGCACCGGCAGCGTGGATTACAGCTTTACCGATGTTGATGGCAACTGGCAAAGTGAAGGTGTTTACGACGGCGAGACAGTCGGCGGCGTGACCTTCGCCTTTGACCGCCAGGGCGGCGATCCCTGGTTGCTCTTCACTCATGGAACCATTGACACGGCCGGCGTTCTCTCGCTGCAGTTCTCTATGGAGCAGGCCCGTCGCGGCGCTGGCGGCTGGACAACCACGGCTGTGCCGCATCCAGATTCGCCCCTGCTTGTCGATCTTGGCTTCCGCAGCGACGGCACGCCACAGCTGGCCTTCAGCGCTGCCCGCGATTTCACCATCCCGATCCCTGGCAATCCCTTCACGGCCTCGCTGCTTTTTGATGTGAACACTGCGGATTGGAACGGCAGCGCCTGGAGCTTCGACAATGCCTATGAGAGCACCTTTGGTATTTCGCTGGACATTTTGAACGCCACCGCGACCCTGGAGCTGAACCTGGCCAGCGACATCAGCTGGGCCCAGTCCGACGAGCTGTGCTACAGCAAGTTCATCGGTGACGTCACCCTCAGCATTACCGATTTCATTCCCCAGGACGGCAGTATTGATGGCGACGCTCAGTTCATGCGCCGCCAGGGCGACGGGCCCTACCTGCCCTCCGGCTATTACGATGGCGATTCGGCCCGCAGTTTCAGCTGGGGCCTCAATCCGGCAGGCGAGCCGGTATGTGCCTGCGTCCGCAGCCTGGCGATCAGCGCTACCGACCTGCTGGCGGGCGATTTCTCGGCTGCCGGCGAGCTCTATTACTGGCAGCCTTAGCCAGTCCACAGCTCAATTGGCATTCAAGCGAGCCTATATAATCTGGAAGCCAACCCAAAGAGGACGGTGTCCGATGCGCAAACTGCGTAACCTGAGTCTGACTTTGCTGGGCAGCGCCGCGCTGGGCCTCAGCCTCAGCGCCTGCGGCGCCGACGGCAAGAGCCCCTTCATGCAGGGGGGCAGCGGCCTGCAGGCCTCGCCCGCGGCCCAGGCTCAGACAGCCGGCGAAGCCCTGGCCCAGCTTGACGCGCTGCCTGTCCCGCCCGGCGCTGATCCTGAGATCTTCGCTCAGCTCAAGGCCGGACTGCGGGCCATGCTGCAGGAAATGCCGGCGGGCCAGCGCCTGGTTGCCAAGGCTCCCGGCGGGCCGAACAACGTCATCAGCGACCTGACCAGCGGCGTGGACGACCAGGGTAACAAGGGCATTCAGTGGAACTATCTTAACCAGGGTGACTACAACTTTGACGGCATCGTCAGCGTCCAGGACCTGTCGCAGATCGGCATCCACTTCGGCAAGAACAAGGACAGCGCGGACTGGATGGACAGCGCGCGCTTTGCCGACGGCGACGGCGACGGCCGGGTGGCGATCAGCGACCTGACCCCGATCGGTGCGAACTTCATGAGCCAGGTCGGCGGATACCTGGTTGAGTCGGGCCCCGGCCCGGATGGTCCTTTTGTTGAAGAGGACCAGGTGGAATACGACACCGGCGTGCCGCTGCTCACCGGCATCCGGATGTTCCACTTCACACCGCCGGCCGAAAGCGAATCCTACCGGGTTACTCCGCTGGATAACGAAGGCAACCCCGGCGTGCCGAGCCTGGTATCCACCGACTTCAAAATCAGTGAAAAAACCCGCATCGTCGGCCAGCCCGGCGGACCGACATATATGTCCCACGACAGCGAGAGCATCAAGCTGCTGCTTCCCGACGGGGCGGAGAACCCCATCGCCGTTGGCGACGTGATTGTCGGCGAGGAGCAGGGCGGCTATCTGATGAAGGCGATGGAGGTTACTCAGACCGGCCAGGAGCTGGACATCAAGACCGAGCCGGCGATCCTGAGCGACGTGTTCCTGCAGGGCGGGCTGTCCGAAGGACTGGAGGACATCAGCCAGGTGCCGCCGGCGGTTTACACCCTGACGCTGGATGGCCAGCAGCTGTGCGATACGGCGGAGCTCCAGGCCTCGATCGAAGCCGGGTCTGTCACTTTCCTGCCAGCGGCGGATGTGGCGGTGAATTACAACGAATTCGGCGGCGTGACTTACCTGCGCGGTCTGGCCAAGGGCGGCCCGCTGGATTTCAGCTGCACGACAGTCCTTACCTCCACCGAGTGGAGCGGGCCTTTCCCGCCCACACCGGCGGATGTCGGCTTCTATGAGCACAAGCTGACCGGCTTCACATTTGACTTCATCGCTTACCAGAACAACGTGCCGGTCACCATGGCGCTGCAGTATGACGTCTATGTGGGCATCAAGGGCGACGGTGACCTCTTTGGCACCTACGTTGCAAGCTGCGATTCAAGTTATGACGCGCTGAAGATGGGCGGCATCTTCGATTCGGCGGGCATCACGCACTTCAATGAGTACACGCCGACGCAGACCGACCCCGGCGCACCCTTCATCGACGCGGGCGGCCAGTCCTTCACCTTCACGACCTACGTCCGCCCGGAGATCCACATCCGGCTCTACGGCAATCCCGTCCCGGGCAACACCGAGGACCTGGCTCTGACCCTTGCGCCGCAGTTCACCTGCGCCGGCACCCGGACGACGACGCCCAGCCCAGGCTATGACTACACGATCAACGCCGGGCTGGAGAACAGCTTCCTGCTTGTGCTGCACCACATCGGCCTCGACGACCAGCCGCAAAGCCAGCTCTTCCCGCAGATTCCCGAGCTGGTGCGCAGCGGCTTCGTGCCGGACTTTGTGCCGCCGGGATAATGGCGAAGAGCCGTAAAGGCAAAGGGCGCGTGGCGCCTCCGGCTCCAGCAGAGTCCACGCCGCGTGAAGGTGTGTATGCCTCGCTCGCGGCCATGCGATCGAAGGGCGAAGAAGACATGCGCTCACTGAGCGGGCTGCTCATGATTTGTGGCACGCTCGGTGGAGTGCTGCTGGGTGTCTTTCTGGTTATCGGGCTTGGCGTAGCCCTGGATGAACTCTTCATAGTCCGCAACTGGATTCCCGGCTGGGCACTCGGCATTGCGGCCTTCATCGGCTGTATCGCCGGGCTAATCTATGGGTCGCGGTGGGCCGAGGCCTGGCCTCGCGGTATCGGCGACAAGGCCTACAAGCGTGTCTGGACTGAGCTGACCCGCCCCGAACTGGCACTGCTGGTGCTGCAAGACGACCTGCCGGGGCTGCTGGCCGGGCTGTCCGACAGCGAGGGCTGGCGGCGTCTGGCGCTGCTGGCACCCGGGGCAAGCATGGCGGCCCAGCTCAAGCAGGCCGCGGACTTCTTTCCCTGCCTCGAGGCGATCATCGAAGGCAGACCGCCCCTGACGCTGCGCTGGCGCTTCATGCTGTGCGCTTTCAGCCGCTGGGTCGATGAAGTTACGGCCTTCATTTCGCAGTGGTTCTGCTGCGCCTGCCTGATCCCCTGGGGCGCCTTTCTGTTCGTGCTGCCCACCCTTCCGCTGCTGCTGATCCCCATCGGTGTCACCCTGCGCCGCCGGGCGGCCTTGCTGGCCCTTTGCGACTTCTTCGCCAGCCGCGAAAGCCCGGCCAAGGCGCCGATTCGCTGGGAGGACAAATAGTCCCTGCCGCGACCAGCGGCGCGCGGCAGGCAAGCTGGGTCCGCGCGATGCTATACTCGCCGACCCAGCGGGCCGGGCGCCCGCCGAAGCAGGAGAGGAGCCCCACCATGCAGTATTACAGCCGTGCGGAACTGATCGAAAAGATGAAGGAAATCGCCCTGCTGCATGGCGACTTCACCCTGCGCAGCGGCAAGAAGAGCTCCTGGTACTTCGACAAGTACCGCTTCGAGGGCATCCCCGGCATCATGCGTTCTGTGGCGCACCACATGTCGCGCCTGGTGCCTGAGGGTACAGACCGCGTGGCCGGGATTGAACTGGGCGGTATCCCGCTCGCCACTTCGCTGTCGATGGAAATGGACCTGCCGGCGATGTTCATCCGCAAGGCTGGCAAGGATTACGGCACCGAGAAGCAGATCGAGGGCGTGCACCATCCCGGCGACAAAATCCTGGTGGTTGAGGACGTGGTCACCACCGGCGGGCAGGCGATCATCCTGATCAACCAGCTGCGTGAGCATGGCCTTAACATTGTCGGCTGTCTGGCGGTTCTGAACCGCGAGGAAGGCAGCAACGAAGCCTTCGCCGAGGCGGACATCCCCTTCTGGTGGCTATTCAGCCGCGAGGATTTCGGCTTCTAGCTCTGCCTCTCGCAGCGCCGCGCACATTGATCGGCAACCTCGAGTCGAATCCTCTGCGGGCTGAATTTGCCCGGCAGGCGAAGTCAGCTTGACTTGTCTACATCTGTAATCCCGCGTTCCGCACTGAGCTGCAGGGCCGCCTCGCGCAGGCGTAGAGTCATCGGCAGGCAGTTGTTAAGCAGCGGCCGGGGCCACTTGGATCCCCAGAGCTCGGTGACTGTAGCCGCGCCGTCAGGCCCCACTGTTACTTCCGTGTTTTCATGCGTGTCAGCAATGTCGCTGATCCGTCCCCGGTAGTCCACCACGCAGCCGTATTGCCAGCCGCTCTGCGGGTCGCGCACTGTTATCTCCGCGTCATAGCTGCTGACCGGCATGCCGGGAGACTCGAGATCGTGCATCGCCACAATCTTGTAACCCGCGTTCTGCAGCAGGATCGGAGGAATCTCCAGGTACCCGGCCTCCAGGTCACCCTGATACTCAGCCCAGTGGCCATGTTCGTCGCGATAGCGGATCTGAGCCTCATGGATCAGATAGGCCAGTTGCGCTCCCTGCAGCTCCAGGCCGCGGTAGATGCTGCTGCTATCGATTTCCTCTATGCTCGCGCCTGCAGCAGGCGCCTCCCGGCTCGCGCCGTTGGCAGCAGTTCCAAAGCCGGTCAACCCGGCCACAATGATGGTCAGTCCAGTGATCAGCAGGGCACGCATACTTCGTCCTCCTTTGAATAAGGAACTGATGCAGCAGGTGTTTGGAAAGTTACCGCAGCTTGTCGCCCCGGCGAGTATTAACATATCTGGCCTTGAAAGACCTGCAACCCACAAACCCTGCCAGCGAAACCGGGCTAAGCCCCGAGGAACGCCACCGCGCGGAAACGCTGCTGGAGGCTGAAGCCAGAGCCGAGGCGGAGTCCGCCGGTGCCGAGGCCGACGCCGCGCTTGAAGCCGCCCTGGAAGAGGAGCGCCTGCAGCGGGCCGAACCATCAGCTCCTGACGAGGTCAAGCCGAGGATCGACTGGAGCGTGCTGTCGATCGTGCTGGTCGGCACACTGCTGGGACCGCTGGGCGGAATGATCGTCGGCATCGCCCAGCCGACCATCGCCCGCGAGTTCAACATCGATCTGCAGACCGTTAAGTGGATGACGCTGATTTTCTGGGTCGTCACGACCTTTCTCGTGCCGGTCACCGGTTACCTCGGCCGCCGCTTTGGCGAAGCGCGCATGTTCATCACCGGCATGGCGGTGGACGGTATTGGTACTTTGCTTTGCTCGCTGGTCCCAACCGACAACTTCGGCCTGCTCCTTGCCGCCCGCTGCATCCAGGGCCTGGGCAGCGCGATCATGTTCGCGCTTTTTGGCGCGCTGATCACCCGCGTGGTACCGCCGCAGCGCCGCGGCATGGCCTTTGGCATGGCCGGCGCGACGGTGGCCTTATCCGTGACGCTCGCGCCGCTGATCGGCGGGCTGCTGCTATCCAGCGTCGGCTGGCGCGGCATCTTCTGGATCCAGCTCCCGCTGCACCTGACCGGCTTCATCGGAGGGCTGCGCAAGCTGCCAAGAGACCCCCTGGGTGCCCATAACCCCTTCCCCTGGCTGTCAGTCGCGGCCTGGCTGCTGTTGACCAGCGGCGGTGTGCTGATCTCCGAGGCCTTCTCGAAGGGCCTGCTGATTGAACACGTGGCCTGGCTGATCGCCGGCACGACGGCCGCGCTGCTGCTTTTCGCTGCCTCCGAGTGGAAGGGCCGGCCGCTGTTTAACCACCGACTCTTCCTGATCCCGATCATCCGGATGGGCTCCTTTGCTTTCCTGATGACCAACATCGTGCTGTTCGCCATGCTGCTGCTGTTGCCCTTCTACTTCACGGAGTACCTGGGCTTTGACGAAGCCCACATGGGCATGGTACTGGGGCTGAGCCCCCTGCTGACCCTGATCTTCGCTCCGTTGTCGGGCCATCTCTCCGACCGGCTGGGCTTCCGTCTGCCGATTGTCAGCGGGCTGGCGATCAGCGCCGGCGCCTATGCCCTGCTTGCCTGGGGCGTGAGTCTGCCCATCGACCGTCCGGGGCATCAGCACATTGTCGTGCTCTGCATCGCCATGGCCATGCTGGGACTGAGCAGCGGCGTGTTCCAGAGCCCCCTGACCAGCGCGCTGATGGGAGCCGCGGGGGATGCGCTGCGGCCGCAGGCCTCCAGTCTGGCCAGCCTGATGCGCAACCTCGGCTTCATGAGCGGCACCTCACTTGGCGCGCTGTGGCTCGGGATGTTCCTTGGCCGCTATGGCGGCAAGGAGATGATGCTGGCTGCACGCAGCGAGCAGATCGCCAAGGCGGTGCCGCTTGGGATCTTCCAGCACAGTTTGTCAGGCGTGTTCTGGATCTGCTGCGGCCTGATGACACTTGGCCTGCTGGCAAATCTGCAGTTCCCAAACCGCATTGCCCCAACGGCGGCCGAAGCGGCGGTGCCCTAACAGGCGGCGCGATGCCGGCGCTTTTACTTCACAAACTACTTGGACAAAACTTGCGTAATGCGAAAACTTGCGCTTGACAGCTTACGATTGTTAAGTATAATTATGTTATGGCTAAGCGGGTAACGGACAAGCAGCGTCAGGTTCTGCAGTTCATCGCCACCTATGGCGAAGACAACGGCTATTCGCCGGCAATCCGTGACGTTGCGGCGCACTTTGACTGCAGCGTTAAAGGCGCCTACGACCATGTAGTGGCCCTTGAGAAGAAGGGGCTGATTGAGCGCGCGAAGAACCGCAGCCGCTCAATTCTGCTGGCCACCAAGGGCAAGCAGGTGCTGCGGATTGAAGAACCGCGGCGCATTCCCATCCTCGGCCGCATTGCTGCGGGTGTGATGACCTATGCCGACCAGCAGGTCGAGGACTACGTCAACCTGCCTTTCGACGACGGCAGCCTCGATGAGGCGCGGCACTTCGCCCTGCGGGTGAAGGGCGACTCCATGGTGGGCGCCGGGATCCGCGATGGCGACATCGCCGTCTTCCGTGAGCAGCCCGCCGCCGGGATCGGTGACATCGTCGCGGCGATGGTTGAGGACGAGGCCACGGTGAAGTTTTACTTCCAGCAGGGCGGCCGCTTTGTTCTAAAGGCCGCCAACCCGCTGTATCCGGACATGTACTTCAACGAGCTGCGCATCCTCGGCCGCCTGAAGAGCCTCGTCAGAATGTACGACTAGGTCAGCCTTCGCGCTCGCGCCCGGCGTCCAGAGCCGTCCTGGCAGCTTCCGGCAGATCCGCCTCCCAGCTTGCTCGCGCCTCAGCGGAGCTCATTTGCGACCTGGCTGAGCTCAAGTCCGGCGCGTCGGCATAGGAATCGTGCAGATACTCCATGAAAGCCAGCAGCCGCGTTCCTTGCTTGCGGTTCTCGAGCCACTGCTGGTGCCTGCCGAGCGATGGCAGGATCAGCAGGCCCATGCCGATCCAGGGCAGGAAGAAGCACAGCGCATACAGGTACATCAGGGTCCCCGACTGCCGAACTCCGAAAAGAACCATTGCGGCGGTGAGAAGCACTAGCAGCCCCGCCAGACCAAAGCAGACCCCGCAACCTAACAGAGCCGGATTGGGCTTCCAGGGCACGCTGTCCCGCTGCAGGTACCACTCGAGGTGCCTGAGCACATGCAATGCCAGTTGTTCATAGCTGCGCGGACGCATCAACCGGTACCAACCGCGCAGGAATCGCGGCAGGCGCTCCTGCATGTCCGGCAAGGCGTCAAGGCCGCTGAGCAGCTGCTGGGCCAAACCACTGCCAGCCAGTTCCCTGCGGAGTTCATCGCGGTATTGCTGCAGCTCGAGGTTGTAGCTGCCTGGACCGTCGGTACTGGCCCTAAAGAACTCCAGCCAGAGCCGCCGCCGCTCCAGAGCGCGCAGTACCCGCCGCGCCAGGGGCGATGTGACATCATCAAAACTCTGAGGCTTGGAGCCAAGGGGCAACACCCAAACATGATAGGGCCTTATGGCCGCCAACAACTCAATTGAACAAGCTTGCACTTATCCCGATAAGTAAAACTGTGGCAAAGTTCACCCTGCGGCTTGTTTGCGGCAGGACAAACCGGGTATAAAGGCCGGTTCAACGCCATGGAGGACATATGCACCGTTTACCAATCGCTGTGATCGCAACAACTCTGCTGCTGGGCCTGACGGCCTCATGCGGCGGCGGTTCAGCGGGCCCGGACATCTCCGCGCCGGCGTCCACCGGCCCGGACAAGCCTGTCCTGAAAGTTCTGCCGGACACCTGGCTGGGGGGCGCATCAGCCGATGCGGTCTATCTGCAACAGCGCGACCTGGGTGACAGCATTGAACTGGATGTACTGGCCCGCGACGCCTCGAAGCTTAAGGCCTTGTTCTTTGAGCTGAACTATGACGCTTCCAGGCTCAGCCCGCTGGAGGTCACATCAAGCGGTCTGATCGCCGATCCAGAGCAGCGCCTTGAGCTGAGCCTCTTGTCGCAGCCGGGCCATCTTGAGCACGGTCAGATGCTGATGCGCCCGCAGGAATCTGCCAGTCCCGGATTCAGCGGCGACGGCGTCCTGGCCACTGTGCGTTTGCGCAAGACGCCATTTGCGACTGAACGCACAGCCGCGGCTGCCCCGTCAAGCAATGACGCCGCCTTCCTGATGACCTACGACTCCGGCACCCAGACCTTTAGCTGGCCCTATAAGAGCCCTGGCGATTACAACCAGGACGGCCGTGTAGCGGTCTCTGACCTGACCCCCATCGGCCTGCATTTCGGCGAGAGCGTGCCGCTCGACTTCTACAGCATCCAGGCTGTGGTCGACGGAAACATTGACGGACAGGTCGCCCTGAGCGACCTGACGCCGATCGGCCTCAACTTCGGTGCCCAGGTAAACCACTTCAAGATTTACTCCAGCCTTGATGGCAGCGGCTTCCCCGCCAGCAACACCGCCCCCAGCACCCTTGCTGCCATCGACAGCGTGCCCTTCAGCAGTGCTGTGGGGGATCCGGCAAACCGGCGCCTGGAGTTCAGCTATACGCTCGCCGGGCCGGTAGCGTCCTCATTCTGGGTCCGCCCGGCAGATACAAACGGGGTTGAGGGCACCTCCAGCGGCATCTATGACACCGCCCTGCCGGTCAACAACCCGCCGACCGTCAACCTGCTGGCAGATGTGACGGAAGGTGTGTTCCCGCTGGCGGTGAACTTCACCGCCGACGCCAGTGATGCCGATGGCGATCCGCTGCATTTCTACTGGGACTTCAACGGCGACACCTTCAACGATGCCGACACCGGCGCGGTCAACACCGTCAACCACAGTTTTGACTGGTCGCAGGTCTTCAATGTGACCGTATATGTTTATGATGGAACCGACCAGGCAACAGCAAGCCTGCCGATCCGTGTCACTACCGCCGGGGGTAATGTCGTACCTTCGATTTACCTGACGGCCAACCCGCCGGGCGGCTTCTCGCCGCTGAATGTCGAGTTCACCGCTACGGCCTCCGACCCCGACGCCGGTCAGACACTGACCTACTTCTGGGACCTTGACGGCGATGGCTTTGACGAGATCGGCCCGGTCAGCGACACCGTTCAGAATTACGGCTATACAGACTTTGGGGGCGGGTTCTATACCGTCCGGGTCACAGTGTCTGATGGTGTCGATACCAACTTCGCCACTGTGGATATCAGCGTTTCGCCGCCGGACAACCCGCCAACCTTCGACTTCTTTAACAGCGATGTTGTCTCTGGCCCCGCACCACTGACCGTCAACTTCAGCTGCTCTGCCAGCGACATCGACGGCGATCCGGTGAACTATCTCTGGGACTTCGAAGGTACCGGCGGCTGGGTCAACGGGACTGACATCGAGAGCCATACCTACATGACCCCGGGCACCTACAACTGCTTCGTACGGGCAGAAGATGGCATCGAAGGTACCACTGCCTTCCCGATCAGCATTACAGTCACAGGGCCCTAGAACCTGTTACTGGAATTCCTGCGCAAGTGATAATGCTGGTGCCTGCCGATTGCAGGCACCAGCACCTTTTGTATTCGGAAGGTGTTTATCCCGGCAATCTTCTGTTCTATACTTTGTATTCAAGTCTAATTCTCAGTCTGGGGAACGCGCATGCTTGCACGTCATGCTTCAAAGGGCAATCTCACCACTCTGGGGCTTATCCTCGGCCTTATGCTGGCCTGTACTGCCTGCGGTGGCCGCAGTGCGGACATGCGCAGCGCAGAGGAGCCTTCCGGTCAGCGCATCGTCTCCGAGCGGGTAGTGCTGACTGTGCTGGAGGAAACCTACATCGCAGGCGGACGGGCCGCGGCGATCGAGGTCAGCGAGCGCCAGGGCCAGGGCGAAGTGCTGGTGGACGTTTCCGTCCGCGGGGCCGAGAAGCTCAAGGCGCTGTTCTTCCATCTGGAGTATGACCCTGCGCGCTTTGGAGCCGGCCGCCTGGATAACTCGTGGCTGCTTGGGCCGGAGAAAGACTGCCTGGCGCTGTATCTGACAGATCCCGCCAGCGGGACGATTGAGTTTGGTGAAATGCTGATGCTGCCCCATGAAGCCCGCGCCGATGGAAGCGCGAAGGGCTTCACGGGTGATGGACTGGTCTGCACCCTGCATCTCAAGACCGGTGCCTCAACAGTTCAACGCAAGCCGAGTGTGGCGCCAGGCAGTGATGGTGCGAGGGCCAGTCTGAGCTATGACGCTGTCACCCAGACCCTGAGCTGGCAGCACTTCAGCCCCGGTGATTACAACCAGGATGGGCTGGTCGCCGTCTCTGACCTGACGCCGATCGGCATCCATTTCAACCAGGATGTGCCGGCCGGTTCCGACCCGGACGACCGCGACAGTACTTCGATAGAAGATGTAGTCGACGGCTCCAACGACGGCAAAGTAAATGTCGCAGACCTGACCGCCATCGGCCTTAACTTTCAGAGCCGCACAAGTGGCTACAACGTCTACAAGGGCAGCCCTTCCGACCTGCCTGCCAGCAACCGCGCTGAGAACGGCGCCGGGGCCGAGCTGGTGGAGTCGGTGGCCTTTGAGCAGCGCCAGGGCAATCCCGGCTCCGAGCGCGTGGGCTTTGAGCGTCCGCTGGCCGCACCAGACCCGGCCAAGGTCTACTGGGTCCGCCCGATGGACGACACAGCGCCGGGTACGCCCTCCAGCACTATCTCTCCGGCCTCCGGCAATCGGGCACCCGTTGCCTACCTCTTTGCCAACCACACAGAAGGCACTGCGGCGCCCTATGCCGTTACCTTCTATGCTTACCTGAGCGTCGACAATGACGGCAGCATCTCCAGCTGGGAGTTCGACGCCGAAGGTGACGGCACTTTCGATATCGCGGTCAGCGAGGAGCCCTGGGACTTCCAGCACACCTATGACCAGTCCGGCGTCTATGACGCAACGCTGCGGGTCACCGACAACGAGGGCGCCAGCAGCACGGCCACGGTCTCAATTGCCGTGAGTGAAGCCGGCAATGCCGCGCCGACCGCCGTGCTCAAAGGCGACAACCTCAGCGGTGATGTCCCGCTGACTGTTTTTGCCGACAGTACCGAGAGCTTTGACAGCGACGGAACGATTGTCAAGCGCGAGTGGAGCGTTGACGGAGGCAAGACCTGGTTCCTGGACGACGGCAGTGGCATCCTGGAGCCGACCTTTGAACATGGCGGCTCGGCCAGCGTGCTTGTGCGAGTGACCGACGAAAAGTATGCCCGTAGTACGGCGGCTTTGAACCTCAGCCTCAGCGCTCCAGACAACCTGCAACCGATTGCCCATGTCCAGGCCGACCTTACGAGCGGACCGGCACCGCTGACAGTGAACTTCGATGCCTCGAGCTCGGTGGACACCGACGGCAGCATTGTGTCCTATTACTGGGATTTCAATGGTGACACGATCATCGATGACACCACCAGCGTTCCGGCTGCCCAGTTCCTGTACAACCAGCATGAGTCCTTCACTGTCAGGCTGCAGGTCCAGGACGATGACGGCGAACTCTCTGGCTTTGACACGGTGGTGATCAACGTGAACTCGGGCTGGGAGATTGAAGTGATTGAAGATCTGGGCCTTGATCTGGTTCAGGACACTGCGCTGGCCAGCATTACCCAGCAGGACCTGACAGAAAGGCCTCTGCTGGCATACCGCACCACGGCGCAGGCTTCGATTCTCGCACGCCTGGGTAGCACCGGTGTCGGACCCTTCGGCGCCGCAAGCACCATTGTCACGGACATGTACAGCGGCTCAATCGACCTGGGCGAGTTCAATGGTATGCCGGGCCTGATCTACGGCCGCGACGGTGCTCCCGGGACGGCCGGCCTGGCCTTTGTGCGTGCCAACATGGAAGACGGCAGCAGCTGGGGCCTGCCCCAGACCATTATCAGCACTTTCAGGGAGGTCGCCAGTGGTGGACTGGAACTCGCGAGCATCGGCGGCCTGCCGGCCGTTGCCTGCGTGGGCGAGGCCGCCAATGAGGGTCCGACCTGCAGCTTTGTACGGGCCAATAATGCCGCCGGCGACACCTGGTCCGCTTCAGTTGAGCTTGATCATCTGAACTCGGACGTCACCTGTCTCGGCATCAGCCTCTGTGAGACCGCTGGCCGCGGCCGGGCCATCTACAACGACATCAACGGCCCAGGGCTCTTCATGTGCAGGGCGAACGATGCTGAGGCCACCAGCTGGAGTGCCGCCAGCAGCATTTCCGACGTTGCTTCCATTCGCCCTGCTGCTGCCGCAGCTGTCGACTCCAAGGTGGCCGTCTTCTACAACTTCGATGGTGGTATCTATCTGCAGTTGTCCACCGATGAAAATGCAAACTCCTGGCAGACTGTGCGGGAACTGGTCCCGCCGGCACATGGCGTCGCCAGTGAAGAGCTCGACTTCGCCTACATTGGCGGGCTGCCCAGCCTGGCTTGGCGTGGTAAACAGAACAAGCTCCATTTCATGCAGTCCAGCGACGCAGCCGCCAGTTCCTTCAACGCGCCGGAGATTGTGGATGTGACCAGTTACTCAGGCGGCGAACTCAGCCTGGCAGACTTTGAAGGACGGCCGATGATTTCCTACAGCCGAGGGGTGGGCGGTCACAACGAACTTTGCGTTGCCTGGAAGCCTTGATCCTTTCGCACACAGTCTCATATACTGATCGAACCCTCTGCTCATGGAGTGCCGACATGTCTTTGTCCCGCGCAACCTCAGGTCTGTTACTGGCTCTGCTGCTGGTACTGCTGTCCAGCACCGGACTGTATTCCTGTTCCGGGGGTTCTGCAACTTTGCCGGTCCCGGAGCAGCAGCCTTCCGGTCAGCGCATCGTCTCCGAGCGGGTAGTGCTGACAGTGCTGGAGGAAACCTACATCGCAGGCGGCCGGGCCGCGGCGATCGAGGTGGCCGAGCGCCAGGGCCAGGGCGAAGTGCTGGTGGACGTTTCCGTCCGCGGGGCCGAGAAGCTCAAGGCCCTGTTCTTTCATCTGGAGTATGACCCCTCGCGCTTTGGAGCCGGCCGCCTGGATAACAAGCGCCTGCTTGGGCCGGAGAAGGACTGTCTGGCGCTGTATCTGACAGACCCCGCCAGCGGAACGATTGAGTTTGGTGAAATGCTGATGCTGCCACAGGAAGCCAAGCCGGATGGCACGGAAAAGGGCTTCACAGGTAACGGACTGGTCTGCACCCTGCATCTCAAGACCGGCGCCGCAGCAGTCCAGCGCAAGCCCAGTGTGGCTCCAGGTAGTGATGGTGCAAAGGCCAGCCTGAGCTATGACGCTGATACCCAGACCCTGAGCTGGCAGCACTTCAGCCCCGGTGATTACAACCAGGATGGGTTGGTCGCCGTCTCGGACCTGACGCCGATCGGCATCCATTTCAACCAGGATGTGCCGGCGGGCTCCGACCCCGACGGACGTGACAGCAGCAGCATTGAGGATGTGGTAGACGGCTCCAACGACGGCAAGGTCAATGTGGCCGACCTGACGGCCATCGGCCTGAACTATCAGAATCGGACAAGCAGCTACAACATTTACAAGGGCGATCCTGCGGACCTGCCGGCCAGCAACCGCGGTGACAATGGTTCGGGCGCTGAACTGGTGGAGTCGGTCAGCTTTGACCAGCGCCAGGGAAATGCCGGCTCCGAGCGCGTGGGCTTTGAGCGTCCGCTGGCCGCACCAGATCCGGGCAAGGTCTACTGGGTCCGCCCGATGGACGACACAGCGCCGGGTACGCCCAGCAACAGTATTACGCCCGCCACGCCCAACAGCGCACCGACGGCGTTTATGCAGGCTGACGTCGTTTTCGCCACCGACCCGCCGCTGGACGTAACTTTTGATCTCAGCTTCTCAACCGACAGTGATGGCAATATCGTGCTCTATGAAATGGACTACGACGGGGATGGCGTCTATGAACTCAGCTCTCCAACCGACCCTAGCCCCGTTTTGCACACCTACACCGACTACGGACTTTATCGTCCGACCCTGCGCGTGACTGACAACCAGGGTGGCAGCGCTACGATGCGACTCGAGGTTGAGATACCCGATCCGGCCAACCAGCTGCCCAGTGCGACCTTTGAAGTTGACATCGACGCCGGCGACAAACCCCTGGCTGTCAGCTTTGACGCCAGCGCCAGCTCCGACCCTGACGGCAGTCTGGTGCTCTATGAATGGGACCGTAACGGCAACGGTGACTACGAGCTTGAGGGGCCCGCCATAACCCAGACGAACTTTGTTTACGAGGAATTCGGCCACTACTTTCCGACCCTGCGGGTGACGGATGACAAAGGTGGCCGCTCGGTGTTCTCGCTGGAGATCACGGTGGCCGACCTGGACAACTTAGCCCCGATCGCCAGCCTGAGTGTGCCGGAGGACACCGGCGTTCGTCCCTTCACCGTTGACCTGGATGCCTCGGCTTCGATTGATACCGACGGCGTAGTGGTCTCTTATCACTGGGACTTCAGCGGCGATGGTGTAGAGGACCTGGTTACTGACCTGGCCGCGACCAGCTTTGTCTATAACATGAAGGGGACCTTCAACCCTTCGGTGTTCGTGGTCGATGATGACGGCGCCGCATCCAACACTGCTTCTAAGCCGATCGAGGTTACGGCGGGCTGGGAGTCCAGCATCCTGAACACCGGCTCCTCGGTCTATGAGACTCACATGCTGCAGATCAGCCAGCCAGGGCCGGTTCTACGCCCGCTGGTCGCGTTTAGCACAGTTGATGAAAAGCTCAGCGTCAGCCTCGCCAGCGAGACTGCAGTTCTGAGCGGCATCCCTGAGCCGATCGTTGATGACGCCGCGTCGGGCTTCGCGCTCAGCAGCGTGCTTACCTTTCCTGCGATTGTCTACAACCGATCATCGGGGAGTGGCGGCCCGGTGTTCATCAAGGCCCTGGACAGCGATGGCAGCAACTGGGGAACTGCCGTACCGCTTGACCTCAGCGGGGCCCAGGCTGCGGGCAACGGCATTTCGATTGAGATCATCAATGCCAAGCCCTCGGTCGCTTATTCAAGTTCTTCGAGCGGGCTTTACTTTGTCCAGTGCGATGACATCAATGGCTCAGTCTGGCCGGTTCCAGAGAAGATCCTGAACGAGAACTGCGGCCAGCCGAGCCTGCTGCTCAGCAGCTTTGGCGAGCTGCCCCAGGTTCTGTTCACCAATGAGGACGGCCACCCGACGCGGATGCTTGCAGAGGACGTCAATGGCGCGAGCTGGAACGCGCCAACCGGCATTGCCACCGACTCCGGCGGCGAGTCTAGCTCAGCCATCATCATTAACGGTCGTCCGGCGATCGTCAACCGCGACCTCCAGAACGGTCTGGTTTATCGCATCGCCACCAGTGAGGAGGCCACCTTCTGGTCTGACCCGGTGGTGCTCTACAGCCTCGACAGCTTTGGTGCCAGCAACATCAACCTGGCCCTGATTGATGGCGTCCCCTGCGTGGCCTTCTGGGACGTTTTCAACGGCCAGGTAGTCTTTATCCAATCAACCGATGCCCTCGGCGCATTTTGGAGTCCGGCAGAGGTAGTTGACTTCAGCGACCAACCTGGCCGCGGCTGCAGCCTGATCGACTTCGCCGGCCAGCCGCTGATCGCCTATGGCTGTGAGGATGCGGACCAGCTGCGCATCGCGATCCTGCCTTCCAACTGAGCTGGGGTATCCAGCATGATTCGCGGCCGGCGCTGACTGCGGCTCAGCGTCGCCGCCGACAGCGCCGGTGCCAGCTGGAACGAGCCGCTGCCGCTGGACCGGCTCGGGCGGGTCGGCGGTTTCGCATCGATTGCCGCCAGCGGCGACGCTGTCCTGATCACCTATTACGACCAGACAAACAGGCGCGTCAAAGCAGCGTTCTTCGAAGGTTTTGTGCCGGAGTAGACCCTTGAGCCCTTCAACAGGTGCTGCTGTCGGACTATCCTTCGCGACAGCTGCAAGTGAACGCGCAGCACTTGCGCATTCGCTTTGGCCGGCGGCCTGGGACGTTATACTAATTGGACTCCACAGCGACGGGTGACCTCATGGCCGCTAACGTGTTTTCCAGCTCATCAGTGCAGAGCCTTCGGCTGCTGCTCGTCTTGACCTGCGCCTTAGCCTTGCTGGGCTGCGGCGGCAAGGATGCGCAGAACCTGCTCGATTCAGGCGCTGACGGCCAGCGTATCAGCTCGAAAAGCGTGCTACTGACCGTACTCCCGGACACATATATCGCCGGCGGCAAGGCCGCAGCGATTGAGGTAGTCGAGCGCCAGGGCAAAGATGAACTGCTGGTGGACGTGAGCGTCAAGGGCGCCGAGTCCTTGAAGGCCTTTTACTTTCACCTCGAGTTTGATCCGGCAAAGTATGGCGCCGGCCGCCTGGACAACCACTGGCTGCTCGGCCCGGAAAGCGAATGCCTGGCGCTCTACCTGACCGACGCGACGCTGGGCGTAGCCGAATTCGGCGAGCTGGTCATGCTGCCGCAGGAGCCGCGCGAGGATGGCTCCGAGAAGGGCTTCAGCGGCGATGGCCTGCTTTGCACTCTGCATCTGAAGATGGGCTCGACGCAGATCCAGCGTCGCCCCAGTGCAGCCCCCGACAGTGACGGCGCACGCAGCACGCTTAGCTACGACAGCCAGGCCCAGACCCTGAACTGGCAGCACTTCAGCCCCGGCGACTACAACCAGGACGGCCTGGTGGCGGTGAGCGACCTGACACCGATCGGCATCCACTTCAACAAGGACGTCCCGGCCGGCTCTGACCCTGACGGCCGCGACAACACCTCTATCGAGGATGTGGTCGACGGCTCGAATGATGGCAAGGTCAATGTCTCCGACCTGACCGCCATCGGCCTGAACTTCCAGGACCGGGTCAGCTCCTATAACATCTACGAAGGCGCGCTGGCCGACCTGCCGGGCGGCAACAGCGACCCTAATGGCGCCGGCGCACAGAGGCTGGTCACCATTCCTTTCAACCAGAACAATGGCAACGCCGGCACTGCCCGCGTCGGCTTCAGCCATGTGCTCGGGCCCCTGCCCGGCAACACCGTCTACTGGGTGCGTCCCAACGACGCCGCTGACGGCAGCGGCGCCGATGGCACCGCCTCCAGTCCGGTCGACAGCTCAGTGTTTAATCAGCCGCCCAAGGCGCAGTGGACCGGTCCGCAGATATCATTCGACCAGCCGCCGGCCGAAGCGGTCTTCATCGTGGCGAACTGCTTCGACCCCGATGGCAGCATAGTGCTCTTTGAGTTCGACGCCGAGAGCGATGGCACTTTCGAACAGACCTTCACCGAGAACCCGATCCAGATCAGCCATAACTATGAACAGCCCGGTCTCTGGATCGCCACGCTGCGGGTGACGGATGATGACGACGCCCAGACGACTACCACCTGGGATACCGAAGTCCGCGACCCGACCAACCAGGGGCCGACCCTGGACATGCAGGTCAGCCCCCTTGAAGGCCCCGCGCCGCTGGCGGTGCATATTGACCTGTCCGGCAGCAGCGACCCCGACGGCAGCATCGTGAAGTATGAGATTGACGCCCGCTGGGACGGCGAGTATGAGCTGATAACAACCGAAGGCGGCGTGCTGGACTACGTCTTCCTGGACGCCGGCAGCTATTACATCTACAGCCGGGTAACCGACAACCTCGGCAGCCGCGCCACCAACATCAAACAGGTTGTTGTGACAGACGACAGCAACCTGGCGCCGGTGGCCGACCTGCAGGCGGATGTGACCAGCGGCGACTTTCCGCTGGAGGTCAATTTTGACGCTTCGGCGTCCTTCGACACAGACGGGACCATCGAGACCTATATCTGGGACTTCTATGGCGATGGCTCCGAGGATCTGAAGACCACAGAGCCCTTCACCAGCTTCACCTACAACAATGAAGGCCTCACAACTGCCACAGTGACCGTTGTCGATAACGACCAGGTCCCGTCGGCTGCCGACTCTGCTGATATCCAGGTCAACGGCGGCTGGCTGGTTAGCCAGGTCAAGAACTCGGCCTACCTGGGCACAGATACGCGAATCGTGCCGGTCGTGGACGAGGGGCCGACGGTCAAGCCGCTGGTGGTCTGGCTCGGCACCGGCAACCAGCTTGGCGATCTTTACTGCTCGCTGGGCGACGAGAACGGCGCAAACTTTGGCTCGGCTTCGAGCATCGTCGGGGACTGCTCGGGCGAGTTCGATCTGCTGACGATTGGCGGTCATGCTGCGCTGGCCTACGACGCAAGCGGCATTGACGGCCTGTACTTCATGCGGGCCGAGGATGTCGGCGGGACGCAGTGGGCAGCGCCGGTCGCCATTGATACCAGCGACTTCTTCATAGCGGGTTTCGGCGTGTCGCTGGACTTTGTGGATGGCTTCCCGGCCGTGGCCTACAACCCCATCAACAGCGCCACGCTGTACCGCCGGGCCACTGATGCCCTGGGCGATACCTGGGCCGACGCGACCCTGATGCAGCTTGACCAGAGTACGGTCCGGCCGCAACTGATCGGTGATCTGGCGCGGCCGGTGGTCGTCTCTCAGGAATTCAACAGCGTCGACGGCTTGGACAGCCTGCTGGCCTATCCGGCCAGTGATGCGCTGGGCGGCTCCTTTGACAGCCCGACTGATCTGGGGCACAACCAGGGGCTTCACTTCAGCACGACCGGCGCCGGTGACCGCGCCTTCGTCGCCCACAGCAACTTCAATCTGCTCTACAGCTCACGGTCCGCCGACGACGAGGCCACGGCATGGGAAGAGCCTGTCCTTGTCGCAAGTCCGCCGGGCGTGCCGATTGGCGAGATATCGATGTCAACAATCGCCGGCAAGCCCGCGGTGGCCTTTGAACTGAACCCCGGTCAGCTCTGGTACAGTGAAGCGACCGACAGCAGCGGCGCGCAGTGGGAGGAGCCCGCCTGCGCCTGGGGCGGCACCCCTATTCTGGGCATCCATTTGGCTTCCTGGAACAACCGTCCGGCGATCTCGTTCGCCACCGGCAGCTCCGGCGGGATCTACTTCGCCTTCCTGCCCTAGACTCAGGGATCTCACGCGAATAATTCCGGCCCTGCGGCCCTACCCCTACGCGCGCAGCTATTCACAGGCTGCGCGCGCTGTGTATAATCCCCTATGGCAACGCCCTCCCCCAGCTCCACTGCCGCTTCCGCATCAGCAAATGCCGCCGCCCTGCCGTCCGGCGCCTTCCAGACCATCCTGATCGTCGACCTCGGCGCGCAGTACACCCAGCTCATCGCCCGGCGCATCCGCGAGCTCAACGTCCACAGCGAGATCGTCTCCAACAAACTGACTGCCAAGCAGCTCGCCAAAAGGCCGGAAGTCATCGGCCTGATCCTGTCCGGCGGGCCCAACAGCGTCTACAAGTTCAACAGCCCGCTGATCGACCCGGCGCTGCTTGACGGCCGCATCCCGGTGCTCGGCATCTGCTATGGCATGCAGCTGATGGGCCAGCTGCTCGGCGGCCGGATCGAGGAATCCCGCCGCCAGGAATTCGGCAAGACCGAGCTGTGGGTTGATAACCATGAAGACAGCCTGCTGTTCCGCCACCTTAACCCCAACCTGATCTGCTGGATGAGCCATGGCGACTGCGTGGCCTCCACTGCCGGCCTGCCCCGCGGGACGAAGATCACCGCGCATACCGAGGCCACCCCGGTGGCGGCCTTTGAGAACCGCGCCCGCAAGCTTTACGCCGTCCAGTTCCACCCCGAGGTGACGCACACGCCCTGGGGCGTGGAGCTGCTGCGCAACTTTGTTTATGACGCCTGCTCCGCGCGAGGCGACTGGACGATGGGCAACTTCGTTGAGCAGTCCATCGAGACCATCCGCCGCCAGGTACTGGGCAGCGGCAGCGGCGATGTGATCTGCGCGGTCTCCGGCGGCGTCGACAGCCTCTGCACCGCGGCGCTGATCGACCACGCCGTCGGCGAGCGCCTGCACAGCATCTTCGTCGACCATGGCTTCCTGCGCCATGAGGAGGGCGACAAGGTCGTCCAGGCCTGGAAGACGCACTTCAAGAGCAAACTGATCCGGGTCAATGCCGGCCCGCGCTTCCTTGGTCTGCTCAAGGGCATCGCCGACCCCGAGCGCAAGCGCAAGATCATTGGCCGTGAGTTCATCAAGGTCTTCGATGAAGAGGCGCTGAGCATCAAGCGCAGCAAGGTGGCGGTGAAGTTCCTGGCCCAGGGCACCCTGTATCCCGACGTGATCGAATCCTCCGGCGTCGGCATGCAGGCCCACACCATCAAGACGCACCACAACGTCGGCGGGCTGCCCAAGAGGATGAAGCTGGGCCTTGTCGAGCCGCTGCGCGACCTGTTCAAGGACGAGGTGCGCAAGCTGGCGCTGGAGCTCGGCCTGCCGCGCCCGCTGGTCTACCGCCAGCCCTTCCCCGGCCCGGGCCTCGCCATCCGCATCATCGGCGAGGTAACCGCGGAGCGCCTGCGGATCCTGCGCGCGGCGGACAAGATTGTGCGCGACGAGATCGAGCTGGCGGAGATGGAGCGCCCCTGGCAATACTTCGCCGTGCTGCCTGCGGTGAAGACCGTCGGCGTGATGGGCGACCACCGCACCTATGGCTACCCGCTGGTGATCCGCGCCGTATCAAGCGAGGACGCGATGACGGCGGACTGGAGCCGCATCCCGCACAAGAACCTCGAGCGCATCTCCAGCCGGATCATCGGCGAGGTGAAGGGCATCAACCGCGTCTGCCTGGATATCACCAGCAAGCCCCCGGCGACGATTGAGTGGGAGTAGGGGATGGGAAGTTTAGACAAGTAACGTACTGCTGTATCCTATGCTTATGCAGGAAGTGAAGATAGGTAGGCGCAGACGCGTCGAGAACATCCGTAATATTTGGCCGAGAGAAACTGATTTCTCAGACTGGTTGATTACGGACCCAGGGCTGGAGATGATTGCTGAGGATGTTGGGCTAAGTGTAGGAAACCCAAGGAGAGAGTGCCGTCCCGGGGATTTTCCATGTGATGTAGTTGCATGTCTGGTAGAGGACGAGAACCATGTTGTCGTCATTGAGAATCAATATGGAAGGACCAATCACGATCACTTAGGTAAGTTGCTTACATATGCCGCAACACATCAAGCAATGTCAGGAATCTGGATTGCAGAGTACGTTGCTGACGATCATCGCCAGGTGATCGACTGGCTCAATGCCAATACTCCTCCAAGTGTCAACTTCTTCCTGTGCGAGCTTAGAGCCTACCAGATTGGAGATAGTCCAATCAGTCCGCAGCTCGATCTAGTTTGCAGGCCCAATGCAATGGTAAAGCTCACGCGTGAACCTAGCGAAGCCGATATTGAAAGGCATGCTTGGCGAACCGACTTCTGGAGCGAGATTCACCAGCACATTCAATCTGCAAACCCGCCGTTTAGACTGCAGAGGCCCGGTAAGGAACACTGGTCAACAATCGCCTTGGGTCGACAGGGATTCGAAATCTGCATGCTGCTTACCCCTCGGAACCAAAGCATTGGCGTTGAAGTTGTAGTAAATGTCGACGGATGGAAGGAATCGGCCTACCGCCAACTGTTATCGCAGCGTGAGTCAATTGAACGGGAGGTTGGACCTTTGCAGTGGTTGCCACTGACAGAGAAGAAGTCCTTCAAGATAATGCTGGAAGCGAAGATCAATCCAAGAGAAGATGAGAATCGACAAGCGGTGAAGGATTGGTTCGCAAAATACACTCCTCTGATGTTTCAGGCGTTCAAGGATAGGGTGATCTCCCTGAAAGCCCCAGCAAGAGATTGACAACGTCCCTTCTTCATAAAACCTCGTCTAAACTGATGTTTGGCAGTTTTCCGCTGCGCTAAACTACCCCCATGCAGAGCCCAGAGCAGCTCAGACTTCGTTTGAATGACACGCTAAGCGCCATCGCCGCGCGCATCGGCACCATCAGCGGCGGGCGCCGGCCGATCAGCGAGCAGGACACCAAGGGCACCCTGATCGAGCCCGTGCTGGCCGCGCTGGGCTGGGACCTCGCCGACCTTGAAGTGGTGCGCCGCGAGTACAAGCACAACAAGAAAGACCTGCCGGTGGACTACGCCTTCTTCGCGGGCGGCAGGCCGGTCATGTTCCTCGAGGCCAAGGCCATCGGCCTGCCGATCGACGACCACAAGTGGATGGCGCAGATCGTCAACTATGCCAACAGCGCCGGGGTCGAGATCTGCGTGCTGACCAACGGCCGCGACTACCGCATCTTCAACACCCATGCCAAGGTGCCACTGCAGGAGAAGATCGTCGGCCAGTGCGGCATCGCCCAGTGCGGCATCGCGCAGGCCAGCTCCGCCGAGGCCGCCGAGCTGCTGGAATGCCTGACCCTGCCGGCGCTGCAGGAGCAGCGCATCATCCGCCGCTGGGAGCAGGGTCAGCTGGAAAACAGCGTGCGCGCCGCGATCCAGGAACTGGTCCAGAGCCGCGACAAGAAGTACGTGAACCTGCTGGCCGCGAGCTTGAAAGGCCAGGTCGGGATGCAGCACCTGATGGACATCCTCAGCCGCGCCAGTGTGCAGGTCAGCTTCGGCGCCGCGCAAGGCAGTGCCCGACCGCGCCGTGAGGCCAGCGCTGGCCAGGCGGCAGGGCCGGCGGGCAACTCTGCGAAGCCCGGCTCAAAAGCGCGCAGCGAGGTGAAGCTTGCCGACCTGCTGGCCGCCGGGATCATCAGCGCGCCGGTCGAGCTAAGCGCTAAGTTCAAGGGCCAGACGCTTAGGGCCACCATCAACAACGATTCCAGCGTGACATTCAGCGGCACAAGATACAGGTCGGTATCTGAAGCGGGCGGCCATGCCCGCAACAGTGTCAGCGGGCCACCGCCAAGCGGCGCACCCTACTGGGCCACCAACGGCTGGGACTTCTGGAGCTGTGAGTACAAGGGCCAGACCGTGCCGCTATCAGTGCTGCGGCTGGAGTATGAGAAGCGCATGGCCAGCTCCGGCCGCAGCAAGCTTGAGGTCATGTCCCGCTGACCCTGGAGCGCCAGACTTAGTCTGGCGTACTTTACGCCAGCCCCTGGCTGGCGCTCCCTCGCCTTTGCTAAGCACAGCGCCGGCTGCAAGCCGGATTCTCCCTGCAAGTATTCACGGCAGTCATAGCTGCCCCCGGCCTGCGCGGATGCTACTCTAAGCGCATCTCAGCCGTGTGCTGATCCGGGGGAAATGCTCGTGAGCCGCCGACCGCTTGCCACACTTTGCTTCATTATGCTGGCCCTGCTGCTGCTGGGCCTCAGCTCCTGCGGGCAATCGTCATCGCCGGGACCCGGCGAGGGCCAGTCCTCAGCATCGGTCGTACCGGCGACAGCCGGCCCGGCTGCTACCCGCAGCGCTCCGGCGGCCATGCTCGCCGGCCTGCCGCCGCTGTCCAGCCTGGGCTCAGGGAGTCCTGCCACACGCGCGGCCTCCACTGCCGAGGAGCAGGAGCTGGCCGGCGATATGCTTTACAGCAAGAGCGCCAACGTCACCCTGGATACCGTCGGCCACACAGCCGCCTTCAACCCGGCGGACGGTGAGCTGGCCTTTGGCATCCAGGAGTTTGACCTGCTGCCGGCGGACCGCACCGCATCGCTGGCGATTGAGCTGAACGGCATCGACTCCGGCGAGAATGTCTGGGTCGCAATCGCCAACTACAGCTCGAATGCCTGGCAGACCCTGCAGCCCGACGGCAATGGCAGCTATAACATCGACCTCGGCGGCGTGTCGGGCGTCTACAGCAACGGCAGCAAGATGTATGTCGCGGTGCTGGGCTGGAAGGCGCAGTTTAACCTGCTGCTGGCGCGCCTCGGCCTGGCCGGCGGCTTCTATCCGGGCTGGGTCCACAACTGGGGTACCGATGGCGTAGACATCGGCAGCCGGATGGCCCTCGACGCCGACGGCAACATCCTCTTTGCCGGCAGCTACGACGCCTTCAGCGTCACCGGCACCGACTACCAGCGCATGGCGCTGCTCAAGATGAGCCCCAGCGGGACCCTGCTGCAGGCCAAAACCTTCCAGGTTTTCGACGATGCTGTCACCACAGAGTTCCTGATTTTCTCTGAGCTCCTGCGCAAGGACGACGGCACGCTCTATCTAGTCGGCCGCACCGCCGGGACGGCATCCGGTGAGGACGGCGTGATCATCAAGCTGGATTCCGCGCTGAACATCCTGTGGGCCCGCAGCTATGACACCGGCGCCGACGATGACCTGAACTGCGCGGCGCTCAAGGCCAATGGCGACCTTGTCTGCGCGGGTGAGTCGCTCTTTGCCGAGGACAACTTCCATCAGGATGCCTGGCTGATCACGGTTAACGGCAGCACCGGTGAGCTCATCAGCAACCAGCTCTTTGAAATCGCCGACACCAGCGAGGTTGTGCGCTATATCGACCTTGATGAAGCCGGCGGCAAGATTCTGCTGGCCGGCGATATGGACGGCGACTCGCTGCTCGGCGACGCCTTCCTGATGTCACAGCCGCTCAGCGGCGGAGCGCCTAACTGGGCCGCTCAGTACGGCGGTCCTGACAGTGATTACACCACCGCCGTCTGCCATGGTGCCGACGGCAACGCCTTTGCCGCGGTCAACTTTGAAAACGCTAACGACTCAGTGCTGCTGACCATCGACAGCAGCGGCTCGCTGCTGCTGGAAAGCGGCTTTGTAGACGCTAACGGCACGACGGGCTACTCCGTCTGGCGCATGGTCTATAACGCGGCGAATGGCGGGCCGCTGATGGCCGGCGCACGAATCGACGCCCAGGGTATGCCTGTCGGCGGCGTGACTTCGCTGATCCAGTTCGACGGCGATCTGGCGCCGCTGTCGGGCACGACCTACGGCTGGTACTTTGTGGACTGGCGCTTTACGCAGGACTCGCTCTACACAACTTCATTCAGCGGGATAGGCGCAAGTCTGTTGCCGACGGTGAGCTTTGTTAGCGACGGCAGCCTGAGCGGCAAGGCCGGCAGCGGAAGCTATGCCCTGCTCAGCCCATCAGTCTCCAGCCCCGCCAGCGTATCTGCCGTAGCGGATGTCACAGCCCTGGATACGACGGCACGCTTTGACGGCGACTATGTTGACGAGTCCGACCAGGATTTCTCAATGATCCGCTTTCAGCTGACGCAGTAAAACAGCAGGCGTGCCGGTCAGAACCGAGGCAGTGCCTGACCCTTTGCCGCGACTTCCTTAAGGTGCAGGGTGCACAGCAGGCCGTCGCCGCTGAAGCCTTTCTCTGAGCCATCGGCGGCCATTTCCTGCGGCAGCATGACCAGCTCGCCGTATTCCACCAGGCCCTGTTCCGGGCTGGCCAGATACAGCGCGAGGCAGTCGTTTTTTGGAGCCAGGAGGAAGCGGCTGTCCAGACGGCCGGCGCCATAGCGCGCTTTGTCGTACTCGAGATGGAAGTAGAGCGCCTTGAGTTTCTCGGCTCCGCGGACGGAGATGTCCACCAGCAGCTCGCCCTGGCCCTGACGCTCGCTGACCTCGATGGCCTCGGCTTTACCGCCAGCGACGTAGGTATCCGGCAGGATGGTCAGCACGACGCTCTGCGAGGCCAGCCGGTCCTCGCGGATCGGGCTGTCCGCCAGCGGGTCTGCGGCAAGGCCCGCGGAGCAGGAGGCGCTGAGCGAAAGGCCCAGGCATAGCAGCGCGGCGCTGAGAGCCGCGAGGGACGTGTTACGGGAGAGGATCTTCATCCTTCCACCTCCATGCGATTTGGGCCTGCGCAAAAGTATATCGGCGCAGGCGCGCTTCTGCCGGAGTTTGAAAGGATGAGACTACTGGAAGCTGCCGCCGGGAATACGGCTGACACCAATCTCGGCCAGCGCCGCCGTCATTTCGGTACGCAGGATCGCCGGCGCCTCCGCGATCGTACAGGCCATGCGAAAACCGCTGGCCGCCGGGTGGCCACCGCCGCCAAAGCGCTGGGCAAAGCGGTTCACATCCGTATGTCCGTTGCTGCGTACAGAGACTTTGACCCGCCCGTCCTGCTCCTCCTTGAGGAAGAAGCAGACGTCATACTCGCCGACAGTCTTCATGATGTCGACCGCGCCCTCGGTATCCGTCAGCTCGGTCTGGGTCTCTTCCAGCATTTCCTGGGTCGCGCAGCAGTAGAAATAGCCAAGGTCCGGCACCGGTGTGATCGTATCCATGATCAGGCCCAGCAGCTTGATCTGGTCCACCGTGCGGGTGTTGTATACCCGGTTGACCACATCAAAGGGGTCCACGCCGAGGCGGATCAGTTCGCTGGCGATCTGGAAGGTGCCGTAGTTCGTGTTGCCATAGCTGAAACGGCCGGTGTCCGTAATGATGGTGGCATAGATATTGATCGCCACCTCGCGGGTGATGGACAGGTGCAGCTGCTTGAAGGCGGCGTAGAAAACTTCGCCGCAGGCGCTGGCCGAGGGGTCGATCAGGTTGATATCCCCATAGCCGCGGTTGCTCATGTGGTGGTCGATATTGATCAGCACGCTGTGCGGGTTGCGCTGGGTCGCGTGCGGGCCGATGCCGCGCTCGGTAAGCTGGCGCATCAGGCGCTCGCCGACCCGCTCAAAGGAAGCGTTATCGGTGAACATCACCACATCCGGCAGGCCCGGGGGCAGCTCGGTAGTGTGCTCGATCTTGTCGGCAAAGGGCAGGAAGCGGTACATCCGCGGGATCGGGTGCGGGCTGAAGACGCGCACCTGTTTGCCCTGCTGAACCAGCGCGGCATAGGTCGCGAGGCTGCAGCCGATGGTGTCACCGTCGGGGTTTTCGTGGCAGAAGATCCAGAAGGTCTTTGAGTTAAAGGCCACCTTGGCGATCTCTCCCACGACGCGGCGAATCTGCTCGCGGGAGGGCACCACGGCGTCAGGACCGGCCTGGAAGCGCAATGCGTTCACGGTCGCACCTCGCTTTCTTCTTCAATCTTTCCGGCGGCGTCGGCCGGAACTTCCGTTTCTTCGGTATCCACCATCACATCTTCATCGGCAGCGCCGTCCGCCGGCTGCAGGTCTTCCAGCAGGGTAAAAATGCGGTCGGCATACTCGCCGCGGTGGTCGGCCACAAAACGCAGCCGCGGCACCGAGCGCAGGTCGGTCGCCTCGCGCAGACGGTTCCACAGCAGCGGCGAGGCGCGGTTCAGCACTCCGACGCAGTCATCCGTGGCCTGGCGTCCGCCGACCACGGCAATCAGAATGTCGGCGTGGGAAAGGTCGCGCGACAGGTGGATCTCAGTCAGGCTGAAGATGCCGATGCGCGGGTCCTTCAGCTCCTCGCGGATCAGCTCGCTAAGCGTGCGGATCAGCAGGCTCTTGACCTGTTCCAGCCGTCTGTCTGATGCTTTTCCCAATCCATTCCATCCGCGGACGCTGACCGCCTTGGACGGCCAGTGAACCTTTGTTATACCCGGAGGCGGGAATGTTAACACGTTCGAGCTTGAACAATCCAGTGCTGGAGGGCAAAGGTTGAAGGGTATAAGTATTTTGGGCAGAGTATTGGGGGATGTGGAATGTTCAAGCGTAGGTTTGTCGTGACGTCCTTAGTGATTATTGCGCTGCTGGCCTCCGCCGGCCTGAGTTCCTGCGGGGTCTGGGAGGAGCTGTTCAACCCTGCCAATGGTCATGCCGACGAAGCGGATTAGCCTAGCCAAATCAGGCTAGAAAGGGCTGGCACCCTTAAGCAGCAGCTCCAGCAGGCGTTCAAGATCCTCGGCGCTGTACCAGCTGATGCTGATCATTCCGCCTTCGCCCTGCTGGGCCACGCTGACACGGGTTGCCAGATGCTCGGTAAGCTGCTGCTCAACCTGACGCAGGCGCCGCTGCGAGTCGCTGGCCGCTCCGTCAGGAGCGGCGGCTTTTTCGCTTTTACTGCGCCGTGGCCGCAGCTGCACATCTCGCTGCGCCGCCTGAGCGCTGCGGCGCTCCAGCTCGCGCACGCTGAGGCCCTGCTGGGCGGCGTCCAGGGCCACACTGTCACGCTGCTCGGCCGGGAAGCTCAGCACGGCCCGCCCGTGACCTGCCGTGAGGGTTCCGCGGCGGATCAGCTCCTGCACCCCGCGGGGCAGCTCCAGCAGGCGCAAAGTGTTGCTCACCGCCGGGCGGCTCTTGCCCAGCACTTCCGCCAGGCGGGTGGTGGTGTAGGCGTACTGGTTCATCAGGTTCAGCAGCGCCTCGGCCACTTCGATCTCGTTTAGATCCGTCCTCAGCAAGTTCTCGACCAGCGAGAGCTCCATCATCTGGCGGTCTTCAACCTCGCGGACGATCGCCTTGATAGTGCTGAGACCCAGATCGCGGCAGGCCCTGAGGCGGCGCTCGCCGGCGATCAGCTGATAGCGGCCGGGGCTGGCGGGAGAAGGCCGCACAGTTACCGGCTGCAGCAGTCCCTGGCTTTTGATACTGCCGGCCAGCTCGGCCAGCTCTGCAGGGTCAAAGTCATGGCGCGGCTGAAAGGGGTTCGGGTCAATCAAGTCAATGGGCAGCTCCTGCACGCTTTCGCCCGCGCGTGGCGGTGCGGCGGCGGGCAGCAGCTCGGCGAGGCCCCGGCCCAGGCCGGGTCTGGTCTTGGTCACTTGTCGGCCCCCACGGTCAGGTTAACGCGCACCTTGCCGTCAAAGGCAGGCGTGCGCGGCGGGATCGGCAGCCCGCTCAGCTCGCTGGCCAGGGCTTCGAAGGCGCGGGCCGCGGGACCGTCGGGGTCATAAACGCTGATCGGCTGGCCAAAGGACGGGGCCTCGGCCAGGCGGACCGAGCGCGGGATGATCGTTTCAAACACCCGGCCCGGAAAGCTTGTGCGCACTTCCTTGACGACGTCCTTGGCCAGATTGGTCCGGGCGTCGAACATCGTCAGCACGGCGCCCGCCACCTTCAGGCCCGGGTTGAGCCCGCTTTGCACCCTTGAAACGGTGTCCAGCAGCTTGGCCAGACCGGTCAGGGAGTAGTACTCGCACTGCACGGGGATCAGCACTTCGCTGGCGGCGCACAAGGCGTTAAGGGTCAGCAGGCTCAGGCTCGGCGGGCAGTCCATCAGGACATAGGCAAAGCCCCGTCCGGCCTGCTGCAGCCGCTCCAGCCCGCTGTGCAGGACCTTGCGCAGGATAAACTCGCGCTGCTCAAGCACCGCCAGCTCCAGTTCGGCGGCGGAAAGGTCAATGTGGCTGGGGGCGAGGCTGAGGCCCGGGACAGCGCTTTCCAGCAGGCAGGATTCCAGGCTGGCGCCATCGACCAGGACGTTGTAAATGCTGCGACCGGCGGCCGGCTCCAGGCTGAGTCCGGCGCTGGCATTGGCCTGGGGATCGAGATCTATCAGCAGGGTTGGCTGGCCCAGCCCGGCCAGCGCGCTGGCAAGGTTGAGCGCTGTCGTGGTCTTGCCCACGCCGCCCTTCTGGTTCGCCACCGCGATAATCCGCCCCGAGAACTGCCCCACAGGTGGATTATAGCGGCGGGCGTTTCACGGCGTGTCGGAGTGTGTCCAGGGGCCGTCAGCTTCGAGCAGTTGTGCTAACTCGAGCCGCAGCCGGGTGGACTGCAGTACTTCAGGCGCGAGAGCCAGACAGACGAGCAGCCCTATCGAGATGACTACACCCCAGATTGTCCCGGCCAACCAGAAACCCTGCTGACCGAGGGGCAGGAACATCATCGCAAAACTCAGCAGTGCCGCCGAGGCCCAGATTAGGCATCCGCTGGGCCGTGCGCCGGGCTCGTACACACCAAGCAGCAGGTTAATCATCTGCTCATCGCGCAGGAGCACTTCCAGTCTGGCGGGCAGGGCCGCAGGCAGATACTCTAGCCAGTCGCGGACTGCGTCCACCCGTGGATATGGTTTGGTCTCCTCGCCAGTCGCTTCCAGGCGCTCTTTGGCCTCAACACACATGTCTTCGTATTCCTCGTCGAGAGAGGACTGTTTCAGCGCTATAAACTCCGCGTCCAGCGGCCAGCGGCAAAGGCGTGTGAGCAGCGCGGCAAGACTTTGTAACCACTCCTTTCGCGGGCGGGCCAACAGAGCCAGCCAGAATCCAGCGGCGGCAAGGCATGGCAGGAAGCAAAAGTACCGCAGGCTCATGTCCGTGAGCCAGATCGAGTCAAACGGGGGGCTGCTCGACGAGGGCTCCGGTACACGCATGGTCGTCAAAGACATGAAATAAACCTGGACCAGCAAGGCCACCGTGCAGAATGCGGTCAGCCAAGCGCACCATGTCAAGCTTGCATTAACTGCCCTGCTTCGTAGACGGACTGCAAGTTTGGGCAGACTGCGCGCTGGATTGTCTATGCGAGATTGGTAAGTAAGCGGCGGTTGAGGCGCTGGCGAGATGAGCCCGCTTAATATTGAAGGCTCGAACTTAGGCCTCTCGCTGGCGTTTGCGCCCTGGGCTATCCAGGCAAGCCATCTGCGCTCCTCCCGGCTTTCACGCACCGCTGACCAGAACGCCAGTGCCAGTGTGCCCGAGGCCACCAGGTGGAACAGCACAGCGCCAAGCATGTTGATAGAGCCGTAAGTGCCCCAATAGAGCCATATGGCCGAGCCGATGTCCAGAAAAGGGAGTATCAGCAGAACCGGGGCGGCACTGATGTCACGCCGCAGCGAGTAGGAATACAGCAGAGGTAGAGACAAAGGCACCAGAAGACCGTACAAGAAAGGAAGGAGGGAATGCGTGCTCAACAAGGCGATCCAGTCCGGTGGTTGCAGGAGTAGATTAGCTCCCATTTCCCCCATCCAGGACAGCAGGGCAATTACCGACAGAAACACCGCTCCCAACAGAATCAGCCAATAACGTGAACGTGCGGCCACTGACGCTCGGCGTTCGAGTTCTGCGAGATCAATTCCCCCGGGCATTGTCTGCACACCCACTATGGTTACATAAGAAGCAATCCATTCAAGTGGTGCGCCTAAGACAGCGGCAGCGCCGTCAAGGAGTATCAGGCTCACGTCAATAGCCAGCCATGTAAAATAGAGCCCTCCCGGGAGGAGGGCTTTTGGACGTCGCGGACTACCTCAGGATTGATCGCTGCGCCGATGGACGCGTGCTGACGCTGACCATCCAGCGCGGCGATAATGACCGTAACCAGATCAACGCCGGTCTGGTGGCTGCGCTGCGCCATACGCTGGAGCCCGAGCTGGCCTCGGCCAGCCTCAAGGGGCTGATCCTGTTGTCCTCACGTGAAAAGGTCTTTTCCACCGGCGCGGACATTGAAGCCGAGTTTCCGGCCCTGACCCCCGGCACTGCCGTACAGTTCAGCCGCGAAGGCCGCGACGTGTTTGGCCTGCTGACCCGCCTGCCCTGCCCCTCGATTGCCTGCCTGAGCGGCTTCACGCTGGGCGGCGGGCTCGAGCTGGCGCTGTGCTGCGATTTTCGCATTGCGGCGAGGAATGCCCGGATGGGCTTGCCGGAGATCAACCTAGGCCTGATCCCCGGCTGGGGCGGCACCCAGCGCCTGCCCCGCCTGATCGGCCGCAGCCGCGCGCTGCGCATGATCCTCTCCGGCGAGCTCGTCAACGCGGCCACCGCCCTGGAGTACGGCCTGGTGGAAGAAGTTGTAGAGACGCACGCCGAACTGCTGCCGGCCGCGCAGAAAATGCTCTCGCGCTATGGCGACAAGAGCAGCCGCATCATGGGTATGGCCAAGCGCGCAGTCTATGGCGGCGAAGACCAGCCGCTGGCGGCGGGGCTCGATCACGAGAGCGAGCTCTTTGGACAGGCCTGGGCCAGCCCCGACCGCGAAGAAGGTCTGAACGCCTACTACGGGAAGCGCAAGCCGCAGTGGCCCGAATAATGGCAAATGGCAAATGGCTAATGGCTAGTGAAGGAGCGGGTAGAGCGCGCCCGCGGAAATAGACTGCAATGTCGCGAAGTGTGATCATCGCCCGCGACCCGCTGATAGCTGCCGAAGCGGCGGCGGCGCTGGTGCCGGCCGGTGTGCTCAGCGAGCATTACTTCGGCGCTGAGCTGTCCGCGGAGGACGTCTTCG
Organism: uncultured Planctomycetales bacterium; assembly: GCA_964512635.1. Classification (GTDB taxonomy): domain Bacteria; phylum 4484-113; class 4484-113; order 4484-113; family JAFGCY01; genus JADZFO01. The sequence goes on along the minus strand of CAZEJB010000011.1, from coordinate 68,654 downwards.
CCCAGCTGAGCAGCGTCGATATGTTTGAGCCGCGCAAAGTGTTTATCTACAGCGACTTCCTTGAGATCAAGCTGGTCAAGGCAACGGCGGAGAAAGTGAATGCGACCCTGGCGCGCCTGCCGGCGGAGCTGACCCTGATCTGCACGCAGGTTTTTGAGGACAAGAGCAAGGGCGACGAGGACAAGGCGCTGAAGAGCGAGGACTTCAGGCGCTTCGCCGATGGCGCGAAGCTGGAGGACCTGCGGGGTTTGAGCGAAGAGCGCGCCGGGCAGCGCTGGCTGGCCGAACGCGCACTGAAGCGCTATGGCCTGGCGCTGACGCCGGCACAGGTGCAGCGCCTGTGGCAGCTGGCGGCGGAGAAGCCTGCGCTGGTGGACACCGAACTGCGCAAGCTGGGGCTGAGCCGCCCGGATGAGTTTGATCTTGGCGGGGCGTCTGCCGGCAAGGGCTGGGCGGTGCCGGAAGAGGTATTCAGCGCCAACGTCAGCGCGACGCCGGCGGCGCACTTTTATGCCCTGGTGGATGCGATCCTGCTGCGCTCAGCAGACAGCCAGCGCCTGCTGGCGGAGTGGTTCAGCCTGGAGCCCGAGACCTTCCGGCTGGTCTTTGAACTCAAGCGCAAGCTGCTGGGCCTGCATACTCTGGCTCGCGGCGGCCAGCTGCAGCCGCCCTGGCTGGGTAACCAGCTGCGCCCCTTCAGCCGTCACTGGCCCAGCGCAAAGCTGGGGCGCGCAATCCGCGCGCTGGCCCAGCTTGAGCACGACCTGAAAAGCGGGATGATCCCGGCGGCGAGCAGCAAGGACGCCGAGCTTTCTGCGTTGCAGGTCTATGTGGCTGACCTAAGTGCGTAAAGAATGAACTGCCTGAGCAGGTGTGTTGAGAAGGATTGTTAACCACAGAGAAACAGCCAAGCAACAGCCAAGTAAGCAATACAGGTGCAGGGCAAACCTATCATTTCTAGTTCCGGGATAGAACGGCCTGATGGCAGCGCCACGAAATCTCTGATCGAACAAACTTGGCTGTTGCTTGGCTGTTTCTCTGGGGTTCAAAGTCTTAATGGTTTGTCTAAACTCGGCCCAGCTTGACCGGCTCGATCCGCATTGCGCTATCCGCCGCGCCGGTGTTGACCGTGCTCGCCGGCTCGAAGAGCAGCACGCAGCACTCTTCGTCGGCCCGCGGGCAGTGCTCCACCCCGCGCGGGATGACGATCATCTCGCCCGTCTCCAGCCAGATCTCGCCGTCGCGCAGCTGCATACAGAAGCGGCCCTGGACGACGAGAAAGAGCTCGTCCTCATGCTCGTGGCTGTGCCAGACGAAGTCACCTTGAAAGCGGCCAAGCTTGACGAACTGGCCGTTCAGCTCGGCAATGACTCTGGGGCTCCAGTGTTCGTTGAAGAGGGCGAGCTTGTCGGCGAGGTTGATCTTCTGCATCATCATTGAATCTCCTGTAGGGGCGGGGCAGAGTCCCCGCCCTGGAGTACCGGGCGAAGAGGGGCGCGAATCCTATCGTGCCCCGACAAAAAACGAACGGTCGTGCGGGGACTCTGCCCCGCCCCTGCAAGATTTCTAGCGCCGGACGTTGCCCTCTTCACGCACCTCGGGCAGCAGGAAACAGACGTCGCCCTCATCATCCACGGCAGCAACGGTGTTGAAGCCCTCGGGAACGGTACCGTCATGCGCTTTGCCGGGGGCGGGTGCTGCGCCAAAACCGCCGTCATGCAGGTTGCGGTGCGCCTTGGCCGGGGCCAGGAAGGTCCAGGAGCGCCAGAGGTAGTACCACATCAGCACGATCGCGGCCCAGGCGCCCAGAAGCAGCAGGCAGTCCAGCAGGCCGTCGCCCAGCTTGGTCGTGTTCGGCCCGCCGGGCAGCCCGGCGCTCTGGTGGAACTCGTGGAACTTGGAGCCGATGCGCACGATCTTGGCCCCGGTCATTTCGACCATCGGATAGAGCGGCAGCAGCACGGCCAGGGGATAGGCCCAGCGGTGCAGGGTCAGCAGGCCAATGCCGGCAATGGCGCTGCCCAGCGGCAGCCCGAAATAGCTGAACAGGACAAACAGGGTGCCGCCAAGCGACTCAATCTGGTTCTTGATGTTGGACCAGTCCGTGCTTTCCAGCATATAGCAGCGCACCAGCCACAGCACGCAGAGCGCGAAAAGGATCGTCGCCGGGAACTTGACCCAGCGCCGCGCATGGGCCAGTTGCTCGGAGCGCATCCAGCCAGCCATGCCGGCGGCGGCCGATCCGGGACCCCACTGGGCGGCTTGTTCGTTGCTGCGTTCCAACACGCCTATTCTACCCGCCGGGCGTGCTGCGAAGTCTCACGGATGGCCTTTGCCAAAATCCTGTAAGACGCTTGAAGCATTTGCGGCGAGGTGTTAGGCTCTTGCTATGGCCGGTTCCGGCGCGGTCCCCGATGGTGCGGCGCGGAAGCGAGATCTCGCGCTGCTGCTGATCTGCACTGCGAGTGCATGGTTGCTCGCGCTGAGCTTCCCTCTGAACCTGGTCATCTCCCTTGCCTGCATCACCCTGCTCGCCCTGCGGCGCAGTCTGCTGGCCCTCGCCGCCCTGCTACTGCTGCCCTATCCCTGGATTTACTGTGCAAGCTTTATGCACACTGCCGACCTTTACCGCCGGGGCGAAGCCGAATATGCCAGCTCCGAGCGCCTGACCCTGGCCGGCGGGCTGCACCGGCGCTATCGCGTTCCTTACAGCTATCAATACTGCGACGGGTTCAGCGGCTGGCTGGAGCAAAAAGGGCGCCTGCAGGCGCTGGAGACCATGTACCGCCTGGAAGGGCCGATGCCGGGCATGTATGGAGGCAGCTTCCCTGAAGACAGTGAGGCCTTCGTGACCGTGGAAAACAGCCCGGGGGAAACACCAATCCCCAGCCTGCGTCACTTTTTGCTGCACGATTTGGGCCTCAGCCCGCGGGCGGCCCGCCACATCGATGGCGAAGTCTGGCACTGGGCCGGCCCGGTCAGCACCGATACAAAGCTGCGCTATGCCGTTTACCGCGACGAGTGCCTGCTGATTGCTATTCCCAGACCGGACGGCAGCGGAATACTACATGTCCTGGTTTTTGCCCTGCCTCAGGAGGGCCAGTTTCTGACCAGCTATACCAGGCACTAGGCGTATGTGCTATTGATCTGATTCTCCCGCCGAAGCGACCAGCTTCTGCTCCGACGGATCCTGGCGACGCAGGATGGCCTGGCCGACCTCGAGGTTCGTGATGAAGTCTGAATAGTCGCGGGCGCTTTCACGGCTGGCTCGGGCATAAAGCGGGGCCAGTTCGTCGAAGAGCACGCGCGGCTGTGTCTCTCCAGGCATGCCAGAGCCCCACTGGGCGTCATCGTCATACACGCCGCGGCTGCGGCGGGTCCGGAAGTTCATCGGGGCCCAGGGCCAGCCGCCCTGTGCCAGTTCGGTCCAGCCGTCATCCATCGGCGTCTGCTCCAGCCGCGTCGCCGGACCATCAAACACAAAGCTCACTCTGCCGCTGTGCTGTTTACCGGCAACGCTCATGCTGAACTCGACCGCCTGCGGCGTGCCTTCGATATCAACGCTGCGATAGTGCCGCAGCAACACCGGCAGCCCGCTGGGCGAGGCTGGCAGCTTCTGGCACAGGTTGATATGCGGCACTTCGAGGGCATAGTCCAGCTTCGCACCGTCATACTGCGGCTGGAAGGTCGAGACCGGCCAGTCCGACAGCTCGCCCTTGGCACTGCCGCTGCTGAAGGGCGCGTCGGTCAGTGGGTTAACCCAGAAGGCGGCCAGCCGCGGCGCCATGGCTTCGTAACCAGGGTAATCATCTCCCGGGAAGCGGCTTTGCAGCACCGGATAGAAGAAGTACTGCTCGTGGAAGGCGTTAAGGATCTGCGCCCGCATCCACAACAACCACTCTCTTGAGTTGGGCATGAAGGGCAGGTTTTGCACCTGGGGGCTGAGGTTATAGCCGTACCAGTTCAGCGCCGTGCCGCCGCGTACCTCATAGATCAGGTTATCGCTCATCCAGCTTTCCGGCATGGTCTCGTAGGGCCAGAACCCGGCGGCCTGCAGTTCGGCTGGCGTGACAGTGAAGTCCAGCGTGGCGGTGGCATAGGCGGCGGCGGCCAGCTCCAGGGCGCGGCCGGCAGGGAGCTTTTCCACCGGCAGGCGCGGGCCGTTGGAGTCAAAGCGCACGAAGCCCGGCCCAGGCAGTTCTCGATTCCAGGAACGGCAGCGCGATTCGATCAGATTAAGCTGGGCCAGGCGGTCGAGGTCCGACAGCAGGCCGAAGGAAGGCTGAGCGACAGTTTGGGCGTCCGCACCCTCACCAAGACCATAGCCGCTCATTAGGTAGGGCAGCGCCTCGGCGGGAAGCCCGCCGCGGCTCGACATACTTCCCAGCCAGCCGTCGTGTTCAAGCTCAGGGGGCGTAAACATGCGGTAATCACCTGCCTGGGTACCCTCCTTCATGGACTCGCCCGTGAAGGGGTTAACCCAGAATTCGGCGCAGCGGTTGCCGAGCTCTGAAGCACTGCGAGGAGACTTCTTTTCACTGCTTGCACGTCTCCCGGCGTAGAAATCTTCATAATATGTCTGCAAAATGTCCGCCCTGGCCATCGTGAGCCAGACCGCTGAGTTGATTTCCTGTTCGGTGACCTCGCTTACTCTCAGCAGTTTCTTGGGACCCTTAGCCTTGTCAAGGTCGATGATTGGCGCCGAGGGCTCAAGTCCTGGCCGAAAACTGCTGAATGGCCAGAAGCCGCTGGCAATCAATTCCGGCAGCCGCGGGCTGAAGTCCAGAGTCGAGATGGAGTAGTAGTGGCAAGCCATCCAGAGGGCGCCGTTCCCGGGGATCTCGCTGAGGTCCTGGGCATCCCCCTCCCATTCTGGCTCAAACTCCAGCTTGAAGTACTCCCAGGTGTACCAGTTATCGCCGGGCTCGCTTTTCCCACCTGAAAAAGTCCAGGGACGCGCGTGCTGGCCGATTGCTTCGAGGCGGAGGCGATGCAAGTTCTCTTTGGCTGCCCGGTCCAGCTCCAGGCTTTGGGCCGAGGGCTCATAGCAGGTCGGCGGCATCGCGGCCTGCTGTGGCAGGTAAGGCTCGGTGGGCAGGTCATTGCTCCAGCGCAGCTGAGCCAGTGCGGGAATGGCCATGGCGAAGCAAAGCAGAGTTGTACTGCTCAGAGTTATCAGAATACGCAGTCGGCTGGGCATCATCTTCCCCCGTTTACTGGAGTGCTGAATAGATCATAACCTTTGACGCTTCTGTTTGCCGCGTGTTACGGACTGGTAGTCAAATTCTATGCAAGGGTGACAACGCTAGCTGGCGTTGATCACGTCGCCCTGCTGGGCATCCGCGCTGCGGCGCTTCAGCTCCTTGTCGATCTCGCCGGGGATCAGGTAGAGCAGGGCGATAGCGCTGTAGAGGCACAGCGCGGCGGGTGGGTAGAAGATCGACACAGCAATCGCGATGATGTAGGTCACTACGCCCATGCGGTTGCGCAGGTGCGCGCGGCGCAGCACCTCGGGCGACAGCAGGCCCAGCGGGCGGATGTACTGCACAACCAGCAGGTCCCAGAGGATGTTGCAGGCCCCGGCCATCAGCAGCAGCGTGAAGCCATAAAAGGCGCAGGCCACGCGGTCGGTGGGGTAGTCGCCCAGCAGCGCGGTGGCGAAGGGCACCAGCACGATGGTCCCCAGCAACAGCAGGTTAAGCAGCAGCATCGTGCGGTTGACCCGGCGCAGGAAGTGGCTCATCGCGTGGTGGTTGACCCAGACGATGCCGATCACGATAAAGCTGGCGAAGAAGGAGACGAACTGCGGCCAGAGCTCCCAGAGCTTCGCCAGGGCCGCCTGCCAGGCCAGGCCATGCAGATCCGGCACGCGGATCTCGATGACCAGCAGGGTCAGCGCGACGGTGAAGACGCCGTCGGAAAAGGCCTCGAAGCGCGCGAGGCTGAACTCCTGTCCACCGTGTTCGGACATGTGGGGATTGTAGGGTAAATCTATGCACAATTTGACGTTTTTGTGAGCTCGTCCTACAATGTCGCGGAGGAGTGCATATGAGAATCAAGAGTGTCCAGGTAACGAACTTCAAGTGCGTTGAGGATTCAGGTAGCTTCTCGTTGGACGAGAACATCACGTGTTTGGTAGGCAAGAATGAGTCTGGCAAGAGCGCCATACTGAAGGCGTTGTATCGCCTAAACCCAGACGTTGAGGGCGAAGAGAATTTTGATCCTAAAGAGTATCCTCGAAAGAAATACGATGAGTTTGAAAGACTGATCCAGAACGCGGAGAGCGAGAGAGTTCTCTCAGTGACTTTTGCGCTAACGGAGTCAGAGCTTGCCCAGATTGATGCTGACTACATTCCAAATACGCTTTTGACGAACGAGGTCACTGTTAACCGTGGATTCACCAACAGAAACACTTGGTCATTGAATATTAACCAATCTGGACTAGTAGAACATTACGTAAACTCGGCTGCCTTTCCTGGTCCTGAAAAAAACAAATATAAGGGTGCTGCAACAATTTCTGCCTTGACCAAGTCACTTATGGATCGATCGGATAGGTCGGAAAAGGAAACAGCTCTGTTAGCTACTTTGAGCAAGCACTTTCCCAGTGGATCTGCTGAAGCGGCAGTTATCGAGATACTTGAAAAGATGATGCCGAGATTCCTGTATTTCGCAGACTATTACCGTTTGGAGGGAAGAGTTGCCCTTGAAGAGTTGAAGCGCAAGAAAACTCAGGGTGTACATTTTACGCCAAATGATCGAGTATTTCTCGCCCTGATGAAGCAGGCCGGCACAGACTTCACTGCCATTGAGTCCATCCGCGATACAGAGGATCTCATTGCTCGGTTAGAGGCCATCGAAAATAGACTAAGTACCGATATTCTGCAATACTGGAGTCAAAATAAGCATATCTCTGTTAAGTTTGAATTCCTGGAAGGCATGAGCAAAGATCCTGCGCCGTTTAACTCTGGTAAGGTGTTTCATACTCGGATCAAGAATCAACGACACCAAGTCTCTGTCCCCTTTGATGACAGGAGTACTGGCTTTATTTGGTTCTTTTCCTTCCTAGTGTGGTTTTCCCAAATTCGAAAGCAGTATGGTGAAGAACTTGTGATTATGTTGGATGAACCAGGACTTAGCCTGCATGCATCCGCACAAGCAGATCTTCTCCGCTACATGCGTGAAAAACTAGGAGACTATCAAGTTATTTTCACAACTCATAGTCCTTTCATTATTGACCCCGACAGATTGGATGCGGTTAGAGTCGTGGAAGACAAGACTGGCCCCAATAGCGAAGTGTTGGGCACCAAGGTTTCAGCAGATGTATTGCAGACCGATAGAGAATCTGTGTTTCCACTCCAAGCTGCGATGGGCTATGATATAAGCCAAACGCTCTTCGTAGGAAAGCACACATTGATCTTGGAGGGACCGAGCGATATTCTCTATTTGCAGGTGTTTACGAGTCTTCTTAGAAAAGAAGGGCGTGTCGGTCTAGATAAGAGGTGGGTGCTGTGTCCTTCGGGAGGAATTGACAAGGTTGCGTCATTTGTATCGCTTTTCTACGGTAATAGATTACACATTGCTGTACTAACAGATCTTCATGAGGGTGATCTGACGAAGCTCAGAACTCTGAAGGAGAGTCAAGTTCTCAATGCTGGTCATGTATTTTCCGTCAATGAATTTTGCGACCAAAGATTTGCGGACATCGAAGATGTCATTGGGTTGGACAACTATCTGAGTCTTGTGAATAGCTGTTATGAGCTAGACTCAACAACTTCCATTGCCCTACCAGAAGAGGTTCCCGGAGACCTACTTGCCGCCAAGTATGTTGAAAGTCGATTCGCGATAATGCCTCCCGAGGCTCCAGAGTTCGATCACTTTACTCCGGCATATTTCTTATTGCAGCACATTCACACTGTACCGAGTAGTATGCCTACCCTTACGTCTGCGCTGGATCGTTTTGAGATAATGTTCAAGACTGTTAACAAACTGTTAGAGGACTAACGAATATCGAGTACAAGGATTCGCTAGCTTAATGTACAAGAAAGGCGTAGCACGCATTTTTTGAACCTAATCCTCAAGCACCTCTGACCAATTTTAGGATTGGATTTTTCTTGAGGATTAAGTAGTAGTCCTATGCTATGATGGGAATGTGATGGAGGCAGATCATGGCACAAGACCTTCAAATTAGATGTATCAACAAGCAGGACAGAACTAGCCCTTATGAGCGGATCTCCCATGTGGGTGGCCTGAACGCAGACGGTAGTAGATGGAAACTTACTGTGACAGCAGCGATATTGGGGATTGAGACAGACAAGTGGCGATTTTATGTGTCCGTTGGTTCCCACTCGGTGTGGGTGGTAATCGGCATTAGTGCGGCTGGCCATAAGTACTTGCGTACTCAGGCAGATGCCGATACGCCCGACAATCTGCTTAGCTTGCCAGAGTGTCCGTGATGCCCCCCTGAACCACTAACCTGCATGCTACAAGCTCCCCTTGTTGGCCAGACTAGGTATGCGCGTAAAGCACGCGACCACATAAGTACCTTCTCCAGCCAGTCTCCTCCTCTCTTGTCCACTACATCATCCACCTTGGCTGGCCCTAACGGTTGTGCCGGGGCTAAAATAGCTGCACCTCAGCCCCGCGGGGCAAACGGAGCACAATCATGGCCGCCAAGAAGGCTACCCAAAAGGCATCAACCCAGAAGACCGCAGGCAGGACGATGGAGGCCGGCGCCAGCGGCGCGGCGAAGGACACCAAGGCCGGCAAGGGCAGCAAAAAGCTGGCCGCCCGCAGCGCCGACAAATTGTCCGAGATGCACATCGACGCAGAAGCTCCGCCGGCGGCGCGCAGCGCCCGCAAGGCCGACAAAGCTGCATCCAAGGTGGCGTCCAAGCTGGCGGCGAAACCCGAAGCCAAGACTGTCGGCAAGACCGCGGCCAAAGCTGCCGACAAGGCCGCCGGTGACTACGCCCTGAGCCACAGCGTCAGCGGAGCTACGCGCATCGAGAAGGACTCGCTGGGCGAGCTGGCCGTGCCGGCGGGCGCCTATTACGGCGTGCAGGCCGCCCGCGCAGTGGACAACTTCCCGATCTCCGGCATGACCGCCGCGCACCCCGCCGCTGGCAATGGCCTGCTGATCGATGCCTATGTGCAGATCAAGAAGGCCGCGGCCATCGTCAACCACGAACTGGAGATGCTGGACAAGCCGCGCCGCGACGCCATCGTCACGGCCTGCGACATCATCCTGGGCCTCGATGCCAAGGGCCAGCCCAGCTCCGACCCCGAAGTGCGCCGCCGGGCGGCGGCCCTGCGCAGCCAGTGGGTGGTGGATGTCTACCAGGCCGGTGCCGGGACCAGCTTCAATATGAACACCAACGAGGTAATCGCCAACCTGGCCAACGAGCTCTTCGCGCCGGAGGAGGCGATGCGGGCGCGCGGCGACTACCGCTTCGTCAACCCCAACGACCATGTCAACATGGCCCAGAGCACCAACGACACCATGCCCACGGCGATCCGCCTGAGCAACCTGATGGCGCTGCCCAAGACACTGGTCGCGCTGGAGCTCCTGATCCACGAATTCAACTCCCGCGGCCGCGAGTTCCGCGACATCATCACCACCGGGCGCACGCACCTGCAGGATGCCACGCCGATCACCCTTGGCCAGGTATTCGTGGCCTTCGCCGACTGTCTGGCCAAGGCGCGTCAGCGCCTCAAGGAGCAGCCCAGCCGCCTGAGCGCCATCGGCCTGGGCGGCACGGCGGTCGGCACCGGGATGAACTCCGACCCGCGCTACAGCAAGAAGGTGGCGGCGCAGCTCTGGAAGCAGCTGGGCTTCGCTATCGGCAACCCGGCGAACATCATCGAGATGCACAACTCCATGGCCGACCAGCTGGGACTCAGCAGCGCCCTGCGCGCGCTGGCGGTGGACCTGAACCGCATCGCCAACGACCTGCGCCTGATGAGCTCCGGCCCGACCAGCGGCATCGCCGAGATCAACCTGCCGCCGGTGCAGCCGGGCTCAAGCATCATGCCGGGCAAGGTCAACCCGGTGATGCTTGAGATGCTGAACATGGTCTGCTACCAGGTCATCGGCATGGACACCGCCGTCTGCGGAGCTGCCCAGGCGGGGCAGTTCCAGCTTAACGTGATGATGCCGCTGATCGCCTTCGACCTGCTGCACATGCAAACTATCTTGACCTCCAGCATGCGGGTGGTGGCCGAGCGCTGTGTGCGCGGGATCACGGCGAACGAGGAGCGCGCGCGGCAGTACTTCGAAGCCAGCTATGGCCTGGCCACCGTGCTGAACCCGATCATCGGCTACTCGGCGGCGGCGGATATCGTGAAGAAGGCGGTCAAGAACGGCACGCCGATCATGGACGAGCTCAGGAATGCGAAGAAGGCCGACGGCACAGCGCTGATGACAGACAGCGAGCTGAAGAGCGCTTTGGCTCCGCGCCGCCTGACCAAGCCCGGGAGCCTGAAGAAGTAGCGTCTGGGTCTTGCAGAGGTGGGGCTTGTCCCCACCCGATAGCTGCGGGGCGAGGCAAGGTATGCGTCTTTTATGACTACATGCTGCGGATCAGGTCGCTGCTCTTGACCACCGTGCCCTGGGGGTAGCGGTAGACATACTTCGGGCGCTCGGTGTCCACCGGCCAGTCGTTGAGGAAGGAACTGAGGTGATAGCCCGCGCCGGTGTAGGGGTCGATGATCAGGTCGGTGTCTTCCAGCATCTCCAGGCCGCACAGGGGGCAGTTGCTGCCGATGAGGCGTTCGGCATCAACGTTTTCCCGCAGCAGCTCGCGCTCCTTCTCCTCGGCGCTCATCTGGCGCTTCTCGCCTTCCTCGCGCTCCTTGGCCGCCTTCTTCGACTGCGCCGCCAGAAGCAGCGCATCCTTGCTTTTGTTGAACTCTTCGTCAAGGCTGGCCTTCAACCCGCCGGGCTTCGGCCGCGTAGCGCGATACACGAAGACGAGCGCGATCACCATCAGCATCACCGCGCCGACGGTAATCATCACAAAGCGCATGGCATCGCTGTTCATCTGTGAGCGCGCCTGCAGCAATATTGCGAAGTTCAGATATTCAGCCATCTTCGTGCTCCGCTTGCCCGTCGCGCTCGCGCTGCTTCTTCAGCAGCTCAACCACCAGCCGGTCCGTCTCGCCATGCGCGCCCAGCAGCAGGCGGTAAGTGTACACGCGCCGCGAGATCATCGTCCAGATACCGGCCAGCCACAGCAGTCCCATGCCGGTCACGCTGGCGATCAGGGCCGGCTTGCTTGGCGCGGGGGCGAGCGTCACCGGCAGCAGGCAAATCAGCACAGCGACCTGGATCAGCAGATCCTGAACAATGAACCACAAGCGGGCCGGCATTTCCACGCTGGCCAGGAAGCGGCTCTCGCGGCCGAACTGCACCGCCGCCACCGCGAAGTAGATACACAGCATCACCCCGGCTACCAGCCGCGTGGAAGCCCAGTCCACCGGTGCTTCCAGCAGTGCCAGGGCCGGCATCAGGCTGAGCCTCCGCCGGGGGGCAGCAGGGCATCCTTGGCCCCGGCCGGCGGGCGTCCGCCGCCGCGCACCGCGGGTCGGCTGACCTTGATGTCGCGGATCTCAATATCCTTGTCGAGGGGTACGATGCCGCGCGGTTCGATGGTCTCGCCCGGCTTGGCCAGCTTGATCGCGCGGTTGTCGTAGATATACAAAGCGCCCTCATCGTCGACGACGAAGACATAGGTATCGCTGGGGTCTAGCACCACCTGCTGGCCACCGGGGATGAAGATCAGGTTCGGGTCATATCCGCCCTTGAGCTTGATCCAGGTCTGCGGCAGGTAGTAGTTCACCGGCGCGATCACCCGGCGGTTGTTGGGGTCCGGGGGGATTTCCTTCCAGGTCTTGGACAGCAGCGGATTGTCGATCTGCCAGCAGATCACCGCCTTGTCCTCGAAGGCTGTGCCATACAGGTACTCGCCCCTGGAATCCACCGCCATATAGCGCAGCCGCTTGCGATTCTCCCAGCGCGCTGTCGGATCCGGCATCTGATAGATATAAGCGCCGACGATCTGGTCGGTCTGCTTGTCGATGGCATAAATCGTGTTGTGTACCAGCACCGAAGCGAAGTAGTACTTCCCGGCAGGCGGATACAGCAGCTCCTCTGGCGCGCCGCGCAGGTCGATCTGGCCGATGCGCTCCTTGCGTGAGAAACTGTAGATATTGATCAGCGGCTCCTTGGCGTCGATCAGATAGATCCGGTCGCCGTCGTCGCCCACCGCAATCTTATGGGTCAGCTGCAGGTCGCGCTGGCGCCACAGGCGCTTCTTGCGTTCCTTGTTGCCCTCGCTCCAGGTCTCAAGGTCCAGCACGTCAAAGCCGCCGGCCATGAAGTCGGTCTTGGAACCCAGCACGCAGGCCAGGCGGCGGTTGTCGGGGAAGACGCCAAAGCCCTGGGGCACGCCATCCACTTCGATCGTCTCTTCCCGCAGGTAGGTGGTCGTGTCCAGCACGCTGATGCGGTTGCTGACATCCACCACGTTGGCGATGAAGGCCTTGGTGTAGTCGCGGCTGAAAGCCAGCTCGCGCAGACCGTCGGCCACCTGGAATTTCTTTTCCACCACGCCGTCAAAGGGGTTGATGATCGCCACCTGATCCGGCGTGTGGTTGAGCATCCAGACGCGAATGCCAGGATCGGGGTTCTTGCGCAGCAACAGGGACTGGAAGCCCAGCATGCAGGCCGCGGTGAAAGCGATCACCAGGACCGTAGCCAGGCGATAGCCGCGACCGCCCGTGCGGCGGCGCGGCGGGGCGGCCTTCGGCGGCGGCGCGGAAACAGGCGCAGCAGGCGCAGCTTCAGGCAAGCTGGCGCTGCTCTGCGGCGGCGAATTGGCACCCTGGCTGGAATCCGGCAAATCCATCACCTTTATTATGACGGCTGCAGGGCCGATACGTTGCAGCGCGCTATTCTTAGTGCTGTTGAGCGCAGAGCTATACCTCGCGGCCTTTGAGGCCCTGCGGACCAAATGCCTGGCCTGGCATGAACGCAGCCGGCGCCTGCTCTGGCTGCCAATGCTGCTGGGGCTCGTGGCCACCGGCCTGGTCTACTGGCCCTGGCTGCTTCATCCCCTGCCCCAGGGCCTGATGCTCTTCCTGCTGCTGGTGCTGGCGCTCTATCCGCTATTGCTGCTGGTCATACTCGGCATGCTGCTGCGGGCGGCGAAGGCCGACTACAGCGCCTACCGCAAAAGTCTGGCCCAGAAAATGCACGACTCCCAGCTCGCCGGCCGGATCGCCGCCGGAATGCTGGAGGACGACGACATCTGGGCCTGGCTGCCCCGCTGGGTTGTCAGGCGCTGGCAGGCCCGTCCGGACGGCCCCGGCGACCGGCTCTATCGCGTTGCCGTATTCATCAACTGGTACACCGAGCCGCCCAGGGAAGTCTTCACCTCGCGCCAGGCCCTCGGCGCCTGGCTATCTGTGCACTCCGCGCGGCTGCTGGCCCTGTCCTGTGTCCTCTTTGGACTGGCCTTCTGGCGCGGCGGGCCGATCCTCACCTTCGTCGCCCTGCTGCTTGTGCTGGGCTTCTGCGTTTCGGCCCTGCGCCTGCTGATCACACCGCAGTTTGTCCTGCTGCATCTGGAAGAGCTTGAGGCCTGCCTGCGCAGCGAGTGGAACTCCGCCGCTGCCGGTTCAGCGGCCCGCGAGGCCCAGCGCCCGCTGAGCCAGATGGCGATGCTGCTCAACCAGTTCGAAAACGACCTGGCGGGCGTGCTGCGCCAGCTGGTCGCCCGCAGCTTCGCTACCGGGGTGGTCTTCGTGCTCTTTGCCGGGCTGCCCGTAACCCTGGGGCTGCTGAGCCTCTGGCCCGCCGCGCTGAGCGCCACTTTGCTGGTCGGCGCAGCCATCTTCTGCTTCTACGATGGCGCGGAGGACTACGAGCAGCAAATCCGCGCGCAGCTTCAGCAGTCCAGCCTCGCCCTGCGCCTGGCCTCCGGCAGTCTGGACTTCGAGAGCATCGAGCCCTTTCTTCCGCGCTGGCCGCGGCCCCTGCTTTATGACGGCCTGCGCCCGAAAGCCTATGGCGATGACCTGCGCCGGGTGCTGTGGCGGATTGCGATGAACCTTGACTGGTACCTCGGCCCCCCGCGGCGCTTTTTCCGCCTGGCCTGGCTCAGCCCGGTCCTGCTGCTTCTGCTGCTGCCGGCAGTGCTGGGGCTGCCGGTGCTGTATGCAGTTACTCCGCCCGGCGCGGGCCCCGGTCCCGACGCCCTGCCCTGGCTGCTGGTGATCCTAGTTCTGATCACGCTGCACTGGCTGCCCGAGATCCGCCTGCTGCGAAACCGCCTGATCTGGTCGCGGGCGTTTGTGGACTACCTGCGCAACACTCTTGGCCGCAGCGACGATGAGGATGAGGAAGCCAGGGCTGATGCACCGGTGACAGACCTCGCGCCGGCATCCCCGGCGGACAAGGCTGCGGGTCCCCCGGACGCGGGCTAGGCCTTGCCGCGCAGTTCGCGGCGGGCCAGCATCTGCTCCTTGATCAGCTTGGCGTGCTCCCACTCCAGCTTCTCAGAATCACTATCCACCGGGATCATCGGCAGCAGGGTCGGCTTGGAGTTGCTGTCGAGGCCGACGATGGTGAAGTAGCCCTCGCAGCAGTAAAAGCGGTCGCCGGTGGTGATGTCCTGGGCGTGCACCGAGCAGAAGGCCACGCAGCTCGTGTTGCCGACATAGACCACCCGCGCCGTCAGCTCGACCATCTGGCCGTGGCGGATCGGGCTGTTGAAGGCGATGGCGTCGATGCTGGCGGTGACGCAGGGCCGGCGGCTCCAGCGGCTGACGCACAGCGCCGTGCAGATGTCCATCAGGGCGACCAGCTTGCCGCCGAACATCACGCCGTTGGGGTTGAGGTCGCCGGGAAAGACGATCTCATACATGGTCAGCGGCTCGGCCGCCCGGGTGTCTCTGTTGCTCTGAGTATCCATAGGCGGGGGATTGTAGCGGGCGGCTTGCCGCCTGTCCCGCGCGGGGCTAGAATACTCTTCCTAGCCATTTGAGGAGGCTCCAAAATGATCGCACGCAAGGCCCTGCTGTTTGTGGCGGCCCTCGTTGTCATCGCACTGTTTACCGGCTGCGATGTGCTGAAGCAGAACATCGCCACCAGCGGACCCAAGCGCTACAAGGTCCAGCTCACCCAGTGCCTGGAAGACGCGCGCCGCGAGATCGACCAGGACGGCGAGCCCCGCGAGGTCACCGTCACCCAGCTGCATGAGATCCTGGCCAACTATGAAAAGGAAATGGGCACCTTTGGCTCCTACATGGCCGCCAAGGAGGCCGCCGACTTCATCGACCAGGCCAAGGCGGACCAGTCGAATGCCTTCAAGCTCTACCAGGAAGCCAAGCTGAAGATTGACCGGGTGCTCGACGCCCTGCAAACAGAGGTCAAGTAAGATCGCCCGGCCACAGGACAGCCAGACGCAGCCGGGGCACCCGCCCTTCCAGCCGGTCAGCGGCGGGGCCGAGCTCTTTGAACAGCTGATCCGGCCGCGTCTGCTGGAACTGCGCAAACCCGCGCGCTATATCGGCGAGGAGCAGGGCCAGATCCGCAAGGACTGGGATCGCGGCCCGGACGGGCAGCGGCTCTTCCGCCTCGCCTACAGCTTCCCCGACCTCTATGAGATCGGGATGAGCTACCACGGCCGCGAGGTGATCTATCAGCGGGTCAACGCCCGCCCGGATGCCCTCTGCGAGCGCGTCTTTGTACCGGACCGCGATATGGAGGCCCTGCTGCGCGAGACCGGCGCGCCGCTGTGCACGCTGGAAAGCAAGCGCCCCGTGCGGGACTTCGACGCCCTGGGGATCAGCTTTACCTACGAACTGGCCTATCCCAGTGCGCTGCTGCTGATGGAGCTGTCCGGCATCCCGCTGCACAGCATTGAGCGCGGCGAGGACGATATCTTCGTCATCGCCGGCGGCCAGTGCATGTGCAACCCCGAGCCGGTGGCGCCCTTCTTCGACATCATCTGCAACGGTGAGGGCGAAGAGACTCTGGACGCCATCATTGACGAGCTCGCCGCGACCCGCGGCCTGCCGCGGCGCGAGCGCCTGCTGCGCATCGCCCAGCTTCAGGGCGCCTATGTGCCGCAGTTCTATGCCCCGCTGCATGACGAGAACGGCCGCTTCCTTGGCACCCGTCCGGTCGTCGAGGGGCTCGCCCTGCGGGTCCAGCGCCGCTTTGTCACCGACTTTGCTGAGACCATGCCGCCGACGCGTCCGGTGCTGCCTTACATTGAGGTGCCCTCGGACAAGGTCTACCTTGAAGTCATGCGCGGCTGTCCCCAGGGCTGCCGCTTCTGCCAGGCCGGCTATATCACTCGCCCGGCACGCGCCCGCCCTGTGGAGCTGCTGGCCAGGGCGGCGGCCGAACTGATTGCCAACACGGGCTCCGACGAGGTTTCGCTGATGAGCCTCTCGACCCTCGACCACCCGCAGGTCTTCGACATGATCGAGGCGGTCAAGGCGGCAGTGCCCGAGGATGTCAGCGTCGGCCTGCCCAGCCTGCGCGCCGACCGCATGAGCGCCGAGCTGGCCAACATGATGCGCAAGAAGCGCGAGTCCAGCCTGACCATCGCGGTCGAGGCCGGCAGCGACGCCGCGCGCCGCGCGATCCGCAAGGGCGTCACCGAAGAGGACGTCCTGCACACCTTTGACTATCTCATGGCGGCGGGCTGGCACAAGTTCAAGCTCTACTTCATGATGGGCTTCGCCGGCGAGCCGCTGTCTGCGATGGACGACATCGCCGGGCTGGTCGCCAAGATCATGGACCTTGCCCGGGCCAAGGGCTACCGCCGTCCGCGCCTGGTGATCTCCTGCAGCGTCCTGGTGCCCAAGCCGCACAGCCCGCTGCAGTGGCAGGCGATGGAACAGCCCGAGCAGACCCGCGAGAAGCAGCGCCGCCTGAAGTTTCTGCTGGTGCGCTGGGGCCGTAGTGTGGAGTTCAAGCACCATGACTCCGCCGAGAGCGTGATGGAGACCCTGGTCAGCCGTGGCGGCCGCGAGATCGCTGCGGTGATCGAAAACGCCTACCGCCGGGGCCAGAGCCTGCCCAGCGACTATTTCGACTACAGCGCCTGGGAGGCTGCCTGCCAGGACTGCGGCGTGGATATTGAGCACGAGGTGCACCGCGACCGCGCCTATGACGAGGCGCTGCCCTGGGACCACGTCAGCCGCGGTGTCGGGCGCAAGTACCTCTGGCGCGAATGGGAGTACTACCACAGCGGCGATGCCAACCCGGCCTGCCATGTCGAGTGCACATCCTGCGGGCTGGGCTGCAACGCGCCCGTCTTTGACCCGGACAGCCGCGCTGTGCCGGCTGGCCTCAAGGACTACTTCGGCAAGGTGGCGGCGAGCGCTGCTGCCGAGATGCGCGGCCTGCGCCCATTTAGTCCCGTCTACCCCGAGGACCTCGTGCCGGTGCATGAGGACGCCATCGACCTTGGCTCGCTCGCCAGACCGCGGGTGGCAATCCAGCGGCGCGGCACTTCGGAAAGCGAGCTGGTCGACACCCGGCCTGACAGCGGGGAGGACTAGATGGACGGCCAGCGGCCAGAGGACCAGTCGCCCGATCCCGTCCTGCTGGGGCAAGCGGACGCTGCGCCCGGGCCGGACGCCGGGGCGCCGGCCGGCAGTCCCGAGCCAAGCGTTGATGAGCTGGTGCGCCGCGAGATCGAGGCCGAGGAGATTCGCAGCCCGCGGCGGCCCGCGCCGCGCGGGCCACAGCGCCGGGCCTGGCTGCTGTTGCTTTCCGCACTGCTGGGTCTTGGCACGGCCGCGGTCTATTTCATGCAGTCCGCCCGCGAGCCGGACAAGATGGAGCTCCTGCGCTTCGTCTCGCTCTACCTGACCTTCCCGCTGGCTATGTCCGTGCTGATGCTCTTTGCCTACTTCAGCTACCCAAAGAAGTAAAGCCCGGCCGGCGCAATTACCAGATCGGGTGCTGCATATCCCAGAGCGGCTCATCCGCACGCCAGGTTTCCAACGGGGCGCTGAACTTCAGGCCGGGATTGTCGGGTGTGGAAGCCGCGGCGTCAGGGCGAAAAAGCGAGTCGATGCCGGTGCCCTCGCCGCAGACCGGACAGAGCTGGCGGCCGACATCGCGATAGCTCAGGCGCGAACGGCAGTGCGGGCAACGCACTCCGCTGTCCGACTCCGGGTCGGCGCTTTGGGACTCGGCTGCCTCCGAGGGGGCTCCCCTGAGCGGATGCGGCGGGCCAAGGCCCGAGGCGCACAGCACGCAAAGCGCTGATTCCCGGCTCTCCGGGAGCGCGGCCGAGCAGCGCAGGCAAAACCTGCCGCCGCCCGGGCTCGCACTCTCCATGTCCATTGCTTTTCCTTGCTTGCCCGGCTGGTGCCGGCGGGCGGCCGACTACTCTTCAGGCGCCGCAGGCAGCGGCTTGCCTTCGGGCTCGATAATCTGGTCGATCAGGCCATAGCGCTTGGCTTCTTCCGCGGTCATGAAGTTATCGCGGTCGGTGTCCTTTTCGACTGTCTTATAACTCTGGCCGGTGTGCCGCGCCAGTATCTCGTTGAGCCGCTTCTTGGTCGCGATCATTTCCTTGGCGTGGATCTCGATATCGCTGGCCTGGCCGCGGAAGCCGCCCCAGGGCTGGTGGATCATCACCTTCGCGTTGGGCAGGGCATAGCGCTTGCCGGGGGCTCCGCCGGCGAGCAGCACAGCGCCCATGCTGGCCGCCAGGCCGACGCAGATCGTGGAGACCTGCGGCTTGATCAGCTGCATGGTGTCATAGATCGCCAGGCCGTCAACAACGCTGCCGCCCGGGCTGTTGACGTAGATATCAATGTCCTTCGAGCTGTCTTCCTTTTCGAGGAAGAGCAGCTGGGCGATGACGGCATTAGCCACGGCGTCGTTGATCGCCGATCCGATGAAGATGATGCGGTCCTTGAGCAGGCGGCTGTAAATGTCATAGGCGCGCTCGCCAAAGTTGCTCTGCTCGATGACCACAGGTACGTAATACGGCATAGTTCCTTCCCTCCGGGGTGGTTATGCTACCACCCGCAGGCGGCCAGCAGTTTATATCGGCAGCCCGGGCCGCGCGGGCCAGCAGATCGGCCGGTCCGGGTCGCCGGTGCGGCGGGCGGCTGTGGCCCGAGACTTATCGTTTCAGCCCAGCTGGCCGTCGCGCAGCAGTCCGTTCAGCGCCTTGAACTGCGCGTGCTCCTTGCTGCGAGCCCACTCAAAGCCGACGCTTTCGTGGTTGGTCATGACCGCGCCAGCGGCCTCCATGCGCCGCAGGCCCATCTCGCGGTACTCGCTGCCGCGGCCGGATGCGGCTTCCCAGCAGACATGCACCGCACTGCCCTCAGCCAGCAGCGGCAGGACGGTCTGCATCACACACACATGCGTCTCAATGCCCGCCACAACCACCTGGCGCTGCTCAGCCGCCAGGCCCGGCCGCGCATCGGCCAGGGCCTGCATGAAGCCGCTGTCACCGGCGCAGCCGAAGGCGGTCTTTTCGATGAAGAACTTCGGCACGCTCAGGGCGTCATAGGCGCTGCGCACTTCCGGGTGGGTCGGGCCGAGGCCTTTGGGGTACTGCTCGGTGAGGATTACCGGAACGCCGAACAGATCAGCGATTTGCAGCAGGCGGATTGTGGCATCGATCACCAGGCGCGAGCGATGCACCATCTCGATCAACTTGCCCTGCAGGTCGATGGCCACCAGCACGCTGCGCTGGCTGTCCAGAAGCTCAGTGCGGCTCATAAGACACCTCGCGGGGATTATAGCCAGCGCAGGGCCGGCAGAAATGAAAAGGCCCCCGGACACGTCCGGGGGCCTTGCTCTTGTGCATGTTGTCCGCTTAGTTGCGGGTCATCTGCAGCAGGTTGTCGACCGTGATCTGGCCGGCCAGGATCTCAACGTCGCGGGTCAGGGTCGTGTAGCCGTCAAGGGTAAACACGACCTGGTAGGTACCCGGGGCGAGGTTGGTCAGCTGATAGTGGCCGATCGAGTCGGACACCGTGGTCAGGCTGGTGCCGACAACCGAGACGGTGACACCACTCAGGTAAAGGTTGGTGTCGCCATCGATCAGGTTACCGCTGTAGCCACCGGTGACCGGCGGAGTGCGCGGGGTGAGGTTGAAGTCAGCGCGCACGGTGGTATCGGAAAGAACCTGCACAGTGGCGGTGTCCGAGTCATAGTTGAACTTGGTCGCCGTCATGTAATAGGTGCCGGTGCGCAGGTTGCGAACCAGGTAATCACCGTTGATGTTGGTCGCGCGGATCGCCAGGGTGCCCAGCTCTGAGCCCAGCGAAACACTGGCGCCCTCCAGCGGGGTGTTGTTATCCAGGCGGCGCACCGTACCACCCACGTTACCGTAGCTGCGATCCGGGAGCTTCTCCTGCAGATAGCGAAGGTCGTTTACGTCGGTGATGTAGATATTGCCTTCGTAGTCCACGGCCACGTTCGACGGGGCGAGGAAGGTGCCGCTGGCACGACCGCGGCCGCCATTACCGATCTGACGGATGAAGGCGCCGGTGCCCTTCTCAAAGACCTGGACACGACGGTTACCCGGGTCGCAGATGTAGACCTGGTCAGTCAGCGGATCGACGGCCATGCCGGAGGGTCCGCCGGCGGTCAGATCCGGATCTTCGAGGGCGCCGGTATCAGGATTGACGGCGGGATTGATCGCGAAGCTTCCGGGGGCTCCGCCACCGGATTCGCCGATCACGCGGTTGTAGCCAAAGCCGTTCTCAACCCACTCGCTGATCACATAGGTCGGGGTCACCGCATTGGGATCCAGGCGGATGAAACCAATACCGACGTAGTCGCGGGTGAAGTTCGCCCCGCCGGCATACAGGGTGTACTGAAGGTCGGCACGGTTGAACGGGTAATAGGTGTCAAAGGCGATCTGGCCCAGGTTCACCTGAGTGAAGGGGGTAATGTCGTTGCCATCGGTATAGGTGTCGAAATCACCGATGCCGCTGCCAAAGGTCTGGTGCCAGAAGGGGGTCTGCGTGTCGACGGGGTCGCCGTTCTCATCCTCGATCGGAGTGGTGCCCGCAAAGACGCTGTTGTAGTCGTCAAAGCGGTTCATGATCACGCCGGCGCGCGGGAAGTCCGGAACCGGGGCGGACTGGTCGATGTCGATATCCACGGTCGTGAAGATCGAGCCGAAACGGTCGACTGCGATGTCATAGACCGCGATGCAGTGCCAGGGCGGGGGAGGCGGAGCCACGTCCGGCGGGTTGAAGCCCTGGCCGCCCGGAGGAAGTCCGTCGCGACGCTGCGGGTCGGGGTTCTGCTCGTCCTCACGGGTAGTGTCGGGGTCCAGGTTCGGCGGATAGAGCGTCACCCAGCCCCAGTTGGGAACGGGATCGTGCAGCACCGCGACGTGGTTCGGCAGCAGGTAGGACGAGCCGCCGTTAATATCCACTTCCGCGGAAGGCGGCAGCACAGCCAGACCCTGCACCTCATTAAGCGCAGTGGTGAAATTCACCAGGGCACCCTGCTTGTCGTAGCAGTAGACAACCGAGTCGTCCGCCACATAGACATACTGCTGGGATGCGGCCACGCCGCGCAGATCGCCAAAGCTGCCGCCCGGCGGCAGGAAGGGGGCCGGCGGATCTGGAATGATGTCCGGATCCTGCGGGTCACCACCAATCGGGCCGTCGTCCGGCGGGAAATTTGGCGGCGTGGTTGTACCATCGCCACCGCCGCAGCTGACACTGCCCAGCACGAGTGCCAGGGTCAGTAGCAGCAGCCAGATCAGATTCAGTCTCTTCATTGCTTCACCTGCTTGCAAATCATGTTTGCTTTGCGCCGCCGGCCGGGTTAGCCCTGACCGCCGCCAACGTTACCAGAGTCGTCGAAGGCCTGATTGATGATCAGGTTGACTTCCTTGACCGCGCCGGGACCTACGGTGATTCGGCGCTCAGTCGGCTCGAACAGGGCCAGCTGAGAATTGTCAATCGACTCGGCAAAGGTGTGGATGATGACCTCACCCGCCGGAACCACCATCATGTAACGGTGGTCGGGGTTCGCGATCTCGCTGCGGACAAAGGGATCCGCCAGCGGGCCGCGATACAGGGTGTTGCCATTGCCGTCCTGGAAAGTCGCGTCGACTTCGGGATCCGGGAAGACGCCGCCGAAGAAGAGGTCCGGAGCTTCGACACCGAAGTAGACATCGATATCAATGGGTACGATCTCATCCTGGCTGGTGCCGGTCTGCACTGTCACGGTCGGGTTGAAGTTGGTCACCGAACCATAGATCAGGGCGCAGGGCAGGCGGCTGATGTCGCGCAGGAACGGGGCTTCCAGGCTGGCGCCATAGGGATACATGGTCAGCAGCTGGTCGAACTCCTGGGAGTCGTTCGGCTCGCGCAGCGTGAGCGGCGGAGTCGAGCTGGAGTAGTCGATCCCGCGGATGAACTTGTTGGCCAGTCCGGTACCGCGGAAGATCAGGGTCACCTGATCATTGATCGTGAAGCCCAGGTCAGAGAAATTCGCCGTGGAAGTCACAACCGACGGACGGTTGTCCGACAGGCCGTGGTTGGCGAAGATCATCTTGTGGTTCATCGTGTTGTAGTTGCTGAACTGGCCGCCGGACGCCGGGTTACCCGAGTCAATCAGGCCGTTGATGTACAGCGCACCACCGGTCGGGGCGGCGGTGTAATCAATGAAGGCGCGATAAACGGCATTCTCTTCGGCATCGCCAAGGTTGGCAATGTCGTTGAACAGGCCGGCCATCGAATTGTCAGCGCTGCTGTCCAGCCAGCTCAGCATGAAGTTCGCCAGCGCCACATCCTTGTACTGCTGGGCGGCGAAGATCACATTGCTGCTGTTCTGAATTTCGTTCTGGATCAGGTCACGCGTGCGGTCCGTGGGGCCAAAGTAGACTTCCAGGGTTCCGCGGCCACCGCCCACCAGGAAAGTGTGCTGAGTGTCGTCGCGCTTGTGGATGCCGAAGTTACCCTCGACAAACATCTGATTGAACTGGTTGGTAAAGGCGGCGGCAACACCGGTGTTAAGGATGTTGATCACGTCGCCGAAGGTGCTTTCGGCACCCGAGCTTTCCCAGTTATAGGAGCCGGTCACGACACGCGCCTGGTCAATGACGAGGAAGCGGCTTTGCATCAGGCGCGGCTCTCCTTCCTTGTCAGTGTGAATCTCCAGGTTGCCGCCGTTCTGGGCCGGGTCCTCAAGCTGGTTGTAGAAGGCCTTGTAGGTAGGGTCGTCGTAGAAAGCCTTTTCAGTCACGATGCGGACATTGACGCCGCTCTTCGCTTCGTTCAGCAGGGCCTTGATTACGTCCTGCCGGTCGATGCGTGTCACCGCCACATCAAGCGTCGAGGTCGCGGAAGCGATCAGATTGAAAATCGGATCTGCGTCCAGGTTCTCGCCGCTCAGTGTGCCATTGCGGAACAGGTGGTCGACCGTCTGTACCTGAATCTCTGGAATCAGATCTTCAGGGTTAGTCGTTGACAACGGCGGAGTGGTGGACCCACCGTCCCCGCCACCGCATGATGCCAACGCCAAAATTGAACCCGCACACAGCGCAAGCGCCGTGCGCGCAAGGAATCCATAGGTTCGCACCTTGTTCCTCCGGCTTGTGTGAATAACTACCTATTATCCGTCGGAGAGCGATTTACTGTCAAGTTAGCCAGTTTCGCCCGGTCGCTCCCCTGCTACCCACGCTTGATTGCCCACCCTATCTTACCCATGACACTGCTTCCAGCAGCATCCAGAGCGCGACTTATCCCAAAATCAACGATTCTGGACCACCCTGCCCGGATACTGTCCAGCGGGCAAAAACCGGTCAAAAGTGTTCTAAGTGCCCAAAAGATAGCGGGAATAATGGGCTAATCCTGCCAGCGCAGAGTGATTTTTGATCATTTTCGCCACTTCCGGGTGCACAGTGCCAAGCACGCTGTGGCGTGGCCTGGGAGTTTGATCGGGGTACTCGCTGGCGCTGACGGGCTTTATCTGCGCCTCATCCAGCCCCGTTTCCCGGGCCAGACAGCGGGCCCAGTCGTACCAGGTCCCATGACCGTCAGAGGTCAGATGCAGCAGTCCTGGAAGCGGAGAATCACCCTGATCGCCGGCCAGCAGGAAGAAAAGCATCTCCGCCAGATGCGGAGCAAAGCTGACAGCAGTCCACTGGTCATTGACTACCTGAAGCTCACGACCGGCACGCAGTCCATCAAAAATCGCGCGAAAAAAGCAGCGCTCGCTCTGGCCGTCGCTGCGTGGCCCGAACACACCGCTGGTGCGCACCACATGGCCCCTGGGGTATTCCAGGATTGCGGGTTCCACGATGGCCTTTGAGGCACCATAGATATTTATAGGTGCTAGCGCTTCATTTTCCAGCCGCGGACCCGGCTGAACACCGCTGAACACATAGTCTGTCGAAAATCCTATGAACCGCGCTCCGCGGGACCGGGCAGCTTCCAGAACATTAAGGCTTCCATTGCTGTTAACTTCCGTCGCCTCTTCCGGATGGCTTTCACACCAGGCCACCCTTGTCAGGGCCGCTGTGTGAAGGATCAGATCCGGAGCACAATCGCCGGCCGCGGCGAGTACCGCTCTGGCGTCGGTGATATCCAGCCGCTGGTGCGAGAAGAGCTCAACTTCCCAGCCATACACCGGCGCCGCGGCCGCCAGAGCACTGCCGAGCTGCCCGCTGCCCGTGATCATGACTTTGCCGCATGTGGCCAAGACCAGATTGTAGCTGCCTTGAATTGTTAATGATAATTCGTTATCATCACGACATGTCGATCCCAGCTCAGTCGGTCCCTGTTTACTCGCACAGCTCTGGAGCCAGGGCCGTGCGGAAAGCACTGTTGGCGCGCAAGTTCCTGCCTATATGCAGCTGCCTGGCCCTGCTCAGCTGCCTCTTGCTGGGCGCCTGCCCGGCTCCGCGCAACACCGATGCGCCGAAAGGTGCGTCCGCCAGCGAGATCCACTTTCTGGTCACCGTCAAACCACTCGAGCTGATCATCCGCGAGGTGGCAGGCGAGCGGGCCACCGTCAGCACCCTGCTTAAGGCTGGTAACAACAGCCACACCTTTGACCCCAGCCCGGCGGACGCCAAAGCAGTCCAGGAAGCCTCCGGTTTCTTCTGGGTCGGCGAGGACTATGACGGCTGGGCCGCACAGTTCGACACACCGAACAGCGTTGAGCTGCTGACGCTCATCCCGGCGGAGAAACTGTCACCGCTCCCCCCGCACGGGGAATGGCGCCTTGCAGCTACCCCGGCCAAATCCGGCGTTGCCGGGGATGCTCATGGTGGGCACGATCACACTGACGAAGCTGGGCATGTTGAAGAGCACGGGCATTTAGAGGGGCATGGCCATATTGAAGAACATGAAGATCCGGCTTCCACTGCTGAGCCGGACACTCATGATCTTGACCACGAACACGCGGAAGGGGCTGTACCAGACCCGCACTTCTATACCGACCCTCTGCTTGTGCAGGCCCTGCTGCCAGCTCTTGTTGAGCGGCTAAGTGAAATCGATCCTGGCGGAAGTGCTGTGTACAGCGCCAATGCGGCGGCCTTCGGAACAGAGCTGGCCGCGCTGGACCGGGAGCTGCAGGCGCGCTTCGCCCGCCTGTACGGTACGCCAGTGTTGATGTTTCACCCGTCCTTCGTTTACTTCATCCGCCGCTACGGGCTGGTCTATGGCGGATCCATCGAGCCCTACCCCGGATCGGAGCCTTCGCCGCGTTATCTGCAGCAGATTGTGGAGCAGCTGCGCGCAGCCGGGGCCCGAGCTGTCTTCAGCGAGACCCTGCTGCCGGCTGCGCCGGCGCAGGCAGTAGCAGAGGCTGCCGGCATCCCGGTGGTTGAGCTGGATCCGGCCTGTGGAAACTCCGGACGGAGCTACAAGGATTACCGCGACTGGCTGCTCTATAACGCCGGGCTGATTGAAACTGCGCTCGCCCCTGCGGCAACGGCCAAAGCGGGGGCGGCGACTAAGTGATAATCTGACCTCATTAGCAATGGCCCAGCTTAAGGCACAGCAGGGAGGATTTCCTGCGCTGCAGGCGCGGGGCCTTGGCCTGCGCTTTGGCAGCTTCAACGTGCTTCAGGATGTTCAGTTTGAGGTCCCGGCGGGGTCTTTCTGCGCGATCCTTGGCCCCAATGGCGGCGGCAAGAGCAGCCTGCTGAAACTGGTACTGGGTCTGCTGCAGCCCAGCAGCGGCAGCCTGCTGGTGGGGGGCGGTCCGCCGGGCGCATCAGGTATGGGCATCGGCTATGTGCCGCAGGTCAAAACCCTCGACCGCAACTTCCCGGCCCAGGCCCTCGACCTTGTGGTCAGTGGCCTGACCCGGGCCTGGCCCTGGCGCATCAGCCCGGCGCAGCGCGAAACTGCGCAGGCGGCGCTGGACCAGGCCGGCGCGGGCAACCTGGCCGGCCGGCAGCTCAGTGTTCTCAGCGGCGGCGAATTGCAGCGCGTCTATCTGGCCCGTGCCCTGGCACGCCGACCGCAGCTGATACTGCTGGATGAGCCCGCGGCCGGAATGGACGCTGCCGGCGAGCATGACATGTACCATGTTCTGGAGTCCTACCAGCGGGCGAGCTCGGCCACTGTGCTGATGGTCACCCATGACTGGGGCACGGCCTTCCACCACGCCAGCATGGCCCTGGTGCTCAACCGCCGTCTGCTGGCCTGTGGTCCGCCGGCTGAAGTGCTCAGTGACGAAACATTGCGCGAGGCCTTCGGCCACAGCGGCCACAGCCATGGCATGTCCTGGAACCCGGCTGCACAGGCTGTCACGGAGGCCAGCGATGGCTGAGCTGCTGTCGGCCTTTGCCCTGCCCTTTTTCCAGCGCGCCTTCGCGGCTGGCGTACTGCTGGGCGCCAGCATCAGCTACTTCGGCGTCTTCATCGTCCAGCGCGGGATGGCCTTCATGGGCGACGGCCTGGCCCACAGCGCCTTTGGCGGCGTCGCGCTGGGCCTCCTGCTGGGCTGGGAGCCGCTGTGGGTCGCCCTGCCCTTCACCCTGTTGACGGCTCTCGGTATCAGCTGGCTGCGCGAGCGCAGCCGGCTCGGCAGCGATACGGTCATCGGCATTTTCTTCGCCCTGGCGGTTGCGCTGGGCATTGTTTTTCTTAGCCGTCGTAGTGGCTACAGCGCTGACGCGATGACTTACCTCTTCGGCTCGATCCTCGCCGTCAGCAAGGCCGACCTTTGGGCCAGCACGGGCGTTGTCGTACTGGCCCTCGCAAGTCTGCCGCTGTGGGGCCGGCTGGCCTATGCCAGCTTTGACCGCGAGAGCGCCCAGGCCGACCGGCTACCGGTGCGCCGTGATGACATGCTGCTGCTGGCCCTGCTGGCCATGAGCATCGTCGTTGCCGTGAAGGTCGTGGGGATCATCCTGCTCAGCGCCTTTCTGGTGGTACCGGCGGCAGCGGCCCGACTGCTGGCCAGCCGCTTCGCCGGCATGACCGTACTGGCGGTGCTCATCGGAACGGGCTGCGCAGTTGCCGGGCTGCTGCTGAGCTATGAGCTCGATCTTCCCAGCGGTGCGAGCATCATCCTGACCCAGGTCGCGGTCTTTGCCATCTGCCTGGCGCTGCAGGCCTGGCTGCGACGCAGCCGGACGGCCCCGGCCGCCGCTGTGCGCTGAGCCACACGCGCCTATTTCAAGTCTTCCAGCGTTGTCGTTGCCGGCAGCGGCATAGGTGTGTCCATAAACACCAGCTCAAGCTCATAGCTTGAGCGCGGCTCACCGGGGGCTTCGGGCTGCAGGCGCAGATCCGCCCGCAGGTAGACAATGAACTTGCCGTCCTTGTGGCGATACAGCCGCTCGGCGTGGGTGAATCCGACTGCCGGCTCGCCGCTGTTGTCCAGCTTCGGCTCGACCGGGGTTTTCTCGCCACGTACCAGCTGGAAGCCGGAGCGGGCCAGCCCCGCTTCGATCGACTGCGACACATTGGTCCAGCCGCTGTCGTTGCTGAAGGGCTGCATCCACTGCACAGCTCCGCCGGCCCAGGGCTCAGCCGTCTTCTCGCCCGGCAGCGCAACCGATCCGGCTGGCGGGACAACTTCGGCCTGGGGCCAGCCCTGTGGCATGGCGATGCCATCGGGTGTGGTAACGATCTCCGAGCCCGCCTTGCCGCTGAGGTAATCGGCCGCTGTCACCTCGCCACCGGGACTAGAGTCGGCTCCCGGCGCCGGTGTCTCGCCAGCCCCGCTGGAGGGCGGAGCCCCCATCTTGTCCGGCGCGCTCTGACCTGCCTGCTGTTTCTGCGGGCAGCCGCACAGGGCCAGCAGCAGGATCAGCACTGCAGCGGCGCTCAGGGAAAGACGAAGTTTGTAACTCAGGAGCATGACTTAAGTGTAGTGCTGAGGCCCCGGTTTGTTCAATTGTTAGAGCTCTGGCCAGTCGGCGCTGGGAGGCAGAGCTTCACTGCGCTGCTCGATCATCAGCGTGAAAAAGCTCTGGGGCAGGCCGCTTTGCTCTGCCGACTGCGGCAGCAGCTCATACATCAGCGTCACCAGATAAAAGCCGTCATTGCTGGCATAAACTGCTTTCAGCGCCAGCGGGCCGCCGCCCAGCGGGGTGGCCTCCGGCGGCAGGTCTACAACTCGATAGCCCAGCGGTGCCAGGCGCTTTTCCACGAAGCTCTGTACTCCGGCCCAGTCATCCTCGCACTCAAAAAAGGCTGCATACTGATCCACGGTGCGGCCATCCGGAGCACTGGCTCCCGGGTTCACCTGGCCCTCAAAAACCCTGGCACTCGCCGGCAGGCGCAGCGCCGGCAGCGGCCAGTCCGCCGGCAGGCGCGGATCCTGGCGCGCGGAGCCGCCAATGCCGCCGCCGCCGCGGCCCGGGCAGGCCGCGCAGAGCAGCAGCAGCAGCCCGGCCAGTGCCAGCGCGCTGACTTTGAACATCGTCTGCAACAGATATCTAATCTAACACGCTCGTCGCGCCAGCCTTAGGACAGGCAGCGCTATCATCACTTGATGACCACAGCCCGCGACCTGACCTCGATCACGCCGACGCTCTGCGCCCTGCTGGGCGTCGAACCGCCAGCCCTGGCCCGCAGCGCAGCATTTGAGCCGGTGCTGGCGGCGAAGCAGGCCGCCATCGGCGATAAGCCTGTGGACCGGCTGCTGATCTTCGCCCCGGATGCCCTGGGCCGCTGGCTGCTGGAAAAGTATGGGGGGCCCTACCAACAGCTCTTTGAAAGAACAGCACCGATCAGCGTTGAGCTGGAGTCCGTTATGCCCACGGTCACGCCGGTCTGCTTCAGCAGTATCTTTACCGGCGCCTATCCCGCGCAGCACGGAATTCAGAAGTACGAACGGCCGCTGCAGCGCACCGACAGTTTCTTCGATGCACTGGTGCGCGCCGGCAAACGCTGCGCCAACATCGCAGTGGTGGACTGCAGCATGGACATCATCTTCCGCGAACGGGCTATCGACTACTTTACCGAGCCAGACGACGCCGCGGTGGAGCGCCGCGCGCTTGAGCTGCTGGCCAGCGAACAGCATGACGTCATCGTCGCCTATCAGCCGGGCTATGACGACATGCTCCATCTGACAACGCCTGAGAGCCCTGAGTGCCTCGAGGCCTTCCGCGGGCACATGGGCAGCTTTGAGGCGCTCAGTGATGCCGCAGGCAAGGCCTGGCGCGATCTGGACTGGGCGGTCTGCTTTATCCCTGACCACGGCAGCCACATCGACCCCGAGACCGGCAAGGGCACGCACGGCAGCGACCTGCCAGAGGATTTGCAGCTGACTCATTACTGGGGCATCCACGCGGCCCAGGATGTTTAAGTCGACTTGTTTGCAGTCACTTAAGTCTACTATGCATAATAGTAGATATAATGAAGCTGGAGGAAGCAGCCATGTCAGAAAGCAAGGGTCAGGCCAGCCACGTGAACGGATCGGATCCCCAGCAGGAACAGCTTAGCGCAGTGCTGGCGGTCGGCGGGATGCACTGCGGAGGCTGCAGCAGCAAAGTCAAGGCTGCGCTGCTGGAAATCCCCGGTGTGAGTTCGGCGGAAGTCAGCCACATCAAGGGCACTGCAGTGGTCAGCTATGACCCTGCGCAGACCAGCGTCGGCGCGCTTAGCGAGGCGGTCAAGGCCAGCGGCTACAGCGTAAGCCCAGCAACGGCCTGAAAGAAGAAGATTCACAGGAGACACAGAGGCACAGAGTTTTATGAGGGTGGCGAGCAGAATGACCAGATATTCTCGGTCAGTCGCTTGATCACTTCCATCAATGGAGCCGACACCCCCTCAAGTACTCTGTGCCTCTGTGTCTCCTGTTTGATTTAATCCTAATGGACAAACAAGTACAGCATCATGGACATGGCGCGCCGCCTGCCAGCGAGCTGCCGGCCGTAGAGACGATGCACATGCCGATCCTCGGCATGCACTGCGCAGCCTGTGTCAGCACGGTTGAAGCCGCACTGAAGAAGGCTCCCGGTGTGCAGTCGGCCAGCGTTAACCTCGCGACCCAGACCGCCCAGGTCAGCTTCGACCCCGCACAGACCAGCCCGGCGCAGATAGGCCGAGCCGTTGACTCTACGGGCTATCGCGCCATCGTGGTCGATGAGCACAGCGGCCACGGCGGGCCGAGCGCCGAGGACCTTCACGCGGCGCACCTGAACGAAGAGGAAGGCGCCCTGCGGCTGCGCCTGATCGTCGCCCTGATCCTCGGCATCCCCGTCGGCGTGCTTGGCATGGCGCACCTCTTCGGCAATGCCGCTATCGAAGCGCTGATGTTCCCCGGCCGTCAATACTTCGAACTGCTGGCCACGGCGATCGTGGTCTTCTTCAGCGGCGCGGCCTTCCACACGGCCATGCTGCGCTCGACCATCCGCGGTCAGGCCAACATGGATACGCTCATCTCTATCGGGACCCTGTCTGCGTTCCTATACAGCGCGGCAGTAGTGATCTGGCCTGGGCTGTTCCTAAGCGAGCATGTCACTCACCTCCCGGCGGTCTACTTTGAAGTCGCGGCGATGGTCACCATCCTTGTTCTGCTCGGCCGCTTCATGGAGGCCCGCGCCCGCGGTCGCGCCAGCCAGGCCCTCAAGCGCCTGCTGAGCCTGCAGGCGAAGACTGCCACCGTGATTCGTGATGACACCGAGATCGAAGTGCCAATTGAGGAACTGCTGCCCGGGACGATTGTGCTGCTGCGTCCCGGCGCGAAGGTGCCGCTCGACGGCACGGTTATCGAAGGCAGCTCCAGCATTGACGAGTCCATGCTTTCGGGCGAAAGCCTGCCCCAGGACAAGGGCCCCGGCAGTCCCGTGTTTGCCGGAACTGTCAACACAGCCCAGGGTGCGCTGAAGTACGAGGTGACAAAAACCGGTAAGGACACCCTGCTGGCCGGAATCATCAAACTGGTCGAAAGCGCCCAGGGCTCCAAGGCTCCGGTTCAGCGCCTCGCCGACCAGATCAGCGCGGTCTTTGTGCCCGTCGTCTTCGGCATCGCGATCCTGACCTTCATCATCTGGTACTTCCTTGGCACCAGCGGGGAATCGGTCGAGCGCCTGGCCGCGGCCTTCGTCCCGGCAGTGGCCGTGCTGATCATCGCCTGCCCCTGCGCACTCGGCCTGGCCACGCCGACCGCCGTGCTGGTGGCCTCCGGCCGCGGCGCGGAGCTGGGCATCCTCTTCCGCAACGGCGCGGCGATTGAAACCGCCGGTCGGATCGATACAGTCGTCTTCGACAAGACCGGCACCCTGACCTCCGGCACGCCTGAGCTGCTCAGCCTGCGTCCGCTGGGACGCAGCAGTGAAAAGGACCTGCTGGCCTGGGCCGCCGCCGCCGAAGGCCCCAGCGAGCACCCGCTGGCCCGGGCGCTGGTGCGGGCGGCCAGGGCGCGCGGTATCGAGCTGCGGGTGACAACGGCATTTGAATCCTTCTCTGGCCTGGGCGTCATTGCCGCGGTCGCGGGCCAGGTGGTTCAGGTCGGCTCGCTGCGCTTCCACGAATCCCAGGCGCTGAAGCTAAGCGCGGAGCAGTGGCAGGAGCTGCGCGGCATCGGCGCCGAGCTCGCCGCTGCGGGCCAGACCCCGCTGTTTGTGGTGCTCGACGAGCAGCCTGTGGGCGTACTGGGCCTGGCCGATACGCCGCGCCGCGGCAGCGCCGAGGCCATCGCACAACTCAGGGAAATGGGCATCCGCGTAATGCTGCTGTCCGGGGACAAGCGCGAAGTGGCGCTGGCAATCGCAACCCAGCTTGGCCTGCTGGAACAGGGAGTCGCAGGCGCCGATGCCGGCGCGGACGAGGTCGTGCTGGCGGAAGTCCTGCCGGCGGACAAGAGCGCGCAGATCAAGCGCCTGCAGGCCGCCGGGAAACGTGTGGCGATGGTCGGCGACGGCGTCAACGACGCCCCGGCACTCGTAGCGGCCGACCTTGGCATCGCGATGGGCGCGGGCAGCGACATCGCCATCGAGGCCGCGGATATCACCCTGGTCAAAAGCGACCCGCGGGATGTGGCCGCCGGGCTGCGGCTGGCGCGGCGCACGATGCAGATTATTCGCCAGAACCTCTTCTTCGCCTTTGTCTACAACGTGCTGGGCATCCCGATCGCAGCCGGGGCGCTTTACCCCATCACCGGCTGGCTGCTCAGCCCGGTGATCGCCGGCGCGGCAATGGCGGCCAGCAGCCTCAGCGTAGTGAGCAACAGCCTGCGGCTCAGAAGGTAGGGGCAGCCGGCCGGCTGCCCCTACTGGAGCGCGGGCACCCTGCCCGCATCTTTCTTTTAGGGGCGCATGGATATGCGCCCGTCTTCTGTCGGAGCGCAGACTTTAGTCTGCATCCCACTGGAGCGCAGGCATCCTTGCATGCATCTTCAATCCGGTGCGTGACAGAGCTGCGCGAAGGTCTTGATTCACCACAGAGAGCACAGAGAACACAGAGTACGAATTGGGAATCCGCAGCTCGGAGAAGCAGCCGAGAAACCGCCAAGGCTGCAGGCGGTTATCATCCTGATATGAATGAACCTCCACAGCAAGGCAGGTCTGACGAAGACCAGCCCTCAATGCCAAAGGGCGGGCTGAGCCCTGGGGCAAAAGCCATGCTGGCAACCGCCTTGTTGATCGTTATCACTTGGATGTTCATGACTGTCGCAACTGGGACTCCTTCCTGGATTCCAACAATGCACAGTGCTGCCAGGCTGAGGGGCGACAGCATCACGGCTTCAATCAGAGATGGTTACAACTACTGGTCTCCTGAGATACACCTTCTTCATGTCGCGCCTTCCAGCAAATTAGGACCATTCTGCCGGGTGGAAGGGAAGACAAAGTCAAGCGTAATCGTTGATGGAAATGCAGCGAAGGTGCTGGTAAGCTATGAGGCAGACTGGAAGCGCAGCAGCTCCAGCCCTGACTTCGGCTGGAGCTATATTCCTGGATTCAAGACAGGCTCATATCGTTTGCGGATCAAGAATGTTCAGCCTCAATGGAAAGGCTATGCCATGAGTGGAGAGCTGTATGTAATGGTCCCATTCAATTCAAAGATGGCCTGCATTGAGCCAGTGAAATGAGCTCGGTGAAACTCGGTGTTCTCGCTCTCTATTGAGCCCACTCTGGTTCCGGCTCTGTGCTCTCTGTGCTCTCTGTGGAGAATAAAACCGCAGAGCTAAATCAGCAGCGCATCAGACTGGGCAATAGGGCGGGGACATGCCCACGTCCCTACAAGAAAGATGCGGACTAAGGTCACTCCTCCGGGCCGAGGCGATGCTCGGCCCCTACAGCCGGCTGAACTCCATGCTCACGCCGTAGCCCTTCACGCCGTCGTGGAAGAGCTGCCACAGCTCGTCGTCGTGGGCCAGGGTCTCCGGCGCGTGCACGCCCGGCTTGACGATGCGCCCGGCTGCCATCAGCTGGGTCGCGATAATCGCCGGATAGCCGGTGGTGCGGCTCATCGAGCTGGCTGCCAGCGGCTCGGCCTCGCTCGGCGCCACCCCGAAATCCAGCAGGTCGCAGCGCTCCAGGGCTTCGTTGCCGTCGCTGTCCGTGCCGCCGACTTCCACGCGCATGAAGGTGAACTCGCGCTCGCCGGGGCTCAGCCGCCAGTGCTTCTCCAGCAGGCGGGCGGTGAAGGCCGCCGGCACGATCCGCGCCATGCTTTCGCCGTCCGCGGCGCGCAGCAGGATCGGCTCGTCGTCAAAGAGCCCCAGCTCGCGCAGAAAGCGCATCTGCGCCGCCGTGCCGGGATAACGCAGGGTGCGCTCCTCCATGTCCGGCAGGTCCATGCTTGTCAGCAGGGTCCGCAGGCCGTCGGTGTAAAAGCTCTCGAGGCTGCCGATGCCCGGCAGTTCGACATGCTCCACTCCGCTCAGCGCCGGGACGGTCACGATCTCGCCCTGGCTGCGTACCCGCGCCGGGCGCACATACTCCTCGATCACATCAACCGGGCTGAAGGGCGCCTTGTACTGCAGGGGCCAGCGCCGCTCTACCGGCAGGCCCCCGACCTGGATCGACAGGCTGCGGGGCTCGGCCAGATGGCCGGCCAGTCGCACGCCAAGCATGCCGCCGAGCCCCGGCATCACGCCGCAGTCGACCACGGCGCAGACGCCCCGCTCGCGGGCCAGCGCATCCAGGCCAAGCGCATCTTCGGGAAAGAAGGAGATATCAACGCAGTGCTTGCCGGCCTCGATCACCGTGCGCAGCATGGCATAGCCCAGCCAGCCCGGCACTGCCCCGACGACGATCTGCGCCTCCTCGATGCACTTGCGCAGCAGGTCCATGTCGGACAGGTCAACCTGATTCGTCGAAAGCGGCGCTTCGATCGACAGAGCCGCGGCCTGGCACTGCTCCAGCGCGGAGGCGCTGTGGTCGCAGACCGTGACTTGCAGATGGTTGACCCGGGCCAGTTCGCGGGCGATGAAGCCCCCGACCATCCCGGCGCCGAGGACGACGACGTTGATGCGATCCATGGGACTATTCTAGTCGCGGCTGTCTCACGGGCCATAAGCTCGGGGATGAGTGCCAGCATCGCGCGCTGAGACGCAGTCGATATGTCGATGGTCGATAAGTCGATGGTCGATCTTGTACTTCCCAGCGCCGAACGGGCCAGTGATGCAGTCAAGGGCCAAAAAAAGCCCAGGCGGCAACGTGATTACGGGATCGGCTCTTTAGCCAAAATCGACCTGCGACTATCGACCTTCGACGGATGACGCTGCAATGCAGCGCCAATCCCAGGCACCGTGGAGACAGGCCGCCACTTCCCGGCGGCGGAGCCCTGGACCCGCGACTGATGCGTCCGATCCAGAGCGCCCATTCCGCCGCCGCGTCGCCGCGACCTGTCTCCCCGGCTACCTAGAGATTTGAATCAGAGATAGCTTCCTTAAGCTCGCGCAGCTCACTGCTGCTCAGCTTGACTTCCGCGAGGGTCGTCTCGAGCACCAGCTTATCATTCAGCACGAGCACTACATTCTCGCCCTGAGACAGGTAGTCACCCAGCTCCGGGTACTCATCGAGCAGCTCGAAGTACTCGCTGCTGTAGGCCTGGACCTTGATGCTGCGCTGGCTCTTGGCCTCGTAGCGGGCATCAACCCACTGGTATTGCGCGCGGCCTTCCTTGTCCGGCGCGCCATCGCCCTGGCGGACGAAGGTCTGGCTGTTGACGTAGTTCACTGTCGTGCTGCTGTCGGCGCTGCCGCCCTTGCGGTCCTTCTCGGCCTTGGGCGCCGGGGCCGGCTGGCCATACATCGGGTCGAAGAGATTGCCTGGCGTGCCGCCGCCACCGCCGGCCGTGGCGCCCGCGCTCTGCGGCGCCGCGGCGTTATCCGCGGCCTGGTTCATCTGGGCCTGCTTACTGCGGCCCACCGCCATCTCGCCGGACTCATCCTCGCGGGCGGCGATCATGCCGTCCAGCAGCTGGGCGTTGCGGGCATCGCGGTCGAAGTACATGCCCGGCTCGGTGATCAGATAGCTGGTGTAGGGCGTGACGATGCCAAAGCGCGTGGCCAGGCGGTCGACCTCATTGATCAACTCCTGGTTGTCGCCCTTCAGGCGGATCTGGTCGAGGAGGAAGGAGACCTTACGGGTGGCCCACAGCCGCGCCACCTGGTTGTTCTGGCGGCCGCTGACCGGCGTCACCTTCGCGGTGTAAGTGCGCTGCTTGCCGCCGTCGCCGGAGCCGCTGACGTTAACCGTCACGCTGCCTGGCGTGCCCCGATAACGCCCGCTGATAAACAGCTCGGTATTGTGGAACAGGTCCGGCAGCTGCGCCGGGGTGATGTCATATTCATCCAGGCCGTCGAGGTTCAGCTTCAGGTCGATCAGCGCCGGGCTGGCGATCTTGGCATAGAACTGGCTGACCTTGACCTCGATGTCCTCGCCCTCGCTGACATAGCTCGCGGAGCCATGGTGGTCATAGCTCAGGGTGTCCAGCAGGGTTGTGTTGACGTCGTAGCCGCAGCCGAAGACGAAGAGCTTCACGCTGGGGTCGAACTTGCTCTTGGCGTTGGCGATGATGCTGTCGATATTGGTCTCGCCCACGGTCGGCTGACCGTCGGTGAGGAAGACCACATAGCGCGGGCGGCTTCCGAGCTCCTGCTTACCCCCGCCGCGCAGCATGTCGGAGCCCTGGCTCAGCGCGGAGTTGATGTCGGTCCCGCCGTCGGCGGTGAGGCCGTCCACCGCGCTGCGCGCCGCCGCGGTGTTATCCGCGCTGGCCGGCTTGAGCCCCTCGAACACCGGGTTCACACCGTCGCTGAAGTAGATCAGGTTGAAGCGGTCCTCGCTTTGCAGGCGGCCGAGCACATAGCGCAGGGCGCCCTTGGCCTGCTCGATTTTGTCGCCGCTCATCGAGCCGCTCTTGTCAAAGACGAAGAGCACGTCCTTAGGCACGTACTTGGCGTCCCTGGGCAGCGCGGCCAGCAGAGAGAGCAGGAAGTAGCCGTCTTCGCCCTTGTCGCCGGGATACAAAAGCAGGCTCGCGCCGAAATCGCCAGAGCGGCGGCCGATGTTCAGCGTGAAGTCGTTGCCGAAGTGCGTCAGCTTGCCCTCATAGCTGCCGGAGGCCTTGTTGTCGCCGTTGCGGTTGACGCTCAGGCCAAAGGTCGGGCTGCTGATGGTGCCCAGGGGATAGCTGCTGTCGATGTCGTAGGTCAGCGTGAAGGGCACACCGTTGTAGTCCCCGATGCGGCTCCAGCCGGCCCAGCGCAGCGGCAGCAGATAGCTTTGCAGCTCGGTCGTGCCGCCGAGGGTCTGGCTGAAGGAAACCTCCACCGTGCGGCTCTGGCCGGGCTGGAAGGGAAAGACCGCCACGCTGAAGGTGGTCGAGTTGATGTACTCCAGCAGTCCCGGGTCGCGCATCTTGCGCACGATGTCTTCATAAACCCGGCGGGCCTCATCCTTCGGCAGGGTCTGCGGCTCCAGGCGCTGGTCGCCGTCAATCAGCGCAAAGCCGCTGACATTGGCGCCGGCGGGCAGGGGCAGCATGTACTGGCCCTCGGCAACCCACTGGTTGTCGTTGCGCAGGGTCTGGCGGATAGTCGTGCTGGCCACGCCACCCGTGACCTTGATATCCACCTTCATATCCGTCAACGTCAGATCACGCTGGATGATCGGGTGCTGCGGTGGGATCGGCATCGGGATGGGCACCGGCGGCGGCACGATCTTGCGGTCGCCACCCTGCGCCCGGGCCACCGTATAGACAGCCCCGAAGATGAGTCCAAGCACGGCGATGACCAGTGCCAGGCGGGTGATGTTATAGATTTCAGACCGGCGCAGCCTGCGCTGACCGGACCCCTTGCGTGGGCCGTTCATAAAAGAGCCCTCCCATTACAGATGCGTGTCAGACTAACTCGTCTGCGCGGCTGTTCAAGTTTTCAGGTCTCACGGAATGAACATAGGCTATCACGAAACCGTTGACTATAATTGGGCACTCCTTGCAGCACTATTCCACAGTCAAGCGAATTCTTGTATGGCTCATTGCGCTGGGCCTGCTCTGCGCGTATGCCCCGGCCCTGGCCGGCCCCGAGCCCCAGCGCAGCATCCGCATCGAAACCCAGCGCCAGCGCACCAGGGAAGATATCGCTGTTCTGGCGATGGTGGTCAATGACCGCACCGTGCTGCGCCTGCCGCGGGCGGATGCCCCGGCCCGCAGCCTTGAGCGCCGTTTCGCTGCTGCGGCCACAGTGCTGACCCGCGCCTACCGCCAGGAAAAGCTCGAGCTCAGCGTCGGCCCCGATGCGAGCGGCAACGGCGCCGAACTCCTGCTGAACGGCAAACTGCTGCTGGCCGCCAGTGCCGCCGAAGCCCAGCTCATGGGACTCAGCCCACTGGAGCTCGCCGGACAGTGGCAGGCCGATCTGCAGCGCGCGCTGGGACTGGCCGTGACCGCCACCCCACCGGACGAAGCTGCGCTGCCGGAACTGGGCCCGGATGCGGAGCGCGTTTCGATGCCCCGCGAACCCGAGCATAGCAGTTCTGACAACAAGCAGGTATCCGCCGGCAAGAGCAGCTCTGCGGCTAAGAGCAAGGCTACTAAGGAAAAACCC
This sequence comes from uncultured Planctomycetales bacterium, assembly GCA_964512635.1. Lineage (GTDB taxonomy): Bacteria > 4484-113 > 4484-113 > 4484-113 > JAFGCY01 > JADZFO01. The sequence continues at coordinate 30,166 of CAZEJB010000011.1, read as the reverse complement.
AAGGACAAGCCCAAACCGAAACCCAACGCCAAACCCAAGGATAAGCCCAAGGATAAGCCCAAGGATAAGCCCAAGGATAAGCCGGCCGCCAAACCCGGGCAGGATGCGGACCAGCCGGCAGAAGGCGACGACAGCGCCGAGGCGCCCAAGTATGTCCAGACCAGCACCGGCCGCGTGGGTCAGGGCGGCGTACAGGACGTCAGCCTCAGCGATCTGCTGCCGGATCCGGCTTTTCAGCGCCTGATGGTCTCGCTGGGTCACAAACCCTATGAACCGCCGCTGGAGACCCAGTTCAAAACTGTCTCGCCGCCCGGCGAGCTGGTGGCGCAGGTCACCGGCCCGGCCAGCGAGGACGCCGCGCGCATCGCCGTTGAATGGGCTATCCGCTCGCAGGCCGCAGTTCCGCTCAGCGCGAGGGTCTCCTGGCGCGGCCCGCTGCTGACGCCGGACGACATCGCCGCCATGCCCAAGGCAAAGCTTAAGGAGCTCAAGGCCACCTTCGGCGACCAGCCCCTGCGGGATACCGTGCCGCCGCTGGGCGTCGCCCCCGGCAAGAGCAAGACTGTCCGCCTGGACTACACCATCTCCAGCATCGGCGAGCCCCTCAGCGGCGTGGTCGATGTGAAGATCGAGAACCGCAGCCTCAAGCTGCCCCGGGAAAGCTATACCTGGTTTTCCAACGCGCCGGAGGGCGTCAAGCAGCCCCAGCTGCTCTACTTCGCCGATCTGCCGGAGGGAGTCTCGGGCCGCCTCGTCTACCACCACCAGAACCAGGGCGACCAGAACCTGCAGTTCTTCGCCCGCCTCGTCAACGAAGGCGATGAGGTCGGCGCGGTGCACGTCATACCCGGCTCCTGCGCCCCGGATATCAATACCTATTTCGTCGGCTACAAGAGCTGCGAGAATTTCTGGGCCAACCTCAACACCGGCGCGGGCTATGTGCTGCGGATCGCCCCGGGCTCGCAGGCCCTGCTCTGCGGCCAGGCCCTGCCCCGCGGCTACACCAGCAGCGGCTATTACAAACTGACCAACCTGGCCGGCTGCAACCTGCGGATCGAAACCGTGGTGCTGGAGGCCGGGCACTGGCCCACCGAAAGCGCCTATACCCGCACCGACTTGGCATCCAGCATGGTCTACCCCGAGCCCTATTACAGCGAGTCCCGGGAGTGGAAGACCGGCGATGACTGGCTCTATCTGCGTCTCGGCCAGAACGCGCCGCAGGACCTCGCCGGCCGCACCATCCTGCACGGCATGTACGGCATGACCCACAGCTACAGCGTCGAAGTCAGCAACACGAAATCGACGCCGGCCACGGTCTATGTGGTGCTGCGCGGCTCTGCAGGCGAGGTCAAGGGCCAGTTCTTCATCAACGACAAGTATGTGGTCAGCCAGCTCGTCAAAGGCGGCGACGAGCAGCTGCTGGAACAGGTGACCCTCGAGCCCGGCACCAGCCGCCGCCTGAAGATCATCGGCATCCCGCTTAACGGCGGCTTCTATCCGGCCAGCATCATCGTGCGGGATACAAAGACACCGTAGAAAGGGCCAAGGTGCAAGGGCCAAGGGCCAAGGGCCAAGGTACAAGGTATAAGGGCCAAGGGACTAGGGACAGGGGACAGGAGACGAGGCAGGGGCGCGTGGAGCGCGCTCATCTGGTCCTTGTAGGCCTGGGGCTTGTCCCCAGCCGTCCCCGGCGGCGCGGCCAATCCGCGTGTGAATCCTCTAAACTTCCCCCCGTATGGATCGTCGCGACATTGAGCTAAGCAAATACCTCAGCCTCGTCCTGCGGCATCAGCCCGGCGCCGCTGCAATTACCCTCGACCGCGAGGGCTGGGCCGAAATCGACGCCCTGCTGGCTGGCGCGGCCAGCCGTGGCCGGCGCATCAGCCGCGAGCAGCTTGAGCGCGTGGTGGCGGACAACGACAAGCAGCGCTTTGCAATCTCACCCGACGGCCTGCGCATCCGCGCGGTCCAGGGCCACTCGGCGCGCGAAGTGGCGATAGCCTACGAGCCGCAGGTGCCACCGGAGCTTTTGTTCCACGGCACGGCAAAGCGCAATCTCGATTCGATCCTGGCCGAGGGACTGCGCCCCGGCCGCCGCCAGCATGTACACCTCTCGGTGGACACCGCAACCGCGATCAGCGTCGGCCGGCGCTACGGCGAGCCCGTGGTGCTGCGCATCGCCGCGCTCGAACTCCACGATGCCGGCCATGTGTTCTACTGCGCTGACAACGGCGTCTGGCTGACGTACAAGGTGCCGGTGGAGGCGATCACGCTTCTTGATCTGTAGGGCCGCACGGATGTGCGGCCTTCTTAAGCTCGTAGGGCCACACGGATGTGCGGCCGTCTGCTGCTTGTAGGGCCAGTGCTTATCCTCAGCCGTCCGTAGCAGCGCGGCCCCGTCCGCGCGTCTTTCTGGCAGGGCCGTCCTGATGAGCTGGTTAATGGATGGGGCGCGGGACTGTGCCCCCTATTTCTTGTTCCGGAATCCAATCCATAAAAGGAGCCAACAGAGCTCAACCGAGTAAAGCAATCGTCCTCATGTTGAGTGTGCACAGGTTGAAGACGATGGTAAGGCTACTGCCTGTCTCAGACTCTGTTTAACTCAGTTAGCTCTGTTAGCTCCCTTTGGATCTGGTCTTCAGCCCTGGTCCTGTCCAATCGGATTGCGGGACTGCGAGGCCGGTAGCGCCGCACTCAGTGGCGGCGCAGCGTTTGCAGCTTCTCGACTTCGGACCCGGGCCAGGCCGGCATAGCCGGTTTGCAACCGGTGGGCCTTGCTCTGAGCTTGGTTTTGGGGAAGAAGATATCAACCACGAAGTACACAAAGAACACGAAGAACACAAAGTAAGAGTTGGCCCTGAGCACGTCCTACCGGGTCTTAGCGCTCTTCGCGCCCTTTGCGGTTCAAACACTTCTGCTCCGGAGGCCGCGCCTCGCAACGCTCAGCGCGGATTGTCGCCGCTGCGCGGCGCTCAACGTCGAAGGTATCCACTCTCGGCTTCTAGTATCTCCGCCATGCGTTCAAACCTGTCTCTCACGCCGCCTTCCAACCAAGCGCGATACCCGTCGGCAACGCATTCAAACGTTTCCTCTTTAAACATGAATACAAAGTGTCTAAATCTCTCGTAGTGCACAGACTTGTGACCGCCGTGCACGCGGTTCATCCTTTCAAGCGCCCGGATCAACGAAGAGTCAAGAACTTCAACAGCGATGCCATAGTTGATTAACCCTCGGTGGTCGTAAGGATGGCCGCGAATTGCTTCGTCATTTGGCCTGCCCGACATTTGAAACAGAGTTCCGGGAAAGTACACGAAGGCCCAGACAGCTTCCTGCTGGTCATCCCTGCGTCCCGTCCAGGTGATCCGAAAACTCTGTTGCAAAACATGGGCCATTGAAGGTTCATAGCTGATTACGGTTCCGGCCGCGCTTGAAAGCGATGCCAAGTAGTCGTAGGAATCGCCCATCACAACGTCCTTCAGTTCCACCAGCCTGTCTCGCGCATCCACGCTGTAGATGCCCCTGGCGACTTCTGGCCCCATGCTCCAATCGGTAATCTTGGTGTCTGCCATCTGGTTACCTGCCTTGCGCCGCCACTGAGTGCTGCGCTACTGGTCTAGTCTACGATGTTGGGATCGAAGAATCCAACCGCAAAGAACACAAAGAGCGCAAAGAACACCAAGTCGCCGGTTCCCATTCCAGTCTTCGCGTTCTTCGCGCCCTTTGCAGTTCAAACACTTCTGCTCTGGAGGCCGCGCCTCGCTGCGCTCAGCGCGGATCGTCGCCGCTGCGCGGCGCGGCATATTGCGGTTGCTAGCTGTTCAGCAGTTCGCACATACGCGCTAACCGCGCCGGTTGGGGTAGCGACTCGACACGGATCTCGTAGCCGTATGTAACGCACTCAAAGGTCTCGTCATGGAAAGTAAATATCAGGTGCCTCAGCCCCTCAAATCGCTTTGGATCATGATTAGAATGAACCGAATTGATCCGCTCTAACGCCTTTGGGAGGTCAGAACCATGAACCTCATAAACGCCATAAGGGCCAAGCCCTTGCTTGTACAAAGGATGTCCTGAAAGAACCTCATCGTTCGGTCCGCCCATCATGTGCAGCCCGGAGGAGAAACAAACGAAGGCTGTTTCCGGTGAGATTCTGTCGCTTGCCGGCTTTGGTTTCATGAAACCGATTACATTGCCGTGCTTGTCCCGCATCAAAGTGGGATCTTCCTCGTCCCAATCTTCGAAGAGCAGGTAGCTAAGTACTACCCTGCCTCCTTTCGAGAGTAACAGTGGAAGCGGCGCCCCGGGGCATTGCTTTGGGAAGTCCTCCAGCTCGACAACGCGCTCACGGCCTGTGGTGTGGTAATAGCCCATCCGCTTGGGAGCCCAGAACATTGATTACACCTCTGAGTAACACGGAGCGCTGCGAGCATTGTTCTCGGTGAACCTCTGTTCACTCGGCTGACTCTGCGTTGGATCGAAACTCCTAGTCAGCCCAGCTGCTGCTGCCGTCCTTATGGCACCCGCACGCGCAGCCCGCATCCGGCGCGATCATGTCGCGGCTGCCGGTCAGCGTCACCGGGCAGTCGCAGCAGACCTCCGGCTTGACCACCACCGCCGGCTTGTGGCAGGTGCACAGCTCGGGCAGGCAGGGCGCGCAGGGAATGTTGGGCGTGACAGGCTTGTGACAGCCGCTCAGCTCCGGCAGGCAGGGCGCGCAGGGCTTGAAGGGCGTGGCGCACTTGTGGCACATGCTGATGCACTTCGGCTTCACCGTGTGGCAGCGCTCGATGATCCGGTGACAGCAGTCAAGCACATCATCGCCGGCATCGCTGACCATGTCCTGCGCCAGGTCTTGCGTCGCCTCGCTGTAGGCACTGGCGGCCACAGGCGTATCAGACACGGCGCCAAGCTCCATCGGCCGGTCGGCCTTGCTGGCGGCGCGCGGAGTTTCCTGCTCTGCTGCGGCTCCAGCCGTGGCCGCCCGGGCGCCGAGCGGCAGGGCGAGCAAAGGCAGCGACAGGATCAGGCTTAGCAAGAGCTTGCGCACAGCCAGATTGTAGCAGCGTGCGACGCTGGCTGCGCGTTCCCCCAGCCGCGGATTCGGGACGCGCATCCTTCTTAACCTGCACCAATTTCGGATATTCCGCCCAAAACATCTAAGCATGTGTTATGCTTTCTTTGATGGACGCCGCTTGCGGCGCGCACTCCTTCTTGATTACCGCCGTTTGACCGGTCCGCAGACACGGGTTTGCCCGCTGGATGAATCGCCGTAACCACTAACTGTGCTCATCAAATCAATATTGTATTGAGGAGATCAGCGATGAAAATCTATGCTGGCAACCTTACCCCCGAGACCACCGAGACTCAGCTGACCGAAGCCTTTGCCGCGCACGGCACGGTCGAGCGCAGCCGCATCGCCACCGACAAGGAATCCGGCGCCCCCAAGGGCTTCGGCTTTGTCGAGATGCTGAACGATGCTGAGGCCCAGACGGCTATTACCGCCCTTGATGGCAGCCAGCTTAACGGCCAGGCGATCAAGGTCAGTGAGGCCAAGCAGAAGCCCGAAGCAGCGGCGGTTGCCGCTAACTAGTTTCAGCGTGTGTCTGCGCTGCGCCTGCTGACCCGGGCCGATGCAGAGCAAAAGGAACTGACAGGGGTCGGCCCACGGGCCGGCCCTTTTTTGTGGCCCTATTCGCCGCTGCCGGAAGAATCGCTGGTCGCTGCTGCGCTGTCTTGCCTCTCATCCTCTTGGGCCGCGTCGGGATCAGAGCGCGGCGCCTTATCCCCCGGCGTCTCCTCGTCGCCCTTATCCTTGTCATCAGCCGCCGGCGGACTGGCAGAGTCCGCACCCAGGGCGTTGAACTGCATGCCGTTGATCATCGCCACCAGCGCGGCGCGCTCGTCTCCGGTCAGTTCGCGGGGCGCAACGGCATAAAAGAAATACAGGTCTTCAGTGCCGAACAGGGCCCAGCCCTCGATGTAGGCGGTGTCGCCGCCGCCGCTGCGGCTGCCGTCTTCCTGCAGCGCGCCGCGCAGGGAATCCGGGAAGTAGCGCGGCCAGCCCGGGGAATCCGGCCCCAGCTTGTAGGCCAGCTTCTGGTGCAGTCCCAGGCGGCCCTGCAGCTCGCAGTCCTCGTAAGCCGGCTCGGCCAGCGGCTCAAGCTTGTACCAGAACTCGAAAACCTCGCTGTGCTGGGAGCCGACAAAGTCATAGAGCACCGGGCCGGGCTCCTTGGCCAGAATCTTGCCCGCCCCGCGGATGCGCTTGCCATAGAAGCCAAAGTCGGCGCCGTCGAGCTGCAGTGGAAACTCGGCCGTGCCGTCATAGTCCGCCGGCCGCAGCATCAGGGGGTCATAGCTGTAGCGCAGGTCCAGGGCGAGGTTGCTGCCGCTGGCCAGCTTGCCATGCTGGCGGCGGCCGCCGCCGCTGCCACCGGGACGCAGCAGCATGAACAGCGCGCCCAGGAGCAGCAACAGCAGGATGCCCGCCAGGGCCAGCTTGAATGTGCGTCCGCTCAACATCCCCTCACCAGCGCCGCCGTCAGTCTGACGCGGCCATCACTCCGGGCCGACCTGCCGCCGGGATTACTCATCTTCGTCCGCCAGCAGATCCAGTCCGTCCAGTTCCGGGTAATCATCCCCCGCGTCTGCGTCGCTGCCCGGGCTTGTCCCGGGCTCAGTACTGGCAGACTCGCCAAGCTGCTGCAGGTTCCGCACCACCGCGCCCAGGATGCCGTTGATGAACTTCACGGCATCGGCCTGGGCATACTGTTTGGCCAGATCCAGCACTTCATTGATGACCACTTTGTGCGCCGTACCAAGATAGGCCATCTCCGCCACCGCCAGCCGCATCAACACGCGCTCGGCAGTGCCGATGCGGTCAAAGCTCCAGTCGTGGGGGTGTTTGGCCAGTTCCGCGTCAATCGCCTCTTCATGCTGCTTGGCCGCCAGTACCAGCTCGGTCACGAACTGCTGCAGCTTGCGGCCCCGGGGGCGCATGCGGTACAGGTTGCTGCCCTTGTCCGCCTCGGCCTCGACCAGCACATAGCCGTCCTCGTCCTCATCGCTGCTGTAGGCTTCCAGCACGTCGGGATCGGCAAAGCTGCGCTCGAGGATATCTTCGGCGCTGACCCCTGGATGCTGCTCAAGCTCGAACAGCAGCTCAAAAGCCTTGCGGCGCGAATTGCGGCGCGCACCTTCCTGCGATGGTGTCACGGCCGCACCGCCTGCGCAGGAAACCGGCTGCCCGGGGAATCTGTCATTGTGCCGCGAAGTTTATAGCCGTCTCGCGCCTGCCCGTCAACACAAGGCCCCGAAAGCCTGAGCCTCCGGGGCCTTGCGCCTGTCTACCCCTTGCCGGCCGGATGGCCGCTGACTAGGGCAGGTCGTCCTCGTTCTCCGGATAGCCCGCATCCTTCCAGGCCTGCCAGTAAAGCTTGTAGATCGGCAGGTTGCTGCGGCCGGGCGGCATGATGTCGCCCTGGATGTCGAAGTTGCAGGCCGAGCCTGCGTTCTTGGTCTCGCTGTAGGTCCGCAGGTAAGGGTTCACCGAGGTGCCGCTGTCGGGCCGGTGGCACTGCAGGCACCACTCGCTGGTGAACTCGGAGATGAAGTTGTCGTAGGTCGGAACGCCGTCACTGGCGAATGAAGTTGCAATGGTCAGGGGCACGTCCGCCGAATTGACATTCGCGCCGACCTCGATGTTGACATAGCTGAAGTCGCTGACCACCACCTTGTACACGCCGTTGGGCTGCTCAGGAAACTCGAAGTCGCCGTTGGCGTCGGTTTCGCGGTAGGCCAGGATCTCGTTGTCGCTGATCCGCACCAGGCGGATGTCGCAGTAGGGAATACCGGTATTGCCAAAGACGACGTCCTGCACCGAGCCATAGATGCGGAAGGTCGGCGGCGGCGGGTCGGCATCGAAGTCAATGCCGTTCTCACTGGAGCCGCTGATGTTAACCAGCCGGGTAGCGGGCGTGAAGCTCCAGAGCCCCAGCACCGGCGTCACTTCGTAGGTATCCTCCGGCAGGCCGATAAAGCTGTAGTTACCATTGGCGTCCGTGGTGGTCTGGCGCGACCCCGGCGTCAGGCTGACAAACACACCCTCCACCGGCCCCATTCCCGTGTCGGTGATGTTGCCGGTGATGCCAAAGGTGGGCTGCCCGCCGGTGGCAGAAAAGTCCACGCCTGTCTCGTCGCTGCTGTTCACCGTGACCGGCTGACTGTTCGGTGTGAAGTCAAAGGTGGCGAGCAGGGCCGAGACGGTGTAGTTTCCGTTGTTGACCTTGCGGAATTCGTAATAGCCGTCCGCATTGCTTTTCGTGGTCCGGTTGTCCGGCATCAGGGTCAGCTCGGCGCCCACCACGGGCGCGCCGCCGGCGGTGGTCAGCCGGCCGCTGATGTCGATCCGGCTCAAAGTGAAGTCCTTGCCGCTTTCCTGGCCATCAACCATCACATTCAGGGTGCCGGTCGTATTGTTGTAATCCGTCGGGTTCAGATCGGGCACGATGTCGTAAGTTCCGGCGCTGGGAATACCCAGGAAATACTCTCCATCCAGATCCGTGGTCGCCGATTCAAAGTTCGTGTTCTCGCGCACCATGATGCCCGGCACCGGATCACCGTTCTCGTCGGTCACGGTGCCAGATACTCCAAACTGGGCCACATTGCCGTTTTCGAAGCTCATCAGGCCGTAGTCCATGCTTACCTGGGCCGTGTCAAAGGCCACCACCGCCAGGAAGAACTGGTTGGACATGTTGATATAGCTGTTGGAAGTCAGGTTGATCACCGCGTCATCGGTGTAGGGGCCATGGAATTCCCAGGCGCCCAGGGCATAGTTCGACAGCGCAACCCAGGCCGTTCCGCCGGCGCCGCAGGACAGCCCTACCTCCACCCGGTCGGGCTGATAGCCGCCGGTCGAGAAGGGATAAACCGTCCAGTCCAGCTCGCCCTTGCCAGGGTTCAGCACCGCGCTGTCGCCAGCGAAGATCACCCCAGGGGAGGCATCGAAGACCGCGTTACCCTTGACGAAGAGCACTTCCTGCCATGAGCTTTCGCGGGCAGGAGCTCCCGCGGCCAGGCCCGCCGGCAGGGCGGGCAGACCGCCCAGCAGCGCCGGCCGGACTGCGCCGGCGGTCTCGTCAAACACCACCGGGGCTGCCTTGCTGTGCGCCGCCAGCAGCGAACTGGATGCCAGTTCACCCTGATCGGGACCGGGCTGGACCGCCCCGCCGCCACAGGCGGCAGCGCTCAGCACAAGGGCCAGACTTAAGGCAGCGCCGATAGGCTGCCGCAGTCGCCGGGAATCCAAAAACATGTCTCTACTCCATACAGGCTGTATTTGGTGGCTTAAAGGACGGCCATCCCTGGCGCGACCGGATAGTTTACCCTCCTGACAAAAACTCAAGCAGCGGCTCAATGCCGCTTTGCCGGGGCCGATCTATAAAGCGGCGCAGCGCGCCAGGCGGGCGGCCCATCCGCAGTGGGCCGGCCGGCAAGGAGGCCGTGCATGGACGTTGGAGCCGTGCTCGACATGGCCAGTGCGCTGAAGAGCCAGCAGATCGCAACGGAGTATCAAAGCCTTGTGCTGCTGAAGCAGAAAGATCAGCAGAAGATGGAGATGAGCCTCGCGATGAAGCTGCTGGCCTCAGTGCCAAGTGCGCAGCCGGACGGCGTCGGCGGTCAGATCGACTGCTGCGCCTGAGCTGTCAGGGGGTCCGCGACGCGGTGCGCGCCTGCGTCGCGGCTTCCCGGCCGGCATATCAAGCCTATTCCAGCTGCGTCCCGGCGTCCCGCCAAGCCTTGAACCAGCGCTTATAGGCGTCGTGGCTGGGGTTCCCTGGCGGCATTGTGTCATTCTGGATTCTGGAATTGCAGGAATTCACCTTGGCCACCACTTCGTCATAGGTCCGCAGCGGCGGGTCGACCGCCGTCTGGGCATCCGGGCGGTGGCACTGCAGGCATTCCGTGCTGATGTACTCGGCGACGAAGTTCTTCCAGGTGACCGTGTTGTTGCGGTTGTAGTGCCGGCTGATCACCAGATCGCCGCTAAGGGTGAAGCTCTCGGAACCGAAGCTGGCGACTCCGTTAAAGAGTGGATGCTGCAGATAGCTGTAGTACTCACCTGCCGGGAGATCCACACTGGCCTGGCCGAACTGGTCGGTGCGGCGGACGGCCACCACACTGGCCGTGTTGACATCCGCGAAGTAGACATCGACGCCCGGCATAAAGCCCAGCACAACGTCGCTGAGGTCAGTCTCGATACACTCGCGGATAACATGGTAAAGCTGAATCGGTTCAGCACTGAAGTCCGCGGTCTGGCCGTTGTCGATGATCGTCACCGCCTGGCTGTCCGGGGTGAATTTGTAGCCGCTCAGCGCCGCGCTGACCACATAGTTTCCCGGCGCCAGGGTGTAAAAGGCGTAATAGCCCGTGTCGTCGGTAACCGCGATCTTGCCGCCGGGCTGCAGATAGAGCACCGCGCCGACAACAGGGTCTACCCCATCCCGCACTGTGCCGTTGATTGAGTAAGCAGGCTCAAGGCCATTGGCAGTAAAGTCATTACCTTCAAGGTCAGCGCTGCCGAGAAAGAGGTTGTAGCTTGGCGGAGTGGTGTCGATGCCTCCGGAGAAAACTGCCACGGTGTAGTTTCCTGACACCAGCTTGCGAAACTCATAGCGTCCGTCAGTATCCGTTTTAGTCACGACTCCGCCCGGATTAAGCACCATCTCCACCAGTGGCAGTGGCCTGTCGTTCGTGCTCAGCCGCCCGCGAATATCAAGGCGAGTGGCGGTGAAGTCCTGCATGCCCTGATCGCCGCTGATACTGATGCTGCGCAGCGGCGGCTCGAAGAAGTCATAGTCCCCCGCCGCGTCATCCGGCGACAGGTCATAGTCGCCGTCGGGCACGTCATAAAAGATGAAGTTGCCCGCGGCATCGCTTTCAACATAACGGCCAAGAGGCTGCAGCTGCATCCGCATGCCGGCAACCGGATCGCCCTGTTCATCCAGCACCCGTCCCGACACACGCGTCCCAGCCGGCACGGCATTGTCGAAGTGCACTTCGCTGAAACTGTGCTCGGCGTAAGCGTCGTCGACCAGCACAGCGAAATAGAAGCGGCGGTCGGCGCTGTCGCCTGCGCCGCTAAGGTAATCTCCGCTGCCCACCTGAATACTGGCCGGCCCGGTGAAGGGCCCGCGGATATCCCAGCGCCCCGAGCTGTAGCGCGAGAGGGCGACAAAAGCGCTGCCGTTCTCACTCAGTCTCATGTTTACTTCCAGCCGGCTGGGCTGATAACCGCCGGTGTTGACGCTATAGATCGCCCAGCCCGGGCCGTGAGGGCCTGGCACTACCAGGCAGGAGTCCTGGACGAACTGGCAAACGCTGGAGGCCGAGTAAATGGCGTTGCCATCGACAAACTCAAACTGGTCATAGCTTGAGCGGCGGCCCGGCGCCTCTATGGCCCCGCCAGAGTCCGCCAGTGCACCGCCTGCCAGGCCGGGCAGACCGGGGAGTCCCTCAGGCACTGTGCCGCCGGGTCCGGGCGAAACAGGCCCTGGCGTCTGGCTGCTTTGAGCTGGAGCGGCAGGGCCTGTGTCGGTCTTGTCAGAGCTGCAGGCGCAGCACACGAGCAAAAGTGCAAGCAGGATGGTCGAGAGCAGATCGCGGCGCCGCATGTGAACCTCCAGGCAGTTTGGACCACAAATTCTACCCCAGCAGCCCCGGTCCAAAGCGACTAGAGCAGACCCTCGCCGCGGCGCAGAACAATCGGCGGCAGGCATAGCAGGACCGCTCCCAGCAGGCAGAGCTGGGCGAAAAGGTCTCCGACCCGGTGGTAGACCGTCCGCTCATGGCTGGCTTCAAGCCGGCCGCTGATTACCGCTGCGCTGCGCTGGCTGGACTGCAGCCGCACGCGCCCGGCCGCGTCAATCAGGTGGCTTTCGCCGGTCGTACTGACCCGCGCCAGCCAGCGGCGGTTCTCCACTGCCCGCAGAATGTCGATATCCGTATGCTGGCGTACGCCGCTGGGCAGCTTGTACCAGGAGTTGTTGGTCATCAGGATAAAGCTGTCGGCGCCCTTGAGCGCCTCCGTGCGGGTCAGGAAGCCGAAGACATTGTCAAAGCAGATGAGCAGGCCAAGGCTGTGGCCCTTCCAAAGCAGCGGCTCTATGCTCCGGCCTTCGGTGACATCCGCATTGCCCCAGGGATAGTCAAGGAAGCTGATCGCGCGGCGGAAGGGCACCACCTCGCCGAAGGGCACTACCCGCACCTTGCTGTGCGGCCAGATCGCCGCGCCCTCGCGGGAGAAGAACATCGCGCCGTTCTCATACTGCTCGGGGTCGTGCGGCATGCCGATCGCCCCCATCAGCAGCGCGGTGTTGGTCGTCTTGCGCAGCAGGCGCCGTGCTTCCCGTGGCAGGCCCTGGGCCTTTGAGGGGTCGAGGTACATCGGGAAGACGCTCTCGGGCCAGACGACCAGCACATCGGCCTGGGGCTGTCCGCCCTTCGCTGCCGCACCAGCCGGCGCATAGCTAACCTGCGGGCGGTCAGCCGGAACTGGGTCCTGGCTCAGGATGGAAGCCAGCCCGCCGGGCTGCTCAATCGCCGGTCTGTCATCCCGGGCCACGGTGCCCGCCGGCTGGCCGAGGTTGCCGGGGGGCGGGACGAACTCCCGCGTTCCCGCGCCATTGGCAGCGCCGCCGGACTCTGTGCCGGTGCTGAAGGCCAGTGCGCTGCAGCTCTCATCCTCGTCTGCGCCCCGGCCTGACAGCCGCGCGTCCTTGGATGCATCTGTCTGTTCTGCTGCCGGGGTAACGACCGTGCTGCCGGATTCCAGCAGGCTGCCCTGCATCCACTGCTGCAGCGCCTTGTCCGCCGGTCCCGCATAGGCCGCGATGCTCTTCTCCAGCAGGCCTTCGGTGCGCCAGCTTTCCCGGGTGTTCAGCCCGCCCTGGACCAGGATCACATCCAGCGGCAGCTCGCGCTCCACCTTTTGAACCGGCCGCGTGCTCTTGGCCTTGCCGTTCTTGTTCTGATCCTTGCGCTTGCCGCCGGCCGTGGCGCCCGCTTTGCTCTTTGAGGCGCCATCCGCTTTGCCATCGGCTTTGCCGTCGGTCTTGCCATTGGCATTGGGTTTAGTCTCGCCTGGGGGCGTGACAACAGACCGGGCTCCCGGGCCGCTCACTACCTCAGACTTTTCATCGTCCTGGCCTGCCGGTCTGGAAGGCGCTTTACCCGCCCCGGACTCCTGGGCCCGGGCCGGCTGCGCCAGCGCCAGGGGCCAGAGCTGCGGCACCTTCAGCAGGTCGAGGCGCCAGAGTCCATAGCCCAGCAGCAGGCACAGCAGCGCGGTCCCACCCGCCGCCTGCGCGATTCGTGCCTTCCAGCGCCAGGGCTTGGCCGGACGCAGCAGCTCCAGCAGTTCAGGCGCCGGCCGCATAAGCAGCACCGCCAGGATGCTGTTGCACAGCACTATGGCGAAGCTGACCACATAGACGCCGCCAAGATCCGCGCCCTGGATCAGCAGCGGTTCGCGGGCGAGGCCATAGCCCAGCAGGTTCCAGGGAAAGGCCCAGAAGCCGAAGCTGCGCAGGTATTCGATGGCCGTCCAGGCCATGGGCACGCCCCAGACCAGCCGCGCCGGGCTGGCCGCCGCCCAGGGAGTGTTGAGCAGCCACCAGCAGAGATAGCCAAACAGGCCCAGCGGCAGGGCGAAATACAGCGGCAGCAGCAGCACCGGGACGATGCCGAAGCTGCCCAGCCAGATCAGGCCGGGCATCAGCCAGCCGACTCCGCACAGATAGCCCAGCCAGAAGCCGTGGGCGGGCCGCCGGGCGCCGCGCAGGGCCGCCAGCAGCGGCAGCAGCGCGACACAGCCCAGACCCTGGAGCTGGATGAAGCCGTCGGAAATGTCCTTGTTGCCAATGAAAAAGTGCCAGACGCCAAGCTCCGGGAAGGCGTCAACCCCGGGCAGGCTCAGCGGAAAGCTGAAGGCGAGCGCAAGGCCCGCCAGCAACGCCCCGAGGACCCGCCACAGCATCACGGAATTATAGATGTACCGGGCGCGGCTCTGGTTCATCTGCGCAGCCGAAGCTAACACCGTGACTTGCAAACAGGTCGATAGTCGATGGTCGAATACTCAAGTCCATGCACTGCGCAGAAGAGCAGCTGGGCATCACAGCAGTTTGCCTGACTCGCACTGCCAGGATGAAACTCAATCGACCTTCGACCTTCGACCTTCGACTGTTGGCACAGACCGGGCACTATCATTCTTCCGTGGCTTTATATATGGTTCGACACGGCCAGACCAACTGGAACGCCGAGAAGCGCTTCCAGTCCACCAGCGATGTGCCGCTTAATGAAGTCGGCCTGGCCCAGGCGCGGGCGATCCGGGACGAGCTGGCCCGCCGCGGGGTCCGCTTCGGTGCGGCCTGGTCCAGCCCGCTGGGCCGCGCCGTCGAGAGCGCACGCATCATCCTTGAGGGCAGCGGCATGCAGGCAGAGATTGCGCCCGAGCTGCTGGAGCTGTCCTTTGGCGACTGGGAAGCGCGGCTGGAAAGCGAGCTGGCCAGCGAATATGGCGAGCGCTTCCAGCGCTGGCGCGAGAGCCACTACACCATGGCTCCCCCGGGCGGCGAGGATTTGACCGACGGCGCCTACCGCCTGCGGGATTTCCTCGGGCGCATCATCGCGCCGGCAGTGGAAGGCGATGTGCTGGTCGTCGCGCATCAGGCGATCATGATGGCGCTGAAAGTGGCGATATCCGGTCGGGTGGATGTGGCCAGCGCCTTCAGTTTCAAGCAGAACAACGACGAGGTGGATGTCTGGGATCTCGGCACGGGCCAGCGTATCGAGATGTGGCATGTGCGCGATGTAACCGCCGCGCAGTAGCAGCGCGGCCCAGTCCGCGGCTCCAGGGCCGTGGGCTTGTCCCCGGCCCGCAGTGCCAGCATCCAGTCTGATTTGTAGGGCCGTGGGCTTGTCCCCGGCCCGGTGTCGCATTTCTCTGCCAGTCTGCGCATATGCCCGACGAATACAGGCGCAGGAACACGCAACGTGATGCTCGGATTGACTACAGCCGCGGCAACTTCTTCGTGACGATCTGCCTTAACGACCGCAAGCCTTTGTTTGGCAGCATCGTCGATGGCGTGCTGACGAACGACGCAGCTGGTCGCGTGATTGAGACCATTTGGTTAGCACTACCTGAGCGATCCCGGGGCTGGTGCTGGACTGTCAGGTCGTGATGCCGGACCATTTCCTTGCTGTGCTGGCAATCGTTGAACCCAAGCTGACCCACCCGACCCATGCAGGAGGGCGACCCCTGTTAACAGAAATTGTCCGGGTATTCAAGTCTCTGTCAGCCCGCGCTTATGGCGCCGGAGTTAGCGCTCACGGTTGGCAAAGCTATTCGGCGCCTTTCTGGCAGCCTGATTTCTGGGATCACAGTATTCAGGATAATGCTGATCTGCAGTTTCACCGTCAATACGTTATGGACAATCCAATGCGCTGGCATCTCAGGCAAAAGGGATTGCTCTAGAACACGGGCCGGGGACAAGCCCACGGCCCTACAAGCAATTGGGCTTCATGCAAAAGGCCGCCCTCGCGGACGGCCTTGCTTCAATCCTGTTTTACCCGCGGAGCACCGCGGCTTATTCACTTTGCCGGCTGGCTTACTTGACTTCCAGCAGGAACTTGCGGATGTCCTTGCCCAGGTCGACAGTGTTCATCTTCTTCACGTCGTCAAAGCTGACCTCAATGAAGGGCGCCTCGCCCTCGAAGACGCCAACGTTGACCACGCGGGCATAGGCCTCGACCAGCGCGCCCTTGTCCAGCCAGTTGCGGACCTTGTTGAAGAAGATCACATCGCCCTTCTTGTAGGTGTCCCGCGTCGCGCCCGGATCATAAATAGGGTGCTTGCCCTCTTCCGTCGTCGCCGCCACAACCTTCTTCGTAGTAGTCGCTCTTGCCATGTTTAATGCTCCAAAGTGCCCTGCACCGTTCTGCTGCCCTGAGGCGCCGTTTGGCGAGCTCCCAGGGGCAAGCGAGGATTATACCTCAGGCCGGCCCGAATTGTCGAAAAATCCTCAGGCGCGCACATTTCTCCCGGCAGCTCGCTCCTGGTCCACAAATGCTAAAAGCCCGGCTTTTGCTGCAAAGCTGCATGCCCGGCGGCCCGGGGCGAGTATAGCTGCATGCCGCTGGCCGCAGCGAACAATGGCTGGCCCTGGGACAATTCAAAACAGGTGCATGTTTCTGGCGCCCGCGGCCAGGATGGAGCAGCGAACATGGGAATGGGGGTCGACAGAACAGAATTTTCAAAGGGGCCTTTTCTGGGGGCTTTTGCGCCTTGAAGATTAAATCCCAGCGGATGCAGGGCAGAAAAATGCTGTTTGACGTTGTTACAGCGCCGCCAAAGTTAAATCCCGCGCACCGGGCCAGGGATGGCGCTTGCCCCGGGCGACCACGCGGCTTGCATAAATCTGCAGGTGTTTTGGATTTCGGGTATAGCCGGCAGGCGGCGGGCTGCTATTCCGCCTCGGCATCGGCCGCGCTGACCACGACCTGCAGCGCCAGCATCAGATTCGGGCGGCTCTCGCCGACGCCGCCGAAGAGCTTAAGTTTGTCACTGCCGCCGAGGGTCCAGTTACCAAGGTCGAAGGAGCTGCCGTGGCGCAGCTCAAAGTTGCGGGCCAGGTTTCCCGAGCTGGCTTCGTTGTTCTCAACATCCGCCACGCCCTCGACCAGCACGCCGTCTGGTTCAGCCACCGACAGGCTGATCTGGGCCTGGGAACCGGCCGGCAGAGTGTCGCCCAGATCCTGGCTGGCGAAGAAGCGCCCCATGTCGTCGGTGGTGACGAATATCTTGTAGATAGCGTCCATAGCTGGCCCCCTGAGCAGCATTTCTGCTCGATGGCCCTATTATATGGCCCCTGATAAAGGAAACGCCAGACTATGCAAATGGAAAAACGAGACCAGCCTGAAAATGAACCGGCTCCTGCTGCAGCGCCAAGCGGCCCCCCGCCGCCGGCCCCCGAGCTGTGGCAGGGCCGCATCGAGCGCCTCGGCTGGGGCGGGCTGGGGCTGAGCAAGCTGGCCGATGGCCGCGCCCTGCTGCTGGCGGCGCCGCTGGCCATCTTCCCCGGCGAAGAAGTGGAGGCAGAGATCGAGCATAAGGCGCGCCACAGCGAAGGGCGCGTCGTCCGCTGGCTGCGGCCGGACCGGGCAAGGGTTGAGCCGGCCTGCCCCGTGGCCGAACGCTGCGGCGGCTGCAGCATGTGGGGTTCCGGCGCGGCATACGGCGAACTCAAGCGCCAGCAGATCGCCGACCTGCTGGCCCGCCAGCTCAAGTGGCAGGGCCGCTGGGACTGGCTGCCGGCGGAAGGTGCGGCGCGCAGACTTGCTCTGCGGCATCGGATCCAGCTGCACTGGGACGGGGCCCGTCTCGGCTACCACCAGCCCGGGAGCCACCGCATCGTGGAAGCCCCCGGCTGCCCGGTCGCCGTGCCCGAGCTGTCGGCGGCGATCCCGGCGCTGCGGGAAGCGCTGGAGCAGCGCCTGCTGCCCCGGGCGACGGCCCGCTGGGAGCTGGCCTGCGGCACTCCGGCGGCGGAGGTGCTGGCCTACCGGATGGACAGCGGCGGCGGGGGCGACGAGCTGACTCCCGCCGGCCAGCAGCCGCCGGAGCCGGTCTGGCGCCTGAACAGCAGCGGCCGCTGGCAGGAAGGACGCCGGCCGATCTGGCACCAGCTGGGCGGCGGGCGCCTGCTGCAGCCCCCCGGGGCCTTCTTTCAGGTCTGCCCAGAGTGGGCCTGGGAGTGCTTCGGCCAGGTCTTTAACGGCTGGAAGCTCGGCGGCGAAGTGCTCTATGACATCTACTCCGGCGTCGGCTTCTTCAGCCGGCTGCTGGCGCCGCGCTTTAGACGCTTTCGCCTGCTGGAGGGCAGCGCCCTGGCCTGCTCGGCCCTGTCGCAGAACCTCGGCGGCCTCGACTATGAAGTGCGCCAGCAGGACGCCGCCACCTGGGATGCCCGCGGGCCGCAGCTGGCGGATACTGTGCTGCTGGATCCGCCGCGGGCTGGATTGCCGGCACGGCTCAGCGCCAGCCTCAGCGAGTGCCGGGCCGGCAGCCTGGTGCTGATCGGCTGCGACGGCGCCGCCTTCAGCCGCGATGTTCAGCGCCTCGGTCCGCAGTGGCGCCTGGAATCACTCGCGGTAGCTGACCTCTTCCCCAACACCTCGCAGGCCGAGTTCATCGGACTGCTGCGGCGTGAGAGTCTGAGCGCACGGCGCTAGGGCTGCCAGCGATGTTTGCAGCCAGTCAGGTAACTTGAAAATATGAGTTAGAAAACATTAGTTAGAGCTGCTCGTCTTCCCAGTCGATCAGGGTCTGGATCACGGTGCTGAGCTGCACGTCGTTGCCCCGGGCCTGGGGATTCTTGAGCACGTTGACCAGCAGGCGCAGGGCTTCCCGGGTGGCATAGCTGCGCAGCTCAATGGCGACCAGCTCGTCGATCACGGCGTCGCGGCCCTTGCGCTCAAAGGCCTCCAGCCACTTGTCGCGGATGCGCTTACGGGTCGGCGGGGCGGGGATGGAGTGCGACATCATCTCGCCGGCGATGCGCTCCTGGGCCGCCTGCTGCTGCACGTGGAAGCTGCGCCCCTGGCGCGGCTGGCTGGGATCAGGCTTCGGCGACCGGCACTTGTTGCAGATCACCGACGCATCCACGTTATTGAATCCGCAGTTGTAACATTCCCACATATTCCAGGTCCCCGAAGCTGTCCCGCACCGCCGGTGCGGACTGCGGACAGCATAGCCGCTAAAGTACTCAATTGCAAGCATCGACGGGCTCTGAGCGGACTTGAACTGACATATAACCTTGGCCGCCCCGCAGCCCTGGCGAAGGGGGCATACTTAGAAGCCCAGGCCGACCGCATCGAGCAGCGAAGCCTCATCAATCCGCGGCGAATTGACCCGCGGGCTGACCTCCCGCAGGCTCATCAATTCTGCCGGGCAGGGCCGCAGCAGATCCTGCAGCTCGGCCAGCTCCGCCGGGGCGCTGCCGAGCCAGCGATCCCAGTCCGCCGGCTCAAGGATCACCGGCATGCGCTCGTGCAGCCCGGCCAGCGCGCTGTTCGCCGCTGTGGTGATGATGGTGTAGGTATCGCGCTCTTCGCCCTCGGGACTGCGCCAGCGGCTGTAGAGGCCGGCCATGGCAAAGGCCGGGCTGTCAGTGCGGCGGATGTAAAAGGGCGTCTTGCGCGCTCCGTCCTTGCGCCATTCATAGAACCCGCTGGCCGGAACCAGACAGCGGCTGGACTTGAAGCTGCTGCGGAAGGACGGCTTGTCGGCCAGGGTTTCGCCCCGGGCGTTGATCAGCTTGCTGGCCATGCCGGCGTCTTTGGCCCAGGCCGGCAGCAGGCCCCAGCTCAGCAGTCGCAGCACAGGCTGCTCCGCCCCCGGCGGCGACAGCACCACCGGCGCCTTCTGGGTCGGTGCGATGTTGAAGCGCGGGCGGATCAGACCCGCGGCCTCCTCGGAGCGGGCGAACTTCTCAAAGGCGATGATGCCTTCATTGTCCAGGACATAGCGGCCACACATGGACTCATTAATACCACGGCCGCGCCGATCTGCGTCAAGGCGAAAGCCGCGGCATCTTTAGCGTGCCTTCATGCTGCGATGGCATAATCTGTGCATGCCTCAGCCCCTCGAGGTCCTGACCCAGCGGCCGCCGCGTTTGGCCGATCTGGACATGCAAAGCCGCCTGACCCGCGGTGAGTACCGCGCCCAGATCAGTACGCTCCAGCTTCGGATGGTCGAGCTGCAGCGGCGGATCGTGCGCCGCGGGATGCGCGTGCTGATCATCGTCGAAGGCGTCGACGCCGCCGGCAAGGGCGGGGCGATCAAGCGCCTGACCCAGCACCTCGACCCGCGCTGGGTGCGCGTCCACAGCCTCGCACGGCCCAGCGCCAGCGACGCACAGTATCTCTACCTGCGCCGCTACATCATCCGCCTGCCTAAGGCCGGACGGATCACGATCCTCGACGACTATTCCTGGTATGGCCGCCTGCTGGTCGAGCATATCGAGAAGGCCGTGACGGACGAAGAGTATGAGCGGGCCAAGCGCGAGATCGTCGAGCTGGAGCGCTGGCTGACCGACAGCGGCTTTGTGCTGATCAAGCTCTGGCTGCAGGTCAGCCCCGAGGAGCAGGTCCAGCGCTTCCACAAACGCGCATCCGACCCGCTGCGGGCCTGGAAGCTGACCCCCGACGACTGGCGCACCAACGAGATGTACGACAGCTATATGAAGCACGCCGACGCGATGTTCAAGGCGACACATACGCCCAACGCGCCCTGGGTCCTGATCCCCGGCGATGACAAGCTCTATGCCCGTGTCGCGGTGCTTGAGAGTGTGGTTCGCGCGGTCAAGGCCCAGCCGGCATCGGTCTCAGCCACGAAAGTCCTGGTATGAGTCCTGCTGGGCAGCAGTTGATTCCAAATCAGACTCATAGCTAAGGCAAATGGGCTAAAGCAAAAGGCCTCCGTCGCCGGAGGCCTTAATCCTGTCAGGGATGCTTGCTTGGGTGCCAGGCGCGCTGGCGTCCGGGAGGGCTGGACTACTTCTCCAGCTCCTCATACTTCTCTTCGATGGCCTCGCCGCCGGCATCCTCGGCCGGGGCGCTTTCCGCCGCCGGAGACTCCGCACCCTCGCTGGAAGCGACGGTGGGCTCGGACTCCGCCGGGGCGCTGAGCACCGGGGGCGGGGTGCCGCCGTGGCGGTTGCGACCGCCGCCGCGCTGGCCCTTGGGGCCCTCGGCCTCGATCACGACCTTCAGCTCGCCGGTCACATCCGCGCTGGCGCGCAGGGCGACAGTGTACTCGCCGAGGTGCTTGATCGGCTCCTCGAGGACCACATGGCGGCGCTCAATGGTGATGCCGAGCTGCTTCTGGGCTTCATCGACGATGGTCTGCGCGGTGACCGCACCAAAGAGGCGGCTTTGCGTGCCGGCCTTCATGGTGATGGTCAGGCTCTTATCCGTCAGCTGCGCGAACTTGTCGGCGGCCTCGGCCTTGCGGCGGGCGCGCTTGGACTCCGCCGCGCGGCGGATCAGGGTGACGCGGTTCATCGCGTCCTTGGTGGCGAGTTCAGCCAGGCGGCGCGGGATCAGGAAGTTCCGGGCATAGCCGTCCTTCACCGTAACCACGGCCCCCGCCTCGCCCAGGTTGACTATGTCATCAAGCAGGACAATACGCATTTCTTACTCCAGATGGACTTGCCGGCGCCCTACTTACGGACGTAGGGCAGCAGGGCCAGGAAGCGCGCCTGCTTGATGGCCAGGGTCAGCGGACGCTGATACTTGGCGCTGGTGCCGGTGCGGCGGCGGGGCAGGATCTTGCCACGCTCGCTGATGAACTTGCGCAGCAGCGCCACGGCTTTGTAGTCGATGGGCAGCTGCGGATCGACGCTGAAGGCGCAAACCTTGCGCTGTTTGAACCTACGCGGTCTTAGCTTTCCCATGTCCCAACCTCTTACGGCGCTTGCGCTCCTTCTCGGTGTAGTCAAACACCATGTAGCGCAGCACGTTGTCGTTATAACGGAGCTGATAGTTCAGATCGCCGAGCAGCTCAGGGCTGCTGTGCCAGCGGAAGATCACGTAGAAGGCTTCGGTGTACCGCTTGATCGGGTACGCCAGGAAGCGCTTGTTCCAGCGGTCCACACGGACGATCTCGCCGCCTCGTGTGGTAATCAGGTCGCGGATCGAAGAAACGGCCTCGTCGAGCTTTTCGGCTTCGAGATCGCCCTTATAGATCGCGCAACACTCGTAGTCACGCACAATGTCCGCCACGGATAACCCCCTTTAATATTTCCGGAAAGCAGGCGCGCGAGCAGGCTCCAGAATGCAGTGCCCCTGAAGATGCCGCTGGCCCACGCCCCGGATGGTGGGCACTCCCGCGCTAGGCCCTAAGGCCACCGTCGGGAGAACGGGCTAGGGAGTATAGCAGAAGGCGCAGCCCAGTCAAGTAAAGGCGCGCTGGTTCTACAATATCGCCGTGACTGCCATTCCCGCCCCCTCCCGAATCCTCGTCGTCGGCAACGGCGCGCGCGAAAACGCGCTGGCCAACGCGCTGCTGCTCAGTCCGCAGCTTGAGCAGCTCTGGATCACCCCGGCCAACTGGGGCCTGCTTGACCCGCAGGGCAGCCGGGCGGCCTGCCTCGACATCGCTGTCACTGACCTTAGGAGCATCGTGGAGGCAGCGCAGCAGCTCAAGGTGGATCTGGTAGTAATCGGGCCGGAAGCGCCGCTGGTGCTTGGTCTGGCCGACCGCCTGCGCGAGGCGGGCATCCCCTGCGTCGGCCCCGGCGAGCGCGCGGCGCTGCTGGAGGGTTCGAAGAGCTTTGCCAAGGACTTCATGCAGCGGCATCAGATCCCGACCGCCCGCTTTCTGGCCTTTGAGGATGTCTTTACCGACGCCGAGCCCCTGCGCCAGGCGATTGAGCAGTGGCCGGCCTTTGGGCCAGGCGGCAGCGGCGGGCTGGTGCTGAAGGCCGACGGCCTGGCGGCGGGCAAGGGCGTGATCGTCTGCTCCAGCCGCGAAGAGGCCCTCGACGCCTTTGAGCGCATGGTGATCCAGCAGGAGTTCGGCCGCTCGGCGGACACCGTCGTGCTGGAGGAGCGCCTGAGCGGGCCGGAGATCAGCTTTACCTGCCTGCTCGCCGGGGGCAGGGCCGAAGTGCTGCCGCCAAGCAGCGACTACAAGCGCCTTGGCGACGGCGACAGCGGGCCGAACACGGGGGGGATGGGCAACATCTGCCCGACGCCCTGGGCGACGGACGAGGTGGTTCAGGACTTCGCGGTCAACATACTCGCGCCCTTCATGCGCGGCCTGCGCGAGGACGGCCTCGACTATCGCGGTTTCCTGTTTGTCGGCACCATGCTGACCGAGCAGGGCCTGCGGGTGATCGAGTTCAACGTGCGCTTTGGCGACCCTGAAGCTGCCGTGGTGATTCCACTTTGCGAGGCCGACTGGGCCGGGCTGCTGGCCTGCATCGCCGCCGGCAGCCTGCCGGTGGGCGAGGATGCGCACAGCGTGATCCGCGTCCGGGAGGGTGCCTGCGTGGCAGTCGTGCTGGCCTCCGAGGGTTACCCGGTAAGCAGGGCTGCACCGCAGATTATTCATGGCCTTGACCGCGTGGCTGGCCGCGGGCTGCTCGACACTCCTGGCAGCGCAGCGGATGGCTGGCAGTCGCCGAACGTCAGCGTGTTCTTTGCGGGAGTCAGCCGCCAGCCTTCGGAGCTGCAGCTCTCGATGCCGGACGCCGGAGGGTCCAGCCTGGCCCAGGGCAGCCTGCGCTATCTGCCTTACCCTGAGGCACTGACGAACTGGAGCTTCACCGCCAGTGGAGGCCGTGTTCTGACCATCAGCGCGCGTGGAACAGACCTGTCCGAGGCGCGGCGACTGGCCTATGAGGTGGCGGGCAACCTGCGCTTTGCCGGCATGCAGCTGCGCAGCGATATCGGCAAGCTGCCCTAGCCCTCCCGGCGCGCTTCAACCACAATACCGATCCCGCCGCGGACGTTCATCCAGCCGGTGACTTTAAGGCTGGCCGGGGCGAGCACGGCAAAAATGTCGTCGGCGATGCGGTTGCAGACATCCTCCCAGAAAGCCGCCTCATTGCGGAAGGAGCCCAGATAGAGCTTTAAGGACTTGCTTTCCAGGCAGCTCTCCCGCGGGCTGAACTCAATCTCGAAGCGACCATAGTCCGGCTGGCCGGTCAAGGGGCAGACCGAAGTGAACTCGCCGCAGTCCAGGCGCACGCTGTAGTCGCGGCCGGGGGCCGGGTTGGGAAAGGCTTCCAGGATCGCCCGCGAGGGCTTCTTCGGCTGTGCCGTGCGGCTTCCCAGAGCCTTGAGTTCTGCTGTATATTTCTTCTGCGCCAAGACTTTCACCTGCGGTAAGTGGCAGTTGCCCCGGTGATGATAGCGCGGCCCCCGCGCGCGCACCAGCGATTCCACTGTGTATCCCGGAGACTGCCATGCGGATCAACGTCATCTACCTGATCGTCTTTTATGTCGCCACCCTGCTGATCGCCAATGTCGCCGCCGGGCGGCTGAGCCAGCTGGGACCCTTTGTGGTGACCTCGGCAACCTACATCTTTGCCCTGAGCTTCACGCTCATCGACCTGATCAACGAAGCGCTCGGTAAGTCCGAAGCACGCAAGGTGGTCTATGCCGCGCTCGGCGCAAACGTGCTGATGGCGCTGTACTTCAGTTTCGTCAACACACTGCCAGCGCCGCCCTGGTTTGGCGCACTGGGCGCTTACGACACGGTGCTGGCCCAGACGCCGCGGATCGTGCTGGCCAGCCTGAGCGCCTTCCTGCTCTCGGGCCTGCTGGATGTTGAGCTCTTTGCCCGCCTGCGCCAGCGCCTGCCAGCCGGCTGGCGCGTAGTGGCCAGCAATGCTGCCAGCACCCTGCTGGACAGCACAGTCTTTGTCTTCGCCGCCTTCGCCGGCCTGCCGGACTTCCCGCTGCCGGCGCTGATGCAGCTGATCGTCGGCCAGTACGTGATCAAGATGGCGGTCACTGCGGTCAGTGTGCCGCTGATCTACCTGCTGCGTGGAACTACCAGGATTGATACCGCCAGCGGGCTGCAGACCGGAGAAGCGGCGGGCTAGTCTCAGGACGGCGGCATTGCGGCTGGCAGCCGACCTGTGGCAGAAGCTCTAAATCGGCCAGCTCTGGCGGCTCCAGGCCATTTCCCAGAAGAGCCACTCATAGCGGCAACCGAGGTTAAAAAGGCGCTGGAGTTCGGCGAGCTGAACCTCCGGCCCGGCCAGCTCATCCAGCGCGCCCGCCATCCAGCGGGCATAGTCACCGAACTCAGGGCTGCTGTAGCTTTCGACCCAGCGGCCATAGGGATGATCCGCCAGTCCATCAGGCCAGGCGCCGCGCGCGGCGTCAATCTGCTCGCGCAGGCGCAGGCCGGTTTCGTAATAGCCCACGCCGCAGGGAACCAGCGCCGCCAGCAGTTCCAGCGGGCCGCCGGTCGCCGCCGTGCTGATGCAGAAATCGCAATAGGCCTGGCAGGTTGGACTGGCCTGAGTGCTTTCAAGATCGGCCGGGCTGAGCCCGAACTCCGCACTGTAGTCCCGGTGCAGCTGCATTTCGGCGTCCAGGGTGGCCCCCAGCAGCAGCGCGAAGCGCTTCATCAGCTCGAGGTCCGGACAGCGCGCAGTGGTAATCGCGATAGCCCGGGAATAGGCGCCGAGAAACACGTAGTCCTGGCGCAGGAAAAAGGCAAAACGCTCGCGCTGGAGGCTGCCGTCTCCCAGGCTGGAGATGAACTCGTGCTCCTGGGCTTCGCGCCAGAGCTTGCCACTGCCGCTGCGCAGCGTGTCGAAAAGTGTCGGACTGCTCACCGAACTATTCTAGGGTACTGAATATCCTGTAGGTCGAAGGCCCTCGACCGGCGCAGCTGCAGGCAGGTCTGTCAGGCGATGGTCTCGCCGTGCTGGCTGAGCTCCAGCAGGCCGCGGGGGCTGAGCCGAGACTTCTTGAAGACCGGCTCGGTGATCTGGTGCAGTTTGACCATGACGCGGCGGATTCGGGTGGCTGCTTCAAGTGAGTCGCGCAGCATGGCGGCGCGGTCGGGATCCTGCTCCTGCTCTTCGACCTCTTCAACGATGAGCTGCAGGAAACCGAGCAGACCGGTCAGCGGACTGTTGATCTCGTGGGCGAATATCGCCACATTGCGCTGAAACTCCTGCAGCTCCAGCAGCTCGCGCCGCAGCTCTTCGGTCTCGCCTTCGACGCGCTGCAGTTCCGTCCGGCTGCGCAGGCTTTCCGTGGCCAGCCGCAGGCTGCGCTCCAGTACCGAGGGGCTGAGTTCGTCCGGGGCCAGGGCGTCGGCTGCGCCGCGCGAGCGTAGTTCGCGGGAACTTACGGGCGGGGTTGTGCTGCTCAGCAGAATCACGGGCAGGGGCGCAAGAGCCGCGAGAGCACGGTTCAGTTCTTCCTGGGGTGCAGCACCTTCCGCCACAGCGAGAAGCACAGCTTCATAAGGAGCTGCGCTGGCGCGTGAGCGCGCCGTGGCCAGGTCATCCACACTATCGATGAGCAAGGCGGTATCAGAATCGGCCGGCAGGGCCTGACTCAGACGTGCGAGCTGGTCGGCGCTGGCGCCGATGCACAGCAGCTTACGAGCGGAATACGCCTCCATGCTCACTGAGAGCTTATCGGAGTGCAGGGGGATTACTGAGGGGGCGCTGCCGGTTTAAGCGAAAAGTAACGGCCCGGCTGAGAAATGCTTAGCGGTTGAAACTTCACTTAGGACTGCTACTTCAGCAGGCGGCTCACCTGGGTCACGGCCTGTTCGATGTAGGGGTCGTCCAGCACTTCCTGACTGATCTTGTTGGCGCCGTGGCTGACCGTGCTGTGGTCGCGCCCGCCAAGCTCTTCGCCGATCTGGGCCAGGGTGAGATTGGTGTACTCGCGCGCCATGTACATCACCACCATGCGGGCGGTGGCCACCCGCTTGGAGCGGTTGGGGCTGAGCAGCAGCTTTTCAGATACGTTGAAGTATTCGCTGACCACGCTCATGATCTGCTGAATGTTCAGCTGGGGCCGGACTCCGGTCGTGTCGATGTAGTCCGCCAGCACCCGGGCGGCAATGTCCACCGTCGGCGCGCTGCGGTTGATGTCGCAGAAGGCCAGCAGGCGGATCAGCGCGCCTTCCAGCTCACGCACGTTGCTGCTGACACGCTCGGCGATGAAGGTGCAGACCGCGCCGGGCAGGTCGACCTTCTCCAGCAGCGCTTTCTGCTGCAGGATCGCGATGCGGGTCTCGAGGCTGGGGTCGCTGATATCGCAGACAAGGCCATGGGCAAAGCGGCTGATCAGCCGGTCCTCAATGCCCTTGAGCGTGCGCGGCTGGCGGTCGGATGAAATCACGATCTGCTTGCCGGCCTCGACCAGGTGCATAAAGGTGTGGAAGAACTCGATCTGGGTCTCCTGCTTGCCGGACAGGAACTGGATGTCATCAATCAGCAGGATGTCGGCCTGGCGGTAGCGGGCATGGAACTGCGGCATGCGCCCGGTGCGCACATGCTCGATGAAGTCGTTGGTGAACTTTTCGGAGGTGACATAGATCACCTGGGCCGAGTGGTCGCGATTCCAGACGGCATGGCCGATGGAATGCATCAGATGGGTCTTGCCGAGGCCGACGCCGCTGTAGATGAACAGGGGGTTGTAGGTGCGGCCGGGCTGCTTGGCCACCTGCCAGCAGGCGCTGTAGCTGAACTGGTTGTTGGGTCCGACGACAAAGCTGTCGAAGGTGTAGCGCGGATTCAGCAGCGGACGGCGGGCGCTGTCGCCGCGGCTGACCTCCTGCTGCGTCATCCGCGCCGGCAGCAGTTCCAGGCGTCCGCCGGTGGCTTCAGATGCAGACTGGGGATCCGAGGCATCCTCATCGCCCGGCGGTGGCGCCGGGGTCTCGCTGATACTCAGCTGGCGGCCCTGGGTGCCGTCGACCACAATTTGCAGCTGCAGCGGGCTGTCGGCCACCAGCGAAGCCAGCTCGGAGAGCAGGTCCGCATACTGGTCCAAAAGCCAGCCGCGCAGTACTTCGTTGGAGATGCTGAGGACAAGCGTGTCGCTGGAAAGCGAGACGGCTTTGAGGGGACGGATCAGCAGTTCGTACTTGGGACGGCTGAGCTGCTCACTGAGCTGCTCCTGCATCGCCACCAAAATATCCGCCGCTGCTTTGAGTTGTGTTGCCATGCCCCGTTCGCCCCTCTGCGCGTGCCCTCTCGCACAGTTTGTTGATAATAGCAGTCCAGCGGAGGCTAAACAAGGGGGTAACAGGTTAAACCTGTGGCAGAGAGGCCCTATTAGTACTTATCGGACATGTAGCAATGTGGATGACATTCCACGCAAAGCCGCAGTATCACTGGAGTGCGCGGATTTCGCCGGTGGAGTTGACGCTGTAGCGCGCGCCATCCGGAAGCACAGCGATGATCTCGTAGAACTGGCTTTCGCCCTGGGGGCCGAGAAAGCTAATCCCGTTCACCTCGGGCTTCTCGCCGGCAAAGCGCTGGTCAAACTGCTCGCCCAGCTGGGGGTCGGCAGCCAGCGCGCTAAGCGGGGCGTAGACGCCGTGCATGCCGTAGTACTTCTGCTCCTGGCTGTGGACATAGGCCAGGAATTCCTTGGCCTGGTCGATGGTGGCCTCGTCCTTGGTCGGCTGCAGGGTCGGCAACGCGATGAAGAAGACCACGCCGACTATGGCAAGAACAATTGCCAGTTCGAGCAGGGTGATGCCTCTGCGGCGGGGCGAGGGCTTAAGGTTTGATGCTGGGTGCCTAATCGTGGAAGGAGTGCCAAGGGCCAAGTGCAAAGTCCAGACCGGCCGTGCACAATGCTGAGTCGTGACTCGCTGCGAAGCCTGCACTATGCATTTTGTACTTTGCACCTTTTTCAAGACGCTCTATGCCGCCTGATGTTCTGCGGCAGCTTCGTGGGCCGACTTGTGTTCGGAAAGATACTCCCGGATGTCGATAGCTGCAGTAGCACCATTACCGGCCGAGATGACCATCTGCTTGAGGCTGCCCTTGATGATGTCGCCGCAGCCCCAGATGCCGGGACAGGTCGTGCGCATCTTGGCATCGACCACCAGATAGCCCTCTTCGTCCAGGTCGCAAAGACCGTTTACGAAACTGGCCGCCGGCTCATAGCCAATGAAACCAAAAACGCCGTCGGTAGGCAGTTCTTCAGTGGCCCCGGTGGCCACGTTCTTCAGGCGCACGCCCTTGACCACGCCCTCGCCATAAATCTCCTCGACAGTGTAGCCCAGCTTTTCCTGCCACTTCTCGCTGGCCCGGGCCCGCCGCACCGCCAGGGGCGTGGCGCGGAAGGAATCCCGGCGATGGACCAGGGTGACAGTCTTGCCGAACTGCGTCAGGAAGTGGCCTTCCTGGAAGGCGCTCTCACCGCCGCCGATTACGACAATGTCCTTGTTGCGGAAGAAGGCACCGTCGCAGGTGGCGCAGTAGGACACGCCGCGGCCATAGTATTCCTGCTCTCCTGCTGCGGGTATCCGGCGCGGGGCCGAGCCGCAGGCGACGACCACGCTCAGTGCGCGTATCTGTTCGCCATCGCCTAGGCTGACCTGAAATGAGGGCACGCCGCCGAGGGCTTCGGCCTGTTCGACCTTGGTGACTTCCTTGTAAAGGATCTCGGTGCCGAACTTCTTGACCTGCGCCTCCATGTGCTGGGCCAGTTCCATGCCTGAGGCAAAGTCCACGGCCGGGTAGTTTTCAACTTCCATCGTCAGGGCGATGAGGCCGCCGACGAAGTTCTTTTCAATGATCAGAGTACTCAGGTCAGCGCGCGCGCTGTAGAGCGCAGCACCCATACCCCCCGGGCCGGCGCCGACAATAACAACGTCCCAGGTCCGGGCCAGAATCTCTTCGTACTGCACGCTCAGCGCTCCTCAGCTTGTGGTTTCTTGGTGGATCGGCGCCCTCGGAGGGCTTGATTCAGACTACCTCGCCTCAGAGAGCCATGTTTCATTTAGAGGCAGGCAACTGAGACAATATACAGCAAAGGGGCGGCTTGCGCCGCCCCTGTTTGATTCGAAGTTCTGCGCTGCTGCGCTCCTGTTTTTTAGAACAGGACGAAGCGGGGGCATCCATCCTTACCGATGGTGACGCCGCTGCACTTCTTGTCGAAGTAGTTGTAGCTCCAGCCGCACTCGCCCATGCCGGTGACACTGAACCAGGTCAGGGTCGTGCTGTCATCGGTGTTGTTGACGATGACCGCTTCGCGCAGGCTGTC
Organism: uncultured Planctomycetales bacterium; assembly: GCA_964512635.1. Taxonomy (GTDB): domain Bacteria; phylum 4484-113; class 4484-113; order 4484-113; family JAFGCY01; genus JADZFO01. Next base: position 340 of record CAZEJB010000011.1, on the reverse strand, counting down.
GGCCTTGATCGGCTCGGCAAACTTGTAGTTCCAGCTGCCGCTGCCGTCGATCGGGCCATCCAGCTGGACGGTCGCGATGGTCTTGCCATCGTTACCCTTCAGCTCAAGCTGCAGAGGGCCGGCAGTGCCACCATCGCAGCCGCAGGTGCTGAGCTGGATGCAGAGGCTGTCGATCATCTCGCAGCCGCAGTAAGGACGCCAGTCGGTGCAGGCGCACGGCATCTTGCACTCGCCGCAGGACGGCTTCGCGCAGGAATTGCACTTGTTGCAGGAATTGCAGCTGCGCTTCTCGCAGCAGCTCTTCTTGCAGGAGCTCTTGCAGCCGCACTTGCTCTCGCAC
>CAZEJB010000010.1:0-108628 GCA_964512635.1 uncultured Planctomycetales bacterium | reverse complement strand
AGCGTCAGCGCAAGTTACGGCGATGGCACCGCCAGCATCTGGGACTAGGCGATCATGTATTGTCGGGGGCCAAGTCCCCGCCGGCCTCGTTAGCGCAGTTTCGCGAGGGCCGCGACAATCTTGTCCGGTTCCTTTTCGCGGTCGCAGATCTTTCTGAACTCACTGCGGCTCAGCGGGGTTGAACCGATCTCAACTTCGCGAAAGACATAGACCGGCATCGTAGCCTCTTGCACTTCCTGGTCATATCCCGGCCACAGTCCAATGCTTGCTGCCAGGTCGGCGTCTGCCTTGCGCAACTGATCCTCGCTTGAACCCAGGCCCTTATATGTGCTTGCCAGCACCATGCGTGGCGGTGTCACATAAGCGGCCTTAAACTTGAGCATTTTGACCCCCAGCACGGCCCAGCACTTAATCCGCTTCGAGTCACCCTGCCCGATCGGCACGATACTGCGGGGGTCGTTCTTCAAGAAGGGATCACTGTCCAGGTTTATCAGCCAGTCCCGTGCCCGCTCACAGGCTCGCAGGCGCCTCAGAGCTTCGTCCGGGTCGAGTCCTGGCTCGCTCCTGACCGGATAAAGATTGAAGCGTGCTCCCAGGTCGGCAAGCTCTTCGGCATCGGACTGCTCTTCCACGACGGTTTCCATATCCAGTGAGGGACAGGAGGCAAGCTCATTCTCCTCAAGCTCCGCCGGCAGGCCTATATCACTGCAACTAAGCAGATACAGTCCGTACTGCAGCGCGCAGAGACGCTCTATCTCGGCACCCAGCTGTGATCCTTCACCAGCACCGCCTTCATTCTCGATATCTAATCGGCCTAATCCGGGAAGATCTTGCATCTGCCGGGAGAGCCTGCGATAAGCCCGAGCTGTCCGCAGGCTGATTGTCGGAGCCGGCTCCATGGCGAAGGCCAGCTTCTCAGGCAGCGCAGACGCTCTTTCACCCCCCTTGGTCTTGGCAAATGGGCCCAGCATCTTCACCTGCCCCTCGCGGCGCTGGCTGAGCATAGCTTCAAAGGCCCGGCCAAGCCGCTGCTGGTAACGTCCGCTGAGCTGCAGTTTCCCCGCCTCCTGGGCCCGCTCCGGAAGAAGCAGAGTCTCCAGCGCGAAAAGCTGATCTGAGTACCAGCCGGAGTTGTCGGCCGGCTCCAGCGATACGCTGCCACTACGGATGCTCTCGCGCAGATACTCCATCAGCTGCGCAGACTCAAACTGCGCAGAGCTCATCTGGTTGAACAATACTGACTCGGGAGAGGTGCTGCGCGGCCAGAAGGCGATTCCCGGGTTTGCCCCGTTGGCCAGAATGCGGGACTGCCAGACCGGGCTGCTTTCCAGCCGCTGGCGCAGGGCGGACCATTGGCCGGCCAGAGCGAGGTGCGGCAGCAGGTCACGCAGATCCAGCACTTCGGGCGGGTTGCTGATGATGCGATGGCATTCGCAGTAATCCTCATAGGCCCTCAGCAGCAGCGGATCGGCCTGCAGCTCCTGCGCCAGCAGGCACAGCGCGGCGAGCTCTTCGTCGGGGCTGCCGATTTCGAGTTCCAGTCCTGGGGGTTTGTCGAAAGCCAGCGGCTGGCTCAGCAGACGGTCGCGGCGGAATATCCGCTGCAACATTGCATCGTCGTCATAGAATCCAATCGGTTTACTGCGACTGGGCAGAGCGTCAAAGTCCCGGCTGATGCGCCTGACTTCGGCTGAGGCCGCCTTATTTTCTGACCCATCTCCAAGCGCCAGCGCTGTATCCAGATAGGCCAGGGCAAGCTGCTGATCGCTGCTGGCCGGCCTCGCGACGACGCGGCTCCGCAGCGCCGCAAGAAAACCCTGTTTCCCGCCGGGATATAGCGCGGGCCCCTCGTGCAGGCCCCGCTCAATGGCCGTCAGCAGGCGGTCATCGTTGCATTTGTTATTGAAATCAAGCAGGTCAATTGATGGCAGGGCCGCGTGGTGCGACTGGACCTCCGACATAAAATACGCCGTGCCGAATTCAGGGTAAAGCTCGTTATAGGCATTTGCTGTCTCGCCCTCCGGGTCGGCAATGTCCAGGCTGTAGGTTGCCGTACTGGCATTGTAGAAGACCTCAATGCCCTGGTACATTCGCCGGCAGGTCAGCTCGGAGCTGTACTTTGCATGCAGGCTTTCCGCTGGCTCATCAGCTGGCAGAGCCGCCGCGTCGACCTTGTAGGTCGAGATCACAGCTCCGCCATGCGGGTCATACCAGCAGGATGTAAGCTGAAGCACAACAACCGCAAGGGCCAGGGACCGCAGCCCCGCCCAAGCCAGCCAAGAGTTCATTCCCATCGCCAGTCTCCCACCACGGAGTGCTTTCGCTGACCCATTATCGCGCAACTTGTTCCCGCTGAAGCTGCACCACCTGAAGTGTCTTGGCCCGCGCGGATGGCGCAAGTAGAATAGTCACGATGGAAGTCCGCGACATCGACCCGATCTACTACGCCATGGACAAGGGTACCGGCGTGGCCATCGTGCGCGGCGAGGACACGCCGGCGCGCGAGACTCTGATCGACTTTCTGCGCGGCACACCGCTGATCCGCCCCGGCGCGGTCGTGCCAATGGCCTGGGAACAGCTCTGGGACTACCGCACCGGCGAAGTCGAAATCCCCGGACTGTTCCGCTGGGAGGCCTTCAAGGAATGGATGGCCGGCTGGCCGGCCGCCGAGGCCGAATTCCGCGCCATGTGGAAGCGCAACTTCGGCATGCCGGGCAACGACATGGCCGACGCCTGCATCATCATCTGGGAAGAGAAGCACCACAGCTAAACCGTGCAGAGCGATACTTGACTCTTTGCGCAAGGGCAAACAAAAGGCTCTCTGCCCGGTCTGAATCAACACGACGCCAGCAAACCGCGACTCCAGAAGGCGCGGCGGGCAGTGTGTCGAAACCGGTTTCACCATGGCTGTGCTGGCGCTTCGACCCCAAGCTTTGGAGGTTCAAGATGCCGCAGAAGATGTACCCCCAGTGGCAGCAGGCCTGGGACAGTCGTGCTGACGAGATTGATCAGCACATCGTTGACTGCTGCAGCAAAGCCAACGTCAAGCTCAGCGATGTCACCGACAAGGTCGGGACGAAGCTCAATTCCTATCTGACCCAGGACGGGCAGAACGATCCGAACCTGGGTAACAACGCTGAGTTCCAGCAGAAGGTTCAGGAGCGCGTGGATGCACTGCAGCGCTCCGGGAAGATCAAAAAGGAGTTCGCCCCCACCCGGACGAGCTGACCCGGTCGGATCATGTAAACGGTGAAGTTTTGACAATTGCGGCGCTGCGGCTGTCTGGCTGCAGCGCCGCTGCCTCTCAGCCAGGCAGGAGCGGCAGGCGCACTGTAAAGGTGCTTCCCTGGCCCGGCCGGCTGTCCACGATCACATTGCCGCCATGCGCTTCGGCTACCTGCCGCACGATGGCGAGTCCCAGGCCCGAGCCGCCACCGCGCAGGCTGCGCGAGCGGTCGACGCTGTAGAAGCGTTCGAAAATGCGCTCAAGCTGGTCCGGGGCGATACCCGGGCCGCTGTCGCTGATCGACAGCAGTGCACTGTCACCATCCCTTTGCAGCCGCAGCTCCACATTGCCGCCTTCCGGGCTGTGGCGCAGGGCATTGCTGAGCAGGTTGCCCAGCATGCCCAGAAGCGCGGGCTTGTCGCCATACACCTGCAGGGGCAGGGGCTCCAGCTGCTCACTGAGCTTCACACGGTTAAGCTCAGCCAGCGGCGCCGCGCTGCGCAGGGCCTCGCAGGCGCAGCTTTGCAGCAGCACCGGGCTGAAGCTGCGCTCGCCAAGTGACTCGGCCGCCGACAGCTCCAGCAGGCCGGTGACCAGGCTGCCAAGGCGCAGCGCCTGCCAGTTCATACGGTCGATCAGGTCGCGGCGGGTCGCCGGCAGCAGGTCGGGCTGGCGCTGAAGGGTCTCGGCGATGCCCTGAATAATGGTCAGCGGCGTCTTGAATTCGTGCGCCGCGTTGTCCAGAAAGTCGCGCTGCATCGTCTCAAGCTGCTTGCGCGGCGAGATATCAAGCTGCACTCCGACGTAGTACTGCAGCTCGCCATCCGGCCCGCTCACCGGCGTCAGCGAAAGCTGGTTCCAGAAGCTGCTGCCGTCCTTGCGATAGTTCAGGATCTCAGTCACCAGCGCCTGGCGCGCCTCAATCGCACTGCGAATCTGCAGGCGGGTGGCGCGGCTGCTGCCGGGTCCCTGCAGAAAGCGGCAGTTGCGCCCAAGCACCTCCGCTTCGCTGTAGCCCGTCATGCTTAGAAAGCCCTGGTTGGCATAGATCAGGGGCATGTCCGGCTGCGCCGGGTCGGACACTGTGATGCCTTCGGCGACCGAGGCCAGCAGGTGCTCAAGATCCGGCAGCCTAGGCTTCATCCGGTCCTTCCGCTGCGGCATCCGGTTCAAAGCGATAGCCCACACCCCAGACCGTCTTGATCAGCCCACGCAGCGGCCCCAGCTTGCGCCGCACAGCGCCAAGGTGCGTGTCGATCGTGCGGTCGGATACCAGCACGTCCTCGCCGATACACCTGTCCATCAGCTGCTGGCGGCTGAAGACCTTGCCCGGCCGTTCAGCCAGAAAACTGAGCAGCCGAAACTCCGTCGCCGTCAGTGCCAGCGGCACTTCGTCAATGCTGGCGATAAAAGCGCTCAGGTCGATCTTCAGCGCGCCATACTGCAGCACGGCCGGCGTGGCGACCGCTGAGCGGGCCCGCAGGCGCCGGCGCAGCGCGGTCTTGACCCGCGCTACCAGCTCGCCAATCCTGAAGGGCTTGGGGATGTAGTCGTCGGCGCCAAGCCCCAGCCCGAGAACGACATCGCTCTCCTTGCCCTTGGCGCTGACGATCAGCACCGGCACATCAGCGCAGTTCGCTGAAGACTTCAGCGCGCGGCAAACATCCAGTCCGTCCATCTCCGGCAGCATCAGGTCCAGCAGCACGAGGTCCGGCGGGGCGGCCAGTACGGCTGCGAGGCCCTGGCTGCCGCTCTGGAAGCTCAGCACCTCATAACCTTCGGCCGCCAGGTTCAGGCGGATGATCTCCGCTATATCCATCTCGTCTTCGATGACGACAATTCTGGCCAGGCCGGGCACAGCAGTCTTATAGCCTAAGCTGGCCAGGGGCGCTGCAAGGGGAGCAGAGAAGGGGGGTCGGCCGGACCGCAGACCCGTCGGGGCCTCCGGTCCGGCCTGGCCAGGCTTAGTGGCCACAGCTGCCTGCATGTGCATCTGCAGCCGCATCAGCTGCCGGGGGAAGCAGGACTGAATCAACAATGTGAATGACGCCGTTAAGAGCGGCGATGTCCGTAGCGACGACGCGAGCGTCGTTGATCATCACGCTGCCGCCAGAGGCCTTGATGCTCAGCGACTGGCCGCCGGCAGTTTTGGCGCTCGAGAGCTTGACCACATCGCCGGCCATCACGGTTCCAGGCACCACGTGGTAGAGCAGGATCGCCTTGAGCTGCTCGCGGTTCTCCGGCTTCAGCAGGCTCTCGACAGTGCCGGCGGGCAGCTTGGCAAAGGCAGCATCAGTCGGCGCGAAAATGGTGAAAGGGCCGCCGTTGCTCAGCGTATCCACCAGGCCCGCAGCCTTGGCCGCCGCCAGCAGGGTGTTGAACTGGCCGGCGCTGGTGGCTACCTGGGCCAGGTTCTGCGGCAGGATCACCGAGTCGATCACATGGATCACGCCGTTGTCGCAGACGATGTCGGTGCTGACGATCTTCGCGCCGCCGATGGTCAGGTCGGAGCCGCGCTTGGCGATCGGCGCGTCCTGGCCCAGCAGGGTCGGAGCGGCGCTCAGCTTGACCGCGTCGGCGGCCATGACTTTGCCCGGCACGACGTGGAAGAGCAGGATGTTGGTCAGCTTCTGCTTGTTCTCGGGCTTGAGCAGTTCTTCAACCGTTCCCGCCGGGAGCTTGGCAAAGGCCTCGTCGCTCGGGGCAAAAACGGTGATCGGCCCGTCGCCCTGCAGCGCGTCAACCAGGCCGGCGGCCTGCACCGCGGCGACCAGGGTGTTAAAGCTGCCGGCGGCAACCGCCGTTTCCACGATGTCATCAGCGCGGGCCGGGCCGGCCAGCAGCGCGGCGCCGCAGACAGCCGCTGACAGTACCGCCGTACCCAGCGGACGAAGGAATGTGCTGTTCATGTTCACAGTCTCCAGAGTTGATTCGCAGACTTCAAAAGCTGCGTGCTGCTGAATACCGGCGGCGCTGCCCTGATGCTTTGCGGGTGTATTGAAGTAAGTTTGAAGATTCTGCCAAGGCCCAAAGCCAGCCTGCCGGGCGGCTGCGAATGCGTCTGCCGGCCGGTCTTTGCAATCAGATGCTAATATCCGGCGGCGCACAGCGCTATTACAAACCCGGAGGCGGAAGATGACTGAGAACAAGACCCCCGAATGGTGGGACAAGATCAAGGACAAGACCAGCGAGCTGGATGACGACATCGTGGCCTTCTTCAAGGATGCCGGCAAGAAGAGCGAGGATGTCTTTGACAACGTCAAGGACAAGGTCAAGAGCTGGCTCGATCGTGACGGCGACGGTCACTACCTGGAGTACGACGAGGCGGGCGAGAAGGAGAAGGCCTTCCGTGCCGCGGTGCAGCAGCGCATCGACGCGCTGATGGCGCTGGGCAAGATCAAGAAGGATGACGATCAGGCCGCCGGCTAGAACCGCGGCCGGATCCTGGCACTGACCTTTCAAGGGGGACGCCTCGGCGTCCCCCTTTTTGTTTGCGCTGAACAGGCGTGTGTTAAGTGTTTCGCCATGCCAAGTACTTGCAACTCGCGCGGCGTCACAACCACTGCAGGAACATTCCCGGCCCCCGTCATGTCTGTTCTAGTCCCGCAGGATGACGCGGGCAGGGCCCGGCCCTGAACACAATGCCGCCGTGTGCGGCCGGGAGTAACGATGCAGAATACTTACGAGACCGAATGGCAGGACGAGCAGGAGCGCGAACGGCAGGAGGCCGAGCGTCTGCGCTCTGAGATCCGTGAAGAAGTTAGGGATGCCGAGGAAAGCGGCCCGGACTGGCGAGAGCGCTGGCACGCCAGGGCCGAAGAAATCGACTCGAAAATCATCGACTTCTTCAAGCGCGCCGGCGCTGAGCTTGAAGTGCTGTACGAAGACGTGCGCTGGCAGTTCAAGAAGTGGGCCGAGGACGCCCGCGAGAACACCGAACAATACGAGGCCGAGCACAAGCAGGCCAAGCTGCTGCGTGAGCGAGTCGACCAGCGTATCGATGAGCTCGATGGCATGGGCAAGATCGAACGCCAGCGTGAGTCGCTGCTGAAGAAGCACGAAACGCTGCTGAAAAAGTAATTCCCACCACCCCCAAATCTGGCCGCTGACCAGCGGCCCTCCTGCAATGGCGCGGTCTGCTCAGGCCGCGCCCTTTGCTTTTGCTGCCGGCTACTACAGGCGGGCGAGCTCCATCAATCCCTCCAGCCGATCGCCTGGCTCTGAATCGAAGTAATGCTACACGCTCCCCTTGGGTTTTTTTACGATTTACTTGACATTTGTCTGTCATTACTGTATAGTTATTCGTATAGTTGTTTGATGGAGGAGCTGCATGCTGAACGCTTCGATGCCGTCCTATCTCGGCGCGCTGTCTGACCCCCTGCGCGCGATGCTGCTGTGGTTCGCCGCGCTGAACCAGGACCCGCCACGCGAGCTCTGCCGCCTGCTGGGCCTGACGGAGCTGGATCTCGCCGGCGTCGAGCGCGCCTATGCTCCGACGCTAGAAAAGCTGCGCCAGCTGCGCACAGTGGCCGAGCTGTGTCAAAGCCAGGACTTCGGCTTTCTGTTGCTGGCCCGGATCCAGGAAATGACTCTTTGCGCCACCAGCCCTGAGCAGGTCCAGCGCCTCTGCCAGGCCGCCGCGCGCCTGCCGCTGTGGATCCGCGACCCCGGGCTAGACGCGCTGGAGCGCGAGCTGCGCCATGAGGAATGCGCTGTGCGGATGCTCGAGCTGCGCGCCCGCCGCAGCGCCGCAGCTCCGGCCGCCGTGCCGGAGTCAGTCGCGGGCCGTCGGGCTGGGAGCGCCAGACACAGTCTGGCGTCAGGGTCTCCCATTAGCAGCGCGGCGTCTCCCAGTAGCAGCGCGGCCCCGTCCGCGCGTCCCACTGCCGCAGACACCGGGGTACTCGACCTTTCTGCAGCCAGCGAAACTGGTCCAAACGAGTCCAAAACCGCAAAAAGTCAGGAGATTTCAGCGGCCAAGGTTAAATCCGCGCCCTCGCGGGGGCGGACTGCCGGTATGCGCAAACCATCCCGCGCCGCCAGAAAGGCCGCCAACACTGGTCGGGTCACTTCGGGCAGGCCTTGATCGCCGCTTCCAGATGCCCTGAGAAAAGCTGCTCATACACCGCCCGCTGTTGCCCATCAGCGTCGCTTGCGCCAGGCGCCAGCCAGTCGCTCGCTTCGGCGGCCATAAGGTGCCGACGGACCGCATCCTGAATCAGATGCGGGGCACACACCAGGCAAGTCTCGGCCAGACGCTGCCAACAGCTGCCGGCCAGCGGGCCAGTGGTCCACTCTGCCAGCGCGCTGACGCCGTCGGCAGATCCCGGCCTGACTTTTCTCAGGTCCGGCCACTGTTCCCAGGTCGACAGTTCAAAGGGCTGCCAGAGCTCCAGGTCCGGCTGCGCGGCAAAGGCCAGCTCCAGCTCCTGCAGCATTCCGGCTCCCCCGCCCCGGCAACCCTGGAAGGCCGTCTCGGCAGGCAGCGCCAGCGACACCACCGGTATCTTGAACGCGCTGTCCCGGCCGAGCTGTAACGCGCGACGGACAAAGTCCGCGGCGGCTTCTGCCGGATCCTGACCGTTGTAGCCGTGTGCCAGATGCTCGGACAGGCGGCAATCGCGGAAGAACACCGTCACCGGCCAGTCGTTTCGCTCGGCGAACCAGGGCCGGACATGCGAGAGCGGACTGCGGACCTGGGCCGGCAGGCAGCTCTGGTCGGCCAGGCACCAGTCCATGCCCGCAGAGGCCAGCATCCTGAGCGACTCCTCACAGAGCATTCCGCCCGCGGGCCAGCAGCCGCTGGGCGGCCGGCCGAAAGCCTGCTGAAAGGCCATCTTGCCCAGACGGATCTGTTCAAGAACATGCTCAGGATGCCTGAATTCAGGAAGCTGAGCGGCCGTTTTGCGGTCGCAGTGCGCTCGCAGGTCACCGATCAGCGGCAACACCGGCTGATATTGCGGACTGAATCCCAGTTCGCAGCGGCCCAGCTCAGCCAGCTTCCTGAAGCGCGGCAGGATTTCCCGCAGCAGACGTCCCTGCAGGGTCAGTACAAAGCGCAGCTCCCGGGCGCTGTATCCGCCGCCTTTTTTCAGCAGGCGCTGGACGGACTTGTTTTTTCTGGCGGTCGCACCAAGCCAGGCCAGGTTGAAGCAGACGCACAGGTCGCGCAGCTCGTCATCGCTGAACGAGGCGGCGGCGGCGCGCAGCGCTGCCGGGTCGCCGGGCTCTCTGCCCTTCAGCCGGGCCTTGCGCCTGTCATAGAGGTACGAGTATCGCGGAAGCGGCCGGATCATGCTCTCAAGGTCTGCCGTGAAGAAGTTGGCCACGGCGAACTCCCGCTGCTCCGTGGTCCAGCGGGACGGGGCAAGCAGACACAGCTCCGCCCAGACATCCGGCGCGATATCTCCTTGCTCATAGAGCCGACTGTGCTGGGCAAGCTGCTCGATCAGGATGCCGCTGAAGCTCGCGGCCCAGTGCAGGTGGTTGCAGCCCGCCAGGGCCTCGGCCAGGTCCAGATAGCCGCGCACGGCGTGCAGGCGGACCCAGGGCAGCAGGCTCCTGCCGCCGCCGGCCGGCCGCAGGTCCGGCTGGTGCAGATGCATAAGGACGAGCAGTTTGACTGGACTCAAGGCTTTCCCGTTGTCAGGAGATTCACTGCGCCCTACGGGCTGCGGCCTTCACTGCTTAACCGGCGCAGCCGGCACCATAATCACATCGCCGGCCGGTGGCGGCCCCAGACGGCCTCCATCGCGCTGACGATCTCGCCTTCGGTGGCGCCGCCTCGCAGGCATTCCAGGATCGCCTCGCAATAGCCAAAGCGCTCGTTCGAGGCAGCGAGTTCGCCAAGCTTGTCCAGGGCGACGACATGCGGACGCGCGGACGGGGCCGCGCTGCTACTGTCCCGCCGCTCCAGGTACTCCGCCAGGCGCGCCTTCTGCGAGGCCTCGGCGGCGTTGTCACGGTTGATTGGCACGGGCTTCTCATCCGGGTTGGCGAACTTGTTAACGCCGACGATCACGCGGCGGCCGCTCTCGACCGCGCGCTGCCAGTCATAGGCCTGCTGCTGGATCTCGGCCTGCGGATAGCCGCGCTCGACCGCCGCCAGCATGCCGCCCATGTCGTCGATCTTGCGGATGTAATCCAGCGCCGCCGCCTCCAGCTTGTCGGTCAGGTCCTCGAGGTACCAGCTGCCTCCCAGGGGGTCGACCGTGTCGCAGACGCCGCTCTCGTGGGCAATGATCTGCTGCGTGCGCAGCGCGATCTCCGCCGCCTGCTCGGTGGGCAGCGCCAGTGCCTCGTCGAAGCCGTTGGTGTGCAGGCTCTGGGTGCCGCCCAGCACGCTGGCCAGGGCCTGCAGCGCGGTGCGCACGATGTTGTTGTGCGGCTGCTGCGCCGTCAGCATGCTGCCGGCGGTCTGCGTGTGGAAGCGCAGCATCCAGCTGCGCGGGCTCTTGGCCTTGAAGCGCTCGCGCATGATCCGCGCCCACAGCCGCCGCGCCGCGCGGAACTTGGCGACTTCCTCGAGGAAGTTGTTATGCGCGTTGAAGAAGAAGGAGAGCCGCCCGGCGAAGGCATCGACATCCAGCCCGGCGTCCAGCGCCTGCTGGGCGTATTCAATGCCGTCGGCCAGGGTGAAGGCGATCTCCTGCGCCGCGGAGCAGCCGGCTTCGCGGATGTGGTAGCCGGAAATCGAGATCATGTTCCACTCGGGCATGACCTGGCTGCAGTAGCGGAAGGAGTCCACCGTCAGGCGCATGCTCGGTGCCGGCGGGAAGATGTAAGTCCCGCGGGCCATGTACTCCTTGAGGATGTCGTTCTGGATCGTGCCGCCCAGCTGCTCGGGCCTGGCCCCCTGCTCCTCGCCGACCAGCTGGTACATCAAAAGCAGGATCACCGCCGGTGCGTTGATGGTCATAGAAGTGGTGACATCCGCCAGGTTGATGCCCTTGAACAGGGTGCGCATGTCCTCGACCGTGTCGATGGCGACGCCGACCTTGCCCACCTCGCCCAGCGCCATCTGGTGGCTGGAGTCATAGCCCATCTGCGTCGGCAGGTCGAAGGCCACGGACAGCCCCGTCTGGCCGCTCTCCAGCAGGAAGTGGTAACGCTGGTTCGTCTCCTCAGCAGTGCTGAAACCGGCGTACTGGCGCATGGTCCAGAAGCGCCCGCGATACATATTGGGCTGCACGCCACGGGTGAAGGGATATTCGCCGGGAAAGCCGAGCTGGCTTTCGTATTGGTGGGGCGGCCGTCCCTGGCCGCCGTCTGCTGTTGGGGTGGGGCTTGTCCCCACACGTCCCTCGCCTTGTAGGGGCGGGGATGCATCCGCGCCCCCATCGCCTTGTACCTCAGGGCGGGGACTCTGCCCCGCCCCTACAAGAGGAGAGGCCCACGGCCCGGCCAGCTCCACCGTCTCAAAGCCGCTGGTGCTGCGGAATGCGCCCTCGCGCTCAGGGTTCTTGCTGACGGCCTTGCCATAAGCGCCTCCAGCGCCGCGCCACTGCTCATACAGCCCGCGCAGCCGCTCGACACTGTCCGCGCTGCCCTGCCCCGGCCCCTGCTGAATCTCATCCGACATGGCGCATATTATGGCGCGCTCCGGTCGCTATCTGTAGACGACTGCTCCGCCGCCTCGGCCTCAGCGAACAAGCGCGCAAAGGGCGGCGCGGGCAGGGCGGCGAACAGCTGCCGCTGGGCCTGCACCTGCTGCTGCTCGGCGTCAAAGGAGGCGGCGAAGTTGATCCAGTCCTGGCGGCCCAGCGGCGGCAGCTCGACGTCAAACGAGCGCCCACCGATGCCGTTCAGCTGGATGTCAGGCGCGGCGCGATAATAGGCCTCGCGAAAGGGCGTATCCGCCGTGCCGGGGCCATCGAAGGCCGTCCCGAACTGGCCCAGGTTGTCGCCCGGACCAAACTCCCCAGTGAGCCGCTTGAAGCTGCCGCCCAGCTCCAGCAACACTGGGTCGGCATCTAAGGGCGCGGGAAGCAGCTCTCGCGCAGCATAGTTCGGCATCATGCTGCACAGTGCCGCCGAGGCGCTCTGGTCCAGCAGCACCAGGTTATCAAGCTGGCCGAGGCGCGCGCCGCAGATCTGCAGATCGTCGGCAAATGCCGGGTCGAAGCCCATGGCCAGATAGAGCTGACCGATCTTGAAGTTCTCCTTGATCCGGATGTAGTTCAGGTAGTTGTCATAACTCATCGTTGCGATCACGCCGCGCACCAGCACTTCGTCGTCACTGTGAGGAGCGTAGGCCGGATCAAAGAGCGTCGAGTAGGGATAAGCCTGGGGCACATGCCCCAGCGGCAGGGCGTTGCCGGCCTTCAGCGCAGACCAGGCATGGTCAACCTCGCCGTACTCCAGGTAGTTGAAGGCCAGCTGGTATTGCCAGAAGCAGTTATCCCCATAGCGCGTGACCGCCTCGCTTAGCAGACGATTTCCCTGCTCCTCGTCATAGCGCACCATTTCACGCAGCGGCAGGCGTTCCCAACTGCCCTCATCGGCGCAGCCAGCCAGCATACGGTCAAGGAAGTCGCTGTGGTAGGGCCCCTCAGGGTTGTCGCTGTGCACCTCGTCCAGCCCGCAGGCAAGGCGCAGCTGCCAATAGCGCGGGTCGTCCCTGAACTCCGGCTCCCAGGACAGCACCGGCGTGAAGTCCATCTCCCGCGGCCGGGCATCGGCTACCAGCAGCCGCACCAGCGGGTTCTCGGTCGTTTGCCAGTCAGCTATCGAACCGAACATGGTGCTGACGCTCGCCGGCGCGCAGTTGAAGCCCTTGGCCGCGAACTCGCTCAGCACCAGCTCGCTGAAGCGGGCATACAGTTTGTCTTCTTCGGGCGCGGCGCGGGCTGGTTCAGCAGCACTAAAAGTTAGCAACGAAGTCGCCAGCAGTGACAGCAACGCAGCAAACGCGGTACGGATGCTCATGCCAGCAGTTTAGCGCGGGCTGGCTAAAATAGTATCCTTGCAGCATCTGCTCATCAGCACAACCCCCGCCTGGCTCGCGCCTGCCGTCTGGCTCGCGCCACTGGTCTGGGTCTTGGCCGCGCTGCTCACGCTCTGGCTCGTCCTGCTCTTCCTGAACTGGTATGTCGACCCGGCGCGGATCTACCGCCGGCGTCATGAGCCGCGCCCGGCGCGCAAGCTGCGGGAGCGCAAACTGAATCTGCTGCGCGAGGCGCCCAAGCCGATAGCCACCTTGATCCTGGGCACCTCGCGCGTCTTCAACCTGGACCTGCTGGGCAGCCTTGAACGGGAGCGCCAGGCTGAGCCTGGCGGCGGAGTAACGGTTGAACTTCGACCCGCTGACAGCACTAAGGCCCTGCCAGCAGCTGACCTGATCCCCGCGCCGCAGTTCAACTTTGCCGTTGACGGCGGCATGAGCGAGGACTGGCTGGCCGCCTGGCGCTGGGTCTGCAGACTCAACGCTGATAAGGGAGTCGCGCCGCCGAAGCTGCTGGTCATCGGCGTCGGCCTGCCCTCCTTCCATCCAAACAAGCCTCTGCCCTGGGAAGCGCTGGTGGAGCGCGACTTCGGCGCGGAACTCGTGCGCCTCGGCGCGCTGCCGCCGGGCGATGCCTGGCGCTGGCCGCTCTTGCTGCGCTATGACACCGCGCGCCACACCCTGCGCTACCTGCAGAAGCGCGCCCGCCGCAAACGCGAGGGCTACAGCGCCAAGTTCGACTACCGCGCCGATGGCGTGCTGCACTGGCTGGACAGCGACGGGGCCGGCGGCGGCGGGCTGTTGGAGCGCCAGCTGCGGAACTACCCACGCACCGGCCTGCTGCTGAGCGACTATGACCGCATCGGCGAGCGCCGGGCGGCATGGTTCGAGACCCTGCTGGCGGAATGCTCCGCCGCCGGCACACGGGTCTGCCTTTGTATCGTGCCTGAGCATCCGCGGCTCGTCGAGCGCGAGCGCGAACTAGGCGCTGAGAGGGTGCACGAGATGGTGCGGGACTACCTGGCGCGGCAGTGCGCCCGGCATGATGCGCTTCTGCTCGACTGGCTTGACCCCGCCAGTATCGGAATGGACGCAGGCTGCTTCCGGGACGTTATGCACTTCACCGAGGAAGGCGCGCGGCGGCTGGGGGCGGCGCTGCTGGACAGTCTGAAGTCCTGGCCCGAGCTGCCCGAACAAGCCAGCCGGCCCTGAGCACATTCGCCCCGGATGGAACAAGCCGCCCCGCCGCTGGTCTGTGACTAAGCGGGATTGCCAGTTAAGGTATAATCCGGGGGTCGAAATGGATTTTTTCAGCTTTTGGGACGACGAACGCTTTGAGTTCGCGGCCAAGATGCCAGAAGAACTTCTGGTCAAGGCCATGCATTCGACGCGCCCAATTTTCCTGACCGACCTCTTCATGCAGCGCATCGCGGCCTACAGCCCGGAGGAAGTGGTCAAGGAGCTGGTGGCCGATCTGCACCGCGAGGCCGATCCCGACGACTCCAGCGACGAGCTGCGCTGGCACTACCTCTTCATGGACTTTGAGCGCGACTTCCCGCGCCTGATGATGATGCTGCAGCAGAAAGCCGAGGCCGACGCGGCTGACAAAGCCGCCGAAAGCTAGACTGCAAGGCGCACACTGCTTGCGCCCGGCCCTCTCGCTAATCCCCAGTTACGGCTGCGTGCACTATGTGCGCCCCTGGCCAGTCACCTGCCGTCTCTTGCCCTGCCGCAGCAGCCACATGGCTGCGGGCACGCTTAGCAGCAGCGCCAGGGCGGCAAAGCCAAGATAGACGCCCGGATAGCCCAGCCCCGGCTGCAACTTCGCTGCCAGTGGCAGCAGTGCCAGCGGTACCACGAGGCGCACGGCGCTAAGCCAGGACAGCGCGGTGGCACGCATGTTTGAGGCCACCCGCCGGTTGAGTTCCTCGGAAAACAGCGGCTCGGCGAGGCCATACAGGAAGTCGATACCAGCGCGCGCCGCGAGATAGATGATCAGCCAGCCAAGGCCGCCCAGTTCGCGTGTTGCGCTCAGCGCCAGCAGCAGGGCCATCAGCAGCGCGGCGCTGCCCAGAGTACGCAGGCTGTGCCAGCGCGGGCTGCCGCCGATCTTGGCGCCCAACGCTTCAAGCAGCTCAAAGCCGGCATAGAGCCAGGCCAGCAGCTCCGGGCTGAGCTTCAGCGCTTCCTCAAGCTCCGCGGGCAGCAGGAAATGCGACAGTTCCGGCGTGATGGAGAAGATCATGGCCAGGATGAGTACAGGCAGGACCAGCAGAAAGCCGCGCGGCCGCAGGCTTGTGGCTGCCTGGCGCGGCGGCGACTGCGCTGCAGCCTGGCTGCCCTCGGTGTCTGCCCGGTGGTCGTCGGGGCCTTCCTCATCCGGGTCGGCTCCGGACATCGGCGCCTCCGTCATCCGCAGCACGGCAAGCAGGCCCAGCAACGAAAGTCCGATATCGCACCAGAAGGGCACATGCCAGTGGACCCGGCTGGCCAGATAGCCGCCGCTGATCCCGGCCACAACGCCGACCAGCACAGCCACCATCGTGCCGTGGCCGACCAGGCTGCGATAACGCGCGCTCTGGTCCAGCGCCAGGGCTGAGTCATAAACCAGCGCGCGGTCCGCGCCTGAGCGGAAAGTATCTCCAAGGCCGCAGACCGCCATCGCCAGCCAGAACTGCCAGAAGCTGTCGCCATAGATGAACAGCAGAAAGGACGCGATCTGCAGCAGGATTCCGGTGATCAGCGAACGCCGGCGCCCCAGCCGGTCGGCCAGCCAGCCGGTCGGCACCTCGCTGATGGCGATCACCCCATCCCCCAGCAGAACCAGCCAGGCCATTTCTTGCAGGCTGAGGCCTTTATAGCTGTAGAGGTAGAGATACCAGACCGCGTGCGAGAAGCTCTCGTAGGTGAAAGCCAGGAACCAGGGATAGAGCTTCAGATTGCGGGACAGCGCTGCCTGCACACGGGCATTGTAGGCGCACAGTCTGGCAGGCAGTCCCGCAGTTGTCGAATGTCTTAAGTCGTAGGTCGGGATCAGCCAGCTTCATCCATCCAGAAATGGCTTCCTCTCGCTCGTGCTTAGTTTCTTGATGCTGCAATGGATCTATTCCGACTTCCGACTTCCGACTTCCGAAAACCGACACCCGACAAGATCCTGTCAGGTTGACGCGCGACATACAATCCCCCCGTGAGCAACTCCGCCCCCTTCGTCGACAACGACTTCTGCTTTGCCTGCGGCAGCCGCAACCCACTGGGCCTGCAGCTCAGTTTCTACCGTGAGGGCCAGCGGCTCTGCACGCGCGTTGTTCCCACTGCGCACTGGCAGGGCTGGGAGAACGTGATGCACGGCGGCATTCAGGCCACCATCATGGACGACCTGATGAGCAACCTCTTCTTCCGGATTGAACGCGCCTTCGTGGTGACGGTCGAGCTGACCACCCGCTTCAAGGCGGCCGTCCCGCTGGACCGTGAGCTGCTCTTCAGCGCCGAGACCGTCAGCCACAGCGGCAAATTGTGGGAGGCCCGCGCGGAGTGCCGGCTGTTCAGCGACCCCGCGGGCCGGGTGCTTACAAGCGCCAGCGGCAGGTTCATGGAAGTTCCGCATCCCTAACTGCTGTTCAGGGAAAGGTCCCGCACAACCAGACCAGTATGCGGATTCCTAAACATGTGTTATAGTATCTTTGTGATCAAACAGATGATCACCCGCTGACAAGTTGTCGTCTGCTGTAACAGACGCGCTGGTCACAGCTCACCCGGCAGCGCTTACGACTACTCAGAGTCAGGCTGCGAACCACGCGCCTGACGGCAGAACTCGTGACCATCCCCACCGTACAGACATGTGCCTGGGGCTAATGCTCAAAGGACCCCGCCTGAAGAACCGAACAGTCCAGCCCCAGGGCTGACCTTTCGCGGCGCAACACCAATCATCCAGGAGGCAAAAAATGCCTGATACTAAAGGACCCAAGAAGGGCGCCAAGAAGAAGAAGGGCGCCGGCACTGACCCCACCAGCATCAAAGGCCGCCGCAGTGCGCCCGCCCCAGGCCTGATGACCCAGGTTGCCAGCGCAGCACCGGGCGCTGGCGCGGCCCCCGGAACCCGCCCGCCAGAAGTGGCCGGCAACGCGGCCCAGGCCAGGACCAAGAACCAGTCGGCATCCGGGCGTGCCCAGTCGCAGTCAGCCAGCGCAGGCAAGGGCGGCAAGGGCGGCGGCGGCAAGGGCCGCTAGAACAAGCAATCAGCCCCGTCCAGGGCGCGGGCTCTGGGCGGGTACCTGGCTGGCCGAAACGGCTCGCCGGATTATCAAGGAGTAAAACGCTATGGAACTCACAACACTACCTCTGATGCTGCTGGCCGGCTATGGCTACTGGCCCTACGTCGGCGGCCTGAACATCATCTGCGCGATCATCGGCTATCTGCTCAGCGGCGTCCTTGGCATGGTCCTTGGCCTGCTGCTGGGACCGATCGGACTGCTGATCGCTCTCCTGCTGCGCGGCCGCCGCTAGGCTCCGCCGGCGTACCAATTCAGCTACAAACAGACAGGGCCCTGCTTGCGCCGGGCCCTGTCCTGTATCTGCTTAAAGCCACGGTAGTGGGCGGTTATTGCAGCCCGACCTGGATCTCCTTCAGCGTAAAGTTGAAGTTGCCGTCGTTATCAATGCCGATGACCTTCGCCGTGTACAGGCCGTTTTGCGCATAGACAAAGCTGGTTGTCGGCGACGCGCCGAACTTATCTATAACGCCGTCGTTGGTGAAGTCGAACTGGAACTGCACCAGGGTGCCGTCCAGGTCCATGCTGGAGCTGGCATCGAACTCAACAGTCAGCGGGGCGTATCCGAAGGATGGACTCGCATCGCAGAAGACAAAGGGCGGCAGACCCAGCGGCTCGCCGACCTGAACGTCGACGCTGTCCATGGCCGTTGCTCCGCGGTCGTCGGTGACGGTCACCCAGACGACATGCAGGCCCGCGTCAGTAAAGGTCCAGTCGAAGCCGCTCAGCGGGCCGCTGTATTCATCGCCGGCCTGGCCGTCACAGTTGAAGGCATAGTTCACTACGCTGCCGTCGCTGTCTGAGGCGAATGCGCTGAGGTGCACCGCCAGTGGCGCCGGCCCGGTGCTGATGTCGCTTTGCAGGTTGACGGTCGGGTCAGCATTCGGCGCGTCGCTCTGAACCTCGGTGAACAGGGTCACGATTGCCGTGGCCCCCTCGTTATCCGTGACCCTCACCCGCGTCTTATAGCTTCCCGGCATAGAGGCCGAGATCTGCGCCGTGTTGTCGAGGCCGTTGTCCACCTCCAGATTGCCGACGCCGTCGAGGTCAAACTCATACTTGACGATGTCGCCGTCCAGGTCGCTGGCGCTCGCCGTCAGGTTGACCGTCACCGGTGCCGGCGCGCCGTCGTAATCACTGCTCAGCGTCACTGTCGGCGCGATGTTGGAGCCCGACCCATTCACCACATTGCTCGGCGTACCGGTGGAATCTCCGTCCGCCGGCAGGACCCACAGCAGCATCCCGCTGGCATCCATCTCATGCATAAAGCTGACGCGCTCGTTGACCTTGCGGCTGGCGTCTTCCAGGCTGAGCTCGGCATACAGCTGCGCTCCGCTGCCGTCGGGGTAGTCCGCCGCGGCTGCGCTGCCATAGATCCGGTACGCCCCGACGCGCCGGCCATAGTTCAGCCCGATCACAGTCAGATCCGCCACTGTGATCTTGCCGTCGCTGTTGCCGTCGACAACCGACAGGGCCTCTTCAATACCCCAGGGGCCGGTCGCGCCAAAGTGCAGGCCGATCTGGGTCAGGTCACTGACTGCCACCCGTCCGTCCTGGTTGTAGTCGCCGGGGTTGCTGTAGTACCAGCGCAGCTGCTGGCCGGCGTACTTAAGCTCAACCGCCGCCGCGGGGCCGCTGGGGGCCTGCGAGCCCTGGCGCTGGACGGCCGGCAGTGAACTGTGGCGCACCGCGCTGGTCGCGCCAAGTGGCTGCAGCTTCAGCAGGCCAAGCTGCCGGTCGCCGCTGAGACCCGCGGCCTGCTGCGGGTTCTTCAGCACCATGCCGATCTCGGCGGAGCCGGGCTGATCCAGCATAGCCATGCTCAGGCCGGCGCCGTCAGTGTTGAATGCCTCGGCCGGCGTGAACTGCACTGCGGCATAGCGCGCGCCGTCCCAGGCAACAGCACAGTACAGCGACTTCAGGCCCTGCAGGTCCTGGCCCAGGATCGGCAGCAACACGCTGCCGTCAGACTGCTCGCTTGCAGTTCCCAGAACAACCCGTCCACTCCCGCCCAGCTCAAAGCTGGCAGGATCAACCTGCAGGTCGAGCCCTTCCCAGAAGGCGAGGTTATCAAACCCGGAGCCAAGGCTCGAGGCCGCTCCGCCGCAGCTGCCAAGCAGCGTGCAGAGAGTCAGCAACAACAGCAGCAGTCCAGGAAGGCTACTGCCGCGCGAAAAGACAGTGGCAAACATCTTCGTCTCCTTTTATCCATTCCTGCTTGCCCAAACAAAGGCAAGGGGCGCGGCCTCTACGGGCCGGCGGCTGAGGGTGGCCGGGACACGGGTCCCTGCCCCGGCGGCGCCGCGCTTCGGGGGAGTGAAGCGCCGGCGCTGCTCAGGGCGGCGGAAGGATAGCCATATTGCCGCGCCGCGTATATGGACATTGGGGGACATGCCGCGCAGCAGCAGCGCAGGCGCTCTCCCGGGAAGTGGATGGCTGGTAGCCGTTGATTCGGGACAATCAGAAGAAAAGCAAAAGGGGGACGGGAACCGTGTCCCATCCCCCTTTGCAGGCGGACCTATGGCCGCGCTGCCTGGATTCAAGACTAGCTGATCTCGGCGTAGGTTTTCTTCAGCACGTCGGCAGCATTCTGCAGGCCGGCCATTTCCTCATCGCTGAGCTTGACGTTCACATAGCCCTCGATGCCGTTCTTGCCGATGATGGTCGGCAGGTTGACTGCCACGCCGCCGTCAATGCCGTAGGCGCCGTCGGGTACCGAGCTGACGCAGAGCACGCGCTTTTCATCAAGGATGATGCTGCGCACAACCTCGCTGATCGCCACGCCGACGGCCCAGCCCGCGCCGCCCTTCAGGCGGATCACTTCGGCGCCGGCCTTCTTGGTCTCGGCCATCACTTCCTCGCAGGCGTTCCAGTCGAGGTCCGGCATGTCCTTCAGGCGCAGGCCGGCATAGTTGGCCTGGCTCCAGACGGGCACCATCGCATCGCCGTGCTCGCCCAGCAGGTAGGCGTTGACGTGGCGGGGGTCCCAGCCGAAGCGCTCGCCCAGGTTGCTCTTCAGGCGCACGGTGTCCATCACGTTGCCAAGGCCGAAAATGCGCTTGCGATCCTGGCCGCCGACCATGAAGGCGCGGTAAGCCAGCACGTCAACCGGGTTCACGACCACCAGGATGATGGCGGTCTTGTTGACGCGATTGATCTTCTCCATCCACTGGTCGATGATCCCGAAGTTGGTGCGGATCAGGTCCAGGCGGGTCTGGTCGGCGCGACGGCGCGCACCGGCAGGAACAACGATGACATCGGCGCCTTCCAGCAGCGACTCATCCGTGCCGGCGAAGACCCGGGTATGGCACAGGCTGCTGGTGCTGTGGAGCAGGTCAAGACGCTCACCCTGTACGGGGTCGTCAAGGATGTCGACGAGCACCAGCTCACGGGCGATGTTCATGGTCAGCAGGTGGAAGGCGAAACTGACGCCCACGCGACCCGCGCCGCCAATAATGGCTATGCGACTCATGTCGGGATTACCTCAGGGGTGGAGATTTCGGACGCGCGAATTTTAGCAAAGGCCGCGCTTTGCTATTCTGATTGCATGATTAAGTCCGGCAAGACAAGGTCTCAATTGCTCAGCGGCTCCGCCGCGCTGGCTCTGGCGCTGGCTGCGATGCTGTGCGGCTGCAACAAGGATGGCGGTGCCCAGGACAAGTATGATGCGATCAGCACCAGCCAGTTGGGCCTTGGCATCAGCTTCGGCCAGTCACCGGAAACAGCCAGGGCGACGCTGGGTAACCCTGACGGAACCGTGGAGCGCCAGGCCAAGCGCAACATAGATGAGTACTACCGCCCGGAATTCTCGCGCGCCGAGACCACCGCGCCGGGGCCCCGGGACACCCACCTCTCCATGTCTTATCTGGACGGCCAGCTTGTGCGGGTCTACGCGCACTACAACCCCGCCTCTGATCATCCTGAGATGCCGCCCTTTGTGCCTGAGGTAATGCCGGGCGTGACGCTTGGCGCTACGCGCCAGCAGTTTGACAACGCCCTCGGTGCGCCGAAAGAGGAGGAGCCCGCGCCGAAGTGGGTTTTCGAGAACAAGGACGGCAGCCAGGTAATGCTGCTGGCGGAGTTCATCGACCCGGCGCCGCCAATTGACGGCCAGGAGCCCAAGACGGGACCTGCTGACGTAGTCTGCGTCAGCCTGACCGTCGCGCATGCCGGTCCGGCGCCGCAGTCGCGTGGCGAGGAGTTTGAGAAGTCCGAGGAGCGTAAGAAGCGCCTGAAGGGCACCACCTAGACTGCCAGGCCCTAAAAAGCCGCCAGCCCGCCAGACCGCGGCTGCAGCCCGGATTACAGCCTTTTCTTGACACCGGGCGCGGGCAAGGGTACACTTCCCCTCCGCACGCGCGCGTGTAGCTCAGTGGATAGAGCATCTGACTACGGATCAGAAGGCCGGGGGTTCGAATCCTCCCACGCGCGAATTAGCTTCACTTCACTGCCTGCCCCCTCCTCCGTGTGCTCAATCTCCCGCCCTGGTCTAAACTTGCACCAGCCTGCGTTCTGGAGAGATCCATGTTTCCCTTGTGGTCCGGCAGCATATCCCGCTCGGCATATCAGGTCTGCATTCTGCTTTCAGTTCTGTGCTGCGTGCTCAGCGCCTGCAGTGATGCGTCACTGCGCCAGTTGCCGGACAACGGAAACATCGTCGCCGGCGGGCTGCCGTCTCTCGATCTGCTCTCGCGCCACAGCTCAGCCGCTGCGGGCGGTCGCGTGGCCCGCGCCGACTGGTATGAAGCCGGCCTCGCCAGCAGCAGGGTCAGCCTCGATGACACACAGCTTGTTTTCAGTCCGGCCGGCAGCGCCGTCCTTGGCGGCGGCGCCTATGCGATCTTTCAGCTCAGCCTGGCCCCAGACCTGAGCCCCGCGCAGCTGCATTTAAGCTGGAACGGAACTGCCCCCGCGGCTGAGGACCTGGTCCTGGGGCTGGCCAACTGGGACAGCGGCCGCTGGGAGCTTTACAGCGCCAGCGACAGCAGCCTCCCGGAGCTCCCGGCCCTGGATCCCTACCTGGACGACACTGACGGCCGGCTCTTCCTGCTGGTCATGCTGCGCGGCAGCACACCTGCCAGCCTGCAGTGGCTGCGCTTCGGAGACAACGCCCCGCCGGTCATCCAGATCTCCATCGCCAGCGCCTTGCCCGCACGTGCACCTCAGGAAGTCACGCTGGATGCCTCGGCCTCGGTGGACGTGGACGGCAGCATTGAAGACTACAGCTTTGACTGGTACGGCAGCGGGCTCAAGGTGGATGCCGGTGCGGCTGTCAGCGCCAGCTTTACCTACATGATGGGCGGACAGTACAGCCCGGTGGTCACCCTGACCGATAACGAAGGCGCATCCAGCAGCTGGAGCCCTGACAGCCCGCTGGAGGTCATGGAGCACAGCCCCTGGTGGCGCACCGGCGGTAATCTGCGCAATACGCGCCGCGGGGAGGCAAATGGCCCTTCAGCCCAGCCCGCTGACACCAGCTGGTTTTACAGTTTTACGCATCAGCTCCTGCGCTCATTGGCAATCGGTAATGACGGCACGATCTATGTGACAGAAAGCACTGATGTCCTTTATGCGATCAACCCCCAGGACGGCTCGCAGCTCTGGACTTATGAACCAGCCCCTTACCTCAGTTTCCCGCGTGTTGGGCCGGGAGGCCGGGTCTTCATCGGTTTTTACAAGGAAGAAGACAGCGAGACTTATCTGCGCTGCATCAACCCTGACAAGAGCTTTGTCTGGGATTATCACGATCCAGATAACAAGGGTTTTCGAGGCTTTACTATCCTGGGCGAGCCGCTGGTCTTCAGCGGCAGCAATGAGCTGATTGCCCTTAATCCAGAGGACGGCAGTGTGGCCTGGAACACCCCGGTGGGATATCCAATCTGCAGCGATGCATCGGTGGACAATCAGGGCAACATCTATGTTTTGGCGAAGGAGCAATTCACATCCTCGGCCAACCTGGTCTCCTTCACGGCCGATGGTGAGTTCCGCTGGGAGTACCAGGGTGGAGAGAGCATTAACCCACCAATGGTTGGCGACGACGGCCGAATCTATTTTGTCGGCGGAAATCGCCGGGCATACTGCGTGAACCCCGATGGCAGTGAGGGCTGGGTACTGCTGATGGATTACGACCCTATCGAGGATGGGCCTTTTGCGCTGGGTAAGTATGTCAGCCAGGACCAGATGTACTTCCCGGCTGAGGACAAGTATCTGCGCGCGGTTCTGGACGATGGCACCCTGGGCTGGTCATTCCGCAGCCTGGATCTGCTCTATGAACCCGAGTACCCGCTGGTTGGCGCCGACGGCAACATCTTCTTTGGCCACAAGCAGGGCTGGATCTTCTGCATCAAACCCAACAAAAACGAGAAATGGTCGCTGCAGAACCACTTTGAAACCGGAACTGACCGCAGCATGCCAGCCGCCATTGGAGCCGATGGCACACTCTATGTAATCCATGACGAACCCTACCGCCTGCTTGCTTATAACTAGGCGCCTCGCTGCTGGCCTGCCGTCAGCTGACTGCGGAGACTTAAGTCAGCCGGCTCCGTACTAGTTCGATGGGTAGGCAAAGTACAGCATGCCAGTGCCTGAGTCCATGAAGATCAACGCGGGCTTTCCGGCCAGATCAAGCATCTCGACGCTGCAGGCCTGCGTGTTCCAAAGCTCCTCGCTGCTCCAGTCGCTGTCGGCCTGGGGGTTGTTGTCGTCGGCCTTGGCCAGATAAAGGCTGCGGGTCGCATACTGCCCCGGCTTATAGAGGCAGTAGGGCACGCCAGCCACACTGCACAGGCTGGCCTGGGTTATATCCTGATCGTTGCTGCCAGTCAGCATGCCGGTCCAGTCGCTTTCCTGTGCCGGCTCGGCAACATCAGCCCACAGCACCCGCGCCTCGGCCTGGCCACTATTGGCAGGGTGGAAGGCCAGCGGGCGGCCACCAAGGCTGATGAGGTCGCTGACATAGGCCGGCACCTCGATACTGGCTGGCTGGTGCAGGCTCCAGTCACTGAGCATCGCAGGCTCGGCGACGCTCGAGCGGCCGTAATATTGCTGCCCAAGGTTCACGCCGATAATGCGGCCCTGGGCATAGTAAGCGGGCTTGCCACCGATCTCCGCCAGGCTGATGGCGCGGACCTCCAGCGCCTCCTGGGCATAAGTCAGCTGCGGCGTCCAGTCGCTGTTCGCCGACGGGACGTCAGTAGCGGCGCGCAGGTAGAAGATGCTCTCGGTATCGACTACGTTGCTGGTCGAGCAGACCATTGCCGGCTTACCACCAATCAGCGCCAGGCCCATGGCCTGCGGGAAGTGCGCCCCGGGCAGGATCGGGTTGCTGAGAACCCAGCTTGAGCCGTCAAAGCGCTTGTAGGCCAGTTTGCTTTGGGTCGTGCTGTAGAAACCGATTCCAGGCTGGGCGGCGCTCTCAATCAGGCGAGCTGGCACCCCAGTCCCGACAGTCCAGTCTGCCTCAAGCTGCTGCCCGCTCCAGTCGTCCAGGCTGGCTGGAATCGCTGTGGTGCCGCTGTAAAGCCAAAGCCCCTGGTGGTCCGTGGTCAGGGCGATGGCGGGCTTGCCGTTGACAACCGCCGCGCTGCAGCTGGCGACCGCCTGGTTGTAGAACCACTTGACCATATGAAGGTCCCAGCCGGGGATAGTCTCGCCAATACCCACAGTGATTGAACTGCTGTCAGTATCCTGCTGATTGCTGATATCCGTTACCCGCAGGGTGATGTTATAGGTTCCATGCTCCGTGTAGGTATAGCTTGGGTTGGTCAGGTTAGCGCCTGAAAGCTCGTAAATGTTGTCGCCGTCCAGATCCCACTCGTAAAAAGTGATCCCGTGGTCGTCGTTTGCCGCAGCCGTGAAGTCGACCAGCAGCGGCGGCTGGGTTTTGCCGTGCAGATTCAGGAAAAAGTCGGCGGTCGGCGGATCGTCCGGCTCCGTCTCCGTTACCGTCACCGTGCCGAGATCCTTCACACAGTAAAGCCCGCCGTCGTCCATCAGCCGTGCGACCGGTTCAAACACGCCAATCCCGTAAGTGTGCTGGGCGCTCGGCATGGTGCTGACGAAGTCGTAGACTCCATCGCCTTCGAAGTCCCACTCATACAGGACGATAAAGCCGTCCCAGTCCTTTGCATTTGAAGCGTCGAAGTCAACCTGCAGACTGCTGACACCGCTGCTGGGGTTTATCGGCAGGGGGTTGTAAACCGGCGGGTCGTTGGGCTTGACTTCCAGGGTGAAATCGAAGCTGTCGCTGCCCGCCGGGCCGCTAACCGTCAGCGAGCACTCGTAAGTGCCTTCATTGCCCAGTGCGACTTCGGGGACCGACAGGCTGGAGGTGTTGGGTATCGCGCCGCCGCCGAAGTCCCAGGCAAAGCTTGCTCCGGCTGTGCCATAGGCCTCTGGAACGAAGTGCACAACCTGGCCTTCTGACCCGCCCTCCGGAGATACTCCTTCAACACTGGGGGCCTTGGCGGTAAAGCCGATGTCGACGTTGCTCAGTACGCTCTCCAGAACGCCATCGGTTGCCACCACCCAGTAGGCATGCGCAAACTCATCATCAACATTGATGTCGACCCAGCTTGTCACCTCGCCGACTGTGTCAATCTCGGCCAGCAGGCTGTCTCGATAGATCTTGTAGGCGCTGGCGCCGGGGGCGGCCTCCCAGCTCAGCTCCACCGTGCTGCCGGTACCATCCGTTGCCCGCACAGTCTGCGGCGGGGGCAGCGCCGTGACTTCACCGAGGAAGCGCTGCACTACCTGCGGGTTATAGCTGTCGGTCATGAAGCCGCATTCGACGTAGTAGTTGTTGGGGTTGCTGAAGGAGTCGTAGGACATCCATAGATAACCAGCGTCACCCCAATCCTCGCTCCAGGAATTGCGCACCTTGAAGGCCTGCTTATTGTCGTCGTAGCCGACGATCAGCATCGCGTGACCGCCAATACTCGGACCCTGATAATGCCAGACATCGCCCGGCTGGTAATCCAGGAAGCCATAGTCCAGCTGCGTGCTGAGGAAGACCGGATGACGCAGGTTGGCCAGCACATGCTTGACCGAGGCCAGGCCCGAGGCGCTGCTGCAGGGTACATAGAAATAGCCGTCCGACTTGAGCAGGGCAGCGTCCGCCAGCGCCTCAGCACTCCAGTCGTTGTCGTAGATCAGGTCATAGGGGGCGTTGGCCTCGCTGGCAACGCCGTGCTGGCTGAGACCATAGGCGACGAGGTCGGTATAGCGGCCATAGTCGCCGCTGGGGGGGAAGCCCTGCCAGAAGCCCGATTCGACATACAGGAACTTCGGGCTGACCTGCATAGCCGTGTCGGTCAGATCCCAGCCAAGGTTGCCATAGAGGAAATTGAGTTCGTAGTTATAGGCACCGTTGCCAACCGCAAAGGCCGTGCAGCTGCCCCAGGTGCCCTGGTCTGCGATCGGGGCGCAGTCGACGCTGAGGTCGACACTGCCGGGTCGCGGCGCATCAAAGAGCGGCGGAGTGACCGGTGGCGCGTTCTCAAAGTCCGGGACATAGCCTGTCCCGCGCTGCTCCGGCAAACCGACGCCCATGCGGCGCAGCACCAGAACGTTCTCACGTCCGGTCGTGGCAATCATCACCAGGGTCTCACCAAAGCCGTCCTGGTAAGGTGCGAGGTCACCGAGGGTCAGCACGTTGTCCCGCGGCCCATTGAACCAGTCCCAGCGACCGGCCTGCCAGTTGCTCAGGCCGACCCAGTACTTGCCCTCGATATGCGGGCCACCGTTCTCAGCCCACTCAAAGCCAATCGTGGGATCGCCGCTGTAGCCCTGCAGGTCCACCCGGTAGGTGGCATAGGCGACCTCGGCAATATTGTCATAAAAGGAGTCGTGATAGATCGGGCGCAGCACCAGATAGTCACCCTTGAGCTCGACCCGGTTGTTGTCCAGGGTCTGTTCATAGGCGCTGGCCTCCACATAGACCACATCGCCGCTGGCCGACGCGCTGCGACTGCCGGGCAAACGCTGGGGCAGCCCCGCCGGCAGCAGCATCGACACGCTGCGGAAATCCGGCTCAACCGGCGTCTGCGGCCGCATGCGGACAGCAAAGCGGTATTGCGGCGGAGCACTGTTCTTCTCCCCCTCGGCCTTGCCGGGAAGCGAGCCGGGTGTGGAGTCCGCACCGCAGGCGCAGAGGCCAATCAGGATTGCAAGCAGTCCGATGGCTATATACAG
Organism: uncultured Planctomycetales bacterium; assembly: GCA_964512635.1. GTDB lineage: Bacteria > 4484-113 > 4484-113 > 4484-113 > JAFGCY01 > JADZFO01. The sequence goes on along the minus strand of CAZEJB010000010.1, from coordinate 81,000 downwards.
GACACGCGTGGTCATAGGAAATACTAGCACCAGCACCTGACCTGAACCCTGATCTCAAGCTCCGGCCACTCACTCCTGATGCCGAACAATGCGTCGCCAAGGTGCAGCTGACAATCCATGCCGCAACACGTCGCCGTGCTGCAAGCGTAAACCAAGCACACGGGAAAGGGCCGGCCCACGCTCTTGTGGACCGGCCCTTTTGTCTTCGTCGATCAGGGTGCAGTGAGTTCAGCCCTAGAGGCTTTCCCCAAAGTGATAGCCGATGTAACTGACGTCTGCCTCGCTGACCGTCCCATCCAGATCCGGGTCAAACCAGGGCTTGAAGCCCGGGCTGGCCTGAGTCAGGCCCAGCAGCGGCCGCAGCGCCTCGGCGTCGTCTTCGTTGACGCTGCCATCGCCGTTTACATCGCCCTGCAGGGTAAAGACCTGGAAGCTGCGCGTCGAACTGACCGCACTTTGGCCGAAGCGGGTCGACACAGCATAGATCTCGTGCTGGCCATTGCTCAGGCCGGTCGTCGGCAGCAACAGATCTCCAAAGGGCGCAGTGTTGGACTCGCCGGCCTTGACGCCGTCAACATAGATCTCTATCAGTTCCGGTGCGACGGGATAGAGGAAGCTGAGCGGCACGCTGTCCGCCGGTTTGTAAACCGTCTGCGGGTCGAAGCCGCGCAGGTCGAGCTGCGAGCTGCCCAGATGGAACTCGGCGGTGTTGCTGGCCTGGTCGTCAACCGTGATTCCGACGGGGCCACTGGTCACGCCAAAGGGCACGTTAAGCACGATTTTGGTGTCGCTCCAGGAAACAATGTTTTCCGGCGGGACCGGCACCTGCAGGCCGTCCTTATCGCTGAACCACAGCAGGCTGATGCCGGGCTGCAGACCAAAGCCGCTGCCGACCAGGCTGCAGGCTTCGCCGATGAGGGCGCTGCTGGGCTTAAGGCCATCAATCGCCGGCGCGCGCTCGCCGACGCGGACGTCGTCGAGCCAGAAGCCGCTGCCGTCAGTCTGCTGTCCGCCCCAGTGCCAGAAGACCAGCTCGCCGCTCTGTCCCTTGAACTGGCTGAGGTCATAGCGGCGCTGCGTCCATTCAGCAGCGTCGAAGTTCATGTCCGTCAGCCACTGGTAGCCGAACCAAGTGTTATAGAAGTAGATCGTCAGCGATCCATCGCTGGGCCAGTCGGACTGCTGGTAGAAGCTCAGCTCCGGCCGGATGCAGGCGTCGCCGGACAAGTCGATCGCCCGGCGGCCGACCTCAACCGGATAGCCGTTGTACCAGAGGCCCTCATAGTTGCTCTGCTCCCAGTTACCGGTCGGCAGCAGGGCCAGGCAGCTTGGCGAGTTGTGGCCGAAGTCGGTCAGCTTGGTCCATTGTGGCTGCAGGCCGTCGTTGTTCAGACTCCAGCCGTCATAGCCATCGGCCTCGAAGCCGTCCTTGGCCGGATAAGTGCGCGGGTTCTTCCATGCCACCGTGATTTCGGCCGGCTCGCTGAACAGCTCGTCGTCATCCTCGGCGATTGCCTTGATCCTGACTGCCGGATTGTTGTCGTCCCAGATCGTGTCGCGGTCATAGGTCCAGGGCTCGCCTGTGTCGGTTACCGCCAGACTGTCGTTGACGAAGAAGCGGACGCGGTCGATCGTCCCGTCGTCGATGCCCGAGACCTCAAAGGTCGTCTGGCCGTTGACGGCATCACCGTTGCTGTGGCTGGTGAACTGCAGGGTCGGCGCATCGCTGGGCGCCTCGCGCACGAGCACGTCGTCGATGTTGGCGCCCAGACAGCCATAGTCATTGACATTCACATCGCCCTGGTAGCGGAAGCGCAGGTAGAGAACCTTGCCCTGCAGCGGCAGGACGGCGCCATACTTGGTCCACTCCCCGGAAGCCGGAATATCCAGCAGCTTTGTCCAGCTCGCCCCGTTGTCTTCAGTGGCCTCGAGGCTGAAACCGCCGCGGCAGCGGTAGCGGAAGCTGATCTGCAGCGGCCGCGTAAAGGCGCTGGCGTTGAGCCGCTGGCTGCGCAGCATGTCATAGGCGCCGCACCAGTTTCCCGAGCTGGCGTTGACGAAGGCTTCCTTGCCGCTGACCGGCGGGTTGCCCTCGGCTGGAGTTGTACGCTGGTCCCAGGCAGTGAACTGGCCGCGGCGCTCCGCCGGGAAGTTCAGGCTGCGCCAGCGCAGCATGTTCGTTTCAAAGTCATCTGTGAAGTTAGTCAGTCCAAAGTTGGCAACGTCAACTGTAATCGTTGCACTGCCGGACTGATTCTCGCTGTCCCAGGCGCGAACGGTCAGCTCGCAGCTGCCGTTGAACTCGCACAGGCTGTTCCAGGTGGTGTTCGATGTCAGGGACCCTGAGCTGTCCTGGGCAATAACCTGTCCGTCGACAATGTAGTCGATACGCGCCAGCGGCCCTTCATCGGTGCAGGTGACCGCGATGTTCTGCAGGCTCGACACGTTGCCGCCCGCCAGCGGGTTGTTGATCGTCACCGAGGGCGGGTTGCTGGTGAAGAGCGTGAAGTCCGCGGTCATGTTCTCGCCGTCGGCACTGATATCGTGGCAGCGCGCATTGGTCGCCGTGTTGTTGTAGCGGTTCGAGTTCGGCGTGCTCGACGCGCTGAGCTCTTCACCACTGTTGTAGAAGTCGCCTGCATTCGCCCCGGCCTGGCCGTTCTCGATTTCCTCCAGCCCGTCGGCCTGCATCAGCTTGATCAGCTTATGTTCGGCATAACTGTTGTCGTAGAGGAAGCCGCCATATTCATTTATCCGCGCGTCGATGTGCCACAGGACGAGACCGTCGGAGGGATAGTTGAAGTCCAGTCCGAAGCGCGAGCGATTCTGGGCCATGAAGTATTCCTGCCATGGCGCCACCGGGTCAAATCCCGGCATGAACAGCACGGCATCCGGATGCAGCGAAGTTGCGCCCAGCGGCTGGTCATTGAGGTTGCTGAAGGCGATGGTGGGAGTCAGCCAGCCGAGCCAGTACTTGCTGAAGCAGTTGTGATCACCCCAGTTGCCGTCCATCATGTCCATGCCGCCGCAGCCGCCTGGAGGCCCGACATTGCCGTCGTAGTCGTAGTAATCCGGCAGTCCGAGGGAATGGCCGGTCTCGTGGATCGTCACATACGGATCCCAGTGCTCAGGTTCCGGCGGAGTCTCTCCAAAGTAGTGGTAGTTCTCCCACTGCCAGCTGTAAGTGTTGAAGCGCACGCCGTCGATCACAAAGTCGTCCGGCAGGCTGACGCCGAAGTAGCCCCACCAGAAGGTCGCCCAGCCGCCGTTGGGTCCGGCCCAGATGACGAGGAAGTAGTCCACATAGCCGTCGCCATCGTTATCGTACTGGCTGAAGTCCTCGCCGGCGGCATCGGCGGCCAGGATCGCTTCCTCCACCACCTCGTTGCGGCGCTCGCCATCAGTGGCGTAGCCGTTATTGTCGTCCGGGTGGTAATAGCTGCGCGGCTTGCTTGCCCGGTGCCAGCCATAGGCCTGGCCCTGGATATCCAGCTTGTCATAAGACGCCTGGTTGTAGTACTTGCGCAGGCTGCCATAGGCGCTGGCGCCGGTGCCGCTAAGTCCAAACAGGTTCTCCTGGAATTCATCCTGCGGGAACCAGTGCTCGTATTCTTCAAAGTCAATCAGCAGGGCAAAAGTCTTCACCACCCCGAGGCTGGGAAAGGCCGCCGCCCCCTTGGGCCTTGGCAATCCGAGCGCCAGCACGTCGCGCTCATCGATCTGGCTGTCGTGGTTCAGGTCCAGTTCGGCATCCTTAAGCTCACGTGATGCGACTGAACTGGCCGCGCGGCCACCACTAAGATCGGCGAGACTCGTTCCAAGGCGCGTGCTGATTTCGCTAGCCAGGTCCTGAGGGGACAAGCTGGCGGCGCGGCCATCGCTGCGCCGGGGCATCTTCAGCTCGTGGTTGCCAAGCTTCCTGGCGAAGTCCTGCGCATTCTTCAGGCTGCCTTCGGACTCCATCCTGCGGAGCATGCCGTCGGGCGGCGGCTGCATCGAGCGCGCCGTCGACAGTGGCGCGAGCAGCGCGGCCAGAACCATGAAGGCGAAGCAGAGATCCAGTGTCTTGCGGCGAAGAGGCGTACTCATCAGCGGGCCTCCTCGCGGGCTTCGAAGTCGAAGCTCAGCCGCCGGCCGGCGCTGTCACGCAGCTGCAGCCACTCCTGATCGTTGAGCAGGCGCACTGCCGGCTGACCGGCGCGAGCCGGGCCGCGCAGGCGGAAACGCAGTCGCAGTAGCTCGCCCTCGCTGCTGGTGCTGGCCGGGTCTTCCGGCAGCCGGGTGAAGGCGAAGGGCACCACCGCGTCATAGCCCAGCCCGGCGATTCCTGCGGGGATATCGAGGCTGCCTGGAGCCATGTCAGTGCGAGCGAGATAGACCGCGTTCTGAGGGATCAGATCGCCGCGGCTGGCTGAGACCAGCTCGGCCACCCGCGAGTCAAACACGATCCTGGCGCTGGCCTGATGCAGCGGATCGGAGAAGCTGCCGGACAGGACAAACTCAAACTCGCTGCCCGTCGACATCTTCGTCAACGCGGGCATGCTTGCCCGCAAAGTGTTGCGCGGCGCGGTCTGGCCCTGATTCGCCGCGGCGGCGTCCTGCTCTTCTGCCGGTTTCTGCTGGGTATCAGCCGGTGCGCCGGCGCCGCCGCCGAAGCAGCCGCAGGCCAGCAGCAGCAGTGTGCTCAGCACCAGCGCCTGCGCCAGACGCAGCCGCTTGTGAAGGGGAAGGGGTCCAGGCATGTCAGCCCTCTTGAATGCAGGATGAAGAATTCTAGCCTGCCGCAGGGCCTGGCGCTACTGCGAAGGCCGCTGCCCCTGAGATTTGGTCGCATTTCATCCATCCACTGGGCAGTACAATTGAACTACCGGCTGCCAGCCGGAAGAGGGAGCATATGGACAGCACGCCGATGGATAACCCGCTGCAGCTCAAGCGCATTCACCATGTGGAATTCTGGGTGGGCAACGCAAAGCAGGCAGCCTATTACTACCACAAGGCCTTTGGCTTCGACTACTTCGCCTACCGCGGACTGGAGACCCAGAACCGCGAGCTGACCAGCTATGTAATGCGGCAGAACGACATTCACATGGTTCTGACCACGCCGATGAGCCCGGACCACGAGATCAACGCCCACCTCGTCAAGCATGGCGACGGTGTGCGTGACATTGCCTTTGAGGTCGACGACGTCGACTTCAGCTGGGGCGAGGCGGTTCGCCGCGGAGCTGTGTCCTTTGAAGAGCCGCACTGGATTGAGGACAGCTTCGGCAAGGTCCGCCGCGCCAGCATTCATACCTATGGCGACACGATCCACAGCTTCATCGGCGCAACAGTGGCGGGCCAGGCCGGAAGCAACGGACACAGCGACTACAGCGGTGTATTCCTGCCGGGCTACGTGGAGAAGCACATCGCCGGCGCCGGCTGCGGACTCATCCGCATCGACCACATGGTCGGCAATGTCGAGCTGGGCAAGATGCAATTCTGGGCCGACTTCTACAGCAACGTGATGGGCTTCCACCGCTACATCACCTTTGACGACAAGGACATCAGCACCGAGTACAGCGCGCTGATGAGCATCGTGATGAGCAGCGGCAACTATGTAATCAAGTTCCCGATCAACGAACCGGCGGCGGGCAAGAAGAAGAGCCAGATCGAGGAATACCTCGACTTCTACCACGGCCCCGGCGTCCAGCACATCGCCCTGCTGACCAAGGACATCCTGTCCACGGTGGACACCCTGCGCGACAACGGCGTGGAGTTCCTGCGCGTGCCGGAGACGTACTACGAAGACGTGCCCGAGCGCGTCGGCGAGATCCAGGAGCCCATGGACGAGGTCAAGCGCCTTAACCTCCTGGTCGACCGCGATGAGGACGGCTATCTGCTGCAGCTCTTCAGCAAGCCAGTGGAGGACCGCCCGACCCTGTTCTATGAAATCATCCAGCGCCGCGGCGCCAAGGGCTTTGGCAAGGGCAACTTCAAGGCGCTCTTCGAAAGCATCGAACGCGAACAGGCCCTGCGGGGAAACTTGTAGAACAGTGGGGCGGCCGTCACTGGCCGCCATCTTCCAATCTTACGGGTTCACTAGTCCGGCGGGCACTGAGGCCCGCCCCACCAACAGGGGGATACATGCGTCTTTGCAACTTCCGCGTCAGTGGTGACCACCAGGTTCACGCCGGGATGCTCTTCGAGGGCCGGATCTATAACGTCAGCGACATCGTGCTGGCCTCGGCCAGCCGCAGCGACGACTCGCTGGCCGACCGCCGCATCGGCAGCCGCACCCTGGCCGAGTTCACCCGGCTGCGCGAGGACCTGGAGATGGCGCTGGCCGGCAACCGAGAGAGCGTGCCGAGCCACAGCGAATCTGAAGTCACGCTGGAAGCTCCCGTGCTGCCGGTGGCGTCCTTTCGCGACGGCTACGGCTTTGAGGAGCACGTGAAGAACGCCCGGGCGCGCCGCGGCGCGGAGATGATCGAGGACTGGTACAAGTTCCCGGTCTTCTACTTCAGCAACCACCAGGCGATCAGCGGGCCTTTCAGCGACGTAACTTTCCCGAGGGCCGGCCAGTGGCTGGATTATGAGGTCGAGATCGGTTGTGTGATCGGCAAGGCCGGGCGTGACATAAGCGCCGCGGATGCCGATAGCTATATCGCCGGCTACTTCGTGATGAACGACTGGTCGCTGCGGGATGCTCAGAAGGCCGAGATGGTGATGAACCTCGGCCCGGCCAAGGGCAAGGACTTCGCGACCAGCATTGGCCCCTACCTGGTCACCCCTGACGAGCTGGAAGACCGGCGCTCCGGCAAGGGCTTTGACCTGAAGATGCGCTGCTCGGTCAACGGTCGCGTGACCTGCGAGAACAACTGGTCCAGCATCTACTTCGGCTTCGCGCAGCTCATCGAACGCGCCAGCCAGGGGGTGATGCTCTACCCTGGCGACGTGCTGGGCTCTGGCACCTGCGGCCGCGGCTGCCTGCTGGAGACCGGCACGAAGTTCGAGGACGGCAGCCCGATCGGCACCGGAGTCGACGGCTGGCTTGGCGTGGGCGACACAGTGGAGATCGAGATCGAGCGCCTGGGCACCGTGCGCAACAAGATAGTGTCAGCCGGCTAGCAGCGCAGCGGCGGGAGGAGCCGCGTCGGACAAAGGCCCTTGCAAAAGGACAACAGCTGGAAACAGGCTATGATGACCTTATTCCGCAGTGCTGCGGCAAGAGGTTTCATATGCGCCGCACGTCCACAATTCTCGCCATCCTGGCCCTGCTGCTGCTCGCCAGTGGCTGCTCATCCAGCCCAACTTCGCAGAGTGTCTCGGGCAGCCTGGTCTTTGCCACACCTGTTGGCCTGCAGTCACCCCACGAGCTGCAAGCGTCCCCCCGTACGACCTCCGCCACTGCTTTTCTCAGCAAGCAGGCGGTTGACTGCCTCGCGGAGGGCGAGTTCAGGACCGGCCCGCTTGGACTCAGCCGCTACTTCTTCCCGAATCACAACCCGAACAGCGGCAGGCTTGAAGACCACGCCCACGCTGTCTATGAGTTCTGGGTGCCGCAGAACCCCGGGCCGGCGCTGATTCACAGCATCTGGGCAAGTCCTCCGGCCGAGGGAAACTTTTACATGGGGCTCGCCAACTTCGAAAGCGACCGCTGGGACTGGTACCAGTCGCCGGTAAGCGGCCTGCTGCTGGCGGATCTGTCACCTTTCATCGGTCCGGCGGGCGAGGTATTCGTCGCGCTGGTGGTTGGCGGCACGGACGACGCCATCCTGCGTGAAGTGCGGATCAACGAGGGCGGCATCGGCGAGCCAAGCTGGCGCACCTATCAGGTCACTGAGAGCCCTCTGCTGATCACGCAAAGCTCGCTGCTGGTGCTTGGTGGCAGTCCCTGCGTTTTCGCCGCGGCACGGCTCAACGAGGGCGCGGATTTCAGCTTTGACATCGTGTCGTATCAGGCGGGGGACCCGGACTGCGAGTCCTGGCATCCCCGTCGCTCCGTGTTCAACAACCCTAACGCCAACGTCGAGCTTACCAGCCTGTCCAGCGCCGTCATTGCCGGTAACCCGGCGGTCGCGGCCACCCGCGACTTCGGCAGCAATGGCGAAGTCTGGTATTTGCGCTGCGCCGATGCAGCCGGCAGCAGCTGGCCCCAGCCGCCCGCCAGCGCAATACCTGGCGTCCTGGGCGAAGGGTCTGAACTGGTCGGACTGATCGAGGTTGATTCGCGCCCCGCTATGCTCTTCAACGAGCCCCTGGAGGCAGAGCAATCCGCCCGCTACTTCATCGCCACGGATGCCCAGGGGTCGCTCTGGAACCTGACCGACTCGGTAAACAGTGGCTATAGCTGGGCCCGCGCCTATGACCTCAAGGTCATCGACGGCTTTCCCGCCGTGGGACTCTGGGGCAGGAATGCCAGCACCAACACGCTGCAACTGCGCTACAGCCGCTCCAGCGACAGCAGCGGCCTGAGCTGGCCGGATCTTTCGAGCTTCTCACCCATCTTCGATGGCGCCTTCGTGGATACGCCACCACCCGCAGGGCTGCTTCAGCTGGCCGGAATGCGGGCCTGCACCTGCTTCAGCTACGGTCCCGACTTCTGGTCTTCGGTATCCCTGGATGACGCTGGACTGACCTGGGACGGCAACTACTTTGTTCTCGGCGCGGCCTACGAGCGCGCCGCTTCCGCGCTGATCACTGGCGTGCCCTACACCGCCTGCATCCGCAGCGACCAGACCCTGGTCATGCGGGCGAACGAGCAGCTTGATGGCAAGACCTGGGCCGACTATGGCCTGATCGACACAGGCGTTGATCTGGATCAGCTCTCGATGGCCGAGGTTAACGGCCGGCCGGCCGTGCTGGCGAAGGTGCCGTCAGGCCAGTTCGACAGCACCAGCCACCTGCGGCTTTATATGTACTATTAGCGGCCGCACAGAAGATCGAGCAGCCGGCATAACGGCCGCAGCAACCGTCACAGGTGGTCTTAAAGTTGCCAAATGAGCCTCGGTCTCAGCCCGAGATTCGCAGCAGTTCGCCCGGCTGGCAGTAAAATCTGCCTATGCCGATCTATCAAGCACTGGGCTCGATCCCGCGCAAGCGCCATATCGCCCACCCCAACCCCGCCGGCGGCCTGTATTACGAGCAGCTGATGGGCAACAAGGGCTTCACCGGCCCGGCCAGCCTGCTGTACCACATCCACCATCCCAGTTCGATGCTTTCCTATCGCCATCTGCGTGACTGGAAGCTCGAGGCCGAAGACCAGCCGCACGCCATCCGCAACCGCCACCTGCGCACTAGCAAGCTGGCGTCCGGCGGCAGCATCGCGCTGGACCGTACGCCGATGCTCTTCAACGGCGAAGTCTCGGTGCTTTTTGCCGTGGTCACTCAGAACGACGATTTCTTCTATCGTAATGCGGGTGGCGACGAGGTCGTGTTTGTCAGCGAGGGCTCGGGGGTGTTGGAGAGCCAGTTCGGCGACCTGGCCTTCAAACAGGGCGACTATGTGGTCATCCCGCGCGGCATCCTGCACCGCTGGCGCTTTGACAGCCTGCCGGCCCGCGCGCTGGTCTTTGACAGCGTCGGCTATATCCGCTGGCCCAAGCGCTATATCAACGAACGCGGCCAGCTGGTTGAAGGCGCGCCTTTCAGCGAGCGCGACATCCGCCTCCCGGCCTATACCGAGGCCAGGGACGAAAAGGGCGAGTTCAGGATCGTGATCAAGCAGCCTGCAGCCTACACCGAGGTTGTGCTTGATCACCATCCCTGTGATGTCGTCGGCTGGGACGGCTTCTACTACCCCTGGGCCTTCAGCATCTATGACTTTGAGCCGATTGTCGGCGCGATCCATCAGCCGCCGCCGATCCACCAGACTTTCCAGGGCGATGGCTTTGTCATGTGCAGCTTCTGCCCGCGTCCCTTCGACTTCCACCCCGAGGCCATCGTCACGCCCTATGTCCACAGCAACGTGATGAGCGACGAGGTGCTGTTCTATGCCTCCAGCGAGTTCATGAGCCGCAAGGGCATCGAGTATGGCTCGATCACACTGCACCCCGACGGAATTCCCCACGGTCCGCACCCGGGACGTTATGGCACGATAGAAGGGCTGGGCGGGGCGCAGGCCACGAATGAGTACGCGGTGATGATCGATACTCTGCGGCCGCTGAAGGTAGCAAAGCAGGCGCTGACCATAGAGGACGAAGACTATCCCCGCAGCTGGATCGGCGCCTAGTTCCCTGAGCACGCTGTTTTGGTGGAGCCGTTCCAGGTTCGCGGTCGGCCCCGGACCACGCTTAAGCGCTGGCACAGCCAGAGCCGGGAATGCGGCTGGAGCTTTAGGCATGCGCGTTTCAACACTGCCAGAATCGGCAGCGGCCTTATGCGCTTCTTCATCGCCTTCCAGGTGACGCGGTGAAGGATCCTGCTGCCAATCGAGCGGCGCTGCGGATTGTTCTGTGCCATGCTCAAGCGGGTTCGCATCGGCGTCAGTTCGACCAGTTTGGCAGGACTTCCGCCGCCCGGCGATGCGCCTGTAAACCTGTCGCAATATTGGTGTTATGGAATGGCCAATAGCCCGTACATTAAATTTCCAGCTTTGTCGCCTTTGCGATTGCTCTCAGCCTACATAGGTGCTATCATCCCCGGTCACTCTAGCCTAGTGTACGAAACTGAGGAGGTCCTCAACATGCGTCTCTATGCGCTCCTCGTGATGGCCCTGATCTGTATGATCGTTGCGGGTTGTCCGAAGACCGATGATGGTACTGGAGCCGGTGATACCGGCGCCAGCATGAGCACGCCTGGTGGCGACACCGGCAGCGCGGCCGGTGGAACCGAAGCCGCCAGCAACCCCTGCGCTCCGGCTGGCGACGCCGCCAACCCCTGCGCGCCCGCTGGCGATGCGGCCAACCCCTGCGCCCCGGCGAACCCCTGCAACCCCTGCGGCACCGCCAACCCTTGTGCGCCTCCGGCCGAGGGCGGCGAGAACCCCTGCGCGCCCCCGGCTGAGGGTGGTGCCAATCCTTGTGCTCCTCCGGCTGAGGGCGGCGAGAACCCTTGCGCTCCTCCGGCCGAGGGTGGCGAGACGACCCCTCCTGCTGAAGGCGGTCACTAATCGCCTGCGGCCGCTGGCCGCTGTACATGCGAACAAAAAAGCCCCGGCTACGGCCGGGGCTTTCTTTTGGTTCAGGTCTGGTGGTTATAGGTCGCAGACGCACAGTCCAAGCTCAGCAGGCTGGCAGGAGTATCAGGCCGGAGCCGCAGCGGGCTCGGCTGGTTTGCCTGCAGCAACACGCGCCGAGGCGATCACCCGGTTCTGGACCTTCTCATCGGCCAGGATCAGGCCGTCGCGGAAGCGGATGATGCGCTTGCAGTGCTGGGCGATATCTTCTTCGTGGGTCACGATGACCAGTGTGATGCCACCGTCGTTGAGCTCCTGGAAAATCCCCATGATCTCTTCGCTTGAGCGGCTGTCGAGGTTACCGGTCGGCTCGTCGGCCAGGATAATGGCCGGCTCATTTACCAGCGCCCGGGCAATCGCCACTCGCTGCTGCTGGCCGCCGGAAAGCTCGTTGGGCTTGTGGGTCACGCGCTCCCCCAGGCCGACCTTGGTCAGCGCCTGGGTGGCGCGCTGGCGCCGGTTTGGGATATGGCCGCTGTAGACCATCGGCAGCTCCACGTTCTCCAGCGCGCTGGTGCGCGGCAGCAGGTTGAAGCTCTGGAACACGAAGCCGATCTGGCGGTTGCGGATCCGCGCCAGCTCGGCGTCCGACAGGCGGGATACATCCTTGCCGTCCAGGTAATAACCGCCGCTGGTCGGGCGGTCGAGACAGCCCATGATGTTCATGGCCGTGCTCTTGCCGGAGCCGGAGCTGCCCATGATTGCCACCATGTCGCCTTCCAGGATGCTGAAGCTGACGCCGTTGAGCGCCCGAACTTCGTGCTCACCCATCTTGTAGACCTTGGTGATGTCGCGGAACTCGATGATCGTAGTCACTTAAGTCCTTTCTCCCGATGGGGCTAGATGACGCCCGCGAGCAAGAGAAGCTCGCGGTAGGTCTGGTGGTAGGCCACCCGCGCATTGAGCAGCGCCAGCTCGGCAGCCAGCACGTCTTCCTGCGCTTCGATTACATCCAGGGTAGTCGCCAGACCCACGTTGTTGCGTTCCACCGCGATTTCGTAGGCCTGCTGGGTCACCGCCAGGTTGCTCTCAGCCAGGCCGATCTGCTCGGCCTTGGTCTCCAGGTCGCGCTGGCGTTCGCGTACGCGGCCCTTAAGCTCAAGCTCTGTCTGCTGCATGTCCAGCTCAAGGCTGGCGAGGTCCAGCTGGTTCTGGGCCAGACTGGCTTTGGTGCTGCGCTCGCCCTTCTTGGTCTGCCAGTTGAGGCCCAGCTGCAGGTTGTCGTTACTCAGGCTGCTGACGGCCGGGCCGACGGAGTCCTCGTCGCCGCTGCGGCCATAGCTGACCGACAGGCCCAGCGCCGGCTTGAGCTGGTCTTCGAGCTGCTCGCGCTGGAGACGCTGATTGGCGAGCTGGGTGTTGAGGCTCTTGAGCTCGAAGCTGTTGTTGCGTACCAGATCCCAGAGGTCGTCGGGCAGCACGGCATTGCGGTCAAGCAGAGCCTCGCCTGTATCGACCGCCAGGGTGTACTCCTGAGGCAGGCCGACCAGGGTGGTCAGCGTGTCCAGGATGTCCTGGTAGCCCTTCTCAGCGCTGAGCAGTGTGCTGCGCTGGTTAAGGACGTTGTTCTCGGCCTGCAGCACGTCAGCCTGGATCCCAAGGCCGACCTTATAGCGCTCGACGGCCCGCTCAAGCTGCTTGAGCGCCGTTTCCAGATTGCGCTGGCGCACGTCGATCGCCTGACGCGCGGTGACTGCCTGGTAATAGCTGTCCAAAATGCTGCGCTTGAGCGTACGGGTCTGATCGTCAAGCTGCTCATAGCTGAGCTGCAGGTTGTTTGATGCCACATAGCGCGGAATGCGGTTGATGTGCTTGCCCGCACCGCGGCCCAGCGGCCGGTTAAAGCCGAGCGTAATGCCGCTGGAAAAGCTGTCCTGGTTGGATCCGCTGCTGCTTCCGCCACTGGTCCGGCTGCCGCTGAGGTTGTAGCCGAGGGTAAAGCGGTCGCCATTCTCTCGCGGAAGCGTGTAGTCAAAGTTGGCGTTCATGCTGTTGCTGGTGGTGCCGTTGATCAGAATCGTGCCGCCCGCCCCATCATCGATCAGGCGGGATCCCCCGGCGCGACGGCTGTAGCTCAGCCCGGCGGCCAACTCGGGATCATAGGCATAGTAGGTCTGGTCAACGCTGTAATGGCCCTTTTCGATGTTGTAGCCCTGGCTCTGCAGCGCTGAGTTGTTCTCCAGCGCCAGATTGAGCAGGTCATCGAGGGTCACCAGCTGAGCGCCTGCATCGCTGAAGGGCACCGGGCGCAGCTTATAGACCGGATGCTCGCCGGTCTGCGGGTCTACATGCTCGCTCAGTCCCACGCGCCCGGGCATGCCCGCCTCGGCGTCTGCGCCGGCCAGCACCGCCATCAACGTGCTGTCGCTGCGCTCGCTGGGGTCGGCGGCTTCAATCAGCAGTGCATCGGCCTCGGACTCTTCGACCGCTGTTTCAGCGGCGTCGGCGTCCATTGCTTCAGCGTCGCTATCAGCCGGCTGAGTGGTCTCAACGCTCTCTGCCTGACTGGAATCGGCATTGACCGCAGTGCTGTCAGCGGCCGCCAGAAGCAGGATGCTGAGCGCAACCAGTGCAGCCGCGAGCAGCGCACGCAGTGGATTGCTGTTGTCATCACTGGCACGGCGGACAGCGTCCGCGCGGCGCGAATCATGGTGTGTTGGCATCTGCCGGCTCACCTCGCCTCCTCCTCTTCCTCGTGGCCCTGGGGCCAGAGAGAGTATAGACCACGCTGGCCGGCCAATTGTCTTTCGCGGGCCTAAGTGCCCTTGCCGCCAACTGCGGGATTCGTACTCTGCAGCTTGCCGACCCAGCCGTCAAAGGCTTCCTTGGCCTTATAGAAGCCGAAGTACTCGCCGCCGCCCAGGATGATCAGCATGAAGACCAGCACGCCGACGGTAGCACCGACGGTCAGATCGCCGCCCTGGCTGATTCCCATCAGGAACAGGATCACGCCAAAGAGGTTCAGGATCATGCCAATGATGGCTACCACGTCCATCCCTGGTGATGCCCCGGCCGCCGCGCCGAACATGGAAGGCAGCATGCCGATCTGGGTGGTCAGTGCCATGCAGGTACCGATCGCCATGAAGAAGTACGAATAGGCCAGCGCGCCGGCCATGCCGGGCATCGTCGACTGGCCGCCGAGCATCTTCGAGAAGGCGAAAGCCAGCAGACTGACCAGGATCCACATTGCCACGAAATACAGCGGCAGCAGGATCAGGTTGTTGATGACGTAGTTGTCGACATTCTGGTTGACGGTCGTCAGCGCCGTCGAGCCGATAACATCCGCGTAGTTCTTGTTGGTGGCGCCGGAAGCAACCATCGTTGAAACGGACTGGGCAAAGGCCGACAGCCCGTCCTTGATCTTGTCGAGCTGCAGGAAGACCACCAGCGTGCCGATCAGACCGCCCAGCAGGACGATCATCAGCGAATGCATGAAGCCGTCACTGCGGCCATGGTGACCAAGGCTGGCCTGAGGCGCCGTGATGACCTCAAAGAGGGCCCGGAAAAACCGCAGGCCCAGCACGAGCAGGCAGCCAACAATGGCCACGCCCAGGATCAGCAGATTGCGGTTGCCGGGATCGTCCGCCTGCAACAACAGTGCGAGTGTGAACGGCATGCAGTTCCCCTAACGTCGGATGAAAGCCAATTATAGCTTGATTTGAATGGTCTCGTAAGCGTCAACCCGTTTGACGCCCGCATAGTTCACCACAATCGTGCCGGCAAGAATGTCATGCAGGCCGCGGAAATGTGGAATAAAGAAGGCCATGATGATGCCAGGGAATCCCAGCGTGATCAGGAAAATCAGGGTTCGGGTGGCAACAGCGCCGAAGGACACAAAATCACCCCAAACCGTGGAAATGCGGCAGCCCAGCGCGCTCATGCCCGGCGAGCGGTTCGTAAAGCCAAGGCTGAGGAAGTAATAAACAAAGTCCGTGAAGAAGAACAGCACCAGCCAGGGGACCAGCGGAATGCCAAGGATAAAGGTCTTCAGCCAGAGCCCCAGGGTGAGCGGATCAGCGCCGGCATCAAAGATATGGAACATCTGGCTCGGCAGGCTGGAGACCTTGGAGAGCACCCACAGCAGCAGGAAAACCGAGCCGCGGCTGATAGCCAGATCAACCACCAGAGCCAGGAGCTGCTTAAGCGGGTTTGTCGGGGCGCCCTCGCGTCCGAAAATCTCCGAGCCGACCTGGAACTCCGGGGCCTGCGTCGGCATGACCTGCTCTTCGGGCAGCTCGCCGCCGCGCTCTGCCGCCGACAGCACTTCTTCCTCTGTGGGGACAAACACCGTATCGGCGCAGTCGCGGCACAGAAGCCGCCCCTTGCGCACTACCAGACATTCACCGCAGTAATAGGCCTGGCACTCCGGGCACTGCGCCTTGGCATCCACTGTCGGGTGTTTGCGGCAGCGGATGACCAGGGTCTCCTCGCGCATGAAGGCCAGGATCGCCGGGTCGCCTTCATCCTCGCTGGCGGTAACCCGGGACTGCCGGCTCATGTCGAAGTCGACATCAACGTCGTCCGGCGTTTCCAGGATGCGGCGGATCTGGCTCCAGTGCTCATCAGCCTTGGCCACCGGTGCAACCTCGGAGGGTGTGCTCTGCTCGCGGGCCTGCTGGTCGGCGCGGCGCTGCTCGGCTTCACGGGAGCGGCGCTCGATCTCGCGAATTTCAGCTGCTTCCGCCGCCTGAAGTTCGCGCACCTGTGAATCCACATCGGCAGTGCTGATCTCTTCCGACTCAGCCATGTGGCCCGGCTCATTGAGCAGTCTCCACAGCTCGCTGGCAGAGGACGGCGGGCCTTCAGGCGCCGGCTGGTCTGAATTTCCAGGGTTTTTCTCGAGGTTCTCGTCCATGAATGGCGGGGTCCTTAGGATCGAGTTTTACCAGTCCGCTTTGCGCGGGCCATCCCCTGACCTGTCAGCGCTGGGCAGAAAAGCCGGTGATCTTTTCGCGGATCTCTTCCTGCTTCTTCGGGTCCTTGGTTATGCGCAGCAGTGCCTCCCAGGCCTTGCGCGCACGGTGGGCATAGCCGAGCTTCTCGTAGGCCTCGGCCAGGAAGCGGTGCGCCTCCTCGAACTGCGGATCGGCTTCCACGGCCAGCCTGAAGTGGTCAGCGGCAGCATCAAACTGCTCCTGCTGCAGGGCAGCACGCCCCTGATCAAGGTACATCCTGGCCGTCAGATTTGTGCTTGTCATAGGTCCTCGCAAGTGAGACGGCAGCCTACTGCTGCCCGAACCTTTTGGTGGAGGCGAGCGGACTCGAACCGCCGGCCTACTGGATGCAAACCAGTTGCTCTACCAGCTGAGCTACGCCCCCAGCAGGCCTATTATACCGAGGGCACAAACTGGCCCGCCGCAACCCGGCCAGCGCACGGCCCGGTTAGGGCGGAAATCGCCGGGAATCTGCGTACACAGCTCATACCCGCCCCGGGCGCCACATACTTTATAATATCCACCCGGCCCGCTCTGCGGGCTGCTTTGTGTCGCTTAAAGAAGGTAAGAAATGGTCAGCAAGCAGCCGTTAAGTAACGTCGACATCATTCGACAGTTTGTGTTCAAGCGCAGCGTGCTTGAGCAGACGCCGGTCAGCCTCGCCGAGGTTGGCGCCGAACTGCGCACCCATCTGAAGTCCATTCGTTCGGACGAGGATGCCCAGCAGCGATACGCGCTGCCGGTCCTGAAGGCGCAGTCCTACTTCCACCAGGATGGCGAGCTCTGGCGCATCCAGCTTGAAGAGATGCCCGAATATCGCGTTTTGAACGAAGTCATGCGCGAGCAGCGCCAGTTTCTTTATGAGCGCGACGTCAAGAGCAAAGTGGCGCAGAAGCTGGGCTGGAAGGTCGCGGTGGTCGTCCTGGAGCTCGAGCGCGCCGAGGGCCTGCAGAAGCTCGGCAGCCGCTGGGGCCTGAGCGAATGGAAGCTGGTCAATGAGGAAGCGGTCGAGGTACTCAAGCAGTACCCCGGAGGGCTGTCCGAAAAGGACCTGCTGAAGCACATCTGTGAGCGCTTTTCGCTCAGCCCGGATATCGCAATCCTGCAGCCGCTGATCGATCGCCGCTTTGTCAGCGAGCGCAAGCTCTGGCTGCTTAAGGAGCAGGCCGAGAAGAAGCAGACCCAGGCCAGCGCTGCCGCGGCAGTGCCCAAGCGCAAGACCAAGGAAGTTGAGCTGGTGCTGGAGAGCGGCTTCCAGGAGGCCCTGGTCTCCTCGCGCGGTGAGGAGGGCGGAGGCGACGACGAGCGTCTGGTCAAGAGCCGCCTGCGCAAGGCCCAGGTCAAGCAGGCCCAGGAAATCCTGGAGCAGCGCGAAGACCTGCAGCCCAAGCAGGAGGATTTCGCCGCCAAGCTCAGCCAGGTGCTGTCCGCCGCCGGGGTCGACGACTATGGCGTGATGAGCTTCCACCGCGTCGAGCCGGCGCCCAAGGAGCGCGGACTTGACCCCTCCGAGCGCCAGGAAATGCAGAAGTTCATCAACCAGCTGATGGAGCTGGAGACCGCCAGCACGACGATCTCAACCGCCACTGTGGCCAACGCGCCGCTCTCGGCCCGCAAGATGCAGGACGTGCTGCGCCTGAAGTACCAGCCCTACTCCACCGAGCGGGCGATCATCCCCAACGAGTTTTACCGCATCCTGATTGAGATCCTGCGCCCGTCGATCAAGAACACGGTGCTGCATCCGTCCTGCTTTGAGGGCAACTTCTCGGTCGAGCTGTTCAACTATCTGTATGAACACCTCGAGGGCAGCGCCTGGGCCCTGACCGAAGACGACCGCCGGGTCGAGCTGGTCCAGCCGGACGGTACGCGCTTTATTCTGTCAGGTCTCGATAAGGGCTTTATTGACCGGGCCCGCGACCGCTTCATGATCACCCAGAAGGACCTGATCGAGTACTTCCTGAGTGAGAAATACACGGCCATTGAGCACAACAAGGTCCTGGCCCGCGCCGGCCGCATCATCACGCGCCTGTCGGGCTTCGAGAACGTTTACATCTACAGCAACGACTTCCTGTCCGAGTTGCCGGACGTCTTCGGCCTCGACTCCAATGAAGAGAACGAGATCCCGCAGCGCTTCGACACGGTGCTGGGCAACTTCACCTTTGACGGTGATCCCAACCTGGCAGCCAACTACCTTGAGCTGTCGCTGCACCTCCTGAACCCCGGCGGACGCTGCGCGGTGTTCGTGCTCTATGAGCTGCTTGTGCTGCTCAAGGAGCGCGCGCTGCTCGGTGAATTCCTGCAGGGCCGTGCCGTGACCCATTTCCTGCGCCTGCCGCAGGTTGAGGGCCGCCATAACGTCGTGGCTCTGATTATGGAGTCGCTGCCGGCGGGCCAGCGTCAGGAGCAGCCTATAGTCAGCGCCGACATTGCCGATGTAAAGGGTGGCATTGCGCTGGCCAACGCGCTGCGCGATGGCACCGGCAAGGGCGAGCTGTATAAGACAGTCGAGCCCATGGCGGTTGCCACGCTGATCAGCTAGCACCACGTTGCCCCGGCCAGGCGTGCCTTACGGCAATGGCCATAGCGACGAACACACTGCAGATTGAGATCTCCAGAGACGGACTGGAGGCCATCCTTGTGCTGCGCAGCCAGCCTGCCGAGGAGCTTAGATACGAGGATCTGCAGCAGGCGCTGGCCGAAGCCGGTGTGGTCTTCGGCATTGATACGGACATCCTGCAGGCAATCTGCGCGCGGCCGCAGGCCGGTTCGCGTTATGTGGTTGCACGCGGCAAGGCGCCCAAGGCGGCCTCGGACGAGGAGCTGGTTCTCAGCTTCCATGCCGGCGGCGAGCTGCATGAGGATGACAGCGGGCACATTGATTTCCGCAACCTCGGCACTTTCAACAGCTTCAAGGCCGGTGATGTTCTGGCTTCCCGGCAGTGCAACAACGCCGAATCCAGGGGCACCAATGTCAGGGGCGAAGAACTGGCCCCCCCCAAATGCAAGCCGGCCAAGCTCAGCCCGGGCCGAGGCGCACGGCTGTCCGAAGATGGCCAGAGCGTGATCGCCGAGGTCAGCGGGCATGCCTGTCTGGTCGGCGGCAAGATCTCAGTGATGGAGAGCATCGAGGTCCGTGAGGACGTCGACTTCTCCGTCGGCAACATCGACTTCATCGGTAACGTCAAAATCCGCGGCAGCGTGCATCCGGGCTTCCAGGTGCGGGCCCAGGGCGATGTGGAAATCGGCGGGAACGTCGAAAAGGCCACGCTGGAATGCGGCGGAAATCTGCACATCCAGGGCCTCGTCTTCGGCCATGGCAACTGCCGCATCCGGGTCGGCGGCGATGCGCATATTGGCGCCCTGGACCAGGCGGAAGTGACGGTCGTCGGCGACCTGCGGGTCGAGAACTACATCCGCCACTGCCATGTCATCTGCGGTGGAAGTATTGAACTGACCGGCAAGAAGGGCAACATTGTCGGCGGCGAGGTCAGTGCCTACCGCCACATCGTCGCGCCCAATATCGGCAACCCGATGGCGACCCTGACCAAACTTAACGTCGGAGTAAGCCCCTTTGCCAAGACCGCGCTGGAGAACCAGGAAATTCAGATGCAGGCACTGCTGGCCAAGCGCGAGCAGGTAAACACCACGCTTAACGGCCTGCTGCGCCGCTGCGGCGGCAATCCGGCGATGCTGGACGCGCGGCTGCAGGACGCGCTAAGCAAGCTCAAGCTGGCCTCGGCGCAAATCGAGCAGCAGATCGTGGCGGCCCACGGGGAGCTGGAAACTACCCGCGCGCTGTGCTCGGACTATCACGAATCGCGGATCAAGGCGGCCGACCATATCTATCCCGGCGTGCTGCTGACCTTCCGCGGCAAGTATATGTACAAGACCACTGACCCGGCCCAGTACGTCTCTTTTTCCGAGCAGGCTGGAGAAATCCGCAGCGGGACTTTTTAGACTAAAGCCCGCGGCGGGGCTGCCGATAAATGAATCAGCGGGACGCGTCCCGCAGTCAGAAAGCAATCTACACTCCTTTCAGGTGTTGCAAAGCGGGCCCGCCGGCCCGCTTTTTCTTTTTTCCGAACAAGATTGCGGCGCGCTCGTCTGACTTTTTGAACGGCGGTGAACCGGGCACCAGCGGGGAATCGTCGAGACAGTGTCGCTTTCAAACTCCAACCGAATGCCGGGCTCCGCCCGGCATTTCTGTTTCTAAAGACTCCGACTTTCAGAGAGCTGTCGACTACAATTGGCCCATGAGCGGCGAGCTCTTTGAAGATCAGACCGGGCCAGAGCAGCAGCCGGGCCCCTCGCCGGATACAGCCCCAGCCGGGGGGAGCAGGAAACGCACAATGAGCAAACGCGCAGGGGAAGACACGGCCGCCCAGGCCCCGGATGCACGCTTTGAGGAGTCCTACGCCCGGCTCGAAGGACTGGTCGCGGAAATGGAGCGCGGGGAGCTGCCTTTGGAAACCATGCTCGAGCGTTTCGAGGAGGGCGTCGGGCTGATCCGCCACTGCAACGCCTTCCTGAAGCAGGCGCAGCTGCGTGTTGAGCAGTTCGTTGAGTTCAAAGACGGGCAGTGGGTGCTGAAGGACCTTAACTAATGCGCCGCGCCGGCCCGCAGTCTCAGGCGAAACTGGCCGGTCGAGTAGAATAGCCGCCCGATGTCACCAATCCTCATCTCAGTCCTGTGGACGATCTTCAGCCTGGCCATGATTCTGGCTGCGGCGGAGCTGTTCACCAACGGTATCGAGTGGCTGGGCCGCAAGCTGAAACTAAGCGAAGGCGCGGTCGGCAGCGTACTGGCCGCGGTGGGTACCGCCCTGCCGGAAACGATCATCCCGATCGTCGCGATCTTCCAGGACTGGACCCACGGCACCCTGCGCACGCCGGAAAGCACCGCTCAGGACGTGGGCCTTGGGGCGATCATCGGCGCACCATTCATGCTGGGCACCCTGGCCTTCTGCCTGGTCGGTACGACCTACTACCTGACCCGGGCCCGCAAACCCAACGCCAAGATGTTTGACGTCAAGGCCGAGATCATCGAGAACGACGTCATCTTCTTCCTGATCGCATTCAGCCTCGGCTGCGGCGCGGGTCTGCTCAAGCACTACTGGCACGACATGCCCCTGGTCCTCGACTGGGTGCTGGCCGGCCTGATGATGACCACCTATTTCGTGTATCTCGCCCATACTCTCAAGGCCGGTGCGACGCATGGTCACAGCGATGCCGAGGAACTGCATCCCCTGCATGTGGGCCGAGTCTGGCGCGAGTCGCATGATCCGCGCAAGCGCATCATCCTGCTGCAGCTGATCAGCGCGCTGGGATTGATGTTCTATGGCGCGCATTCCTTTGTGCATCACTTCAGCACCCTGGCCGCAGCCATCGGCGTCAACCCCCTGGTGCTGGCGCTGCTGATTGTGCCGGTAGCCACTGAGCTGCCTGAGAAGTTCAACTCGGCTATCTGGGTGAGCCGCGGCAAGGACACCCTGGCGATGGGCAACATCAGCGGTGCGATGGTCTTCCAAAGCACCTTCCCGATCAGCCTCGGGCTGATCTTCCTCAACTGGAACTTCTCCCCCACCCACCCGGCCTTCGTCGGGGGCATGATCGGCGTGGTTGGCGCACTGGCGGTCCTGATCAACCTGCGCATCACCCGTGAAGTTCACCCGCTTGTGCTGGTTTTCTGCGGCGTGCTCTATGCGCTTTACATCGTGCTGGTCGTCCTGCAGCTCAACGGCGTGCCGATCTTTGACATGAGCGCCGGGCTCGGCCATGGAGCCGGCCACTAGCCCGCCCTTCTAGTGCTCCAGGGGTCCTGAGCCTTCCTCGACAAACTCAGTCAGGATGCCGCCGCTGGAGCGCGGGTGGATGAAACAAACCCGGCCTTCAGCTCCGATCCGTGGCGTCTGGTCCAGCAGCTCAAAGCCCTGTGACCCCAGCTGTGCCAGCTTGTCCTCCAGCGGAGCAGGGGCACGAAAACACCAGTGGTGAAAGCCTTCTCCGCGCTTGTCAATGAAACGCGTCAGCGAAGTATCAGCTTCAGTCGCCTCCAGCAGCTCGAGGGTCGTGTTGCCTTTCAGCATCGCGATGCGCACCTTTTCGCTGGGTACTTCGTGGTACTCCACTGTGCTTTCGTCAAGGCCGAGCAGGCGGCAATACTGCGGCACGCTGACAGCCAGGGAGCGGACGGCGATGCCGATGTGGTCAAGGTGAAACATTGGCCTATTTTAGAACCGGCGACTGTCCGGGCTGAACCAATTCTTCCCCCGCTGGTCTGACCACCTGCAAGCAGGGAAGCTTGTTGATTTGTGCAAGGAGGAATTTGTAATGGAACTCCCGATGCTTCTTCTGGCCTCGTATGGCTACTGGCCCTATATCGGTGGCCTGAACATTATCTGTGCGATTGTCGGCTATCTGATCAGCGGCGCGCTGGGCCTCGTGCTTGGTCTGCTGCTCGGTCCGATCGGTCTGCTGATCGCCGTCCTGCTGCGCCGTCCGGCCTAAAAAGAGGCTGCCTTAGAAACCCAGACGCACTGCAATGTCGCTCAGGGTCCCCGCTGCTTCCATCGGCGGATTCAGCCTTAAGGCATCAGCCGCCGTGCTGACCCCGGTCAGCACCAGGAAGGCGGGGATCCCGGCATTGCGGGCCAGCTCTATATCTGTATCAATGCGGTCGCCGATCATCAGCATGCCGGATCGTTCAATCCCGGTCTCCGCCTCGATCTGCTCCAGAATGTGCAGCTCGGGTTTGCCGAGGCTGACATAGGGCACCGCGGCAACCCGCGCCAGCAGTTCCACCATGCTGCCGTTTCCCGGCAGGGTCATGCCATCCTCAAAGGGAAATGTTGGATCGTGGTTCGCTGCAATCAGCTGCGCCCCGCGCTCCAGCGCCACGCAGGCCAGCGCCAGCTTGGCATAGCTGACGTTGATGTCGATGCCGCAGAGCACTATGTCGTATTGAGCCTCGCGCAGGACAGCCAGCTGCTCGGGCTTCTCCAGCCGCCCGTCGAGACCGTGCTCAGCCAGCCAGGCCGCGCCGGAGGTCACATCGGCGACATGCCGGCCAACACTGGCGCAGAGCATCTCACTGCCCAGCACCAGCACCCGTGCGCCAGGGTAGCGCGCGGCGATGAAAGGGCCGGCGATATGGTTCACGCTGAAAATGTCCGCTTCCTCAAGCCCCAGCCCGAGACGTGCGCATTTGGCGGCATAGCTCGGCCGGTCCGGTCCGGCGTTGTTGCTGACCAGCACACAGCGGCATCCGGCGCGCTGAGCCCGGGCTATGAAGTCCGGGGCGTCGGGAATAACCTGGCCGCCGCGCCAGAGCACGCCGTCAGCGTCAAGCAGGATCAGTTGTGGGCGGGGCTTTATCACGGCGCGAGATGTTAGCAGACCGTCGCGGTCAGCCGTCCTGCGCACTGGGTTCAGGGCTGCGTTTCAAAGTCGACGAGCAGCTGCACGATGAACTCGTTCTCCCCCGGGCCGAAGTCGTAGATACCCACCCCGATGTACTTCACATCCGGGCTGAGCAGCAGCTCGCGGTGGCCCACATGGTGCTCAAAGGAAGTCACTATGCCCAGGCCGTTGCCAAAGCCGTGCACGCTGATGGCGCTGTTCTCTCCCCCCGCGCTGACCTTCCCCAGCCCGGCGGCGGCTATCCGCTGGCGGCTGCTGAGCGCTTCGGGGTTCAGATGCGACCAGTAGTCGCGGATCGCCTGGTCCATCGCGTGGGCCTGGGCGACGCGGTCCAGGCCAGGCAGTTCCTCCACCGGCTCCAGTCCATAGACGGCGCGGCGCTCGTTGGTTGCGGCGACCACCTCCGCGCAGCGGCTGCGGTAGTACTCGGTCTGATAGGTTCCGGGCGGCACCAGGCTGAGGATGTTCTTCTGCCACCACAGCAGCGGGTCGGGTTCATCCGGGGCGACAAGCTGCAGGCGCTGGGGCTGGCGCGGCGCGGTCGGCGGCCAGCCGTCAATCGGCGGCTCACTGGAAGACCCGCCGCCGCAGGCGGCCAGACACAGGCTCAGACTTAGCGCGCACAGCGCGGCGAGGGGTCGAATCAGCACGGCGGAACGATAGCATCCGCCGCACGACCCGGCCCCGCCAAAGCCCCGGGGCTAGAATTGCAACGGATGGGGCAATTCCACGTCTTTATGCCTGTGCGCCTGTTTGCGCTTCTGCTGGCCGCCTGCTTTGCGCTCTGCCTGTTCCTGCCGACGGCGCGGGCGGCCGAGCCTGCCGCTGCGGCCGGCCATAGCTCTTCTGCTGGACATTCCGCCCCGGCAAGCCCGCTGCTGCGCGTCGGCATCGTGCCGCTGCGCGACGATGCCGAGCAGCCGAAGCTGGCAGCGAGCCTGAGCCGCATGCTGCAGGCCCGCCTCGCCGCCCGTTTCAAGGGCGTGGAGTTTGTGGTGCTTGACCCCGAGAGCCTCGGCAGCGGGCTTGGCGACACGCCGCTGCTGCTCAATGAAGCCGTTAATCTCGGACAGGCCGCCAATGTTGATGCGCTGCTGGACGGCAGCTTTGGCGGCGTGCAGATAGCCGGCGGCTCCTGGCCCAGCATGACCGCTAGCGAGCCCCAGGCCCGCGGCAAGCTGCGCTGGCGCCTCGTTGAGTGCACAGAGGGCCTGCTGCTGGCCGACGGCAAAATCGACCCGGACCGATACAAGGCCTACAGCCAGCGCATCCGCACCGAAAAGGAGCTGGAAAAGCGGGTGCTGCAGGATCTGGTGCTCAGTGTCGGCGACGAGCTGGAAAAGCTCGGCCGCCTGCCAAAACGTAAAGGTGAGATGCTCACGCCGTCCCCGCCGGACGATGCCGACCCGATCTCGCTGACCGGCAACGGCTCGGACAAAGATACCGAAAAAGATGATGCGGGAAATACCGGCGAGGCCGAGGCATCTGGTGAACTTTCCGACGAGAGTGACTCCCAGGGCAAAGACAGCACAGAAGCAGGTCAGGAATCAAACGAGCTGCGGGGGCAATACTGATGCCCGGCCGGCTGATTACTCTTGAGGGTCTCGACGGTGTAGGTAAGAGCACCCAGGCGGCCATGCTGCAGGCCTACTGCGAGCAGCGTGGCTGGGCCACCCAGGTCTTCCGTGAGCCCGGCGGCACACCGCTGGGAGAAGAGCTGCGGCGCCTGCTGAAAAGCGGCGCGGCGGCCAGCCCCGGCGCAGAGCTGCTGCTTTTTGCCGCCGCCAGGGCAGAGCTGCTGCACGAACTGGTGCGCCCAGCCCTGGCCAGCGGCAACTGCGTGATCCTTGACCGCTACACCGACAGCACCCTGGCCTATCAGGGCGCGCTGCAGGTCTTTCCCGAGGCTGGGCTGGAGGCCGTCACGAGCCTGGCTACCGGGGGACTGCAGCCGGACCTGACCCTGCTGCTGGATATAGACGCAGAGATCGCACTGCAGCGCCGCAGCAGCGCCGGCACCCAGGCTGAAGCTGGCCCCGGCCACGCCGGTGGACTGGACGCAATCGAGCAACGCAACCTGGAATACTTCGAGCGGGTCAGAACCAGGTACCTTAAGCTGCAGCAATCTGAAGCGCAGCGAATAATCCTGATTGATGCCCGTCTTGATATCAGCCAGGTCGCTGAGGCGATCAAGGCGGCGGTGGAGAAAAAATGGCCGATCTGATTGCACTGCTGATGCTGACCCTTGGGGCCCAGCTCAAGAATGGCGTAAACGAAAGCAAGCTGGAAAAAGAGCTTGCCGCTATCGTGCTGAAGGAGCAGCCGGCCCCGCTGGAGGAAGTGACGGTGGACGCCACCGGCGTCAGTGCCAGCGGATGCAAAAGCATCGTTTTCAACTTCAAGAACCTGACCATGGACCCGCTGCTGCTGCGCAAAGCCAGCTTTACCGTTGAAAAAGTGACGAAGGGCAGCGATGGCAAGCTGAGCATCGGCGGCGTGGCCTGGACCAGTGATATCGGCCAGTCCGAGCTGACCAGCGCGCTGCAGGAACAGGTCGACAAGCTCAAAGATACGACCATTACGATCAAGGAAGAGGGCCTGACCTTGTCCGGGCACTATCCGGTCATCTTCGGCTCCAAGGTGTCCTACAGCGTCACCGGCGACCTGAAGATGGAGAAAGAGACGCTCCTGATGTTCTACATCGACAAAAGCAAGGTCAGCGGTGTGGGCCTGCCCAAGGGTTTGAACAAGACAATCGAGAAGGAAGTAAACCCGGTTTATGACCTGGCGAAGTTCCGCGCGAAGAGTCAGAAAGAGATCAAACTCGCCCGGGAAAAGCTGAACTACGACTTTGACCTGCGGATAAAGGACATCAAGCCGCAGGACGGCCATATAATCGTGTCCGGCAACGCATGATTTTTACGCCTCGCCAGCCGCGCACACACTCCACTACGGTGGCCGCCTGCGCGCGTGCGACCGTTGGGCGGGCCGGCAAGGCTGTAAGCCTGACCCTGGCCGCCGGCCTGCTGCTGCTTGGGCTCAGTTCATGTCTCGAGCGGGCCGAGCCGGATCTGCGGATCGATCCGCGGCTGAAGGCCCAGGCCCAGCAGTGGGACTTGGCGCCCAGCTTCGGCGGCGACGCAGTTGCGGCCAATGATTCCAGCGATCCCTGGCAGCAGCGCTTTGAACCCGGCGGCTTCAAGGAAATCGCCGGCGTGGCCGCGACGGGTGGCGAGGTCTGGGTCTGCGACCTCGGCATCAGCCGGCTTCAGGTCTTCTCGGCCAATGGCGACTTCAAGCGTGAGTACGGCCAGGGCGTTCCGCTGAAAGAACTTTTGCCCGACAACCGCCGGCTTTACGAGGACAGCGGCAAGCGCAAGGGAGACCCAACGCACTGGGATGCGCAGTATGGCCAGCCCTGGGCCGGCAGCGAGGGCCGCCTGTTTCGAATCGCCGATGTCGATATACGGGAAGGCAAGCTCTGGGCGGTTGACTGGGCCCGCACCGGACTGGAATCTCGCTTTACCCGTGAGTCCGGAGTGCGCCTCTTTGCCCTGCCCGACCCCTTCCTCGGCAGCCTGGAGGATCTCGGCGTACCCGAGTTCAAGGACAACGCCAAGTACGGCTGGCCCCGCTATATCTCCGCCGGCCGCAACTGCATCGCTATCAGCGAGCCCTGGGGTAACTGTGCGCGGCTCTACCGCCCGCTGCCCAAAGCGCCCTGGTGGGGTACGAATAACATTGCCACCCAGATGAACCTCGCACGCATCCTTGATGCCCGCGAAGGCGCTAAGGGCCACGAGCAGTACCTTGAATACCTGGCGATGACCTCCAGCGCCGGCGGCGGACCCGCGGAATTCAACGACGTGCGGGGCATCTGCGTCGCCTTCGACAAGATCATCACCTGCGATATGGGCAATGCCCGGATGCAGGTCTTTGACGGCCATACCAGTGACCAGTTCTACTGGGGCAAGCTGCTGCGCGTCTTCAGCGCGACCGACCCGGAAGGTTTCCAGCGCTTTGTCCGGCCGATGGACCTGGATGTGGCGCCCAGCGGAGATATCTATGTGCTGGACGCCGACCGGCTGGAAGTGGCGATCCTTAACAGCCGCTTTGAGCGGATCGGCAGCTTTGGCCGCGGGCTGCTGTCGATGCCGCAGGCTATCGACCTCTCTGACGACGGCCGCAACTGCTATGTGACGGATGCCCAGGGCAATCAGGTGCTGCACTTTGTCCGCCAGGATGCAGGTGATGCTCCGGCAGCAGCGACAGAGAGCCCGGCTGAAACGCCGGCCGGGAGCAGCACTGCGACGGCAACTGACTCCTGACAAGCTCGAACGCTCAGCTCAAGTCCTGTCGCCCGGTCTACTCCAGCACTCCCCCGCGTACAATCCTGGCATGCAGTCTGTCGATCCCCGCAGCACCCCTGCGCTCAGCGCCGGGAGTCTTGCCGACCAGACGCAGCTTGGGCGCCTGCTCAGCCGGCTGGAGAACGACCCGCTGCAGGCCCGCAGCCTGCTGGCGGCTCTTAGCCCTGAGCTCCAGGCGCGGCGCGCCCAGCGCATCGGGATCACCGGCAGCCCCGGCGTAGGCAAGAGCACCCTGCTGGCGCGCCTGATCCACCACTGGCGTGCAGCAGGACGCCGCACGGGCGTCGTTGCCGTCGACCCGAGCAGCCCCTTCTCAGGTGGCGCCATCATGGCCGACCGTCTGCGCTGGGTTGAGCTGGCCGGGCCGGATGTCTTCGTCCGCTCGCTGGCCAGCCGCGGCAGCCTCGGCGGAATCAGCCCCGGCGCCGGCGCGGTGGCCAGCCTGATCGAGGCAGCCGGTTACGACCCCCTGCTGATCGAGACAGTCGGCGTGGGCCAGACGGGCTTTGATGTGCTGGCCCTGGCCGATACCATCGTTGTGCTCTTCAGCCCGGAAAGCGGCGATGGCCTGCAGATGCTCAAGGCCGGGATGCTGGAAGCCGGCGACATCATTGCCGTCAACAAGAGCGACCGCCCCGGGGCGGATGTCATGCTGCGCGAAATCCGCAACGCGCTGGAGCTGCCGGCGGCCGAGAGCATGGCCGGGCCAGGCGACGGAACTTCACCCGCGCTGTGGGAGACCCGCGTGCTGCCCCTCAGTGCCAGCATCGGCGAAGGTGTGGCCGAGCTGGCCAGCGCGATTGCCGCGCATCAGCAGTGGCTGGCCGCATTGCCGCCGGAGCATCCGCGCCGCAGCCAGCGAATCAAAAGCGAGCTGATTTACACCATGCGCGCGCTGTTCAGCGCGCAGCTGGAAAGTGTCTTCGCCGCAAGGCTGAATGAACTGACCCGCGAGATCCAGCTTGGCCACTGCAGCCTGTGGCAGGCGCTGGATGAACTGCGCGCTGCGATGCTTGCTGCCCCGCGGCTCTGATCAGTTTGCGGAGCTTTCCCGGCGCCTCAGGCTGTCCAGATAGGCCACCCATTCCTCCGGCATCCGCCGCTCGCGGGCGGACTCCACCCAGCGGTCGACATAGCTTGAAGATGGCGGGCTTTGCTTGCCGTCGTTGAGGGTCAGCACATAACTGAAAGCGCTGTAGCGCCGGCCACCCCGGTCAAGGGCATGCACCCCCGTGCGGTGGTAGCGGCCCGGCACTTTGAGATGCCGCTCGAAGGCCTTGAAGTCGCGCAGGCCTTCGTCGCCGAGGGTCGGCTTGGCGTCGTAGAGCATGCCCCAGACGCGGTCCTCGGGGTCATTGGTGCGCTGAAGCGTCGGCAGGCCGGTATCTTCCGGCGGGTGATAATGCGGAAAAGACAGGCGGTGATGGGGCAGGTAGACCGGCTTGATCGGGATCAGGCCCTTCACATAGCGCGCGATATGCCCCTGGTCGATGAATACATCAAAGGCGAAGAAATAGACCGCGCGGGTGTCAACCGGAAACAGAGCGGCCTCGTGGACTTCGGCGGAAAGCTGTTCCAGAACAGCCTCAGGTGCGGGCGGATTTGGCTGGGCCATACCACTTTCGGCTCCATTGGTGTTGCCCGAGCCACTGTTCCATTGGTCCTGCGTCATGCACGCTCCAGTTTAGTTTTCCCCTAGCTGGCGTCGCCGTTCTCAGGGAACGGCACCGTGATGCGGTACTCGCCCCAGGCAGATTCTACCCGCGAAACCGCCGCGGGGCGCAGCTTTGGCAGAGCAATAATCTGCTTGAAGGACAGCCCGGCCCGCGGCTGCAGCGGACCCTGCGGCACAAATGTGGTCTCAAGCCTCTGCAGATGACTCCAGAGTGGATGCTGCCTATCCAGCGGCTGGGCATCCACCTTGCTGCCATCCAGCAGTGTCACCTCCAGCGGCGCCTGCAGCGGACCTTCCAGAACCAGGGCGCTGTTGCTGCTAAGGGTGCAAAGCAGAATCGTATAGTCATCATAAGCCGGATTGCTCAGCTCCAGCCGCTGGATGCTTAGCGCCACGCGGCCGTCGACACTCCAGCCGACATGCATCTCCGTACAGTCCGGGCGACGGCGCAGTTCCAGCAGCGGCTCCAGGGCCCACTCGCAGCCATGCAGCTGATACAACCCGGTCAGCGCCTCCAGGGCAGTGTTGAAGGCCGCTTCGCGGTCCACCGCCTCAAGCTCACCATCGCGCCCGTCGAGACGTGCAATTGCGCTGCGCGCCTGAACCAGCAGGCTGGCGGTGTTGAAGTCGGCTGCGCTCGGCGTATAGCTACCCGCGACGGCCACGGCTTCCAGGTCAGCCTGCTGCTCGGCCTTCTGCGAATCAGCGGCCCGGGCCGCGGGCGAATACATCCCTGAAGACAGCAGCAGGCAAATCAAAGCTGCCAGTGATCTCAGCAGGGTTGCGGGCCTTGGCCGGGTCAGGCAGTTCATGCGCCGACCACGGTGGCCCCGGTCTCGGCGCCGACGCTGATCATCCGCACAGGCACACCGACAAACTTCTCGATGAAGCGCACGTATTCCCGCAGCCGTTCGGGCAGGTCGTCCATGCCGCGGTGGCCGCAGGTGCTGGTCTGCCAGCCCGGCAGTTTTTCGTAGACCGGCTTGGCCTGCTCCAGCGCCTCAAGGTCAAGATCGGGCCATTCCGTGCGCTGGCCGTTGATTTCCCAGGCTACGCAAACGGGGATCTCCTCCAGCTCGTCGAGCACGTCGACCTTGGTCAGGGCCAGCTCGGTGAAGCCGTTCAGCTCAGCGCTGTAGCGCAGCAGCGGCAGATCCAGCCAGCCGCAGCGCCGCGAGCGTCCGGTGACTGTTCCGAACTCGCCGCCGCGCTCGCGCAGCATGTCGCCGATCTCGTCTGGCAGCTCGGTCGGGAAAGGCCCGGCGCCGACGCGGGTGCAGTAGGCCTTGGCCACGCCAATGACGCTGTCCATATCGCGCCAGTTGATTCCGGTGCCGGTAAAGGCGCCCCCCGAGACCGGGTGGCTGCTGGTTACGTAGGGATAGGTGCCATAGTCGATGTCAAGCAGGGTGCCCTGGGCGCCCTCGCAGAGGATCCGCTCGCGCTGGCGGATTGAGCTGCGCACCAGCGCCAGGGTATCGGCGACCAGCGGGGCGAGTTCCTCCACCGCCGGGCGGACCTTCTCCCACATCGCATCGGGGTCCTCGGCGGGCTGGTTGTAGTAGCCGCTGAACAGCACGTTCTTGCGGGCGGCGGCCTGCTTCATCCGCGCGCCGAAGTCCGGGCGCAGCATGTCGCCGGCACGCAGCCCGACGCGGAAGTACTTGTCCGCATAGGCCGGGCCGATGCCGCGCAGGGTTGTGCCCAGCGCGCCGCCGCCCTTGGCCTGCTCAAAATAGGCATCCTGCAGGCCGTGGTAAGGCAGCACAAGATGGGCATGCCGGCTGATCTGCAGGCTGCCGCGCAGGCCACCGGCGCTGCGCAGCTCGGCCAGCTCCTCGGCCAGGCTGACCGGGTTGACCACCACGCCGTCGCACAAAAGGCCGCGCACGCCCTCGCGCAGGACGCCGCTTGGGACCAGACGGCAGCGGTAGGTCTTGTCGCCGTCCTTGATGGTATGGCCTGCGTTCGCGCCCCCCTGGTAGCGCAGGACGATGTCGTGGTCTGCGCTGAGGAGGTGGGTAAGCTTGCCCTTGCCCTCGTCGCCCCACTGGGCGCCGATGATGGCTGTGACGGTCATTCAGGGGCCTCTAGAACAACTGGGGTTTTGACGCGTCAGTATAGGTAGCAATCCTGCGTGAGTCAACCGGCCAGCCGGCCGTCAGCAGCGCACTGGGGAGCTGGAAGATGTACTAAGTGACCACAGTCCGACACAGGGGTATAATTCCCGCCGTCTCAATCAACCCGTGATTTCCAATGCATCAATGGAGGCATCCAGCCATGTACCGTACCATTTTGCTCCTGCTCTGCGGGATCCTGCTTGCCATGCTGGCCACCGCGTGCCCGCGTGACAAGAAGGGCGCCGGCGACGACGCGCCCAAGACCGATGTTGACATAACGGTTAACACCGACGACAAGAGCACTTCAAGCGACAGCACCAGCAGCACGGATTCGACCGAAGCCACCGGCGCGCGCGATGCGACCACCGATGGCACCACCCCGCCCGCTGACGGCACCGCCGCCGATGGCAGCACACCGCCGGCCGACGGAACGACCCCGCCCGCTGACACTCCGCCGGCTGACACCCCGCCGGCCGCCGGCACGACCCGTGTCGAGCTGGACACCACTAAGGGCAAGATCGTCCTGGAAGTCCATCCCGAGTGGGCCCCGCTGGGCGCCGCACGCTTCCTCGAAGTTGTAAACAGCAAATTCTATGATGGCGCGCCGATCTTCCGCGTTGTCCCCGATTTCATGATGCAGATGGGCCTGGCCGCCGACCCGGCGCTGAACTCCGAGTGGTCCAACAAGCGCATCCCGGATGATCCGATGATCGCCGGCATCAGCAACACCGAGGGCATGGTCTCCTTCGCGATGGCCGGCCCCAACACCCGTACGACCCAGTTCTTCATCAACTTCAAGGACAACTCCTTCCTTGACGGCCAGGGCTTCAGCCCCTTCGCCAAGGTTGTCGAAGGCATGGACGTGGTCAACAGCATCTTCAAGACCGGCGAGAACCAGAACAACGAGCAGGGCCTGCTGCAGCAGCCCGGCGGTCTGGACAAGGTCAAGGCGCTGCACCCTGAGATGGACTTCATCAAGACCGCGAAGGTCCTCAAGTAAGCACCGTATCGCAGATTCTGCCGCCGGGCCCTGGCCCGGCGGCTTTTATTTTTCACGAGGCAGGTAACTCAAATGGCTTCAGACAGCAAGGTCGTCTTCGAAACCAGCAAGGGCAATATCGTCATCCAGCTCCACCCGGAATGGTCGGCGCTGGGCTGCGAGCACTTCCTCAAGCTGGTGGGCGCCGGCTTTTATGACGGCGCGCCCTGGTTCCGTGTGATCGAGGGCTTTGTGGCCCAGTGCGGCATCAGCGCCAGCGCCCGCCTGAACGAGGATATGGGCGAGCGCACGATCAAGGACGAGCCGCTGGTTGAGGGCAACAAGAAGGGCAACGTGAGCTTTGGCCGCACCGGCGCGCCGAACAGCCGCTCCAGCCACATCTTCATCAACTACAAGGACAACCACTTCCTGGACCACCAGGGCTTCCCGGCTTTCGGCCAGGTGGTGGAGGGCATGGATGTGGCTCTGTCGCTGGCCAAGGTCGAGTTCGAGGATCAGGGCACCCTGGCCAGCCCGGCAGGCATGGACATCTTCCGCGACGAGTGCCCCGAGGCTGACTACATCCTGAAGGCCTACGTACAGGAATAGGGTGTTGGGAATTGGGTGTTGGGGAACGGGTGTTGGGGAACGGGTGTTGGGTGTTGGGTGCGGGGGAAGCAGGTGTATGGTTTCGATCGGAGCACCCCAAACCCCACCCCCCGCGCCCAACACCTGCTTCCAACACGCCACACCACATACCCCAGCCCCGCACCCTGCCCCACCGTGATAGCATTTCTCATGCGCACTCTTTTGCCTGTCCTCGTCCTCATCCTTTGCTGCGGCCTGCTGCCGGCATTGCCAGCTTTGGCTGCTGACAAACCGGGCGCCGAGGAAGACGCTCCCCATGCTGCTGGCGAACCGACCTACGTCCTCTTCGAGACCACCGCCGGCGACATCGTGCTGGAAGTGCATCCCGAGTGGGCGCCGATCGGCAGCGCGCATTTCATCGACCTCGTCGAGCGCGGCTTTTATGACGGCGCGCCCTGGTTTCGCGTTATCGACAACTGGGTCGCGCAGTGCGGCATCTCCTGCGACGAGGCTGAGAACAAGCGCTGGATGGAAGCCAACATCCAGGACGACCCGGTGGTGCAGGGCAATACCCGCGGCTACGTCGCCTACGGCATGACCGACGAGCCCAACAGCCGCAGCACGCATATCTATATCAACTTCGCCGACAACAGCCGCCTCGACCCGCGCGGCTTCGCCTGCTTCGCCAAGGTCGTCGAAGGGATGGAAGTGGCCGACAGCCTCTACCGCATTCCCGACGATGTCTTTGCCGCCAGCGGCATCGACCAGGACAAGCTGGCGCTGGCCGAAGGCTTCGCGCAGTTCCAGCAGCTCTTCCCGGATGCCGACTACATCTGCCGGGCCACTGTGCTGTGTGACTACTGCCCTCCGGCCGCCTTGTAATGTCAGAGTTCATCCACTTCAGTGACTTGGAGTGCAATGCCCTGATGTTTGACGACTACGTTGCCATTGAGAGCTTCAGCATTGATCTCGATCGCCGGGAGTGCCGCCTTGTTCTCGACGGCGCGCTGTGGCTGCTGGCCGAGCCGCGCTGGCTGGGCCCGGGGGAGCTGTGTATCCGCGCCTGGACCAGCGCCAGAGCTCGCCGTATGATCGGATCGGCTAGCTACGTTGACTATCCCATTAACGCCGCGTTCCTGATCGACCACCTGAGGCAACTGAATGTCACAGCTGCGGGAGTGCGGCTGGAAGGTGACGGCTCGACGGTGGATGCACTGTACTTCGATTACGACTTTGCCGGTGCCAGCATCGTGGGACGCTTCGAGTCCGACGACCGCAATGTCCCCGAAGGGTCTAAGCGCTTCTTTCCGCGACATGAGCTGGGTGGATAAGTTGTCTACACCATGGCCGCAGTTCCCGTGTTAGCATCATTGTCATGCACAAGCTGACCCGTCCGCTGTTTGTCCTCATCGCGCTGACCATCCTTGGTCTGTTCGCCGGCAGCGTTCTCGCGCCTTCCGCCGCGCTGGCCCGCTCGCCGCAGGACCAGCGCGCCCCACCGCCCGATGACAAAGACGATGACGCCTCAACCTATGACCCAAAGCTGAGCTACGTGCTGCTGGAATGCAGCAACGGCGATGTGGTGCTGGAGGTCCACCCCGGCTGGGCGCCCATCGGCGCTGCGCACTTCCTGAAGCTGGTGGACGAGGGCTATTACGACGGCGCGCCGTGGTTCCGCGTAATCGACGGCTTCATGGCCCAGTGCGGCTTCTCCGGCGATGAGTCCCTGACAGCCGAGTGGCAGGACCAAACGATTAAGGACGACGCGGTCATGCAGGGCAACAGGCGCGGCTATGTCTCCTATGGCATGAGCGGCCAGCCCAACAGCCGCAGCACGCACTTCTTCATCAACTACGGCGACAACTTCTATCTCGACGGCTCCGGCTTCGCCGCCTTTGCGGTGGTAGTTGATGGAATGGCTGTTGCCGACAAGTTCTTCAAGACCGGCGAGAACCCGCCGGATGGTCAGGCCAAACTCGGCGCGCCCGGCGGCCTGGCCTGGTTCGGCCGGCAGTATCCCGAGGCCAGCTACATCATCCGCGCGACAGTGCTGGACGAGTATCAGCCTGGCGACGACGATGATGATGATGACGAGGTCTATCTGGTAGTCGGTCTGGAAGACGACGATGATGATGATGACTCAGTCAGCGACGCCGACGATGACGATGATGACGACACAGTTGGCAGCGATGACGATGATGATGACGACGACGAAGATGATGAAGACGATGAGGATGGCGAGGACGACGAGGACTAGCTTCTAAGCCTGGGATCGATCCTTAAGGCAGCAGCCTCACGTTAGTCCGCGGCAGCTCACTGAGGCGCTGCTCGAAGTAGATCTGCCAGCGCTTGCCAGTCAGCAGCTTATCCTCGCCATGCGAAAGCGGCGCGAGGAATTCGACCAGCGGGCGCTCGTCAGTGTTGAACTCTGGACGACCCTCACCGCCAAAGCCGCCGGGCTTCCAGTCACCCAGGTAGGCGCGCTGAAAGTCCTCCAGGCTGTCCAGTTCAGTGTCCGGCAGGCCGTCGTGAGCCAGACGGGTCTGGGCCAGGCGCGCGTCCAGCTCGCCGCGGCTGACGCTCAGCGGCGCTTCACTGCCAATCAGCGCCAGCGTGCCCCCGCCGTCTTCGGCCTGTCCGAGCCACAGGCTGGTGCAGGGATAGACGCTGGCGAAGGAGTTCATGATCAGCTCCAGCTCCCGGGGGCCAAGCTGATACAGCGGCAGCCACTGGCAGAAGATACCGCCGGGGGCCAGACGCTCCCGGGAGGCGCGGTAGTGCTCCACCGTATACAGATAACCGGTCTGACTGTGCCAGGGCACGAAGAGGTCGCTGATGATCAGGTCATAGCGCTCGGGAGTGGCGTAGAGGTAATAGCGCGCGTCGTTCACCACCACCCGCGCCCGCGGGTTGCTGACAAAGCCCTCGTTGTGGTCGCTGAAGAGGCTCGCCGCCTGCGCCACCTCCGGGATGAGCTCAACTGCCGTTGCCTGCTCGACGCGCTGGTCCAGCAGGGCTGAGCTGGCGGTGATGCCCGTGGCCAGGCCAAGGAAGCAGACCTTGCGCGGCGCCGGATGCAGCAAAAGCGCCAGACGGCCCTGCCGCCGCTCCAGCGTGTCGCCCAGCGTGCCGCCAAGGGTGTAGTGGCGGTTCTGGCGCAGGCGGCGGTTGTGCTGCTTGAGATCCTCGATCACATCAATGCGGCCATAGGGCGTATCGGCGAGCAGCAGATAGCGCTGGCCCCGGGTGGGGGCGCGCTGCTCCAGCCGGGGGTCGAGCTTCCAGGCCAGGGCCAGCACCACCAGCGGCGCCAGCAGGGCAAGCGACCGCGCGCTGCGTGATGCCCTGGCGCCTCCTGACGCACTGGCGCCAGCCTCGCGGCCATAGGCGAGCCACAGCCCGGCCAGGCAATAAAGCCCCGCCAGCAGGCCAAAGCTCCACCACAGCCCCAGCAGCGGGATCAGCGCAAAGGAGGCTAGCAATGAGCCGGCCATGGCCGCCAGGGTGTTAACGGATGTCAGCCGGCCAACCACCGCGCCAAGCCTGTCACCGCTGGAGGCCACCGCCGCATCCCAGCACAGCGGCAGCACCTGCGCGAGCAGCACCACCGGCAGGCCGATCACCGCCGCGATGAGCAGCAAGGCCGCGCCAATGTACTGCCAGAAACCGTCGCCATAGCTGAAATAGCGCAGCTTTGTGATCAGCTGGAACAGCTGCACCGACAGCGGAATCGCCATCGCGCTTACCAGGCAGGCCCAGGCGATCGCCTCGCGGGCGGGGATGCGCCGCCCGATCTTCTCGGCCAGCCAGGAGCCCAGCGAGAGGCTGAGCAGGAAGACCGCCACGATGCCACCGAATGTATAGGTGCTGTTGTTAAAGGTCATCGAGAAGAGCCGCACATACAGCACCTGCAGCCCCAGCGTGCCAAAGCCGGACAGCGCGGCCAGCGCCAGCCAGAGGCCCTGCCGCTC
Organism: uncultured Planctomycetales bacterium; assembly: GCA_964512635.1. Taxonomy (GTDB): domain Bacteria; phylum 4484-113; class 4484-113; order 4484-113; family JAFGCY01; genus JADZFO01. The sequence goes on along the minus strand of CAZEJB010000010.1, from coordinate 43,789 downwards.
TTTCACGCCTGCATTGACTCCTTCGGAAACTGCGGTGTCGGGCTTGGCTGAATCCTCGCCGGCGGGTGTCTCAGCCTGCTGCAGTACAGGAAAGTGCAGTCCCGGGACCCGCGCCCTGGCCAGCACAAGCGCCGAGAGGCCGCAGGCCGCCGAGATTCCCGCGGCCAGATAGCTGCTGCCGGCAACGCCCAGCCAGAGGATCAGCGCAAAGGTGGCCAGCAGAACCCCCAGCACCGCGCCCGCGGTGTTCAGGGCATAGGCCCGCACCGCGCGCTCCTGGCTATGCGGGTCGCCGGGCGCCTCCAGCGCCAGATGCTGCGCCACGAAGGGCAGGGTCGCGCCGAGCGCGATCGTCGCCGGCAGCAGCACGATCAGCGCCGCTATCACCCGCGCGCCGGTCTGCAGCGCTTCGTTATCGGAGTTCAGCAGTGCCGCCACCGGCGCCAGCCTGAACAGGCCCAGCACCAGCGGCGTGAGGACCGCCCAGGCGGCCACGCCCAGTTCGCAGAGCGCATAGCCCAGCAGCGGGCGCCTTATCCGCGTGCTCCAGCGCGCCGCCAGGGCATAGCCCAGGGCCATGCCGCCGAAATAGGCGGCCAGCACCACTGCGGCTGCGTTGACGGTATGCCCGAAAAAGATCCCGATCTGCCGCGACCAGGACATCTCATAGATCAGCCCGGCCGCACCCGTCAGGAAAAAGAGCAGGTAGATCAAGCGCCGATTATAGGCGGCTCTACTCCCCGCAGAGCCACGCGGCCAGCAGGTCGATACTCGCCTGCAGGTCGGCCTTGTGCACGGTCTCGACGACGGTGTGCACATAGCGGCAGGGGATCGAGAGCGTGATCGTGCGGCGCGGCTGGCCGAAGCGCTGCAGCGCGCCCTGGTCGGTGCCGCCCATGGTCAGGATCTCGTACTGGTACTTAATCTTTTTCTTCTCGGCGAGGGCCACGAAGTCCTCCAGCAGACTGCGCGTGCTGATCGAGGAGCTGTCCATGATCTTGATCGCCACGCCGTCGCCAAGGCGGGTGATCGCCTCTTCCTTCTTCGCTCCGGGGGTATCCACCGCCAGGGTCACGTCAATGGCGATGCCCACCTCGGCCTCCAGCGACTGCGCTGCCACCTGCGCGCCGCGCAGGCCGACCTCTTCCTGGGCGCTGCCGACGAACCAGATGTTGTAGGCGTTCTTGCCCTTGGCCGCCTTGATCGCGCCGAGGCCGACAAAGGGGCTGATCCGGTTGTCCATGCACTGGCCGCAGACCATCTGGCCCATCTCAACCGTGTTCTGCTCGATCACCACGAAGTCGCCGGGCTTGACCTTCTTCTTGACCTCGGCCGCTGGAAGGCACAGGTCGACCATGAAATCGCCGACACCGGGGATCTTGTTGCGCTCCTCGGCCGAGGCGATGTGGATCGGCTTGGTTGCCGGGTTAAGGATGCCGGGGATATCGCCGCTAGAAGTGCAGACAGTCACGCGGCGGGCAAAGAGGTTGCGGGTGTCAAAGCCGCCCGCCGGGTGGATCCGCAGGAAGCCTTCGTCGTCGATGTAGCGCACGTAAAAGCCGATCTGGTCCAGGTGGCAGGAGATGATGACGCTCTTTTCCTTCTGGCCGCGCTTGGGCTTGGCCGCCTTGACCAGGCCGATCAGGTTGCCGAAGGCATCCTCATACAGCTCATCCCACCAGCCGACGGTGCGCTTCTTTACCAGCTCGCGCACGCGCTCTTCACGGCCCGGGATGCCGGGGGTCTCGGTCAGCTCTTTGAGGAACTTGACGTCCATTTCAGCCTCACACTCAGTTTGGTTTTACAGCCGATACTGATCGGCCGGCTACGGTTACTCGCCGCCGGCGCCGGCCTCCGGCGCGCTGTCAGCCGTGGTTTCGGCGGCAGGCGGAGCTGCCGCTCCGCCCAGGCTCTCACAGATCATGTCCAGGATGGTCTCGGGCTGGCCAAAGCTTGCGCCAAGGCCCTGCGGGCCCCACTGCTGGCGGCCGACCGCAAGCTGGCCGTTGATCGCCGGCAGCATCTTGTCGAGGTACCAGCCCACCGGCGGCGTGGGCACGTTCTGGACCTCGGCGCGGGCCAGGTCGCTGTTGCCTTCGCCGGCCAGCTTGATCATCTGGTCCAGTACTTCGGCGCTGCCTTCGGGCAGTGCGCCGGCGGCCTTGACCTCGGCCAGCAGTTCGCCCGCGCGGGTCGTGTCACCCAGCAGGCGCAGGATCTCAGCGAGGGTCATTTTGGCCACCGCCGTCTGGGCCTCGCCGTTCAGCGAGCCTTCGTCGATGGCCTGTTGGAAGTAGGCCGCGGCCAGGGCATACCAGGCCGCACCCTCGATGCGATAGTCGCGACCGATATAAACCGCGAAATTGCTGCTGTAAGCGCCGTTGAGCGCGGTAAATCCCAGCTCAACACTCGAGGCCCCCCAGCGGCGCTGGGTCAGCAGTCGCGCCAGGCGCTGCTCATCGACCGTCCACTGCGCCTGCGGCCGGGTCGCCAGCGCCGGGCACTCCGCTGCCAGGTCCCAGCCCACCAGCTTGTCGCGGCCGGCCGGATTGCCTTCCAGGCGCTGCAGATCCTGCATGCTGAAGCTGGCTCCCGTCTGCGGGCAGCTCGCCACCAGGGAATCGAAGTCCTGTATATCCGTGCTGGGCTCGCCGATGCGTTCGCCGCTCTTGGGGGGGCCCAGGCCGATCTTCATCAGGTCGGTGGCCACGCCGCCAAAGGAGTTGTCGCCATAGATATCAAGCCGCTCGCCGACCAGACGCTTGACCGGTACGTCAAGCATTTCCTGCGGGTGCAGCGGGCAGGGCTTTTGCATGATCGGATAGTCCGGCTTGAAGCGCTCGTCTGCCAGGGCATCCATGAAGCCTTCCAGCGGAGTCTTGGGCTCGCCCTGGGCTGCCGGCTTGTCGCCGCCAGCCGCAGCATGCCCGCCTTCCTTCTTCGGCCAGCTCATGAACACGGCCCAGAAGAGCAGGCCGAAGGTGATCACCAGCGCGAAGGCCACCGCGCCCCAGGGGACGGCGTTCTTCTTTCTGGTCTGAACTTTCTTTGCCATGCGGCCTCCCGGGCTGAAGCGGCTGCGGACTAGAGCCCGCCCTCGCCGCCGCCCACCGGACCATCGAGGTTCACGCTGAGCGATACGTTGGCATTTACCGTGCCGACGTTGTCATAGTTGTAGTCCTGCGAGATGCTCAGGCTGAAGTTGACGTCCTTGCCGAAGCGGCTCTTGAGGATGTCAGCGATCTGCTTGCGCACTGCGTCAATCGACTGTGCCACGTTAACCGTGATCGACTGGCTGCCCATTGCCATGGTCACATTGCTGCTGCCGGTGGCATAGCCATAAAAGTAACCAGAGCTCAGGGGCTTGATGCTGAAGCTCGCGCCGGGCAGGATCTTGCCCTCGCCGCCCAGCAGCTTGACGATGGCCTCAACCTCGCTGGGGCGGATGCCGGTGAAGTCGATGTGGTACTGGAAGCGGCCATCCTCCAGCGGGGTCTCCCAGCCGACGGCGATGGGGTAGCTCATCGCATCCAGCAGGGTCTGGTTCTTGCTCAGGCGCTGGGCGTTGATTACGCCGACCAGATAGTCCGGGCTGTTGATAAACTCCGTCGGCAGCTTGTCGGTCCAGTAGCTGACATTCGGGTCAACGACCTGACTGCTGGTGACCATCAGCAGCGTGGTGCCGAAATAGTCAGAAACATACTGCTCGTCGGTCATGCCGCCGAGGTCCCAGGCGGCCTGCGCGTGGGGCGCGGCCAGGTACAGGCCCAGCAGGATGGCGAAGAGGGAAATCCCCCAGCGGCGGATGGTCGCGGTCATTGGAAGCCTCCAGTGTTGAATCATGCGAAAAGCCGCGCGGGCAAGGGCCGGATTGCGGCGCGCTATTCTAGCAAGCGCACAGGCCCCTTGCGGCCTGCCGAGGAGCCGGACTTGCTGGAAATCCGCCCGATCTGTGAGAACTGCGCTAAAGCCCTGCCGCCGAACTCCACTGCGGCGATGATCTGTTCTTTTGAGTGCACCTTCTGCCGGGACTGCGCGCTTGGGCTGCTTGAGAACGTCTGCCCCAACTGCGGCGGTGGCTTCAGCCCAAGGCCGGTGCGCCCCGCGCGCAACCACCGCGGCGACAACTGGCTGGGGCGCTATCCGGCTACAGAGCGGCTGCTCCACCGCCCGGTGGATCTTGCGCAGCATCGCGCCTTTGCAGCGTCCCTCGCGCTTTTGCCGCCCGAAGAGCGCTGAAGCGCGATCCTTTCAGCCTGCGCTGTGTCTATAATCCCAGCGATGACAGGCAGCGGCATCAGCCCGGAAGAGCTTGAGCAGAAGGCCAGCGGTCTGGCGCGCAGGCAGGACACGCTGGAAATGCTGCGCCAGAGCCTCGCCGACTGGGAGCGCGATGTGAACTGGGAGGATCTCTCGGAGACCCAGCGCGCCCAGCTCATGCGCCTGGCCGAGGAATCCGCCGCTACGCTGCGCAGCATGATTATGCGTCTGGAACAGGAAGTCGCCACCGGCACCGCGCCGGAAAGCGGAGACCAGCGTGGCAGCTGAGCCCGCCGCGCGCACGCCGCTAACAGCGGCTGCAACGACGCCAGCTTCCGAGGCACAGACACGGCGCAGCCGGGCCCGCCGCTTTGTGGCCCTGGTGGCGCTCAGCGTCGCCTTTCTGCTGCTGCTTGGCGGCGTCGCCAGCTTTCTGTTGGCCTCCCAGCCTGAGCTGATCACCCGCTTTACCCCTGAGCAGCCCGACCCCTGGCGCCTGCGCCTGCTGGGCGGGATCCTCGGCCTCGGCAGCCTCGCCTCTCTGGCCCTGCTGCTGACCCTGCGCGGGCCACGCCGCGAGTGGGAGCGCATCTTCGACCTTGTTCTGGCCCAGGGCGGCACTTTCAAGCGCATGCTGCTGGCCAGCCTGATTCTGGTTCTGGCGCAGCTCAGCCTGCCGGCGCTCGTCGCGCACATGGTCACGGTGGTCAACGTCGACCGCAGCACAACCAGGCTCTGGCTGGTACTGGGGCTGCTGGTGCTGATCCTGCTGATCCGCGGCGCGGCGGGCTACTTCCGGGCGGTAGCGGCCCAGGGGCTCGCCTATCGCCTGGCGACGGATCTGCGCGGGCGGATCTATGCCCACCTGCAGACTCTGTCCTTCGGCTTCTTTGACCGCGCGCGCCAGGGCGAGCTGATGAGCCGCATCACCAGCGATGTGACCACCCTGCAGAACTTCGTGCTCAACGGCACCGAAGACTTCTTCGTCGCTCCGCTGATGGTCATCGGCGGCCTCGCCTGCGTGTTCTATCAGAACTGGCAGCTCGCCGCCATCGTCGTCGGCGTCGGCGCGCTGACCGGCGTGGTGATGCAAAGCACCTTCCGCAGCCTCCGGGATATCAACCGCAAGGTCCAGTCGACTCTTGGCGAGTTGACCGCCCAGCTGGCCGAGGGCCTGACCACCATCCGTCTGGCCCAGAGCTTCGGGCTGGAGCGCGACGAGCTTGGCCGCTTCCAGGAGACCAACCGCAACGCCCTCAAGCAGGTCCAGCGCTATGCCCGCCGCAGTTCGGTACTGGCGCCGACCGTCGAGATGCTGGGCTTTATCGGGCCGCTGGTCATCATCTTCGTGCTGTGCTTCCAGGCGATTCAGTCCGGTATCGACCTGCGCACGGAGCAGCTGCTGCTGATCGCCGGCTATGGCGCGATGGTCGCCAACCCGCTGGGCAAGCTGAGCCGCGTGCTGGTGACCTTAAGCAATGGCGAGGCCGCCAGCGAGCGCGTCCACGCCATCCTTGGCCACAAGCCCGAGATATTCGACCTGCCAGGCGCCCGCGAACTGGGCCAGTGCGAAGGCCACATCCGCTTCGAAGGCGTGACCATGACCTATGTCCCGCTCGGTGCGGACAGCGGCGACTGGCTGCTGACGGCCTCCGAGCGCAAGCGCCGCCAAAGCGAGGCCCCGGCGGCCGGCCGCTCAGAGGGCCAGCCCCTGCGCGCCGTCGCCCTGCGGGATGTTGAGCTTGAGATCCTGCCGGGGCAGGTTGTCGCCTTCGTCGGCGAGAGCGGCTCGGGCAAGAGCAGCATCATCAACCTCGTGCCGCGCTTCTATGAACCCACCGAAGGCCGCGTCACCCTGGACGGCTTCGACCTGCGCGAGCTGACCCTCGCCTCGCTGCGCCGCCAGATCGCCGTGGTCAGCCAGGACACCGTACTGGTCCGCGGCACCATCCGCGACAACATCCGCTATGGCAGCCCCGGCTCCGACGAGAAGGAGATCCTCGACGCCTCCCTCAGCGCCAATGCGCACAACTTCATCATGGAGCTGCCCAGCGGCTACGACACGCTGGTCGGTGAGCGCGGCGTAACCCTTTCGGGCGGCCAGCGCCAGCGTATCGCCATCGCCCGGGCGCTGCTGCGCGATCCGCGGATCCTGCTGCTCGACGAAGCCACCAGTGCGCTGGACAGCGTGGCCGAAGCGGTGGTGCAGGACGCGCTGAACAAGCTGATGTACGGCCGCACCACCCTGGTGGTCGCCCACCGCCTGAGCACCGTGCGTAACGCGCACAAAATCGTCGTGCTCAAGGAAGGCCGCATCGTGGAGCAGGGCACCCATGAGGAGCTGATGCAGGTCAAAGGCGGCGAGTACGCGCGCCTGGTAAAGCTGCAGGGCCTGAGCTGAACGCCAGACCCGCCCTGATTTCTGGCGCACAGGAAAATTTAACTTGAGTGACTGAATCATCTTTGCGTGTTTTGCGGGCCGACTGCGCGGGTAATACTCACGGTTCAGGCCGACTCCTTGAGTAAGCCGGACTCCCTTCAGGCGCAGCGGACCTGAAGCAGCAACCCGGGAGAGCCGCAAGATGCAGCGACGCTTGGCAAAAAACAATTCCCTGAGGGCAGGCGCCCTGACCGCCAGCGGTGAAGGCCGCAGCAGCACCAGCTTCAACTGGCCGCGCCTGGCGCCGCAGATCGAGCTGAAACGCCTGCAGACCCTGGCGGCGGGCGACAACTATCTCGCCCTGGAGTCCCACTGCGCGGCCAGTCCCGGCGCTGCGTACAACTACATGAATATCGGCGCGCCTTATTCCTGCGAGGGCTTTCTTGGCAGCTATGTTCTGGACATCCCCGGGATGCTGCGCCCCGGCTATGCCTGCTTTGGCTTCAAGTCGCTGCCCCGCAGGCTGCACCTGGGTGAGCTGGAACTGCAGGGGCATGCGCGGGACCTTTACATCGGCGTCGGCGACGCGGAGTGCGGAGTCTACCGCTGGAGCGGTCCCTTCAGCTTTGGACGCGCGGCCGCCGCTCAGGGCTGCCAGGGCAGCGTCACGCTGCCGCTACCTTCCGTCCTCACGCGCGGAGACGCTGGGCGCAGCTATCTGACCTTGGCCCTGCCGCTCGGTTCATACGCCCAGATCAGCGCGATCAGGTTGCGGCTTGCCTAGCCGGCGAGAGCAGCTGGCGTTGACTGCTGATGCCCGGAGCCTGAGCTGGTTCATTTGCGGCGGCTTTGCCTGCTCTTACTGATGGCAACAGACCATGGCGGCGGATATAGCACAAATTGTCCGCTCCATAGGTAGAATATGCCTGCCCCAAACCCAGCTATGGCGGAGCCACGGACAATCGGACTTGCCGGCATGGAGCTCAGCGAGCGCAAGCGCCGCATCCTGCGCGCGGCCATTGAGCACTATGTGCGTGAGGTGCGCCCGGTCTCCAGTCAGCAGCTTGCTGACGGCGAAGGCCTGTCATCCGCCACCCTGCGCCACGAGCTGCACTCGCTGGAGGAGCAGGGCTACCTGCGCCAGCTGCATACCTCCGGCGGGCGCATCCCCACCGACCGGGCCTACCGCTTTTTCGTTGAAGAGCTGATCAGCCACCTGACCGCCACCCTGAGCCATGAGAACCGCGTCCAGCAGGTCTACAGCCAGCTCGCCGGCGAGACCGAGGCGCTGCTGCAGGCCACGCTGGACCTGCTGACCTCGATGACCGGCGGCGTGGCTTGGGTTTCGATGCCAGCGCCGGCGGCGCTGGACATCCGCAGCCTCAGCTTTGTCGAGGTCGACACCCACAGCCTGCTGCTGGTGCTGGTCACCGCCGATGGCGCGCTGCAAAGCCGCCTGGTGCATACCGAAGTGCCGGTGGTGGAGCTGCATACCGGTCGGCTCAGCGAGGCGCTGAATAACTACCTGCGCGGACGCAGCGTGGTCGACGTGGACCACAGCGCGCTGCAGCAGGCCTTCCGCCAGACCCTCAATGTACCTGAGAGCCTGATGGCCATGCTGGAGGACTTCCTTGGCGGCCTGGCCCGCGGGCCGGAGAAAGTGGTTTTTGGCAACGCCCTGCGCCTGGTGCTGCAGCCGGAATTCACTTCGGCCGAGAACCTCAGCGGGGTCCTTTCAATCACAGACGACAAGGAGCGCTTTGTGCGCCAGCTTCGTACCCAGCTCAGCCTGCCGGGCCTGCAGACCATCATCGGCTCGGAGAACCATGACGAGAGCCTGCAGCAGTGCAGTCTGGTTGTCAGCCGCTACAGCCTTCCCGGCGGGCTGGACGGCACCGTCGGCGTTATCGGCCCGACGCGCCAGGACTATGAGCGCACCTTGAGCTGGGTCAAGGTGATCGGCGAAGCCGTGGCCCGCGCCCTCAGCGAGATTGCCAGTGCGGAGGGACGCCGTCGATGAAGGCCGGAAGCATAGACCTCTACGAGATCCTCGGCGTCCAGCGCGAGGCCAGTGGTGAAGATATCAAGCGCGCCTACCGCAAGCTGGCGCGGCAGTACCACCCAGACGTCAGCTCCGAAAGCGACGCCGCCGAACGCTTCAAGGAAATCAGCCTGGCTTATGAGGTGCTGTCAGACCCGCAGCGCCGCCAGCAATATGACAGCTATGGCACCACCAGCCAGAATCATGGCGGCGGGGGCGGCTATGGCGGCCAGGCGGGCTTTAGCAGCATCAACGACATCTTCGAGATGTTCTTTGGCGGCGCGGCCTCGCCCTTCAGCGGCTTTGGCGGCTTTAATGGCGGCGGACGTCCCCGGGGCTATCAGCCGGGCCAGGATATACAGCAAAACGTCCGCCTGGAGCTGCTGGACAGCCTGCATGGCAAGGCCGTGGAAGTGGAGCTCGAGCGCCGCGAGGCCTGCGATACCTGCTCCGGCTCGGGCGAGGCGCCCGGCAGCACCCCGATCCGCTGCAGCACCTGCGGCGGCCAGGGTATGGTCCAGCAGGTGCGCGATACCCTGCTGGGCCGGATGGCCACTGCTTCTACCTGCCCCAGCTGCGGCGGCCAGGGCTATAAGGTCGACGACCCCTGCATCGCCTGCGCCGGCCGCGGCACCCAGAGCCGCAAGGTCAAGCTGACCATCAACGTACCTGCGGGCATCGACGACGGCCAGATCCTGCGCGTCAGCGGCGAGGGCCACAGCGGCAAAGGCGGAGCGCCAGCCGGCGACCTGCTGCTGGGCATCCGGGTTGACCCCGACCCGCGCTTTATCCGCGAGGGGGCCGACCTGCTGCACGTCCTGCCGGTCTCCTACCCCGATCTCGCGCTGGGCTCGACCCGCCAGATCCCAACCCTGGAGGGCAGTGAAGACCTGCGCATCCCCGCCGGCACGGGCAGCCATCATGTCTTCACCCTGCGCGGCCATGGCTTGCCGCGCCTGCGCGGCTCCGGCCGCGGCAGCCTGCATATCCGGGTTGAGCTGGAAGTGCCACGCAAGCTGGACCGCGAGGAACGCGAACTGCTGGAGCAGCTGCGGGAGCTTAAAGGCGACAGCGACCATGCAGTGAAGGGCGGACTGGCGAGCAAGCTTTTTGGCACGAAGCGCAAAAGCAGTAAGAACAAATAGAACTTCGCTTCCAAACAAGGATGCATGTCAATTTGATGTGGCGATCAACTGTCTGCCTCAGCACTCTCTAAAGGAGCGTTCAGCCAATCACACTTCGTCGCACCCAAATTGGCAATCACAATAAAAAGTCGCAGTCCTGCTAATTGTATTACCTAGTTGCCAATTGTTCTTATCATCATTAATCTGCTCCAACATTTCGTCTCTGTATTCAGTAGGGCACGCCACGCACATAGACACTCCACATGGACACGAATGCCTTGCACTCTTTGTTGCAGGTTTTGCCGTTTCCTCCTTCGAGCCATAATGCCCACACTGAATCACTCCGTCGGCAAAAGGAATGCACACACCATTACTCTCTTCGCAACTCCATTTGGTATAGTTCATATCAGTAGCAACAAAACAGTACTTTATCTCGCATCCGGGACAAGAAGGATGGGTGTAAGTCTTGCAGAATCCTATGCCGTAAGCACAAATGTACTGGCAATCGTAAATGCTACTTTGCTCGGTGAAATGGACCTGCTTATTATGTTCGTAAAGGCAGCACCGATCATAAGGGACTTCTTGATGCTGTGCCACAGCAAAGGTTGAAAAACCTACGAAGATGAACACACCGCTCACAAGACTTGCTAGTTTGACAAAAAACATCCACCCACTCCTTCTTCTAACGGACTCTGACATGTGACTAGTACGTCAATTCTGTGAACCCAGATACAGCGCGTTCACAAATTCGTAGGTATAGTCAACACCGTCGAGTTGACTTCTGTAGGTGCGACAGTTGGTCTCTGCTGGCAGCACTGTACCGTCATAATCATAGATTTGATCAAACTGCTGAGCCCCTTGTTCTATAGAATATCCAAACAGCGCTCCTGGTAACTCCGTCAAATGTAACTCGGGTTCATTAAAATCAGCCTTGTACAAATGAATGATGTTGGACGAGTTAGTTCCTGAGACATACACACCTTCAGAATTGTATCGATAATGATGATATTCAGTGGTCGGAAGTGACTCACGCCCTAAAGACATGTTACTTACAATGTCTCCATTAGGCATGAATCTAATTCGCAAATCATCTGAATGCAGCTTATCGTCTACTTCGTTACCTCCTTCGTGACTGACTTCTCTTACCTTTGCAAGCCAAACTGGTACTTTGGGATAGTAAAGTGCTTGGAGTTTTCGCATTTCTTTATAGTAATCTTCTCTAGTTTCTTCAGAAATCTCACCTTTGCAAACCCAGTAAACGTTAATTGAGCCAGGGTCGGTAGGAGTGGATGCAGACCTAAGTTCTTCCTCCAAGGTAGTCAACATTGGAACGAGGTGAAACTCGTCATCAAGTTGGACGCGCATTGTCCACTCTCTATCGCTCTGAATGGAAAGCAAATCAGGATTTATTTCAGCCTCGGGTGTCGCTATAAAGTTCTCAGCCGCCCAGTAATCCCATGCACCATAATCTCCCTTAAAGGGATTCGCCGGATCATCGAGGCTTTTCAGAGCAACCTGCTTCCCTTGAGTTGAAGTGTTTTCATTGTTACGTGCGTCTCCTGAGCCACTCTTTGAGCACGCAGATAACACGATCGCAGAGATCAGAAGAATTGACCTCGCAGCTGGATTCAGATTTTTCATCTTGTCACTCCAGTTCCTAGGATTCATAACTACTATAACTCAAAGTCGCGGAAGGAGCTAGTCATCTAATTCGAGACCACCAAAATGGGTTGAGGCAGGCTATAATAAGGCCTCAGCCCATGAGCATACTCGGAAAACTCTTCTCCGCCCCCGCCGGCGCAGGCAAGCTTGCGCCCAAAATCAAGGCAGCGCTTAAGCTGCTCGAGCAGGGTAAACCTGCGGAAGCGCTGGCGCAGTTCCGGACACTTTGGGCGGAAAAGGGCGAAGCGCCCGCCGATGGCGATCTGCAGCTGCTGCGCGAACTGCGCGGCAAGCTGATCAGCGACCTGCTGCGCAAGCAGCAGCCCGCCGACGCCGTGGCATTGGCCCGGGATGCCGTGGCTGAAGAGCCCGGCCAGACGGTCGCCATCGCCTCCGAGATTGTCGAAGCGGGCTATACCCAGCCGGACGCCTTCGACATTCTGCGGGCAGCCGCTGCCTCCGAGGCCGTCCAGAAGAACCTGCTGCTCAAGACCGCCAAGGCCATCCTGGCCACGCGCCAGGAAAACCTCAGCGACAGCGACATCAGCTTCCTCACCGACACCGCCCGGGCCTTCCCCCTGTGGAAGGACGGAGTGACCCTGCTGGCTGACCGCTATCTGAAGGAAGGCCGCCGCGACAGCGAGTCCCTGGCGATCTATCGCGCGGCTTACCCGAACCGCAAGGCCGACCGCCGCCTGCGTGAAGTGCTGCTGGACAGCATGATTGCGGTAGGCGACCGCGACGACTTCGCGGCTTCGGTCTACCTTGACGCCGTTGAAACCGGCACCAATCCTGAAGCACTGCGCCTGCTCGCCGAGATCTATATCGGCCGCGGCGATCTGTCCATTCCGACCGTACCCTACATCCAGCTTGCTCTGGACAAGGGAACGGATGGCACTGCCCCGCGCCTGTCCGACGACAGCCTCAAAAAGCTCGCCGGGCTGGTACTGGTGGCCCCGGCCGAAAACGTCGACCGCCTGAAGCTGCTGCAGTCGATCTTCCGCCAGGGCTATTACGATCGCGACATGCTGTCTTTCATGTCCGACACGCTGGCCGAACAGGGCAAGTTCGACGACATCAGCATTAAGGTCATGAGTCTGGCCTTTGAGCAGCGCCTGGTTACCAAGCGCGCCGTGCTGATCCTGTCCGAGCACTGCCTGGCTAATGAGCGCGACGACGAATTCGCCATCCGGGTCTATGAGACCTACCTCAGCACCTGGCCCGACCGGCCCCAGCGCCGGATCTACTTCGTGCTGGCCCAGCACTATGCCGCTCTGACCCGGGTTGATGACCAGGCCCAGAAGATCTATGAGGAAGCCCTGGTCGACAGCCCCACCGATCCGGTAATCACCATGATCCTGGCCCGCGCCTACCACGCCGCGGACCGCCGCGATGACACCGCCGAGGAGATCTACCGCGGCGCCTTCGCGATCGCTGACAGCGACACCAAGATTCAGCTCGCCCGCCTGCTGGCTGAGATCCGCGTTTCCCATGGCGACTTCAGCCAGGAGACCCTGCTCTACCTCACCACCGGCGGCAAGCCCTCCAGCGGTCCGCTGGCCAAGGGCTATGACGAAGCGCTGACCAACTGCTTCCTCTCGGCCGGCCGCCGCGGCGAGCAGGCTCAGCAGGCCTACTTTGCCCTCTTCGAGCGCACCGAGAAGACGCCCGATATCAACCCGCGCCTGGTGCGCCTGCTCAGCGAGATCATCAAGGAGCGCGGCAGCGCACCGGAGAGCGGCACGGTTGAGATGCGGGTCTACCGCAAGGTCTTTGAAATCGAGAAGTTCAGCACCGACCCCGAGATTGCCGCGGTCCTGCTGGAAGACTCACTGCGCGGCGCCGACGGCGCCGTCAGCCCGGTCCAGCTCGGCGTGCTGGTCTTTGAGCACTCGCCCGAGCACTTCATTGAACTGTCCCAGCGCTACAAGCGCGAACACCTGCTGCAGGAAGTCGGCGATTTCTATATCGAGCGCCACAACTTCCCGCTGGCGGCGCAGGCTTATCAGGCCAGCTTCAACCTGGCCCCGACGGACGCCGTGCGCTACCGCCTGGTCAAGATCCACCTGCTGGAAGGCCAGCCGGACAAGGCCCTTGAGCACCTGCAGGTGCTTAATGTGCCGGGCTTTACCGGCAAACGTGCCTACTGGCAGGCGGCCGCGCACCAGCAGAAGTACGAGCCCGCTGAGGCCGGTCGCCTGCTGCGCACGATTCCCCAGAACGACGGCGTGCCTCAGCCCCTGATCGACCTGCGCTGGGCGCTCAATGACGAGCTCGACGGCAACCTTGAAGGCGCCCTGCACAGCTATACCGAGCTGCTTAAAGAGCCGGCGCTGGAGAAGTTCCAGCGCTGGATGCGCATCGAGCGCGGCATCGTGATGCTCAAGCTCGGCCGCCTTGAGGCGGCCCGCGACCAGCTTGAAGAGATCTTCCGCCAGAACCCCAACGGCCGCGCCGAGCAGCTTTTCCTCAGTCTTGCGCTGTTCTTCCTCGGCCATCGTGCGCTGAAGGAAGGCAAGGTCGCCGAGGCCCTGCCCCTGCTGACGCATGCTGTTGAAGTCAACCGCAACCACCGCCTGCTGCGCCAGGTGATCGTCGATGTGCTCGACGGCCATGGCGAGGAAGCCTTCTTCAAGGGCGACCTCAAGCGCGCCGCCGATCTGCTTGACACCGCTCAGCGCATCCTGCCCAAGCGGATGGAAACCAAGATCCTGCTGGCCTATACCTATCACCGGCTGAAGGATTACGCCAAGGCGATCATCAACTACCGCGATATCGTCTGGAGCGACGACAACCCCTGGGTTCAGCGCAGCCAGGCCTATGCCTATATGGAGCACAACCAGCCCGACAAGGCCTGGAAGGTGCTGTTGGATCTGGCCAAGCGCGGCAACCTGAGCAATGACGACTTCCCGCGCTTTGTGAAGTGCTACCTGGCTGACCCGGAGGTCGCCGGTGCGCACAACCTTGAGCATGTGATTTTCAACGAGGGCTGCGACAGCCCCGGTCTGGTGGCGGTGCTGCTGCACGACGGACTCTATGACCGCGCCGCCGAACTGCTGTCGCGACTGGTCCTCAAGAGCCCGGACGATCCGCAGCTCTACTGGTATCTGGGCCAGGCCCACAGCCACCTCGGCAAGCGCGAGATGGCCGTCCACTTCTGGAAGCAGCTGCTGGATATCTGCAAAGCCCGCGAGACCGACCCGGCGCTCAAGCTGCGGCAGTTCACCGAGATCGGCCTGGCCTTCCTCAACGCCGGCTATGCCCAGGAGGCGATCCAGACCTGGGGCGAACTGCGGGCACTGGACGAGCGCAACCCCGACCTGCCGGTGCTGTATGCCGGCACGCTGGACCTCAACGCCTACCAGGCCGCGCGCAAGGACCAGATGAAACAGGCGCGGGAGGAATGGAAGAAGGCGCTGGACTTCGACCCGGAGAACCCCTGGATCGTCCAGAACTTCGCTATTGCCATCCTGCTGCTCGATGACCTCGACGAGGCCACCAATCAGTACAAGCGCCTGGCGCGTCTGTGGATGGCGCAGGTCAACAAGAACCCGCGGGCGAATGCCCATCTGGCCCGCTGGGTTTCCATGCTGGAGCGCGCGCTCAGCACCTTTGCCCTGACCAAGAACCGGCCGGATCACGACCTGACCAAGATCCGCGCCGAGGACACCGTCAGCTTCTATCAGAAGGCCAACCAGTTCTACTGGATCCTCAGCCTCGACAAGCGCGCCAATGCGGCCCAGATCGAGCGCGAGTACTTCCGCCTGATTAAGATCTTCAACCCTGAGCGGCACGCCGAGGACTTCATGCTGGTGGAGGAGAGCTACACGCACCTCTATAAGAGCCAGGAGCGCCGGGAGCTGATCAACCTCTTTGCCTTTAACCCGCTGGATCTGAGCGCCATCCGCACCCGCCTCAGCAAGGTGCCGCTGGACGGCGCGATCAGCTTCGAGCGGCTTGACCTGCCGGCGACAATCCCGCCGCCCGACTTCCAGCAGCTCAAGCCCCAGCCGATCGATGAAGCCGCGGCCATCAAGCCGCTGGATGAACTGATGGCGATCAGCTTCAAGATCCCCGACTGGACAATCCTATGAGCACTGCAGGGCGGCCGCAGGCCGCAAGCTGGTGGCGTCAGCGTCCCCGCGTCGAATCCGCCGGCCAGCAGGCCCGCGAGCTGGCTGAGCTGGCGGCCAAAATTGACTTCGATTCTGAGCATTACTATAATCTTCACTCGGGGCTGGCAGCGGGCCGGCAGTCTGCTGCGTCTGAAGACGGGCAGCCTGCAAGCGCGCAGCGGCCGGATCTGGCCAGTGAGGCCTGGGCCAATCTGACCACTTTGACAGCAGATCTGACGCGGGTTCGCGGCGAGCTTTACCGCCTCACGCGGGGCGTGGAGCAGCTGCGCATGCCGGCCATCGAGGCCATTGGCCTCGACAAGATGGCCGAGCAGCTGCGCGGGCTCGAAATGAAACTGCGTCCCTTGTCTGAGGTTCTAAACCGCAGCGAGGAGGATGCGCGGATCAAGCGCATGCTCAAGGACCTGCTGGATGTGGTGGATGCCCTGGACAGGGTCTTTGAAATGATGGAGCGGCAGCCCAGCTCGCTCAGTGATGGTCTGGTGCGGGGATTCCGCAGCGTCTATGACCTGCTGCTGAGCGCGATGGTCAAGGCCGGGCTTAAGGTGATGGAGGTTGGTGAAGCCTTTGATCCGCACCTGCATCTGGCGATGGGAACCGAAGCCAGCGAGGGCAAGGCGGATGGCAGCATCAGCCGCGTTCTGCTGAAAGGCTATACCTGGAACGGCCAGGTATTCCGGACGGCGCAGGTGGCGGTGGTCAAGAACACCCAACAGGGAGCATAAGAAATCTGCACGGCACGCGCCAAGCGGCCGGGCGATCAGGAGAAGCAATGGGACACATCGTGGGTATTGACCTGGGTACCACCAACTCATTGGTGGCGGCCATCATTGATGGCCAGCCTACCCTTATCCCCAATGAGCGCGGCCGCTTTATCACCCCGTCAGTGGTCGGTTTCACCGAGACCGGCGAACTGCTCGTGGGCGAGCCGGCCAAGAACCAGGCCGTCGCGAACCCCGACCGCACCATTACCAGCATCAAGCGCTTGATGGGCTCGGACCGCCGTATCGCCATTGGCGACAAGGAGTTCAGCCCGCAGGAAATCAGCGCGGTCATCCTCAAGAAGCTCAAGCTGGACGCCGAGACCTTCCTCAACGACATCGTTGATGAAGCGATCATCACCGTCCCGGCCTACTTCACCGATGCCCAGCGCCAGGCCACCAAGGACGCCGGTGAAATCGCCGGCTTCAAGGTTGAGCGCATCCTGAACGAGCCCACCGCCGCCGCGCTGGCCTATGGTTTCGACAAGCAGGAAAACCGCACCATCCTGGTCTTCGACCTCGGCGGCGGTACCTTCGATGTCTCGATCATCCGCCAGGTGGAAGGCGCCTTCAAGGTGCTGGCCACGACCGGCAACAACAACCTCGGCGGCGACGACTTCGACTACCGCGTCGTGGAATGGCTGATCGACCAGTTCAAGGCCAAGGAAAAGATCGACCTGCGGACCATCTCCGATGTCAGCCAGCAGCGCGCGATCATGCAGCGCATGAAGGAAGCCGCGGAAAACGCCAAGATCGACCTGTCGAGCCTGCTCGAGACCACGATCAACCTGCCCTTCCTGTATACCGGCGGCGACGAGCCGCTGCACCTGAACGAAACCCTGACCCGCGCCAAGTATGAAGACCTGGTGCAGGACCTGATCGACCAGACCCTCGCGCCCGTCGAGCTCTCGCTGCGCGACGCCAACCTGTCCGCGGACCAGCTTGACGCCGTGGTGCTGGTCGGTGGTATGACCCGCACGCCTGCGGTGCAGCGCCTGGTGAAGAACATCACCAGCAAGGAACCCTACCGCGACATCAACCCGGAAGAGTGCGTTGGCATGGGCGCCGCGATCCAGGCGGGCATCAAGCGTGGCCACCTCGAAGAGCTGGTCATTGTTGACGTCGCCCCCTTCACCCTCGGCATCGAGACCGAAGGCGGCAAGTTCAGCCCGATCATCCCGCGCAACACCTCGATCCCCTGCTCGCGCAAGAGCATCTATAAGACCACGGTCGACGGCCAGACCGAGGCCCTGATCCACGTCCTGCAGGGTGAGAGCCCGCGGGCCGCGGAGGACACCAGCCTCGGCGAGTTCGTGCTCAAGGGCATCACCTCCGCCGGCCGCGGCGAAAGCCTGGTCGAGGTCTCCTTCGACTACGACGTTAACGGCATCGTGAAGGTCACCGCCAAGGACCGCGCCACCGGCATGGCCAAGGGCATCACCATCAAGGCCTCCAAGAGCCGCCTGACGGAAGAGGACATCTCCACCGCCGAGCGCGATGTCGCCCGCATGGGCGGTTCGATGATCGCCCAGCGCGAACGCGGCAAGCTCTTCTTCGAGGCCCAGGGCCTCTACGAGAAGCTCCGCACGCTGGAGAAGATGGCTTCCGACGGCGCGAAGAAGATGAGTGAGATCGAGCAGTCCCGCCTGCGCAGCATGATCGAGGACCTCGAGCACTCGATCAAGGACAACGACGAGGACACTGTCGAAGGCCTGGTCGACAAGGCCAGCGTCTTCCTCTCCGACTGGGGGATGTAGTTGAGTTCAACTGCGGCCAGCCAGAAGCTTGCGGGCCCGCGGCCGCTGGTGGACTTCGACGCCTGCCCGGTCTGCCGCGGGACCCTTGACGACAGCCTGCTGGCCTCGCCCAGCCCGCGCTGCCCGCACTGCGATACGGACCTGACGCCCTATGTCAGCCTCGCCGGCCGGGCCGCTGAGCTACTGACCCTGGCGGCCGAGATGCTCTCGCGCGGGGATGACGACCTGGCCGAGGAGGTTGTGGCGCGCCTGCCGCAGCTGATCCCCGAACCGGGGCCGCAGTACTGGGAGCTGGCCGCGCGCCTGGCGGTCAGCAAGCGGCAGTGGGACTCGGCCCGCGCGCTGAGCGCGAAGCTGCCCCCCGAGCTGGCGGCAGAAATCAGCCGCCTGACCGGGCTCGTTGAGCGTAACCGCCGCAGTGCGAAGGAGCTGTTCAACTACGCCCTGACCTGCGCCCGGCGCGGGGAATATCGCGTGGCCTCGGACAGCCTGGCCGCGGCCGTGGACTATGACCCGGACAACGCCGATATCTGGCGGCTGAAGCTGAAGGTCGACCTCAAGGCCCAGCGCTATCAGCAGTGCTACAGCGACCTCGCCGGCCTCGACCGCCTGGGCGCCCGCCCGGCGGAATTCGCCGGTATCGAAAAGCTGCTGCCGGCGGTGTAGGGGCGGGTCGAAGACCCGCCCGTAGGGGCCGAGCATTGCCTCGGCCCGCAGCGCTGTGCAGGGGCGGAGCATGGTCCGCCCGGAGCGCGGACGATCCGTCCGCGTGCCGTAGGGGCGGCGCACAGTCGCCGCCCATCATTGAATCGCAAGCGCTCCGCGACTCCCCCAGCTTCAGCACGAATTCGAAATCTTCTGTCGCCGGTGCAGCTCACGGCTTTCGCCAAGGCGCACGCAGTGCGCCACTACATCACCATCCGTTATCAGCCATTAGCCATTAGCCATTTGGGCCGCGGACGGATCGTCCGCGCTCCGACTAGCCTTCTTCTGTCGGCTCGACTTCGCCGCCCTCATCGCCATCATCGCCGCTGGCCTCATGCGCCGCGCGGGCCAGATCGCTCATCGACAGGTAGAGAATGATCGCAGTAGCCACCGACACATTCAGCGACTCGACCATCGCTGTCGAGCTGTCGCTGTGCTGCGCCGCCAGCCAGCGCGGGCCGGGCATCGGGATCCGCACCAGATAGTCGCAGTGCTCCTTGACCAGGCGGCGCATGCCCTCGGCCTCGTTGCCCATCACGATCACGCGCTTCTCAGGGAACTCGAAGGTCGTGGCGTCCTCGCCCTCTTCACTGTCGCAGCCGATGACCCAGTAGCCGTTGTCCTTCAGGAAGTCCAGGGCGCGGGCGATGTTCTCATCCTCGACGATGCGGTTTAGCAGGCTGACTCCCGCCGCCGCGCGGTGCACCGCGGGCGTCACCGGGCAGCCGCCAGCCTTGGGCAGCACCACCGCATCCACACCGGCCGCGCCGGAGGTGCGCAGGATCGCGCCGAGGTTCTGGGGGTCCTGGACGCGGTCGAGCACGAGGATGCAGGAGTCATCGCCGGCATTGGCAACAATCTCCTCAAGGAAGTGGCTGGTCTGCGGATACAGCATGCCGGCCACGCCCTGGTGCTGCTCGCCGGACAGCGCGCGGCTCCAGCCCTGGCGCGCCAGCGGCAGCACGGTGATGTTGGCGTCCAGCGCATGGGCGTGGATCTGCTTCACGCGCTCGTTGTTGTAACCGTTGTCGTAGTACAGCACCTTGAGCTGGCCGGTCTCGATCGCCACCGAGACCGCGTTGATGCCATAGATCAGCTCGGCGGGCAGCTGGCCCTTGGGCACGCTGCGCTCGAGGGGCGCACCGCCGCCGGCCGGACGCCCACGGCCCGCGCCGCCACCGTCCCGGCCACGATAGTCTCCACCACCATCTCTGCCGCGGTAGTCGCCGCCCCCGCGAGGACCGTCGCTGCGCCCGCCACGCTGATCGGGACGGCCACGCTGGTCACCGCGCGGAGCGCGGGGGTCACGCAGGCCACCGGGGCCGCCGGGTCCACGTCCGTCATTGCGGCCGCCGCGCTGGTCATTGCGGCCGCGGCCGGGACCCTGGCCCTGGCGCGGCTGCTGATAATCCCGCGGCTGCTGTTCCCGGGGCTGATACTCACGGGGCTGATACTCACGCGGCTGCTGATCGCGGGGCGCCGGGGCGCCGGGAGGCGCATCGCCTTCACTGCGCTTGCGGCCGCGGCCGCCACGCCGGCGGCGCTTGCGGTTTGGGTCGTTCGGGTCAAAGTTATCGCCGCGGGGCGGGCCCTGCTGCTCGGCGAAGCCGGAACGGTCGCCGCGTGGCGCCGGGCGCTCGGCTGCCGGACGCTCCGGCGCAGACACTGGCGCGGTGGCCGGTGCGGCTTCCGCCGCTGGCGCATCGCTGCTCTTGCGGCGGGTGCGCGGCTTGGTCTCGGCGGCAGCTGCGGGCGCGGCCTCGGGCGCGGCATCCGCGGTCTTGCGGCGGCTGCGAACGGGCTTGGCTTCGGCGGCCGGGGCGGCCGCTATCGGCGCCTCGCTGTCCGCCTTGCGGCGGCGGCCCTTGGCCGGCGCGCCGGCATCAGTGTTATCAACCACGGGTTATCTCCAGGCTGGGATCGGCGCTTGGCGCCACAAATCCAACGCTAAATCTGCCGCCGGCCGCCGTTCTGCTTCAGGCGCAACCACAGTTCAGCTGCGCTTCAGATCGGCGGGCGAGGGTCAGCGGCCCCGGCGCGGCGGCGTCGCGGGCCTTGCCCCGTTACGGCTTGAAGCCGCCGGTGCATCGCCAGAGGCCTTTCCATTTGAGCTGCCCGGCTTGCCCGGGCGGGTCTGGCTGCGGGCGGCTACCCCGCCGCGCCTGGACTCCGGCGACCCAGATTGTACCTTGCCCCCGCCGCTGCCGCCAGATCCGCGCGGTGGCTTGCCGTTTGTGCCGGTTTTCGCCGCGGGTTTGGCAGCAGTTTTGGCCGCAGGCCGGGCGGAGGTCTTGGCGGCCGGCTTCGCTGCAGTCTTGCCAGTAGTCTTGGTTGCAGTCTTGGCTGCAGTCTTGGCTGCAGTTTTGGCCGCCGGCCCGGGCGTCGAGCGTGCAGCCTTCTTCGCCGCCGCATCCGGCGTCGAGTCCGCGGCTTCCTTGGCCCTGGCAGCCTCCTCGGCGGCGCGCCGCAGGGCTACTGAACGAAAGACATGCGGCAGCACTTCGTCGATCGTCTCGACGTAGTTGACCTCCATGCCTTCCTTGATCTCTTCCGGGATATCGGCCAGATCCTTGCGGTTGCTCGCCGGGACCAGCAGCTTGAAGATGCCGCTGCGCTTGGCGCCCAGCATCTTCTCCTTCAGACCGCCAATCGCCAGCACGCGGCCCTTGAGGCTGATCTCGCCGGTCATCGCCACCTTGGCATTCACCTTCTCGCCGGTGAACAGCGAGATCAGCGCCACCGCGATGGTAATGCCCGCGCTGGGGCCATCCTTGGGGATCGCGCCGGCCGGGAAGTGCAGGTGCACATCCCGCGTGTTGAACAGCTCCGGGTCGATGCCGAGCAGGGCCGCGTTGCTGCGGCAATAAGTCATGGCCGCGCGGCAGGACTCCTGCATCACCTCGCCAAGCTGGCCGGTCAGGATCAGCTGGCCCTTGCCCTGCATGAAGGCGGCCTCAATCACCTGGGTGTCGCCGCCGGCGCTGGTCCAGACCAGGCCGGTCACGACGCCCACCTGGTCCTTGCGCCGGGCTTCCTCGAAGCTGAAGCGCGGCGTGCCGAGATACTCGGCCAGCTGGGCCGCGGTGGTGATGTTGACCTTCTTGATCTTGCCTTCGGCCACCTGCAGCGCGACCTTGCGGCAGATCTTGGCCACCTCGCGCTCGCAGTTGCGCAGGCCCGCCTCGCGGGTATATTTCAAGGTCAGCTCGCGCAGCATCTGCGGGCTGATCTTCAGCGCGTCGGCCTTCAGGCCGTGATTCTCAAGCTGCTTGGGCAGGATGAACTTCTGCACGATGCGGATCTTCTCCAGCTCGGTATAACCGGCCAGACGGATCACTTCCATGCGGTCGCGCAGCGGTGCAGGTATGGTGTCGAGGATGTTGCTGGTCGCGATGAACAGCACGCGGCTGAGGTCGAAGGGCACCTCAAGATAGTGGTCGCTGAAGGCGTAGTTCTGCTCCGGGTCGAGGGCCTCCAGCAGCGCGCTGCTGGGGTCGCCCCGGAAGTCATGGCCCAGCTTGTCGATCTCGTCCAGCATGATCACCGGGTTATTGGTCCCGGCGCTCTTGATGCTCTGGATGATCCGCCCGGGCATTGAGCCCACATAGGTCCGGCGGTGGCCGCGAATCTCGGCCTCGTCGCGAACGCCGCCGAGGCTCATGCGCACGAACTTGCGGCCCATCGCCTGGGCCACACTGCGCCCAAGGCTGGTCTTGCCCACGCCCGGCGGCCCGACCAGGCACAGGATCGGCCCGCGCACGGAGTCCTTCAGCTTATGGACGCCAAGGAACTCCAGCAGGCGCTGCTTGATCTCGTCGAGGCCATAGTGGTCGTCGTCAAGGATCGCCCGGGCCGTGGTGATTGAAACCGCGTCGTCGGAGCCGACGCTCCAGGGCAGGGCGCAAAGCGTGTCGAGGTAGGTCCGGATCACGCCGGCCTCGGCGCTCTCCGGGTGCATGCGCTCCAGGCGCTGCAGTTCGTCATTGGCCTTCTTGAGGGCCTCTTCGGGCATGTTAGCCGCGTCGATCTTCTTGCGGTATTCGCCCTGCTCCTGCTCCTTGGGGTCGCTCTCGCCCAGCTCCTTCTGGATCGCCTTCATCTGCTCGCGCAGGAAGTACTCGCGCTGGTTGCGCCCCACTTCTTCCTGCACCTGGCTCTGGATCTTGTTGCTCATGTTGAGCAGCTCGATCTCGCTCTGGACGATCTGATTGATCCGCTCCAGGCGACGCAGGGGGTCGATAACCTCAAGGATCTCCTGGCGCATGTCGTCGCCAATGGAGACATTCGCCGCCACCAGGTCGGCCAGCTTGCCGGGCTCCTTGATATTGTTGGCGGCGACCAGGATCTCTGAGGGCAGGCTTTTGCCCAGGTTCACATACTGCTTGAACTGCTCGTTGACCGCGCGCATCAGTGCCTGGGCCTGGATGGAATCGGTCTCCATCTCGGGCAGAGCCTCAACCTGGGCACGGAAGAAGGGGTCCTTGGCCAGCCACTTAGTCACCTTATAGCGGCTCAGGCCCTGGATCAGGATGCGCGCGCCGCCTTCCGGCAGCTTCAGCACGCGCAGGATCAGCCCTATGGTGCCGACCTCGTAAAGGTCGTCATAATCCGGGTCTTCCTCGTCCTCATCGCGCTGGCTGAGCAGGCCCATGATGCGCTGCCCGCTGAGCACGGCCTCGATCGCGGCGATGCTCTTCTCACGGTTGACGTGGATCGGCAGCACCACACTGGGGAAGACCACTACATTTTTAAGCGGCAGGATCGGCAGCTCGCGCGGGAAATCGCCCCCCTCGGGGGGGATACCCGGGTTTCCACCCTGCCCCTGTTCGTAATCAGCCATAAACTCCTGTTCCGGTTTGCGAGTATAGCATTGCCTGCTTGTCGCAGGCTGCTATTGATACCCCGCCCAACTGTATTTCATCGGACTGTGAAGGACCAAGGTTGAGCCGGTACTGTGTTAACCTAATTTCATGCTTGAGCTGCTGCGCCGGATGTTCGATTACGACCGCTGGGCCAACCGCCAGATGCTGGGCGCGATCCGCGCTCTTGACGCCCCGGACAGCCGGGTCACCGGCCTGTTTGCCCACCTCTGCGGCTCCAAGCGGATGTGGCTTGGGCGCATCAATGCCAATGACGACGCCATGGCCAGCACCTGGCCCGAGCTGAGCCTTGACGATTCGGCCAAGCTGCTGGACCTGCTTGATGAGCTCTGGTCGAACCTGCTGGCTGC
The DNA here is from genome assembly GCA_964512635.1 of uncultured Planctomycetales bacterium. Classification (GTDB taxonomy): domain Bacteria; phylum 4484-113; class 4484-113; order 4484-113; family JAFGCY01; genus JADZFO01. The sequence goes on along the minus strand of CAZEJB010000010.1, from coordinate 19,733 downwards.
GCTTGAAGATGACGATCTGGGGCGCGAGGTGACTTACACCATGGCTGACGGCAAGAGCGGCATGCAGACCATGGGCGACATCATCACCCACTCCATGCTCCACAGCCAGTACCACCGCGGCCAGCTCGCCTCGCGCATCCGGGAACAGGGCGGCTCCCCGCCAAGCACGGACTTCGTGGTCTGGCGCCGGGCCGTCCGCGAGGGTCTGGCCGACTAGCAGGCCAGGCGCGCTGCTGGACAGGCACGCTGCAGATCAGGTGGCCAGTCTCAACTATTGAGACAAATCCTGTCCGCGAATCATACCCGCGCTTCGGCATGAAATCAGGGCTGCACGGCGCTTTGTGCTTGCCAAGCGGCCCTGCGCACCGTACAATTGAGATTAACCGGGAGCGCCCGCTGGTACTTAATCAGTGCTGGGCTGCGCCCAAAAGTAATAACGCAAGATCACCTGAAGCTAAGGAGAAGGCATTATGGCGCGCGATTTCGAGGCCTTTAAGGGCCGCATCGAGAAGGAGTTTCTCGGCCACCCGGTCGTCGTGGACAACAAGTACTGCAAGTGGTTCCGCGATGCCGACCTGCCGGTCGAGAGCGTCAAGCACATGGTTACCCAGTTTTCCGTCTTCAGCCACCTGTTCCTGATCGCGGCGCTGAAGAAGATGATCAACGCCGACAGCCTCGAAGGCTACTTCGAAAGCAAAGAGATCCTGATGAACGAACTGGGCGTCATCTATCGCAAAAAGAAGAGCGACGAGGGCCGCAGCGCCGAGGAGGCCAACCTGGCCGCGGCCAACGCCACCGACCCGGATCTGGTGTCCACCGAGGGCACGGTTGATGGCGGCACCTATCGCAACATGGCGGCGCACTTCGTCTGGCTGCTCAAGATCGGCGAGAACTTCGGCCTCGGTTTCAACGACATGGGCAAGCGCCGCCACGGCACGAAGAGCACCGTCTTCTTCGCCGATGAGCTCGACCGCCTCTATGGCGCCGAGGACTACAACATCGGCCAGGGCGCTGGCTTCGCCGTCGAGAACTGGGCCGCCGCCGGCTTCTGGCAGGACCTGATTGTCGGCCTCGAGCGCTTCAAGGCTGAGAAGATGCCGAACCTGCAGCTTGCCTTCTTCACCTTCCACGACAAGATCGAGGGCCAGCACAAGGAGCACGTCTGGGACGAGCTGCGCGAGTGCTTCGACAGCGAAGACTTCAACGAGGATGTCTTCATGAAGGCCGGTGTCGAGATGCTTAACGGCGTCCAGGCTTTCTGGGACGGCCTCTATGAGGACGAGATGAATGCCGGCCGTCTGAGCGCTGCCGCGGCCTAGTACCGGTGGCACCGGTTTGTAACCGGTGTCCTGTACAGGGCGCAGGCCACTGCACCTTCTTGTAGCGCCGGGGCTTGTCCCCGGCCTCTTGTGTGGTTCAGGCAGGCCTGAACCCTGCAAAAGCGCACTCTCAGCGCGGGGTTGATACCCAGTTAAGAGGTCCTGCCGGGCTTGCCCGGCCTGGATAGACCGGCGAAGGCCTGCCTGAGCCGGAAGATCACTTAGTCCGGGCGGTGCCCGGTGCTTAAAACTAGCGGATCCAATAAGGCGGGGCCCGGTGAAGTTCACCAGGGCCCCGCCTTTGTTTACCTGAATCGGCGGTACAATCTCCTCGGCAACGGAGTTGCCTGGAGACGGCTGGATGTTATTGCGTTCTATTTCACTTGTGGCCCTGGCACTGCTGATCGTTGTGCTGGCCATGGCCTGCGCATCTTCCCCTCCTGCGACCGACGCCCGGCCTGATACTGCGGCGGCACAGGGAGAAACACCCGTTCAATCAAAGGCCCTGCCAGCGCTTTCGGAGCTCGACGGCGCGGTCCAGTCCTCAGCGCCCCTGGCCAGCCGGCTGAGCGCAACTGCCACTTCAGAGGTTTTCACGGTTGATCCGCCCCAGAGTTCGATTGAGCTGGGCTGTCAGACCCTGCTCGACGGCGACTACTACATTGGCACGGACGGCAACGCGGCCCAGGCCTGGGCGGTCTACCGTGTCACCGACCTCTGTTTTGCCTATGAACCGCGGCGCATCAGCCTTCTGCGCGGCAGTATCAGTGGCGCAGCAGAAGGAGGCGTCTGCCTCGCCTGGGCCAACCGAGACAGCCAGCGCTGGGAGCTTAGCGCGCCTTTCTTCCGCGACAACACACAGACCGAGGCGTTCCTGGATCTTCCCCCGACTGAATCGGTGGATGCCGATCCAGGTGAATACACGCGCGACGATTTCATATTCGCGGTACTGGCGCTCGGCGAGACAAAAGTCTGCGTTCGCAGCCTGGAGGTCGAGGCGCTGCCCCGCGTACCTAATGGGACCGGCCTGCTCAGCGCCCGGCAATACAACAATGAGCCCGGCATCCGACTGAATTGGACTGTGGATGTGACTTTCCAGAAGTCTACCTCGGCCGCCTACACTATCGAGACGGAAGTGCAGCGCAGTGCCAGCGCGGATGCGCCTGATGAAGACTGGAGCACAGTAGCCTTGCTGCCGGTAGATACTTCCCGGCGGGACTATGCCTGTGTCGACCAGCCTGCTGCCGGACAGACCTGGCACTACCGGGTGCGGGTAGTCCGGGACGACCTGACAGGGCCATGGAGCAATCTCGCCTCAGCGAGCTGGACGCTCACCGGCACGCCCTACCTCGAACCGGTCACCGGCCTGCGGCTCGACGGCATCAAGATGAGCGGCGAGCCGGCAAATCTGAAGTGGGACGTTCACCTGCTGGCGGATGGTTATGAAGTGCAGCAGCGTGTCTTCCCCTATGGCGGCGGACTCCCCTCAACCTGGAATACGATCCGGGTCAGCCCCTACCAGCAGAGTGCAGTCTGCGACCTGAAACTGCTTACCGACCCGCAGGAGCCGCAGCTCCTGCAGTATCGTGTGCGGCCCATGCTGGGCGGCGCTGGCGGTCATTACTGGAGCAGGTTTGAGTATCTGCAGATTCCAGAAGCGCTGGATTTCCGGGCCGCTTACAGCATCCAGGACGGGACCATTACTTTCAGCTGGGACCCGCAGAGCTGGGCCGATGGCTATGAGCTCTATAGAGTTGACAGTTACGGCTGGAAACAGCTCATAGTAAGCCTCGACAGCGCGACATTCAGCCATGCGGTGGATTTTGACACCTACAGGCTGAACCAGCGCTTCCAGCTCTATGCCCGCCGCGGCGAGGATCTGAGCTATCGGCCACAGGTGCTCAGCTGGGCAAACGTGGAGACCGACGCGCCCTATCACGACTAGCTGGCGGATATGTCAGCAGTGTCGGCAGCAGAAACTGCCTGTTCCAACAAGTAGTTGTACGGCTTCCATCTGTCCGTCTGCTGACTGGCGCGGACACCAGCAGGAACATGCCGAGGCAAAGCTGGTTCCGAGCGACAAGTCGCTGCTGGCCCACTTGTGCTAAATGGCCCGATTAGCACAAGTGGACAAGTAAAAGCGGCGCCTGTTGTGGTATCAGGCCTGCGCAGAGCTGTCTCGTCAAAAGGCCGGGTCCGCGCCTGAACTGCTAATCTTGCAGGAATATTCAAGTGCTTATGCTGTTTCCTGAATTTGGATACGTTCTTTGCCGAAGAAGTCAGACTTCCCGCATTCATCCCCCACAAATCTCCCTACTGAGCCAGAAACAAACAAGAGTGAACCAGTCGGCCAATCCACGGACCACTCCTGGTCCAGCCGCTTGCTCGAAAGCGCCAGTGCGCGAAATGCAAAAGCAAATTGACGTAGCTTTCCGCCGGCCAGGGTTAAATCAGCGCCCCTGCCGCGGCCGCCTGAAAATGCAAATCCACGTCCGTTGGGCGGGTCCAAGGTTTAATCGCACTGAGGAGCCGAGCCAGCTGTTCGACTCAAATCTGCAGCATTATGCAAGCGAGGCCACCCCACAGGCCAGGCACTTCTTCGGCCCACGGCCGAATCAGGAAGCGCCCAGCGCCAGCGCCGCCTGGTGGATGCGGCTGTCGCCGGACAATTCGGGGTGGAAGCTGGCCGCGATGATGTTGCCCTGTCGCACCAGGATCGGCTCGCTGGCGCCGGCGCCGGGCGCGGTGATCGAGGCCAGCACCTGCACCCCGCTGCCCGGGCTGTGGAAGCGCGGCGCGCGGATGAAGACAGCATGGAAGCCTGTAGGGGCCGAGCTTGTCTCGGCCCGCTCTGGTCCTGCAATGTCGGGACGGGAGGATACAAGGTCCTCCCCTTCCAATCTCGTCCCTCGTCCCTCGTCCCTCGTCCCTTTTAGTCCGTTCCAGTCGACCTCAACCTCGGCTTCAAAGCTCTCGTTCTGGCGGCCAAAGGCGTTGCGGTCGACGGTCAGGTCCAGCAGGCCCAGCGGTTCGACCTTCAGGCTGCCGCTGTCACCCTCCAGACGCTGCGCCAGCAGGATCGCCCCGGCGCAGGTGGCCAGCACCGGCAGGCCGCCGGCAATGGCGCGGCGCAGCGGTTCCCGCAGCCCGCTGCTGGAGAGTAGCAGGCTCATAGTGGTGCTCTCGCCGCCGGGCATGCACAGCAGGCGCAGGCCGCTGAGCTGCTCCGGGCGCTGGACCTCAACCACCTCGCAGCCCAGAGCGCTGAGCACCCGGGCATGCGCCTGGTACGCGCCCTGCAAGGCCAGCACTCCGGTGCGCGGTGGGTCAGAACTCTGGCGGTTTACGCTGCTCACGGCGCGGGATTGTAACCGCTGCGGTACGATAGCAGCGTGTGGTTCTGGGGTTGGTTCATCCTGCTGGGCTTTGCCGGGGCTTATGCCCGGCGGCGCTGGCGCTGGTTTAATGTGGCGGATCTGCGCCACCAGTCGCTCAATGTGCTGCTGGGACTTGGCATCTTCGTCTTTTTCATCACATTAATGGTCGCGCTGGGCCAGATCTCCAGTGGGTCAGGGCCGGGGGCGGCGGGATTCTTCGCTGCAGCAGCGGCCTGGATGGCTCTGCTGCCGGCGGCGGAGATGCTGAAGCGCTCCAGCACGGCCAGCAAGGACTCGCTGCAGGCCCAGGTGCAGCAGCAGCTTGAACAGCAGTCGCTGCAGACCCGCTCTGAGCATGCCAGAGCAGAGCAGCTGCGGGCCGACCAGACCCGTCAGGATGAGCGCAAAGCGCAGCGCAGCCAGCGGGAAGCTGATGAGAACCGGGCCGCGGCGCTGCTGCAATCCAGCCCGGTCACCGCGGCGGATGATGAATATGATGCTGAAGACAGCGCTGTGGATACCGTTGACCGTGGGCGCCGGCCATCGCTGAGTGAGCAGGCCGAGAGCCTGGAACGGGCTGCCGCCCTGCAGCTGAGCGAAGATGACAGAGCTTCGGCTCGGGAGGCAGATCTGGCCCTGGCCCAGGCTCTGGCCAGCCGCGCCGTCGATGCCATAGAGTCGCAGCTCAGCCCGGGCGCTGTTGCAGCCGTCGAAACTGGAAAATCGGATGAGCAGTCTTCCGGGACTGAAAGCGCCGGTGGCCGACGCCGGACAAAGCGCCGCGCCGGTCAGACCGGCAGTGCCGTGGCCAGTGGTGATGATGCCGCATCCGATGCCGGGATCAGCGCTGCTTTGGAGCTCGAGACGCCAAGCGTCGAACTGAAGAAAGCCACAGCAGTGCCGGGCGAACCGGATGGGCCACGGTCTCCGCTATACCGGCCCAGCGGGCCGATCTCGCTGGGCGGCGGCGGTTACCGGCCCCGGACTGACCTTGCCCTGGCCCCGGGGGCCTATGTAAGCGCAACACCGCCCCCGGCATCTGCCAGTACCGGCCCGGCCAGACCCGGCAGTCTGGCGGTTGCGCCGACTTCAGTTGCCCCTGCCTCCGGCGGGGTACATGGTCTCGGCGGTGAAGCGGCGGGAGTCCAGCCGGCGACCCCGGCCGGGCGCTTTACCTATCAGCCCAGCCTGATTAGTTCGCGGCTAACATCGACGCCAGCGCCGCCGCCGCCGCCGGTCAAAGCACCGCTGGATGCCAAGTCAGAGGCTGAAAAGACCGCGTAAGACGCTTTTTGGCCCCAAAAACCAGCAAAATAAGCCTCAAGCCTGAAGAAATCTGCCGTTTTGCCGAACCTGCGGCACTCTGGCCGGTATAATTTCCTTGTAGACAGCGCTTTGGCTGTCTAGTCCCTAGGCTGAAGAAAGAGGGGTTCCAGTGCAGTTTGCCCGGGTAAAACGGGTCGCAGCCCCTGGAGTTAGGAGGCCGGCAGGCAGCATGAAAATTGCTGCAGGCCAGTCTTGTATTTCGGGGGTCAGGCGAGGATTCACGCTCATTGAGCTGACGGTTGTGCTGCTCATTGTTGCTGTGCTCGCTGCGATTGCACTTCCCAACTATGTCAAGATCAAGGACAAGGCCAAAGAAGCTGAAAGCAAGGCCGCTTTGCACAGCATTCAGCTGGCCATTGAACGCTCTGCTGTCGATAACCAGGGCAGTTATCCCGCCTATCTGATCGGTGGCGACAATGCCTACATGAACTATGCCATCGGCGGCAGCGGCAAATTGAGCACCGAGGTCTTCGAGATCCAGTCCGACCAGTGTTCAGATCCCCTGCTGCGGACAGGTTATCTGGACAGTTACCCCCGCAACCCCTTTGTCAGAGAAGGCCGGGCCGTCCACTCCCTGCAGCGCGGAGTCGGAGATCCGCTTCGCAGCAGCCTGCAGGACGGCCAGCAGATGGGCACCCGCTTTGGCGCCTATGGGTCGAACATGGGACAGGTGCTGTGCGATTCGCGCTGGTTGACCTGGACCCGAACCGATCCGCAGACTCGTGAAAGCAAGGTCTGGCCGACCTGGAGCAATGTTCAGTTCGACTTCTTCGACGTCTGGCCAGGAAACCACGGCCGGCCCTACCTGCCTGGTAGCTTCATGTACAAAAGCATGGGCGATGTATTGCCCAGCAGTAAGGCTGAAAAAAGCAACGGTGCCTACACTATCAACCGTAATGTTGACAGCGGCGGCGACACCATCAGCATTCATGAAACAGACGAAGCGGTCTATCCTGTCGCTATTACGGACTACATGCTCAGCGCCTGGGGCGGCAGCAGGACTAAAGGCATGGACATCCTCGGCGAAGAGCCACTGGTGATGTTCAAGATGCGTACCCGGAAGCATCCACCGATTAACCCTGGTGTGTTCCGGCCCTCAAACGGCGGCATTGGACCCTACATTCCGCCGCCGCCGCCCGCAGATGCTCCGGCAGAATCTGCTGCCTTTGAACTGCGTGGGCTGCCTTCCTGGACCCGCGGCGTTAACCGCAGCCACATCGGCCCCCTTTGGGGATCCCCTTATGGGCCGGCGCAGGACGATGGCGAGCAGCTTAGCTACGGCAACCCCAACGGCATCCGCGATGGTCTGATTATCCTGCTCACCCCCGGCCGGGACTAAAAGCGAGTCTAAGTCAGCCCTGGCCCATTAACCCATTACTGCGAGGTAAAACTTGGGCATCCGTATCCTGATCTATGGACGCGAAGGCGAAGGCTCGGCACAGGCGGCAATGTCTCAGGTCCGTGCGCTGATTGGCGAAATGCGTATTGATGCCTCCGTCCAGATGGTGACAGATCCTTCTATGCTGACTATGAACGGCGTAGACAACCCTCCCGCGATTTCTGTGGACGGGTCCTTTATCAGCAACGGCTGGGTCCCGTCTCGCAACGAGATTGTCCGGGCCTTGAACAGCCGGCTCAGCCAGATCGACAACGCCAAGCACTGAGACTCACAGCAGGTGATGTCCAGTCCTGAATAACTGGAGTTCCCGGGACGATATTGGAATGTATGTCAGGGGCGAGCCGCGGCGTTAAGTCCCTCCGACATAGGCTATAACAATAGGTGCTTCACACGTAACCCAGGAGACGAAGTTGAAGAGGTTTTCCCTCCCCACTGCAGTTTTTGTGACCTTTGTGCTGCTCGCCGGGTGCGCGGGACAGGGTCTGGAGCAGGACAGGGCCGCGGCCCGCAGTCAGGTTTCCGGGCCGGCAAGTTCGTTCGAGCGGTCAGAGTTTTCAACACCGCAGGATGTGCTTGACGCTCAGTGGCGCCAGATCCTTAATAATCCAGGTGTTCCGGGAGTGGATTATGACCCGGGTCTGCTGACGGTCACCTACTTCCAGGATGCTGTGCTTCCGTCTGCCTTGCATGCCAAACCTTTGCCAGCTGGCAAGCGGGCACAGGATCAGGGGAACGCACGCCTGCGCAAGCTCTCCGGCTTCGAGGCCATTACTGACAGCCTCGCGAGCCGTTATGGACTGGACATAGAAGGACAGGTTTATGTTGATGGTCTGACGCTTGCTGGGTTCGCTCTTCCTGCTGGCAGCGATGGCGATGCGGTCATCGCCGACATCCGGCAGAAGTACTCCGGAATAGTCGAGTATGTAACATACAGCCGTTTGCTGCATGCTGCCTATACACCTAACGATCCTGACTTTATCAATAGTCAGGCCAATGGAATTGGGCCCGGGCAGTGGGGTCTGAAGCGCATTGGCTGCGAGTCGGCCTGGGATGTATCGGAGGGCAGCACCGCGGTTCAGATTGCGGTCGTGGACAGCGGCGTGCGCCTTAGCCATGAGGAATTCGTCAACAGCAATGTGTTGGTTCCTGAGGTGGCGTTTCCCGGCGAAGAACTCGATGTCAGGAACGGTGACAATACTGTCGAAGACACGAATGGACATGGGACCTTCATTGCAGGCTTGGTTGGCGCAGAAACAAATAATGGCCGCACCATCGCCAGCGTGGCACACGGATGCGAGGTTATTCCGATCAAGATTGCCAATGGTGATACCACGGCGGACTTCCGAATGGACCTGGGGGTTGTACTGGCTGTTGATCTGGGGGCGGAAGTCGTCAATCTCAGCTGGGGTGGGCCGAGCCCGACTCCCAATCTTCAGCACCTGGTTGAATACTGCACAAACAACGGTGTGTTGTTTGTGTGTGCCGCGGGCAACGACAACACTACTGATCCCGACTACCCAGGGGCCTATCCGGACAGTTTTTGTGTGGGCGCTACTGACGCCATTGACCACCGGTCAATCTTCAGTAACTTTGGAGATTACGTAGACATAGCGGCGCCTGGCGAGGCTTTAAAGAGCTGTAGTATCGGGGGCGACTCAAGCTATGAACCCTTTGGCGCAGGCACAAGTTTTGCTGCGCCGATCGTAGCCGCATCCGCTGCTCTGTTGCTCAGCATTGATCCGACTATGACGCCAGATGATCTGCGCGCGGCACTGCTTGCGACCACAGTAGGTACTTCCGGATTCAGTCAGACCTCTCCCGTGGGCCGTCTGAACCTGGCAGCGGCGGTTGAACTGGTTGCCGATATCGAAATCAGCGCACCGCAACTGGACAAACTGGTTCAAAGCGGCGAGCTCAGTTTGACGCCCACGCTTGTTGGGACGGCAGACAAGGTAGAGCTTTATGTGGATGGAGCTTTGGACCAGACCCTTACGAGCGCGCCTTTCACCTTTACCGTTGACACAAATACGCGCGGTTTTGGCCCTCTGGCCCTGGATTTCATTGCCTATCGAGGCGAAAGTCAGGCCAGCACACACATGGACCTGGTTGTCGATAACCTCGCAGCCACTTATCCGCTGCAGGAATCGTTTGAGGGCCCCGGATACAGCTTCGCGAGCCTGGATGCCAAGCGGGGTTACTCTGAGAGCCTCTTGAATGAGCTGATACTGCTGCCTTCAAGTGACTGGACCACTCAAAAGCTCAACGACAACGGTCCGGGCCAGTGGCGACTGATTTCGCAGGACCCCTTTGAAGGCAGCTTCACCAGCTTTTGCGGAACCCCCACACTCAGCTATGGTGCATACGAAGTCGACTGCATGATCAGTCGCAGGGTCAATCTTGCGGGCATCAGTGATTCGAGTCTGGTCTTCTATGAAAAGCACAACCTTGAAGACGGCGGCAGTGGACTTGATCGCGCCTATGTTATGGGCAGCACGGACGGTCAATCCTGGGCACCTCTGAGCTTCAATGGAGTGCCAGGACCGGCCTTCTTCACCGGCGCCGGCGCCAGCTGGACCAAACGCGAGGTTGATCTTTCCGGTTTTGATGGCCTGAGCCTGTACATTGCCTTTGTGATGGTCACCGATGGAAACACGGCCTCTCCCGGATCCGGCTTCTGGCTTGACAAGGTTACCGTAGCCAGCGATTTCAATCAGGATGTAGCCACCATTGGCGGTGTCAATCTTACGCCCTATGACATCTATGGCGTTGTGCCTGACCAGCTGGACTTCAACCTCAGCGTCTCTCAGCCGGTCAATGTCGCGACAGTGACATATATGCTTGACTTTGCGCCGCTGGGAGTCCAGGATTCCTACGACGAAGTTCTCGACGTCACAGCTTCACCCTTTGACGGACAGCTGACACTGCCCAGTCCCAACCCTAACCTGCACAACCAGCTAGCCAATCTCGTAGTCAGATACTATGACGGCGCTAGTGTTCCAGGCCCTGAAGTAGTCATACCTGTCTATATCTTCAACCAGCTAGGTGATACCGATGCTGACGGGGATGTTGATCAATCTGACATTGACGCCTACAACGGCAAAGTAGGCCTTAGCAGCGCGGATCCCGGTTACGTGCCGTTCTTTGATTCAGATCTGGACGGTGTCATAACTGAACTGGATGCGGCGGCGGTCGGCTATCACTGGGGCAATACCCTGTAGTCAAGGTGCAATCCGCTGGTCAGATTCGTCCCTTAAGCAACGCTTGGAGCTGTGGTTTACAGGGTTGATGCTGATTTAACCTGACTTGCTGTCTGGCTTAGTCTGGCGCGCGCTAGACTTTGGCTATGGCAATCTGGGAGCTGGCGCAGGGACCTTTGCAGCTATGGCTGCTCTTTGCTCTGCGTGCCATGGCCTTCCTTCTCAGTGCGCCGATATTCTCCGCTCGCTTTGTGCCATTGCAGTTTCGGGTCTACATGGCATTCCTGATGGCGGTTATTGCTTACAGCGCCTGGGCCCCTCAGCAGGGTGCGGCGACCATGGCCGCTGGCGATTTTGTCATGGCAGCCATCAATGAGCTTTTGCTCGGGCTGGTGCTTGGCACTATTCTCAGCCTGGTTCTGCTGGCCTTTCAGTTCGCCGGAAGTCTGGCCGGCTATCAGATGGGTCTGTCCATCGTTAACGTACTGGACCCATCCAGCCAGCAGCAGGTCAGCCTTCTTGGCGATTTCCTTTTCGCCTGCGCTACCGTGGCTTTCCTGGAACTCAACCTGCATCATGACGTGCTGCAGTTATGGCAGCACAGCCTGGATGTAGCGCCTCCAGGCAGTTTTGCACTGCAGTCGGGCAATGCTGAATTCACACTTGTGGTCGCCGCCATAACAGATTTGCTGCGTCTGGGCCTGCAGATCAGCATGCCGCTGGTGCTGTTTCTCATCCTGGTAGACGCTGCCCTGGGTATCCTGGCTCGAGTGGTTCCTCAGCTCAACATCTTTGTGATTGGCACCACAGCGAAGACCGCTATCGGACTCATCCTGCTTAGCCTGCTCGTCCTTGAGATCGACGCGCTGATCATCCAGCCTCATAAGGAAGCGGAGAAGACTGCCGCCAGAGTCCTGCGCCTATCGGTCGAGCACCAGAAGACCGGCGCCAAGGTACACCGTTCCGCAGCGGCCGCTGACACTCCAAGTCCCTGAGGCAGAGTTGTCTGGCCGATTCCCGAAATGTACTCCCAAATCAGATGGCCCAGGTTGCGGCCCCTGCCCAGGCAGACCCCAAAGCTCTGTCAGCTAAACGTCTTCGGCGACGTAGAAAGCGACATCCACAACTTCCTGATCGCTCAGGATGTCGGTGCCATAGAAGGGCATCGCCCCCTTGGGGAAGATCTCCTCTTCATCGCCTTCTTCATGCGACTCCGCAGAGGCACCGCACGGGTTGGCGCCGCAGGGGTTGGCACCGCAGGGGTTGGCGCCGCAGGGGTTCTCCTGCGCAGAAGCAGTGCTGACGCCAAGGCCCCTCAGGAAAGCCAGCAGGCGGGCATCATCCGCAGCAGCGTACTTCTGGTTCTCGTAGCCGTCGTACCAGTTGTCGAGCTTGCGGATCTTCGCCATGATCTGGACCGGGTTGAGCCAGTCCTTGGCGCCATGAAGTTCTTCGAGACCTTTGATTCCGGCGTCGTGGCACTTTTCGCAGCTCATCTCGTAAAGGCGCTTGCCATTGGCCTTGTCCGGCTTGAGTCCGGCAGCCGGCAGGGCCGTGCCACGCGCAATCTTGAAAGCCGCGCTGTCCCAGGCATCCGCCTTGCTGATGCTCTTAAGATAGGCTTCCATCGCCTGAGCGTCTTCGGCGCTGAGCTTCTCGGAGTGGTTCATGTAAGGCGCATTGATGCAGGCATTAGCCGCGTCGGCGAGAGTCTTCGCATAGCCGCTCTTGGCGTCCAGCTCTTCCTGCTTCGTTATCTTCCACGCACCGCGGGTCGCCGCGCCATAGCCGGTATGGGCGATGAACTTCTGCTCCGCCTCCTGCTCCGGACTGCTGGCATGGCAGTGAGCGCAGGTCAGACCGGTGGCGCTGTAATCAGTACCGTGATAGATCGCGTCACCGCGGGCTACCAGTTCGGCCTCGCTCATGCTGCTTTCTGCAGGAGGAGGCGGGGTCACGGATGACTGGGAGTCACCCGAGTTCTGAGCCGTGGAGGTGGCACTGCCGTCTCCTTCAGCCTTCTTGCCAGCGGGGCATGAAGCCAGATTGAGCATCGCTGCGACAATGACAAGCAGGATTAGAAGACGCAAGTGCCACCTCCAGGCTGGGCCGGTCTATGCCGGCTGATAGTTCGATTCGTAAGGCTGCGAGATTACTCTCCGCCTTCGGTGCTCTCAGTGCTCTCGGTGCCGCCGCTGTCGCCGCCACCCTCGCCGACCTTAATGGTCGAACGGGTGTCATTGCTGGCGCCATTGTCACTGCCGGCGGGGCAGCCGGCCAGGACCAGCATGGCAAAAAGACCAAGGGCAATAAGCCACTTAGCGTTCATTGAGGTATCCTCCACCTTGTAAATAGAATAAGGCAGGTTGCCCTGCCCCTGGACACCTGTTGCTGGCCGTAATCATGCCCGACACAGGTTTCCACCCACTTGAATACTACTGCTGTTGACTTGGCTCGTCAAGAAGATTCTGTACCAATTCCCCTGAAGCTTCCTGGGGGCTTCAAGCCTGCTGTTCAGGCCGCAGAAAACTGAAGTGCAGTTCGGCATGGCGGCAGTGCAGACGGTCCCAGTCGCTGCGGCTCAAAGGCCCCAGCATAGGACTGGGGACACGCTGTTCCTCGCGCTCAAGCCGCTGGACCGCCGCGCGCAGCTGCTCGAGTCCGGCCTCGCTGGAGATCTCCGGCAGGGGGATCAGCACCTCTTTGGCCCGGGCCGGCAGCTTGTAACCCGCGGGCAGCGGGCGACTGAGCAGGTACTCCTTAAACAGCCGGGCGAAGACCCGCAGCAGCGGCGGCGCTTCCATGGGTATGCCGCCGTCGATGCTGAGGTTCATCCAGGTCGCCAGATGGCCGCAGGTCTGCCCCAGGCTGAGGTTGCCCAGCTGCTGCAGCGGCCCCTGGGCCAGCGCCTCGGCTTCGGCAATGATGTCCCGGGGCTGCTCAAAGTGCACCTTGCGCCGGTTTTTGACTTTTGTTACATCCACTGGCATGGCGATTCTGATGATAACGGACGGGCCTGGACTGATCGGGCTGACACAGCCGGCCCAAAGCGCAAGCTATCTCGACGAGCTACACTTGGATAACTCTGCAACTGTCCCTCCCGAATCGCTCCAGCCGCAGGCTGGGATTTTACTTTGGCCCGCCCAAGCGTACGTGTTTTCCGATTTTCACTCACCTGACTGGGCGGAGGCTGATTTAACTTTCCGGCCCCTGTAACTTGCAGAGAATGGCATTTTGAATTTCCTTGCTGCGGGGAATTTAATCTTGGGCCTTCAAAATCGACGTCATTTGCATGTTTTCCTCTGTGGCCTGGTCCAGTTCCGGTCCGCCCGCGCGAGCCGCCCGTCAAAGTCGCGCTTTGCACATCAAGCAACGAGCAAAAAACTGCCACTTGCATGAATCTACAATCTGAAACCAGGATGGCGTCCTTCTTTGCCCACCGGCCCGGGGGCGTTCCCCGAGAGGGTGCCCGTTGGATACCAGCTGCAGGCTGCGATTGTTTCAGCGACGCGGCTGCGTTGTCCAAAGTGGGCCACTTGTGGACCAGCAGAATCTTCGCAGCTTCCTGCACTGACGCTTGTTCAGGTGCGGCCGCGAGCCGCGTCACACTCCTGTGGTGTCACTCTGGTTATGCTTTGGGGTCTTCGCTTGTGTCTGTGCTATCCATGGACAGGATGATAGGCTCTTTTGTGCGGTCAGTAAGTGCTGCTATCTCCTCGAAGCTCCATACATGGTCAGCTATGCCTATTGCCATTGCCGGGGTCTGGCCCTTGAGGGTCTTGTGCGGACGGGCGAAGTTGTAGTACATGTAGAACAGGCTCAAGGCGTGCATGTGGTTCTCAAGCTTCTTGCTGAATGCGTTTGTAAGGCGTGTGAAGCGGCGCATTTGCATCCTCATGGTCAGGTTCTGGCGCTCCACATAGGACGTGCTGACTAGGTGCTTGTCGGGGTATCCACTGACCTTGTGCTTGTGCGCTCCGTTGATCTTGGCAGGGCTGTAGCGGCGCTCTGCGCTAGGGTCAGCGCCATAGGTCTTCACGAGCTGTGCATAGTCCGCATAAGGCCCGAATGCCTGTAGAACCGCGTCAATGTACACATTCAGCCCGTCCGTGGTGATCTGGGGGTCATACTTCAAGCGTGCAGCAAGGCCAGTCATAAAGGCGGTGGCATCCTCTTTAGTGCGCCCGCCTACATGCCAGCAGGGAACAAGCTTTGTGTCAGCGTCGAGAGCTACCCAAGTCCAAACATCGCCATAGCCAAACTCGCCTTGCTTGTCTTCCGGCACATTCTTGGCCTTGCTGTAGCAGAAGCTCCAGATTTCATCGCACTGGACAAGTGAGCAAGGCAGGTCAACCATGATGCGGTCTTGGAAGTCCAGACAGGCATCGCCAGCGTCAGCAAGCAGCTTTACAATGGTGTTCTTGCTGGCCCCAGTGAGTCGGCCCGTGGCCCGGATACTCATGCCTTCGCAGAGGCATTGCAGGATGGTGGCCCTTTCGCTGATTGACTTGCGATTCATACTGACTATTATACGTAGCGCTAGGTATGGTGTCAACCTTGGACACTTAACATCTGTTTCTTTTCGTGAAAGTTCTGCGGACTGAGACAGACGCGGGTATACTGACTGTTTCCAAATTTAACTTGCAATCCGGCGAACGTCGGGTATACTGCATGTAGCTCACCTGCCTTTGTGTAGGAGGAGTACATGCGTCGTTCTTTCAAAGGGGCGGCGCATGATCTTTTAGATACTCAGCTCTCTCTTTTCTCAACTTTTCGAAGTTGTGCTCTCTGTCTTGGCAGACCACTGTAAGAAGTATCAGTTCAGTGGCCCGCTCTCTAAACACCAGCAAGAACCCCTCTTCCTCAAGCCAAACCAGAAGCCTTGTGTCTTTTCTGTTGAAATTCCGCCAAGCCGTCACTTGCGGTTTGTCGGCATTAGTGATTAAAGGAGCAATCCATGGAACACGCGGACTTTTCAGCATGCACAATAGCCCATGCCGGTCGCCGCTAATAAAGTCCTCCTTTGTAATTATGTGGATAAAGGTAGCCTCTCGGTCTTTGGTTACTACATTAGGCAAAGGCGCAAAATTAGCAATTCGCACTCTCCTGCCACCGCGTGGGCAGTGACACGGCTGGGTTATCAAGTCATGCGTGAACCCTGCGTGCAATTCATCTATATAGGATTCAACGTCTTTGAAATTGGCACGGTCCACTGTTTCAGGTAACCAATTAAGGGCTTCTACAGGTTGATCCATCACATTGACTTCCAACTGAAAATGTTTAGCTTGTCCTCGCGATACAATGTGGTACTAGTTAGTGTGTACCCACTCTTCGCCCGGATCATTGATAATACCTTGTTCTTCCCTTTGTTCAATTGTGTCGTACGATTGGCGTACGTCATGGCGCCGGTCAGAATGTCGGCTAATTGGACAAGCTGGATTTCATCTGACCTGACGATCTGAATGCTACGGATAACACTGCGCTCAAAGTCGTAAATGTTGTTGCAGAGTACGTCCCGAAGTTTACGAGTGCTTTGGGCGCTTCGAGTGTCCTTGTGATCGAGGTAAATGTGATTGCAGACTTGAGGCATTATAAGAAACTTCAGCAGTATGAAGTGCATCTTGAAGTACCAGTCGTCGTGCGTCTGCCCAAACTTCTGGTGGTCGAGTCTGTCCTTGCTGTCAATCAGAACACTGCGATAGTGCAAATCATCGTCGTCGAAGAAATAACTAACCACATCCTCGTAGACTTGGCAGTGGTTGGGGGAAATCTTACTCCATTTCAGTTCGTAATCAACTGAGAGACCGTTACGTACTTTCAGTTCTCGTATGCGCTTATTGGCTTCGCGAACCTTTGGTTTTGGGGCCCAGATAGCGCCGATTGCCATTGCTGGGTTGCCGTCACGCTCTAAATGACAACTCTCATCGCAATAGATACAAATGTCGCTTAAGTCCACCGTTCCCCCCACAGACAGACCTACTCTGGTCTTTTGTGCCAACGAGATTGTACAGCTTTTTTTGCTGAATCCGAACGCTCATCCGGGTTGAGTTTAGCTGCCCGTGCCTTGCCGCCCTTGCGCCCCAACTCCACGGCAGCAGCATCCTTTTCAGGCGCAGCACGTGGCTGGGTCTTGGGCTTCTCGCCGATGGACTCCAAAAACACGCGGTGCGCAATCTGTGCCGGGTCTTGCTTAGGCATACTCCATGATACCGCGTCAGTAGGTCAGTTAGGGCGCGTAGAGCTAAAGTTGTGCGCGTGGCAGAGACAGTCTATGTGGGCGGCAAGCGTCCGAGCTGGGACGCAATCATTATTGTGCCGAATGTTCCCGCGTGAGCGTTTTGGGGCACAAGCTGTGGCAGGCGGCTTCTGGTCCGCAGCGTTCAAGCGTTCAACTGTGCTGAGATTTGCGGCGCAGACTGCGAGCTAGAATTTCATATGCGTACCACCACCCTTTGCCTGAGCTGGGTCTTATCCAGCCTGCTGCTTACCTCCGCGGCCAGTGCCGCCGGGCCGGTCTTTGATCCGGCAAGCATTCCTGTTCCTCAGACCCTGCTGGACGCCGCCTATGCCCACACCTCGGACAGCTACTGGCTGGATCTCGGCGGGGTCCATCTGGAAGGTATTGCCGGGCTGGTGGTGCATTTCAAGGGTGATGGCCAGGCGTTTGAGGCACTCTGTGTTGCGCCGGCTTTGAAGGTCGGACTGAATGGACTGGGCACCGGGCCCGGCAGCCTGAATCTCTTTGCCGAACTTCAGGCGGGAGCAGCCGGCGGTGGCGGCGATCTGGCCGCCATACCTGCGGAGGCTGTCTATCTCAACATTTCTTCCGAGGCCGGCGCGATGCTGATGACCCACAGCGGGGGCCCGGCGCCGGAAAAGCCCCTGAGCTGGGCTGGGCTGAGCACAGAAGAGCAGGCGCGAGTGCTGGAGCTGTACCTCCAGTGCGCCAGTGACGCCTGGATGGACGAGAGCACCATGACCGCGCGCGCACCGGTCAAGAAGGAAGCTTTCGTCGCCTTCTGGGCCCAGCCGGCCTGGGAGGCCAGCCCAGTGCGCTATGACCTGCGCATCAACGCGGACGCAAGCGAAGTCAGCATTGAGGACTACAACCGCGGCTCGGTAATGTACCAGTGGCCCTGGGCGCCGGAAGAAGGCGAGGCGGATCAGTCTGTGCGCTTCACCCGCATTGCCTATGACTACTCCTTCGAGCCGGCCGCGGCAGGCTTGGAACCTGCTGTCGCCGCTGGTCGCCTGAAGTACTCAATTCTGGCGGATTTCAGCGTGAGTGAGTCCGGCGACCACATTGACCTGGTCAGCTGCCCCTGGATCGGCATGCCGCAGGCATTCATCCTTGAAGAAGGCGAGCAGAGCGGCCCTATGCTCAAGGCGACGCGCGGCGGGGCTGGCACCTCCGACTGGGTGCTGCATCTTGAAGGCAACTTTGAAGCATGGAAGGACTACACGCTGGCCCTCAGGGGAGAATGCGAAGTACCCGCATCCTATGCAGCCGTCGGCTACGCCGGCGTCTACCGTTTCGATACAACGCCGCTTTGGCCTGGTGAAGACCGCGCGCTGGAGATCTCGATCACGCTGGAGACCCGGCCGGGATGGAGCTACGTCGCCAGCCATGCCGACAGCACCCAGGGCTGGGTCGGCGGTACACCGGCAGCCACCTGGAAGTGGCTGTCCTCTACCCGCAACTGTATGGTGGTTGGCACGGCATTCCCCAGCCGTGAGATCGCCACCGACTGGGGCAAGCTGACTGTGTTTGCCCCGCCGGAGCTGATTGACTCGGTGCCTGACATGGGCTCGGTCAAGGCCATCGGCCCGGTGTTGAACTATTACAGTTGGCTCTGGGGTCCGCGCACATTGAACAACGGAATCGCCGACGACGCGATGCCGATCACCGAGCAGACTGTCTTCCTCGTCCCCGGCGAAAGCGGCGTGCAGGCCTTTGAGGACGCCGGCCTGGTCTTCATCCTCGGCGGCGAAGAAAGTTATGGCGGCGGCAGCCAGGCCCTGCCGGTTATGGCGCATGAGCTGGCGCACCTGTGGTGGGGGCACGGATTCTCCGGCCCGCGCTGGTTCGTCGAGGGCATGGCCAACTACGCCGCGGCCAAGTTCATGGAGCACTACTACGGCCCGGGAGGACTGGCCGAAGGCCAGGGCGATCCGGTGGGGTATCGGCGCTATATGGTCAACTTCGCCCTGAGCCATGCGCTGCCGCTGAGCCTCGAGCGCCGCGACGCGCTGGATGACTCCGGCGCGATTTATCACAACAGCGCCGGCTTCCTGCTGACGGCTGACGAGCGTCTGCCCTATGGCCTTGACGGGCCGCTGGGCCGAATCTACAGCGCGGGCGAATACGGCACCAGTGTCGACCACGCTGAACTGCGCGGCATGTTCAGCGACCAGAGCGAAATGCTGGGGCCGCTGTGGGACAGTTATGTGGAGCGCGGCGCCATCGACCGGGGCAGCGTTGAGGATGCGAGCTACCGCGAGTGCGTGCTGACACCCGAGCGCGAGAAGTATGTGCTGCTGCTGCACTGGCTGGTGCCGATGCGGCGCAAGGCCGCCATCGGCGATTACCCCGGGGCGATCTACTGCGCCCAACGCGCGCTGGAGTATCGCTCCGAGCCCAAAGACTGGCTCTATCTGGCCGACCTGAAGTTCAAGAGCGGCGACATCGGCGGCGCGAAAGAGATCGTCGTCAGCGGCAAAGCCGGCACAGGCCTTGACAGCTCCGTCGGCCTGCAGGCCACCTGGCTGCTGGCGCGGATTTACCGTGCTGAGGGCGACCAGGCCGGGGAGCTGGAAATGCTGCGGCATGTCGTCACCGAAGGCCCGAAGTTTGGCCTGCTGACCGAGGCCGAAGCGGCGCAGGCGCGGCTGAAGGAACTGGGGCAGTAGACAGCCCGGCTACCGCTCCCTGTTTCGTCGGGCGCCGCTTACGAGGATGAGACCTTGCTGGTATCCAGCGCGCGGCGTACAGCTTTAGCCAGGTCCTCGCTGGTGATTGGCTTGAGCAGGTAGTCCGCGAGGCCGAGTTCCTGGGCCATTTGTTCGGACATCACATGGCTGAAGCCGGTGCAGAGGATCACCGGCTGGCCGGGCC
>CAZEJB010000009.1:103684-112820 GCA_964512635.1 uncultured Planctomycetales bacterium | reverse complement strand
ATGCGGACTGAAGTCCGCGCTCCATACGAGAGGCGGGCCCAGGCAATCTGGGCACCCCCGAGAGTAGATGCCGGTCTGACGACCGGCGATCCGGGGATCTTCGGCGCTCCGGGGATCTTCGGCGCTCCGGGGATCTGCAGTCAGCAGCGCGGCGCTCCGGGGGGCTTACTTCACGCGTTCCGCGCGGCCGATGTTGAGCATCGCGTCGATGGCCTTGCGGGCGCGTTCGATGGTCTCCGGGGCCAGCTCGATCACCTGATCCGGGGTGGGCTCGGTCATCGATTCCAGTACTTTGCGCAGTTCGACCCGCTTCATGTGCGGGCAGAGTACGCAGGTGCCGACGAAGTCGCGCTCCGGGAACTGGGCCTTGAGCTTGTCGGTCATGCCGCATTCGGTGATCAGCATGAAGCGCCTCCGCTCGGGGTGCTGCTGGATATAGGTCTCCATGCCGCTGGTCGAGCCGGCCATGTCGCTTTCGGCGACTACTTCCGGCAGGCACTCGGTGTGCGCCAGCAGAGCGGCGTCGGGATACTGCTTGCGGAAGGCGCGCACCTCGGGCCCACGAAATTCGCGGTGGACCATGCAGTCGCCGTCCCAGGAGATGATCTCCTTGGAGCTCAGCGGGCGCAGGTTGGCCGCCATGTACTTGTCAGGGACAAAGATGACCTTGGGGCCTTCCATTGCCTCGACCACCGCCAGGGCGTTGGCGGAGGTGCAGCAGGCGTCGCACTCGGCCTTGACCTCGGCGGAGGTGTTGACATAGCAGACCACCGGCACGCCGGGGTGCTGGGCTTTCAGGGCGCGGACATCGGCGGCAGTGATGCTCTCGGACAGGCTGCAGCCGGCGTTGGGGGCGGGCAGCAGGACCTTCTTGCCGGGGCTGAGGATCTTGGCCGTTTCGGCCATGAAGCGCACGCCGCAGAAGACGATGGTGCCGGCCTCGGTCTTCGCTGCCGCCTGGCTCAGCGCCAGGCTGTCGCCGACGTGGTCGGCGATGCCGTAGATGATGTCGGGGGTCTGGTAGCTGTGGGCCAGGACCACGGAGCCGGTCTCGGCCTTGAGCTTGTTGATCTCGAGGGTCAGCGGGGCGATCATCTCGCACTCGAGGGGGCCCCAGCCGACGTGCTGCAGGCGCTCATGCAGGCGCCGGGCCTCAGCCGCTATCTGCTCTTCGCTGAAGTCGTGCTGGTAGGCCGCGGGCAGACTGGCCCGGACGGCGTTCATACGGCTGGCGGATGCCTTGGTGGCAACGGACATGGCCCTGTTCTCCCTGAAGCTGCGATTCACTCGCAGCTGTGATAGTGTATATATGACACTATTACCGGGATTATTGTAACACACGGCGCGATCCGCGCCAATCTCCAGCCGGTGCTGGCGAGTGGATTTCGGGGTGAATGGCCCTGGCGCGATCCAGGGCGCCTAAGGTTATCTTGTGTTTCTCCTGGTTTGGGAGCCTGAGACTACGGCTAAAGGAAAGGGGCGCCTTGCGGCGCCCCCTTGGAAAGTCTGTTTTATGCTGCTTTCGCAGCGCCGGCGGACTAGCCGCGGCCTTCAACCTGGGTCGGCGGGGTCTCCACCGGCGGCGGGAAGTAAGGCTCCTCGATCGGAGGCATTTCCGGCTGCTCAGGAGACGGCGGGACCGGGGCATCGAAGCCCACCATCGGCTGGTGGCTGCAGTTGCCCGGGCAGTTCGGCAGCTGGCAGGGGCAGCAGCTGTTGTCGAAGGGCACATTGCCCGCGGCCCAGACATTGCCCCAGGTGTTGGGATCAACGCTGGCCAGGATGGAGCGCTTGAGGTCGTTGCTGAGCTGCTCGTGGGCATACCAGGTCGGGTCGCTGAGGACCAGCGCCATCTGGGTGTTGATGCCGTACTGGCAGAACTGCTTCAGGAGGTCCTTCTCGCAGTCGTTGAAGCGCCAGGCGAACTTCCAGCGATAGGCCTGCGCGGCTTCATCGTAGGTGATGTCCTCGATGATGGCCTTGCGCGGGTAGTAGACATAGTGCTGGTTCGGGTCGAAGCTGAAGCCCTTGTACTTGAGGTCGCGGCAGTCGATCTGCTTGTCGTAGATCTTGCAGCTCTTCTTGGGGCAGCACTTCTGGCAGGTGCCGGTGTCGCAGGCGCCCTCGTGGGTGCAGCCGCACTTGTCCATGACCTGCTGCTTGCCACCGCTCTGGGCGGCCATGGCATCGGCCTGCATCTGCAGCTTGTCTTCTTCCTGGTACAGGCCGCCGCAGGGAGCGGAGCAGCCGGTGGCGAGCTGGGCCTTGATCTCGCCCTTCATCGCGCACTTCTTGCAGCCCTTGCCGCCGCAGTCGCCGCAGGTCTTCATGCAGCTGTTGCAGCCGCCGCAGCTCTTCTGGGCGCAGCTACCGCACTTGGTCATGCCCTTGTCGCACTTGCTGCCGCAGGAGTCGCACTTGCCACAGCTGCTGCAGCCCTTGCCCTTGCACTTGCTGCACTTGAGCATGCGCAGATCAGGTGAGCAGCCATACTTGCCACGATCCTCGTACTGGTACAGGAAGTGGTGGACCTTGTTGTCAATGGTGTTCTGGACCTTGGGCAGGCCGAACTCCAGATAGAACTTGTCCTTGAAGTTGCTCAGGTAGTTGCCAAAGTAGCGGTTAGGCTCACCGCTGGTCAGGCAGCCGCCGTTCTGCGGGTCGTCGACGCGGAACCAGACCCAGCTGATCGCCTCGCCACACTGAGGAGTAACCTCAGCGTAGTAGTCGATGAGCTGCTGGACCATGTCGGGATCGCAGACGTAGTACTCGTCGATCAGTCCCTGGATGTGGTCGCGGACCATGTCGCGGGTAAAGAAGAACGCGGTGACCGTACCGGCGCCGCAGCTGTTCTTCCAGACCTGCACGGCCTGCTTGGGATAGCTCATGCGCTCCCACTTGAATTCCTTCAGGGTCCGCATTGCAACCGGGAAGCGGAAGTCCGCCAGTGTCAGCGGGCTGTATCCAACCTCATCCACCCCGCGGTGCTGGAAGGAGTGGAATTCCGGCGGCATGTTGTTGACATCACGCTGCGGGCTGTCGAGGCTGCTGTACTCCGGCCCCTGATAGAGGGGAATACCCGTGACCTCGTTCATCCCCGTGTTACTGTCCGCCCATGCAACCGCGATGCCCAGCACGACAAGCGCCAGACACAGCGATACACCCGCGAAGAGCTTCCTCATGGCACGCTCCTAACTTGTTTAAGGCCGCATTTACGTTTGCACGCAAAGGCGGGCGATGGGTCATTTTAGCAGGTCAGGGGCCGGATGGCAAATCTGCCACTTGAGACTCGCGGAAAGACGCCCTGTTGCGGCCCGGCGACCTCTTATTAATATGTATCGGCGGAAGGAGCCGGGCTTCCAGCGCGGGCTAGTGCTCGTCCAGCAGGTTCGCCTGACGCAGGTTTTCACTGATCTGCTGGAGCTCACCGGCGCAGAAGCGCCGCACCAGGCTGCGCAGGCGGGCCCGGCTGGAGGGCTTCAGGCCGCTGTCCAGCGATTCCTCGGCATGGCGCAGCACATGGCCGACGGTGCTCAGCGGACCCGGCAGGGTCAGCGCGGCGCCGCGCAGCTTGCGCCCGGCATGCGCGGTCTCAACCCCGCGGCTGAGCTGTTGATGCAGGGCCAGCGGGCCGTCAGCGGCCTTCAGCAGGGTTTGCCATGCCTCTTCCTCGGCACTCAGCGGATAAGGCGGCGGGCCTTCATCCTCGGGCGCGAGGACATCGAGGCCCACGCTGAGCGGCCCGGCCAGCTGCCAGTCGTTTGGCTCCGCGGGGCTCTGACCCTGGGCGCAGAGCTGCTCGATGGCGCCATGCAGGCGGGCCCAGTCGGCCAGCAATCCGTTGTTGAGTTCTGCGATGCTCTGGCCGGCGGTCATGATTCGACGGCTGCGCGCCTGCTCGGGGCTCAGCCCGGCCTCGGCATCGGCCACCGCCTCGTCAAAGCTGGGCACATCGGGCACGATGGCCCGGGGCCTGCGCTGACCGGTCGCTCCGGCCTCGGTGAAGGGCCGGTCCAGCAGACTGCTGCGCCCGAAGGTCAGGTTGAAGCTGCTGCCCTGGCCCGCGCCATCGAGGCCGCTGGCGGGACCACCGCCCATCCGCGCGCGGCTGTAGATGGTCGCCGCGCCGCCGGCCAGCAGGATCAGCACGCGCCACCAGGTCGAAGCCGGGGTCGCGGCATCGTCGGCGCTGGATTGCAGCCACAGCAGGATCAGATCAAGATGCATAGGTCTTCCAGAGAATAGCGTCTTTCGGCTTTGCTGCAAGTCATTCCTGGGCCATCACTTCGGCCGCGCTGGCCAGGTTGCGCCGCATGCGGGGCAGCTCAAGGCGCAGGAAGCCCAGTACCTGCTCGCGCAGCTCGGCGCGCTCCTGTGGAGGGATGCGCTCATCGCAGGCAGCATAGGCGCGCAGCAGCATCGCGCGGGTCTCTTCCAGCGGCCCCTGCAGCCGCAGGGGATAGCCCATCAGGGCCTGCGCCGCAGCCAGCTCGGCGATCTCGCGGGCCAGACCTGTGATCAGAATCCCGGGACCCTGCTCGGCCTCCAGCACCTCGCGCCAGGCGCGCTCGCTGTACTCCAGCGGGTACCAGCCGCGGCCGCGGCCGTCTTCGAGATGATCAGGGATGCCGTTGTGATTACGGTCGACCTGGTCATGCCGGGCCAGATCTTCAGTGCTGACACGCACAGTACCCGCGGCCTGTTCCATCTGGCGTCGGGCCAGTGCGTCGACGTCGCTGGTCGCGCGGGAGCGGTCCTGCGGCGCAGCGGCATAGCGTGGCGGGCTGTCCCAGGCGCCGGGTGCCGCGCGGGATGCGGCCTCCAGCCAGAGCATCGACTCGCCCAGCGCTTCCCACTGGGCATGCAGATCGCGGGCGATTTCCGGCAGGCGCTGGCGCAGGCGGTGCCGGCGTTCACGCGCCAGTTCGAGCTCCTCGGCGGGGCTCAGGCGCCGGCCCGGGGCGAGCTGGGCCACTGATACTGCGCCGGCGAAGTCCTGGTCCAGGTCCTGGGCCGTGATTTCGCCGGTGCCTTCATTGAGCAGTTGCCGCGGCGCCTGCCCAGTGATGCCATCGGCCTGCGCGGCATCGGCGGGCTGATACTTCTTGACTGCGGGGCGCGGACTGGGCTTCCAGCGGCGCGGGTCGCCAAAGCCGTCCCCGCCCTGGAAGAGCCAGCCGCCAAGCAGGCCGCTGCCAAAGCCACTGCCGTCAAGCATAAAACGCAGGATTACGGAGGCGATCAGGGCGACCACAAGGAAGGGTATCTCCCAGGCTTGGACGTCGGCTGCCGCTATCAGGCACATGTATTTGCTCGCGCAGCCTAGAGCATAACGACTGCCGCGGCGATTGCAAGTTAAATCGCCCCGCTGCTGCACCTATAATCCATAACCTGCGCCGCTGCCGTGCGTCTTTAGCCTTGGCGCAGTTGCGCCGGGCGGCGCGCCGGGCGCCGGAAAGTCGCGGGGATGCCAACTACGGGTCAATACAACTGGGTGGCGCTGTTCCTGTTCGGGGGCGCCTGTGTGCTCGGCCTGGCCTTTGCGCTGGCAGCCCTGATGCGCCCCAGCAACCCTGGCCTGTTCAAGCGTCTGACCTTTGAGAGCGGCGCGCGCGCCGCGGGCGACGCGCTGGTGCGCTTCAACATCCGCTTCTATATCCTGGCCATCGTCTTCCTGATGTTCGACGTCGACGTGGTCTTCATCTTCCCCTGGGCCGCGGCCTTCCGCCTGCTGGTCTTCGGCGAGGAGAACCGCCTGTTCACCCCCATCGGGCCGACCTGCCTGTGGGAGATGTTCGTCTTCATCGGGATACTGATGATCGGCTGGGCCTACGCCTACCGCAAGGGGGCGCTGGAATGGGTCTGACGGAGATGGCGAAAGGCGGATGGAGGATGGAGGATGGCACGGCATGGGATGCCACTGCTGATTGCAGATTGCTGATTTCTGATTGTCCGGAGTGCCTTGCTCATGGCATGGCATGTGGTAATCAGAGCCTTGGCAAATCAGCGCCTCGCTTCACATTCATTGCTTTCCTCAAGCCCTGCCCGGAATCAGCAGAGAGTCGCCCCGGCCTCGCAGCTCTTTCTAATCATCAATCAGCAATCAGCAATCAGCAATCAGGCGGTGGCTCAATATGAGTGTCGCCTCTTCGCTGGAACGCCTGATCAAAGAGTGCACGGCGCGCAGCCTCTGGCCGCTGGCCCTGGGCATGGACTATTCCACGCTGGAAATCTTCAGCGCCGTCGGGCCGCAGTACGACATGGCCCGGCTGGGCAGCGAAGTCATCCGCCCCAGCCCGCGGCAGGTCGATCTGCTGATTGTCTGCGGCGTTGTGACCCATAAGATGGCGCCGGTATTGCGCGGCCTGTATGAGGCGATGGCCGAGCCGCGCTTTGTGATGGCGCTGGGCAACGGCGCCATCAGCGGCGCCCCCTATAGCGGCAGCTACAACGTGCTGCCGGGTATCGACGAGCTGCTGCCGGTGGACATCTTTGTTCCCGGCGACCCGCCCCGCCCGCAACAGATCATGGAAGCGATCCAGACCCTGACCGAGGCCGTTGCCAGCGGTCGCGCCAGGGGCAATGCGACCATCGGCCGCTACCACCCCGAGCGCCTGGCCTATCTGCCGGCGGCGATGGTAGCCGGCAACATCTGGCCGGAGGAGGATGAGCAGTGATCAAGCCGCTTAGTGACATCCTCCGACAGCTGCGGCTGTTCCCCGGCATGGACCCGGTACAGCGACTGCTGATCCTGGCCAGTATGCCGGTGATGCTGCTGGTCTTCGCCGAGTACCGCCACCGCTTAAACCTGATCAGCTCACTGGCCCTGGCCAGTGATGCCCAGCGACTGCAGGCCCAGTCCATGATGATTGAGTGGATCTGCATTGCCGAGCTGGCCTATCTGCTGCTGCTGTTCGCCTTTGGGCTGCGCGGCAACGGGCTGACCGCGCTTTGGCCCTCTTCCGTGCAGACCCTGCTGCGCGGCCTGCACACCCTTTCTATCGTCTGGTGCTCAGTCAGTCTTGTTAACCATGCCCTGTGGGCCGGCGGATTCATCAGCTTTGAGCTGGCCCCGGCGCGCTTTACATACCTGGCCGTGCTGGGCTGGATACTCCTGTCGGCAACACTCTGGAGCCTTGACACGCGCCGGGAAGACAGATCCTGCCCGGGAAGCAAGAGCGGGGAGGCTGTGCATGCTTCCTGACGCCGCGCTCAGCCTCGTCCGTGAAGTCAGCGAAGCCCAGGGGGGCTGCCTGCTTGTCGACGGGCGCCGCGGCCGCGCGCTGCTGTCCGACCCTGGCAGGCTGCTGGATGTCTGCAAGGGCCTGCGCCGCGGCGGCTTCACCCGGGCGATTGACTTCACGGCGATGGATCTTGCCCCGGTAAGGGCCGAGCATAGCCTCGGCCCCGAGGAAATGGGCGGAGGCTATGCTCGGCCCCTACAGGAGAAGGCTGGTCAAGACCCGCCACTACAGAATCACTTCGCCTTCTACCTGCAGCTCCGGGCGCCACAGTTCGGCCACTGCGGGCTGCTGCTGAAATGGAAATGGACCCTGGCCAGCGAACCGCACCCCAGCCTCAGCGTGGTCTGGCCCTCCTGCGGCCTCGCCGAGCGCGAGCTGCTGGAGATGCTGGGCATTCCCTTCGCTGGGAACTCCGACCTGCGGCCGCTGCTGCTGGACATGCGCTTCCAGGGCCACCCGCTGCGCAGCGACTTCAGGCCGCCGCCGCCGCATGCCTATGCAGCGCAGCTTCTGGCCGACCGCCATGAAGCGGGGCTGATTTTTGGACTGAGGCAGGCCGCGGATAACGCCGCAGGGGCGAGTCTTGACTCGCCCAATTCTGCGTTGAAAGAAGGCGGGTCAAGACCCGCCACTACAACTGAGCCCGCCAAAGCAAGGGTGGAGCACGCTCCACCCCCACAGGACGAGGAGGGCCAGCCCTAATGACGCTCTCCTCAATCCGTCGCGTTGAAAAAAGATACGACCCGCTGCTGACCGAGACCATCGTCGTCTCCGTCGGCCCCCAGCACCCCTCGCTGGTCAGCCCGGTTCAACTGCACATCCAGGCCGACGGCGAGCTGATCGAGCGCGTCACCGTCGAGCAGGGCTTCATGCACCGCGGCATCGAAATGCTCTGCAGCCAGCGCGACTGGGCCGGCTGCGCCGCGCTGCTCAGCCGCACCGAATGGCTGGCGGGGATGAACGGCCACTACCTGCACAGCGCGGCGATTGAGGAGCTGAGCGGCATTGAAGTGCCAGAGCGGGCGCTGTGGCTGCGAAGCCTGGTGCTTGAGATCGGCCGCCTGAGCAGCCATCTCTACTGGTTTGGCGACCTCGGCCTGGAGGTCGGCGCGATGACCCCGATCTTCTGGGCCATGCGCGAGCGCGAGCCGCTGCTGGAGCTGATCGACCTGCTTTCCGGCCATCGCTGGCACGGGGCCTACATAATCCCCGGCGGCGTCAGCCATGAACCGCCGGCGGCTTTCTATGAGCGTCTGCGGGCCTGGCTGCCGCTGATGCGCCGGCGGATCGATTCCTATGAAGAGTATTTCAGCGATAACGCGATCTGGGTTAACCGCTCGGAGCTGATCGGTGTGCTGGAAACAGACCACGCGATCAAAAACGGCGCATCCGGCCCGGTGGCGCGTGCCAGCGCCGTCGACTGCGACCTGCGCCGGGATGCGCCCTATGCGGCCTATGGGCAGCTTAAGTTCAGCGTCCCGCTTGGCGAGTTTGGCGATGCCCTCGACCGCTATCGTGTGCGCTTCATGGAAATGCGCGAGAGCATGAACATCGTCGAGCAATGCCTGGACTTCTTGGCAGGGGCGGACCATCTTGTAGGGGCGAGTCTTGACTCGCCCTCTTTGGCGCTGCCTGTGCGGGGGAAGGCGGGTCAAGACCCGCCCCTGCAAGTCCCCGCCGGCGAGGCCTTTGTTTCGGTTGA
The DNA here is from genome assembly GCA_964512635.1 of uncultured Planctomycetales bacterium. Lineage (GTDB taxonomy): Bacteria > 4484-113 > 4484-113 > 4484-113 > JAFGCY01 > JADZFO01. Next base: position 103,874 of record CAZEJB010000009.1, on the reverse strand, counting down.
AGGCCCACGGGGCGAACTGGCGCTGAGCGTCGTCTCCGACGGCGGGCCCGGACCTGCGCGCCTGCACCTGCGGGGCCCGAGCCTTTACCACCTGCACCTGCTGGACGAGCTCTGCCGCGGCTACCTGCTGGCCGACCTCTTTGTCATCTATGCCAGCCTCGACATCATGGTTGGGGAGGCGGACCGATGA
>CAZEJB010000009.1:0-103584 GCA_964512635.1 uncultured Planctomycetales bacterium | reverse complement strand
CCTCTTTGTCATCTATGCCAGCCTCGACATCATGGTTGGGGAGGCGGACCGATGAAGAGAGTGCATAGTGCTAAGTGCGCAGTGCTGAATGTCCGGAGCATTGTGGGGACTGCCGGCGCGCGCGCTCACGTCCTCAACGCTCAGAGGATTGAGCACTTAGCATTGAGCACTGAGCACTCCGCCTTGCCGGAGGCACGGCCGTGAGCACTAACCGTTTCGACAAATACAAGAACGAGGTTCCCACCGAGGCCGAGCTGGCCGCGCCGAAGTTCCAGGCCGACTTCACCCGCCCGCTGCTGCAGCGCGTCTGGGCCTACTACATGTGGCGTCTGCTGGCGCTGCCCCTGGCCATTGCCTGCTTCAGCTGGTATGGCTACTGGAGCTCCAAGGCGGCGATGGTGGCGCGGGACGACTACCCGAACCTTTACGACGACATCAACCGTTATCTGAGCAGCCCCTATAACCACTACTTCGTGGCGCTCTGCGGGATCCTGCTGCTGGCTCTGGCCTTCAGCCCCCTGGGTCTGCGCGGCATGGCCCTGCTCGGCAACTGGCAGCTGCTGGTGATCGCCTACTGGGGCGCGCTGATTGTGTTTCTGGTGCTGAAGCTGACCGAGCATGTGATCGACTTCGAGGCGCCCTCGGCGCTCAAGGTGATCTTCTACCCCTATGTGCTGGTGGCCCTCGTGCTGAGCTTCATGGAGCTGCGCTCGCTGGAAGAAGAGGTGAGCGCATGAAGAGAGTGCTGATTGCTGATTGCAGATTGATGATTAGCAGGAGTGCCGCGCTTGGAAGCAGCACCGCGCTGCTGACTTCTGCGGTGCTCAGAGAAATCATCAATCATCAATCATCAATCCTCAATAGCAGCCTGCGAGGTGCGACATCCTAAGCACGCCCCTCCTGCTGCTGCTCCAGTCCTACCAGATGAACGACTCGGTCAACACCTGGCAGGCCATCCGCGCGTGGATTAACGGCCTCGAGCTGGGCGGCTACCGCGTCAGCGGGCCGTGGTCCAACGGCCTGATGCTGTTCTCGGCGCTGATCTTCATCTTCCTGTTGGAGCTGCTGCTGACCCTGGGCATCCAGGTCTGGGAGCGCCGCACCCTGGGACGCATGCAGGCCCGCCGCGGACCGCAGCTGCACGGCAACATCACGCCCCAGACCTTCCGCAGGGTCATCACCCCGATCCTGATCCTGCTGGCGATCCCGGCGCTGCTGTATGGCATTGAGTATTGGAGCGGGTACTTTGCTGTGGATCGCTTTGATCCTATAAAGACGGTGTATCTATTTGTTGCCAGCAATACACTGCTCCTCCTAAGCGGAACACTGATTGGTTTGTATCGCTCTCTGATCACAAAGGTCAAGACCGTTTCCCAAGCACAAGTCCTTCTCATCTCAGCGGGCATCTTGAGCGTGAGTCTGCACTGGCTCTACAACGTTGGACAAAACTCAGGCCCCATCAACTTCGCTGCCCTCACCGGCATCAATAACTTTGTGCCGCTATTGACCAGCATCTGCTCGGTCGCAGCCTTCCTGATCTACATCGTCTACACACTTGGCTGGGCCTGGCGTCAGGGCCTGATCGACGCGGTCAAGATCTTCTTCAAGGAAGACGTGGTCCCGCTGAACGCCGACCGCTTTCTGTTCCTCGTCGCCCCGGTGATGGTTTACCTGCCGGCGCTGCTGAGCTGGATCGTGCTGCCCTTCGGCGTCATGGTCGTGGCGGGGCATTACACCTATATGGTGGTGCAGGACCTCAACGTGGGCATCCTGCTGATCATCGCCGACTTCGCCCTCTTCCTGGTGGCCGTGATCATGAGCGGCTATGGCTCCAACAACAAGTACGCGCTGATCGGCGCCATGCGCGAAGCGGCGATGCTGCTGACCTATGAGATCCCGATGCTGATGGCGCTGCTCTGCGTGGCGCTGTTCGCCGGCAGCCTGAACCTGACGACTATCGTTGAGGCGCAGTCCACCACCTGGGCCGTGCTGCCGCTGCTGCCGGCCTTCATCATCTATCTGGTGGTCGCGCTGGCGGAGACCAACCGCCCGCCCTTTGACCTGGCTGAAGCGAGCAACGAGCTGATGGGCGGCTATCTGGTGGAGTATTCCGGCATCCGCTTCGCCCTGTTCTATGTGGCGGAGTATGCCAACGTCTTCACCGTCAGCGCGCTGATGGCGGTCTGCTTCTTCGGCGGCTGGAAGGGCCCGATGTTCCTGGGCCTTGACGGCCTGTGGCTGTCCAGCATCTTCTGGATGCTGCTCAAAACCTACGCCATCATGTTCTTCTTTATCTGGGCCCGGGCGACCATGCCGCGTATCAGGATCGACCAGATCATGTTCTTCTCCTGGAAGTTCCTGCTGCCGATGAGCGTGCTGGTGCTCTGCGTGACCTCGCTGGGAGTGGCCTACCGCCACCCCTGGTTCATGGCCAACCGCATCCCCTTTATGACCATTGACCCGATCACCCACCAGCCGTTGACGCAGTACCAGACCATGACCACGCTGGAGGCGCTGAAGGCCCTGACCCTCAACGAGAAGGTCTTCTTCTGGTGCTACAACTTCGCGCTGGTCGCCATCGCGCTCTTCCTGCTGGCCCTGGCCTGGCGCATCCTCTTTGGCCGCAAGACCCTGCCCCGCGACCGCCGCGCCGTGACCTGGCAGCCGCAGCAGGAAGCCGAGCTGCGCGCGCACATCGGAGGTGGGCAGTGATGTTCGCCTCTCTTCAGGTGCCAGGCAAGGCAACGCGGGAATTCTACGGTTATGGACCGAAAGAGATTCTCTTGTTCAAATTCGCCGCAGTGGTGGCGGTCCTGCCTTTGGCTGTCATGATCCTTGGATCTCTATTCGCGGTGGCCGGACAAGAGTGGGGCGAAGAGGCTGTTTCACTACTGGTCAACAACTTTGGTGGGATGATGTTCTTCATCTTCGTGGCACCGGCTTTGATTCGTAGTCTGGCGGCACATCCATTTGGCCCAAACCGTCATGTTCCGATTGGCGTTGCCAAATACAAGTGGTTTGCCACAATCATCTGGGCGCTGGCTCTTGCCGGTATGACTGCGTCGCTGGTCTTTATCGTCCTTAATGTTCTTGAGCGGCAAGCAGACAGGACCAGCATTCAGTGGTTCGCTCAGGCCTTATACAGCCTATCGCTGGCAACTCCATATGTGCTTCTCAGGAGTATTCAGGAGTCAGCCAATCAGCGCCAGATTGACGAATTGGTGCGCGGCGGAGGTGCGGCATGATCCCCGGCGACTCCCTGACCCGCCATCATGCCCTGCCGCGGCGCTTTGCCGGCTATACCGCCATGGACTGGTTCAAGTTCTATGGCTTCTTCGCCGGCATGATCTTTCTGCTGTGCTACACCTACACCCGCTATCTGGCGCTCTTCGAGCAGGCCGGCAAGCTGGGCCCGGCATTCGACACCTTTGTGGTGCTGTTCTCCGGCATCCCGGTGCTGATGGTCACCATCGCCCTGCTGGGCTTCAACTGGTGGGCCGGCGGCGCGCTGACCCGCTACAGCAAGTGGCAGCTGGCCCAGCCGAAGCTGTGGCAGAGCTTCTGGTTTGTCGTGCTGAGCTTCTATGTCTTTGTGCTCGTCGACCCGCTGGACAAGATCCACCCCTCGATGAGCCGCCTGGGCCTCGCACCGGCGCCGAACATCAAGCTGCTCTTCGACGGCAAGTTTGAGATGTTCCAGTTCCAGTGGGGCTACTTCCTGCTGTACCTGCTGTTCTGGTTCCTGCTGGCCGTGCTGCATGTCAGCTACCTGGCGGATTTCTGGAAGGAGTTCTGGTTCAACCTGAACCGCACGCACCGCTATGGCGCCAGCGTGCTGACCGGCTTCCGCGAGAGCATGGCCGTCTATGCCAGTGCGCCGGTAACGAGCTATGAAATCGGCTCGGGCACCGCGCCCTGGGCCGCCGAGCTGGAACGCTCGCGGGAGGGCCGGCCGAGCCCGCTGGGGCCGCCGCTGGTCAACCCGCAGCTGCCGGGCGGGCGCCTGAACGCCGAGCAGGCCGCGGCCATACTGGCCGCCGACCGCTCGGGGGCGATTGTCGCCGGGCCGGGCCAGGGCGGACAGCCTTCAACCCTGTTTGTGGACCTTGGGCGCTGGGAGTTCAGCCCGGCGCTGGCCGAGCTTCAGGATAGCTCCGGCCGGCCGCTGCTGGCCTTTGAGACCCAGATGCCGGCGGCGCTTAAGCGCGGCGACCTGCTGATCCCGCTGCGCCGCGCGGATGCGGCGGACGGCAGTGACGCAGCAGGAGGCCGGTCATGAACCTGCTGAGCATGCTGGCGGGCGGGGCTATGGGCGGTGGTCTGCTTGAGCAAGCGGGCGCGCTGCTGGGCGCGCTGCCGGGCTCGCTGCCTTTGGCGCTTTCGACCGTGCAGGCCGGCGATGTCTTTTTCAGCCTGCTGCTTCTCTGCGGCCTGTGCGTCGGTATCTCGGCCCTGATCTGCCTCTCACTGGCCTCGGTGCGCCACTACCGAATGGGGCTGCTGGTGCTGGCCGGACTGGCCGTGCTGAGCAGCCTGTGCTGGCCCCTGGGTCTGTTACAGAATCAGCCCGCGCTGGCGCAGTTCGGCATGGGCGGCCTGCCGGCACTGCTGCTGCTGGGCGTGCTGTACAGCGTCAGCCTGCTGCACCCGCGGCGCAAGCTTCTGGGCCTGGCTGTGCTGCTGGGCTTTGCCGCCTTCCTGATCGGCACCCTGACGCTGGCCCCGGTGGGCTTCAGGCTGCAGATCTTCTACTTCTGGCTCTTCACCGCAGCGGTAATCGGCGGCGGCTTTGGCTGCATCACGATGCGCAACGTGTTCCACGCGGCGCTGATGCTGATCCTCTGCCTCGCCGGCGTGGGCGGCTACTTCATCCTGGTCAACGCCGAATTCCTGGCAATGGTCCAGGTGATCATCTACATCGGCGGCATTATGGTGCTGTTCCTCTTTGGCATCATGGTCAGCCAGAACATCATTGGCACCGAGATCCGGCAGAACAACCCGCAGTCGCCCTGGGCCGGGGTGCTGGCGGCGATCATGTTCATCTTCATGGCCATGGTCGGCCTGTTCATGACCTTCCCGGCGCAGCCCAGTGTGGGGCGTTATGTGCTGGAGAACAACACCCAGGCCCTGGGATGGTCGCTGATGGCGACTTATACCCTGCCCTTCGCCGTGGCCAGCGTGCTTTTGCTGATGGCGATGATGGGCGCGATTGTGCTGGTGCGCAAGGAGTAGGGGCGCACTGCGTGCGCCTGACATGGCAAATGGCAAATGTCTAATGGCTAATGAAAAGGCAGAAGGCAGAAGAGAAAGAAGAAAAATGAGAACTGAGAAGAAACAACTGGAAGGGAGCTGGCCATGCTGGCGCTGATCTGGCTGCAGGAGGCGGCGACCCAGGCTGGCGAGACGGTCAAGGCGGCGGTGACCACCGGTCCGCTCGACTCGACCATCGAGGCCTGGCGCATCCTGTCGGAGATGTGGTTCTCCTATGGCGGTGAAGTGCCGATGCGCTTCTTCACTTCCGTGGACTACCACCAGTACTTCGTGATCTCCTGCTTCATCTTCTGCCTCGGCTTCTATGGCGTGATCGCCCGGCGCAACGCGATCAGCATGCTGCTGGCGATGGAGCTGATGCTCAACGCCGTCAACATCAACCTCAGCGCTTTCAACCTTTACTGGGGGCCGAAGGTGACCCGCGCGGCCTTTACCCAGAACGAGGACGTCCTGACCAACATGGGCCAGGTCTTCTCGGTCTTCGCCATCATCGTGGCGGCGGCCGAGGCGGCTGTGGGCCTCGCGATCATCATCGCCTTTTACCGCGCGCGCAAGAGCATCATGCTTGACGACGCCAACCTGATGAAGTGGTAATGGAAAACAACATACAGCTGCTGCTGATCTGCGCGCTGCCGCTGGCCGCCGCCCTGGCCTGCTATCTGCTGGCCTGGCTGGCGCCGGACAGCGCGCGGCGGCTGAACGGCATCCTTGGCGCCCTGGCGCTGGGCGGCAGCGCGGCCTGCGCCGCAAGCCTGTGGCTGCCGCTGGCCCAGAGCGGCGCGGTGGCCTCCTTCGAGCGGCCCTGGATAACGATTCCAGACGCGGCGGTCTTCCTGACCACCGCCTATAAGCAGCTTGGGATGCAGATCCCCTTTGCGCTGCAGATGCAGCTGCCAGGCCTGCTGTTCGCGCTCAGCACGGCGGTTATCGGCCTCGCCGTGCTGCTCTTTGCGCTGCGCGAACGACGCGATGACCCGCGGCGGGGGATCTTCTTTGCGCACCTGACTCTGTTCAGCGCGGCGATGCTGCTCCTGCTGTGCAGCGACACCCTGCTGGTGATCTACATCGCGTGGGAGCTGATGGGCCTGTGCAGCTATCTGCTCATTGCTCATCGCGGCACCCCACTGGCGCGGCGTTCGGCGCGGCTGGCCTTCTGGACCACCCGCGCGACGGACTTCGCGCTTTTGATCGCCATCCTGATGCTGGTGCGCTTCTTCAAGGTCGGCGGCGGGCTGGTGCATCTGCCGGTCGTGCGCCTGAGCGACCTTGACCCGGCGAACTTCTATTCGATGCTTTACAAGGCCGGGGTCAGCTTCAGCTCGATCGAGGGCTGGCTCGGCCTGGTTGGGATACTGGTGGTCATCGCCGCGATTGGCAAGAGCGGCCAGTTCCCCCTGACCTTCTGGCTCTCCGGCGCGATGGTTGCCCCGACCCCGGTCAGCGCGATGCTGCACGCGGCGACGATGGTTGCCGCAGGGCCCTACCTGCTGTACCGGATGAGCGGCCTGTTCTTTGCCAGCACCGGCAGCGTCTGGGGCGGCAGCGACAGTGCCATGCTGACGGCCTGCCTGGTCGGCAGTATCAGCCTGATTCTCTGCGGCGTGATGGCGCTCTGCGCCGACGACGCCAAACGCGTGCTGGCCTATTCGACTGCAAGCCAGCTGGGCCTTGCCATCCTCGCGGTCGGCGCGCTGAGCGAGGGCTCCGCGATCTGGCAGCTCACGGCGCATGCCTGGGCCAAGGCCGCGCTCTTCCTTGGGGTCGGTATGCTGGCGGCGGCCACTCCGCGGCACAGCACCAGCCTGAAGGTGCTTGGCGGATCGCTGCGTCAGCCCCTGCTGCGGGCGGCGCTGGCCCTGGCGGCCCTGTCGCTGGCCGGACTGCCGCTGCTGCCCGGCGGGCAGGCCAAGGATTCGCTGCTGCTGGCGCTTTGGACCCGCGCGCTGGTCAAGCTGGATCCTGTTGCCGGGACCACGCTGGGTTCCAGCTTCCCGCTGGCCCAGGCGGGCTGGACTGTCTGCGGCGTGCTGCTGCTGCTGTCTGTGCCCCTGACCGCGGCCTATCTGACGCGGCTGATCGGCATCCTCGGCTGGGGCCGCCAGCCCGCGCTCGCCGGGCCCGCGCCGGAGCAGCTTGAGGCCGCAGCATCGACCAGCGACGGCGGCGGCTGGGGCCTGTCCCAGGCGCTGGTAATCGGGCTGTCGCTGGTTGGCACGATCGTGCTGGCCCTGCTGTTCAGCTTTGGCGGGCTCAGTACCCGCCTGCCGGCCTTTGACCGCGACTGGGCCTGGGCCGGCGAAGGCAGCACCAGCGGCCTCTTGACCGCGCTGGCCAGCGTAGCCTTCATGCTGGGCGGAGCATTTTTCGCCTGGCGTCTCAATGTGAGTAACCCGGCCGAGGGCGCGCGGATGGTGGCCGACGGCCGCCTGAAGCGCACTGTGGCCTTTTTCCGCAACGGCATGCTGCTGCGGCAGTTCTGGCAGCTCGTGGCCGGCCGCACCGGCTGGCTGCTGGGCCAGGCCTGGTCGCTGGGCGACCGCCGGGTGGTGGACGCACTGGTGGCGGGCCTGCTTTCGAAGCTGGGCAACAGCTTCTCCGAGGGCAGCAAAGTCTTCGACAAGCGCGTGGTCGACGGCGCGCGCTGGGCCTTCTGCGAATTCTGGTGGCTGCTGCGCCGGGCGCACCAGCGCCTGCTGCAGACGGGCTATGTGCAGCATTACATGTTCATCATTCTGCTGGGCGCCGTGGTGCTGTGTTTTGTGGTGCTGCGTCCGCTGGGCGACACATTCAAGAGTATTCTGGGACGGCGCTAGGGACGGCGCCGGCCGCGGGCGGCTGAGGAGCAAAGAGGCATGGAACAGTTTTCAGTAGGACTTGGGGAGAAGCTGGCGAGCTTCCTGATCTGGGCGGCCAACCCGATCTCGCAGCTGCTGCTTTTCCCGCTGCTGGGCTGCCTGCTGATCAGCGGGCTGAAGCCCGGCAACCTGCCGCGCATCCGCTTCTATGCCGTCTTCTTCAGCGCACTGACCTTGCTGGTTTCCGTCCTGATGCTCACCGGCCTGCCCGAAGGGGTGCGCAAGGCCGCGCCATTCCTTGGCCAGTACATCGCCCTGGAGACCGCCGCCCCGCCGCAGTTCAGCCTGCCCGCCGACCAGTACAAGTGGATCACCATCCAGTACGGCGAGTACCAGAGCCTGTCGGTCAACTGGAACGTTGGCGTTGACGGCCTGTCGATGCCGCTGATCATCCTCTCGAGTGCGCTCTTCCTGGCCGCGACGCTCTGGGGCCTGACCCGCAAGGAGAAGGCGCGGGAGTTCTATGCCCTGCTGCTGCTGCTGCAGGTGGGCATCGGCGGCGTCTTCGTTTCGCTGGACTTCATCCTGTTCTATCTGTTCTGGGAGCTGATGCTGCTGCCGATGTACTTCCTGATCGCCGGCTTCGGCAAGGAGCGCGTGGCTGCGCAAAAGGCCGCGATCAAGTTCTTCCTCTTCACCATGGGCGGCAGCGTGTTCTTCCTGATCAGCGCCATCGCGATGAAGGTGCTGAGCAATGTCTACAGCTTCTCGATCATCGAGATCTGCCTGGCGGCGATTGACCCGGCCAAGATGGGCTATCTGCCGCTGGCCTTGCGGACGATGATGTTCGTCGGCCTGCTGCTGGCCTTTGCGGTGAAGATCCCGATCTTCCCGCTGCATACCTGGCTGCCCGATGCGCACACTGAAGCTCCGACCGAGATCAGCGTGATCCTCGCCGGCATCATGCTGAAGACCGGCGCCTATGCGATGCTGCGGATGCTCTACTTCGCCTTCCCGGATGTGGGCTATGTGATCGGACCGATTATCGCCACCTGCGCCGTGATATCGATCGTCTATGGAGCGGCGATCACCCTGGCCCAGACCGACTTCAAGCGGATGGTGGCCTACAGCTCGATCAGCCACATGGGCTTTATCGTGCTGGGCATCAGCGCGATGAACGTCGACGCCACGGTCGGCGCCTGCTTCCATATGGTCGGCCACGGCCTGATTATTGCCACGCTGTTCTTCCTGAGCGGTGTGCTGGAACGGCGCTATGGCACCCGCGACCTGCGCCAGATCAGCGGCCTGCTGAAGCTGGCCCCGGGCTACAGCCCCTTCCTGGTGCTGGCAGCCGCCGCCGGCATGGGCTTCCCCTTCCTGATCGGTTTCTGGGGCGAGCTGATGGTGCTGAAGGGCACTTTCTACAACAACCCGAACTGGGAAAGCGTGCATGTCGGTCCGCTGGATGCCTCGAGCTATCTTCAGATCCTGGCAGTGGTCGCCTGCCTCGGCATCCTGACCAGCGCGGTGTATATGCTGCGGATGCTGGTCAAGGTGCTGGGCGGCGAAGCGCCGGTGCTGGCCCAGAGCAACTTTGACGAGAAGCTGCCGGCGCTGGCCCAGCCGGTGATGCTTCCCGGAACGCAGCCCAAGAGCGCCGAGCAGGCCCTGGCCTGGGCCGGAATCAGCGGCTCGCCGACGGCCGCCAGCTATAAGCTGGAAGCCGATGATGCCGCCGCCGCGCAGGCCGCGGCCGAACTGGACGCGGGCCACAGCCTGGGAGGCAGCGCAGCCGCCGAGTTGACACCCTGGCGCGGGCTGCGCAGCAATGAGGCCCTGGTGCTGATACCGCTGGCGCTGGCGATCATCCTCTTTGGCCTGCAGCCGAGCGGACTGTTTGCCTCGGCCAGTACCATGGCCGCCAACCTGATGCAGTACTACATGGCCTTCTAGCTCTGCGGACGGCCTATAATCCCTGCGCCATGGACACCGGCACACCAATGCTGCGCGTCGCCGCCCTGATCAGCGGCAGCGGTTCCACACTTCTGAACCTGCTGGAGCGCATTGCCGACGGGCGTCTGTGCGGCGTTGCAATCTGTGGCGTGATCGCCAGCCGGGACTGTCCCGGCCTTGAGCATGCCCGGCGCTTTGGCATCCCCTGGGCCATCGTGCATCGCACGCCGCCGCCGCTGGAGGCGCTGCAGCCCGGCGAGGCCAGCGCGTATACCGCCGCCTTTGACGCCGTCGAGTTCTCACAGCGGGTCAGCGTGCAGCTTGACCAGTGGAGACCGGATCTGATTGTCTGCGCCGGCTTCCTAAGCCTCTACCTGCCCGCAGCACAGTACCGCCACAGGGTGCTGAATGTCCACCCGGCGCTGCTGCCGGCCTTCGGCGGGCCGGGGATGTATGGCGCGAAGGTCCATGAGGCGGTGCTGGCCAGCGGGGTGAAGCTGTCCGGCTGCACCGTGCACCTGACGGACGAGCACTATGACTCCGGGCCGATCATCGCCCAGCGCACGGTAGCAGTTCTGCCCGGCGATACGCCGGAGAGCCTGTCGGCGCGGGTGCAGGCCGCAGAGCGCGAGCTATATCCGCTGGTGCTGCAAAGCTATGCCGACGGCCGGATCAGGGTCAGCGAGGATGGCGCAGTCAGCGTGGATCCACGGGTGCTGATCAGCTCGGCCGAGGATGCGCCTGCAGACGATAGGCCCTAGGCCCCGAGCAGGTGGTTCTTGGCGCTGTAGGCGCCGACTGCGGTCAGGAAGGCCGCGCCGAGACCAATCGCGGCCAGGCTCATGGCGCTGGCGCTGAGGGCCAGATCACCGATGGTCAGTGACAGGGTGGTGTCGGCCAGCTCGAAGTTCCAGGAGGCCAGCAGTCCGTCCACGCCCGGCAGGGCCATGGCGCAGAGTCCCAGGGCGCCGACGCCAAGCGCCAGCTTTTCACCGGTGCCGAGCGCGCGCAGGGTCTCCCAGAGGCCGCGCAGGCCGCGGGGCTTATGCAGCAGGGCCGGTGCGGGCAGGCGCTGGATCGAGTCCATCACCGAGCGCTTGAATCCGGCCGACAGCTCGACCGGCCGCTGCGTCCGCAGCAGGCGCTCCACTTGCTCCATTTTCCTTTCGTCTGTCATCTTCGTTCTACCCTACAGCAATAGTACCCGCGGGACACCAGTCCCGTAGGGCCCGCAGAAATGCGGGCCGTCTGATCCGGGCCGCATTTCTGCGGCCCCTACGAATCCAGCAGCGCCGGGTCGAGCAACTCGGCCAGACGCAGCTTGCCACGGCGGATATGGGTCCGCACCGTGTTCAGGTTGAGCTGCATCGCCTCGGCGATTTCCTCATAGCTCAGTTCGTCAAAGTAATACAGGCACAGGGCGATCCGCTGCAGCTCCGGCAGACGCTTCAGCGCGCGGCCCAGATCGGTGTTCTGGGCGTGGCTGGCGCTGGCCGCCTGACGCAGGTCCGCCGGCTGCACACCGACCTCAGCCTGTTCCTCGATGCTGCTCGGCGCGGGCTTGGCGCTCCTGCGCTTGAGGTGCTGGCGCGCCACGTTGACCGCGATGCGGAAGAGCCAGCTTGACAGCTTAGCCTCGCCTCTGAAGCCGCCAAGGCCTTTGTAGGCGTTGACGAAGGTCAGCTGGGCCAGGTCCTCGACATCGCTGGCCTCGACGCCCTGCGCCGAGATTACCCCGGCCACCAGGCCGCTGTAGCTGTCCACGATGCGGGCGAACAAATGGCTCTCGCCGGCGGCTATCCGCCGGCACAAGGCAAGCTCGTCTGTGCCCGTCTCCACTTTCGGCGCCATCCCCAGCCAGGTGTTGATCCGCGTGAGCATTGTCGCACTGTAGGAGCACTTCAGCCCCGGGGAAAGTTTCAGGCAAAGGAAAAAGCAGTCGCCAAGGCCCCGGATGAGCGGAGTTTCCATCGTTACAATGTTCCTGCCTGACAAGGCGTGTTCAGGGGGAGAGGCCGTGAGTACTCAGATGCATAGTGAAATGCTGGACTGGGCCGAGGATCTGGCCCGCGAGGTCGCGCCGGATGAAGAGGCGCTGGCCGGCCCGGTGCTTGAAGCCTATCTGGAGGGCGGGAACCAGCGCCGGCCCGCCAGCCCCCATGGCAGTTTTGGCGCCGGGCAGATGCTGGCTGTGCTGCCCTTTGTGCTGAAGGGCCTTGGCAGCAGCGGTCCGCTGCTGGTGGAGCTGCTCAGCAGCGGCATGCTGCTGAAGGTGCTGGAAGCCTGCGGTGCGGTCATGAGCGTCGTGGAACTGGCGCGCCAGGCCCAGAAGCTGATGGGCGGCCACAGCACGGAGAACCGCCAGCTGCAGGCGCTCGTACGGGTGGCCGAGGATCTGCCAAAGGAGCTGGCGGCCAGCGGGATCAGCGCCGAGGATGCCGAGCGCGCCAGCCTCAAGGTGCTGCGCCTGCTGCTGCGCGACCCCGATAGCGCCCAGCGTTTTTTGCGCGGTCTGGAGAAGGACTGAGATGGACGCGCTGGCCGGCCCTGACACGGGCGCAGTCGCCGCGGGGGTCCCGGACTGGAAGCGCTTTGCCCTGGCACCGGCCTGGAAAGCGCGGCAGATGGCCCAGGGCTGGACCCGCCTGCGCAGCGAGTACGCCGGCGCCGCGCCCTGGGTCTGGCTGATGACGGTTGGCATGGGCTTTAACCCCCTGGCCGCCCTGATCAGCATCGGCCGCTTTATGTTTGACTACCTCAGGAGCGCCGGCTTCAGCCCCCTGCACGGCGGAGTCCTGCAGCAGCTGCTCTTCGCCGCGGTGCACCTGCCGCTGATGGCCCTGTCCGGCCTGATACCGCTGCTGGCGATTGGTTACGGTTCGCTGATGATCTTCTTTCCCTCCGTGCGCCGCCGGCGCCTGGAGCAGCAATATGCGCTCAGTGAATGGCAGCCCACCGGGCCGGTGCAGATTGCGATCTTTGCCTTCGCCCGGCGGCTGATGCCGGAAGTGACGATCACCGCCAACCTGCGCCACAGCCACCTGCTGGCCTTTGTGTATCCAGGAGGCGCAACTGAGGCACGGCTGGCTGTGTTTGGCGGCCTGCTCCTGCTTTGGCAGCGCGACCGCGAAGCGGCCCAGGCGGTCGTCGCGCATGAGCTGGCGCACGTTCGCCGCGGCGAGGCGCTGCATCTTGGGGCGGGCTCGGGCCTCGAGACTTCGCTGCGGGTCGGCCTGATTTCAATGCTGATCGCGCCGCTGCTCTGGCTGGTGCTTGGCCTGCTGAACTGGCAGCTGCTGGGCATCCTGCTCAGTTCGGCCCTCGGCGCCTTTGGCATTTATGCCGTCCTGCTGGCGGCATTCTGGTGCAGCGAGTTCCAGGCCGACCGCCTGGCCGCGGAGGAACTCGGCTCCAGCGCCGGGCTGCTGCGGGCTCTGGAGCACCAGCAGGAGCGCAGCGGGCGAATCAGCCGCCTGCTGGCCCGCCTGACCCATCCGCCCATGGCCTGGCGGCGGGCGATGCTCAAGCGCAGTGCCCCGCAGGCGCTGCTGGCCAGTAACCTGCTCTTTATGGCCGGCGTGACTTTGCGCGGCCTGCTGCAGGCGGGGAGCATCATCGCTGGCTATCTGATCCTGGGCAGTGAAGTGACCCGGCAGATCGGCGCCGCGATGAGCTATGAGTCGGCGATGAGCGAGATAACCATGTCCGGGTCGGGCTTCATGGTGGCAGGCCTCGGTTTTGTGCTCTGGCCGCTGCTGCACTACCGCTGGGCCAGCACCTGGTCGCGGCAACCCGTAATGACCCTGCGCGCTCCGGCCTGGCCCTGGCTGGTCTCGCTGCTGGTCTGCTTTGTGCTGAGCTTCGGCAACCTGCTGCTGACGATCTTCTGCTATTTCGACCTGCTCGGTGCCCCGGAGGTTAGTGCCCAGGAGGCCCAGCGCCAACAGCAGCAACGCGAAGAGTTGTTGAAAGGGATTATGGAGCAGCAGCAGCAGATCATGAACAACTGGCAGACCATCCCAGACCCGGGCAGCCTCAATCTCGAGCTATTGACCCCCGACCAGCAGTATGCACCGGAGGGTGGCGCAGAAAGCAGAAGCAGCACAGACAGCAGCAGCGACGGCTCGACCGTCTGGGACAGCTTTGACGGCTACGGGGAAGGCAGCGAAGGATCCAGCAACTCGTCGGACAGCGGCGACGCGGGCCCCTAGTTACTTCTCCAGCAGCCACTCGGCCAGCGCGGTCAGCTCGGCATCCGGGAAGCGCTGGGGCGGCATCGGGACGCTGTACTTGCCCTTGTTCTGGCTGAGGCGCGGGTCGTTGGCGGCGTAGCCCGCCGGATCCTTGAAGTAGGCGATCAGCTTGGGTACATCCCAGTTAGCCTTGAGGTCGCGCAGCGGCGGACCGAGCGGTGTGCCGTTCTGGTCCTGGCCATGGCACATCCCGCAGTTGCCACTCTTGAAGATCTCCTCCGCCGAGAGCATGGTGCGCGGCGCTTCCATCTCGCCCTTGGTGCTGTCGGGGCCGGCCTGCGGGACTTTGTCGCCCGAGGCGTCGGCCTTCTCCTGCTGCTCCATTGGAGTGTCCGGCTTTTCGGTCGCCGGCGCATCATTGCTCGCCGTCCCGCCGGGAGCCGTGGTCGCGCTGTCGGCACCGGAGGTGCCGTCCGCGCCGCCTTCGGCCTGCTGTTTGGGGCAGGCGGTGCAGAGAGCTGCAAGCAGGAGCAGGACCGCAAGCGCAGCCTTGCGGGACTGAAGGATCGTTAGCATGCCAGCGATTATAGCCACAGCAGCGCAGACGGCGCCATCAGCCTTTGCATTCACTGAAAGACCAGGGCTAGAGTTCAGCCGGCAGGTCCCGGGCATAGCGCGCGGCGGCAAGGGTATGCCAGCCGCCAAAGCTGCCGCGTCGAATGCGGCGCCGCACCCGGGCCATCAAGTCGAAGTAGAACTGCAGGTTATGCAGGGTGGCGAAGCGGGCGTAGCTGTGCTCTTCCAGCTTAAGCAGGTGGCGCAGATAAGCCCGGCTGTGCCCGCGGCAGGTGGGGCACGCGCAGCGCGGGTCCACCGGCCCCTGGTCGTCCTTAAAGCGCGAATTGGCCAGTCGCAGTACGCCCTGGCGGGTATAAAGCACTCCGTGCCGGGCCATACGGGTCGGCTGGACGCAGTCAAACATGTCAAAGCCGGCGGCGATCGCATGCAGCAGGTCGGCGGGGTTGCCGACGCCCATCAAATAGCGCACCCGGCCCGGCGGCAGCAGCGGCCCGCAGAAAGATGTCAGGCGCAGGAAGTCTTCGCGCGGCTCGCCGACAGCCAGACCGCCGACAGCCACGCCTTCAAAACCAAGGCCGGAGATCAGCTCGGCGCTCTCGCGCCGCAGGTCCTCTTCGAGCCCGCCCTGGACAATCCCAAAAAGAGAGGGACAAGGGACAAGGGCCGAGGGACAAGTAAGAGTCTTCTTCCCTTGGCCCTTGTCCCTTGTCCCTTGTTCCTCGCGAAGCTCGGGCCACAGCATAGCCTGCTGTACCGCCCACTGGTGGGTCAGGGCCATGTCTTTCGCCGTGCGGTCCCGGGTGGCCGGCAGGCCCGTGCAGATATCCAGCGGCATGGCAAAGTCGACGCCAAAGGTCAGCTGCGCCCGCAGGACGAATTCCGGGCTGAAGTGCCAGCGCTGGCCGCCGACATGGTCGCTGAAGCGCACGCCGTCGGGGCGAATACTACGCCGGGCGGCCAGGCTGTGGACCTGATAGCCGCCGGAATCGGTCAGTACACTCCCGCGCCAGCCTGAGAATCCCCTCACCCCGCCGGCGGCGGCAATCGCCTCCAGACCCGGGCGTACAACAAGGTGATAAGTGTTCATCAGCACGTGGCGGTAGCCGATCCCGCGCAGGTCACGCCAGTCAAGCGTTTTGAGACTGGCTGCGGTCGCCACCGGCTGGAACAGGGGCGTCGGCAGTCGCCGTCCGCCAAGTGTACGCAGCCAGCCGGCCCGGGCCTGGCTTGAAGGGTCAAGCGCGCTTAGTTGCCACAGATCCTGCAAGGGCCGCTATTCTAGGCCACAGCTGCCCGCAGCAGGCCCGGGCAGAGACGACGGAACAGCCCGCCAGCAATTGAGTCACATTTGAAACGGCAACAAAGTCTCGTGAAGCTAAAACCTTTTGCCACGGATGATCGTCTGAGGCAATGGGTATAGGTAAATTGCCGGACTGAAGCGGTGAACCAGTAACCAGGGAAGTGTGGTACTAAGACTGGTTTGCCGAGGGGGTGAACATATGCTCGACAAACAGAAGCTGGCACAGGCGCTGGAAACCCTGCGCTCTGGAATCTTTGTTGTAACCAGCCGGAACGCCGGCGATGCTGCGGGCTGCACAGCAGTCTGGGTGACCCGCGCGTCCTTTAATCCTCCCCTGCTCTGCGTCACGCTGTCCCCGTCGCGCCACACCTTCCAGGTGCTTGAAGCCGCGGGCAAGTTCTGTATCAATGTTCTGGGCGAGTCCAGCCTGGACACCGCACGGCGCTTTGGCTTCAACACCGGCTCTGAGAGCCGCAAGTTCAGCCAGGTGCCGAACCATGATGGTGAGAATGGCATGCCAGTGCTCGACAGCGCCGTGGCCTGGTTTGAATGCAAGGTGAGCCAGATATTTGACGTCGGCGACCACAAGCTCGTCATCGGCGAGGTTATGGCTTCGGCGGTGCAGTCGGCCGAGCGGCCGGCGGTGTATGAGGCTGAGTCCTTCTACAGCGAGGCCCAGGTTCAGGCCAAAGCCAGCGGCTCGCACGACTAAGCCCTGCTCCCAGTCGCGGGGCGGGCCCAAATCAAGCGGTAAGACAAAAGGCCGGATGCTCAGCATCCGGCCTTTCACTTTGATTCTGTGTTTGCTGGCAGGTCCCGATGAACCTGCAGCTGGAAGAGTGCCTTACTTGCCGCCTTTACTCTTCCCGCCTTCCTTGGACTTTCCGCCGCCCTTGGAACTGCCCTCGGTGGCCGTGGATCCATCAGCACCGCTCAGGCGGCGCTTGGCCTCCTCGAACTCCTCAGCTTCCTTCTTGAGATCAGCTTCGGTACGAGGCTTGTTGCCGGAGCCGACCTTCTCGTAGACGGTGTACTGATAGTCCTGCATGCCCTTGACGTAGATTGACTTCTTCTCGCTGGGACGATCCATGATCAGCAGCTCTTCAAAGACCGAGCCGTCGGAGGAGCGCAGCAGGAGCTTGCCGGTTGCCTTGTCATAGGCCCAGGGATAAGTGCCGTCAGAGACAATCTGGCCATCACGGTATTCCTGGTAGCGGCAGGTGCCTTCATAGAATATCTGCAGCAGCTTGTAGTACTGGTCGTTGTGCTCCACGCGGACCTCGGCATCTGCATCCAGCACTTCCTTGGTGCTCTTCCACTCGCCCACTGGATCTTCGCAGAAGCGCAGGCTTTCCCGGGCCAGCGCACCGGCAGGATCAACACCGGCCGAGGCAGTCTGGCCGGCATTCTCAAAGCCCTGCATAGCTTCCTTGGCCGCGGCCGGGTCTCCGGCCTTGGCCTGAACCATGGCCAAAAAGCGCGACTTGAACTCGGTGATGGCTTTGGCCCGGATGGTCTGGTCGTTGGCGCCGCCCTGATTGATCGCCTCGCTGTAGACCAGCGGGACAATGTTGGCGACCACCACCCCGCCCTGAGGGAGCGGCGGACCGGTAATCGCATCCCCGGCCTCGTCATACTTGAAGCCGTCCTTCTCGAAGGAGGCGATCAGTTCCTGACGCAGGGCCTTTTCGTCTTCCGGATTCGGCATCGGGGAGCCGACAGTCTGGTTGATCTCGATGTTGCCCTCGCCGGCGTCACCGGGCTTGATATCCGCGGCCTGCCGCATCTCGGACTTCGCGGCGCCGCTGTCGGCGGCCTTGTTGCCGCCCTTGTTGCAGCCCAGCGCGCTGATGAAAAGCATCAGCGCCAGGACCTGCAATGTGAACTTGAACATGCTGTGTTGCCTCCTAAGTCTCCGCCGCAGCGGGCTCAGCCAGTGCTGCTATGACGCTAAAAGGACGCACTTGCGTGCGTCCCGGTTCATGACAGGTTAATAATACCCCCGGCCTCGCATTTTGATCGGCAGGACAGGCTGTGAAACGCAGCCCGCCCGCCACAGCAAAGTTTCGATCAGCGCACCACCACGCCAGGGTCGACCGGCTGTTCCGGGCTGACCAATGCCAGCTTGCCGCTGTCGCCACCCGCCGCCAGTATCATGCCCTCGCTCATCAGTCCGCGCATCTTGCGCGGGGCCAGATTAGCCACGAAGACGATCTGTTTGCCGACGAGGCTTTCCGGCGCGTAGTACATGGCGATACCGGCCAGGATGATGCGCTCACGCTCGCCGTCGAAGACCGTCAGCTTGAGCAGCTTGTCCGCGCCTTCAACTTTGTCGGCGGCGCGGATTTCGCCAACCCGCAGCTGGACCTTGGCAAAGTCGTCAATTGAGATCACACCTTCCGGCGCGGCTGCTGCGGCCTTCGCCGCGGGAGCCGGCGGCGCAGAGACCACGACGGCGGCCTTAGGGGCAGGGGCCTCGGACGGAGCAGCTTCGCCGAGCATCTTCTCCCAGTCCACCCGCATGAAGACCGGCATGCTGGAGCCGACCTTGTGCCCCGCCGGAATGCGCTCATTCAGCGCTTCGGCCCGCAGGTCCTCAAGGTGGCCGTGCAGGCCAAGGATGCCCCAGAAGCGGTTGGCCGCGCCGGGGATGACCGGATAGCTGAGCAGCAGCACTGTGCGCAGGACCTGCAGCAGGCGGTTGAAGACCGTGCTGACCTCGTCGCGGCGCTCGGGCTTCTTCTTCAGCTCCCAGGGCTTCTTCTCGTCGATGTACTTATTGGCCTCGCCGATCAGCTCCCAGATCGCCTGCAGCGCTTCGCTGTACTGCAGCTTCTCAAAGTGCTCCTGGGCGGCGAGGATTGTCGAGCGGCGCTTCTCTTCAAGCGCGTCGTCGAGGTCGCTGATCGCCAGTTCCTCCGGCACCACGCCGTCAAAGAGCTGGGTCAGCATGCTGATGCTGCGGTGCACGAGGTTGCCGAGATCGTTGGCCAGGTCATAGTTGAAGCGCTTGACCAGACGTTCATGGCTGAAGTCGCCATCCAGGCCGAGCGGCACCTCGCGGGCCAGGAAATAGCGCAGGCCATCCACGCCGACCAGGGCCATGGCGTCCTGCGGGCTGACCACGTTGCCCAGGGACTTGCTCATCTTCTCGCCTTCGAAGTCCCAGTAGCCGTGCACCAGCATCTGCTTGGGCAGGGGCAGGCCATAGCTTTCCAGCACCGCGGGGAAGATGATCGTATGGAACCAGGGGATGTCCTTGGCCATGATGTGCAGGTCGCAGGGCCAGCGGTTGCCTGCGGGCTGGGATGTCAGGTCGGCGCGCACGGCGGCGTACAGGTCGCCGGGGGCCTCGCTGGAGCGGCTGGCCGGATCGGCCGGGTCAAAGGTCTTCTCGAAGGCGTCAATGTCAAAGCCCGAGCCAGTCACATATGTCAGCAGCGCGTCCATCCAGACATAGAAGACATGTTCCTCGTCCCAGGGCAGCTTGACGCCCCAGTCGGTGGAGGTGCGGCTGATGCAGATGTCCTTCAGGCCGCCGCGGATGCGGTTGAGCATTTCATTGCGGCGGGAGTCCGGCACGATCAGGCCGGGGTGGGTCTCATGCAGCGCCAGCAGCCAGTCCTGATAGCGGCTCAGGCGGAAGTAGTAGGCTTCCTCCGTCAGGTACTTCAGGCGCGGGTGGCTTTCCGGGTTCTCCGGCACCTCGTCCTCGTCGAGGAAGCGGTTGTCCGAGGTGTGATACCAGCCGCTGTAGGAGCCCTTGTAGATATCGCCCTTCTGGTAGATCCGGTTGAAGAAGGTACGCACAAGATGGTGGTGCCGCGGGTCACTGGTGCGGTAGAACTCGTAGTTCTGGATCCCGACCGCGGACCAGGTCTCCCGGAAGCTCGGGATGATCTCGTCGCAGAACTGCTGTGGCGTCAGGCCCTTTGCGGCCGCGAGGTCGGCGATGTTCTGGCTGTGCTCATCCGAGCCGGTGACCAGCAGGGCGTCCAGGCCCATGAAGCGCGCGTAGCGGCAGGCGATGTCCGCGATGATCGTCGTATAGCTGGTGCCGACGTGCGGCTTGCTGTTGACGTAGTAGATCGGCGTCGTCACGTAGAACTGGTTGTCTTGCTGACTCATCTGAATCTTGCCCCTTCGCCCGAGCGCAACGGCAGATGAGCCGAAGCCTGTTTGGGCGAAGGGAAAGTATAACGGAAGCGACCCCGGGCGCGTTAAGGCTCGATGCGCAGCAGCATGCCGTCGCGCAGGCCCGCGCCGCTGTCCGGCACCAGGCTGGCGGGGGTCAGGCTGAAATAGTCGACGCTGGTGCTGTGGGCCATGCCGGCGCTGGCGCTGGTCATGGCCAGCGGGGCGAAGCAGATGCGCAGGTCGCTGTAGGAGGGCTGGCCGGCGAGGAAGCTCACCGCTCCGGCGTTCAGCGCCGCGCCGCCCAGATAGACCGAGCCGTCGCCTCCGATCGCGAGGCTGGAGCTGACTGTGTCAGGCGCGCCGCTGAGCTGGCGCCAGTCCACAAGCTCGCCGCCCAGAGTAAAGACGCCATAGTTGACGAGGCGCGGACTGCCCAGGCCGTCGCTGTAGTTGCGGCAGGTGTAGTGCAGGTTCACGCCGTCGAAGGCCAGGTCGGCACCCGGGCCGAAGGCGAGGCCGTTCTCCGGTGATCCGTCGAAAGCCAGCTGCAGGGTCTCATTCCCGGCTTCGTCGAAGGTCAGGATAAAGGTCTGCTCGTCCTCGGGGATCTGCTCCGCGAAGCGCGCCACCAGCAGGGCTACTCCACCCGGAAGCGCCGCGGTAGAACATACATAGGTATTGCGAACATCACCGCGCCGGGCCCAGGCCACCGATCCATCAGCGTTGAGCAGGGCGCAGAAGACCCGGTTGGAGAAGGTCGAGTTCAGCCCGGAGTCGTCCAGCGATTCGCCGCAGACCCAGAAGCGGCCGTCATCCAGGGCCAGCACGCTTTCGATCCAGATCAGGTTCTTGTCTTCAAGGCCGGGAAGTGCCAGATACTTGAACCAGCTGATGCAGCCATCGCTGTCCAGGCGGTACATCTGGCGGTCCTTGTTGACCAGCAGGGCGGTCCCGCTGGGAGAGATCGCCGCCGTGTCCACCGCGATGCCGTCCGGTATCTGCAACAGGCTGCCGGCGCTGAAGTTGCCGAGCTTGCTGATGCGCAGGTAGTAGTAGCGCGTGGAATCGGCGCAGACACAGCAGAGGCTGCCGTCGGCCAGCACGGTCAGATGCACGTCGTTGAAGTCGTAGGGAAACAGCCGCTGCCAGAGCAGCTCGCCCGACGGGTTGTAGCGGGCCAGCCAGGAACCGGTTTCGTATGACTTCAGGGCGACATAGACGTTGCCCTGGCTGTCGGCGGCCAAATCGATGATCTGCTCATCCGCCCCAGCGCCAAGGGTGTGGACCCAGAAGTCCGGGGCGCTGACCTCGAGGCTGAAGTCAAAGCTGTCGCTGCCAAAGGGTGAGCTGACGCTGAGCGTGCAGGCATAGCTGCCCGGCTCGCCCAGCACGAGATCCGGCTCGGGGTAAACGCACAGTGCGGGCGTGGCCCCGGAGGCAAAGTCCCAGGCATAGTCTATTGGCCCCAGCCCGCTGACGCCGGCGCTGATGCTGACCGGCTGGCCGGCGGTTCCGCCCAGCGGGCTGACCCAGTCGATATGCGGCGGCTCTGGCAGCCCGGCGCTGATCCAGTTCAGGGCGGCGGGCCGGCCGCTTCCCAGCAGCAGCACCGCGAGCCCGCTGCCATCGCTGTTCCTGTAGGGCGCGGGGTCGGCCAGCTCGCAGATTGAAGCGTCGGAGAGCGACTGCCAGTGCCAGGCGTTTCGCTGCCAGTCAGCCAGCCCGAGCCAGACCCTCCCCGCGGCCGGCGCGCTGGCCCAGTCGAGGTTCAGGCACAGGGCATCGGTCTGGGTGCTGAGGTCCAGGCTGTAGATTGCATAGGCTTGCCCGGCGAGGCCGGCGGCGTTGCCATCCGGGGCAAAGAGCGCCTGATGACCGCTGAGCATCAGGGAGTGTGAGGGCATGGAGGCTTCATAGTCCGCGCCCAGGCGGGTGGCTACGGCCGCGGAGCTGGCGCGCTCCAGCAGGCTGTGCGGGGCGGGAATGCTGTTGGGGTTGTCATGAGGAGCTGCCGGACTGGCCGGGTCGAGGCCGCCTGTGCGCGCAGAACCGGAGCAGGATTCCAGCAGGAAAGCCAGCACCAGCAGCGGGATCAGGGCCCACCCAGACAGCGGTCTTACGGTCATGCGCCTCCCAACAAAGCGGCTACGCCGCCCAGCCGTACTTCAGATTGTAACGCCGTATTCATCTGAGCCAAATGAATCTGGTGGAGTTTCAGCCGGCGGGAACGCAAATCACGCCGCGAGGTTCTGTATCAGGGCTGCCAGGCAGCCTCAGGAGGCCGAAATGTCCGCAGTACAAGGACCGCATCAGGAAAGGGTGAATATGACACCCCATCATGCTTCCCTGCAGGAGAACGCAGCTCCACCGCCTGCACTGCATCGCGATCTGCTGCTCCAGCGGCACTACCCTGCCCCGCCGGCCGAAGTCTTCCGGGCCTGGACCGATGAGCGCCGGATGGCGAAATGGTTCGGGCCGCAGGGCTTTAGCTGCCCGCGCTGTATCTTCGAGCCGCGGGCCGGCGGCGTGGTGCACATCGACATGAAGGGGCCGGACGGGACGCTCTATCCTTCCAACGGCAAGGTGCGTGAGGTAACCCGGCCCCGGCGCCTGGTCTTCCAGACCAGCGTGCCGGACAGCAGCGGACCGCCGGTGTTTGAGATGCTGCATACACTGACCTTCGTTGAAGCGCCGGGCGGCACCCTGCTGGTCTGGCTCAGTCGCCTGCTGAATGCCAAGCTCGGCGCGGCCAGCTACCTTGAAGGCCACGAGGCCGGCTGCCACCAGACCCTTGACCGGCTGGGCGTGTATCTGGCGAGCATGGACAGGCGCTGAGGCAGGGCTAATCCCGCAGCGATTGGCGCAGGACATCAACCAGTGCGTCAGCACCGGCCCAGTCGCGGATGAGCTGCTGCAGCTCGAAGTAAGAGACTAGGCAGCCCAGCAACAGGATGACAACGATCGGAACCGCGGTAAAGGGCGAACCTGCAACCATGATGCCGCCGGAAAAGATGCTGGCAAACCACAAGCCGACGGTGACCAGCAGACCGAGGCCGAGAACGATATAGCCCAGACGGCAGACCAGGGCGACTGGGACATAGCGCGCCGGCGCATTGAGGAACCAGTCGAGGTTCAGGGCCACCCGCCACAGGGTGCGGCGCAGCCCCGCAGCATAAGCCGGGGGCGGACGGTCCAGACGCAGCCATTGGTCAAAGGGCCAGGGTGTGTGGTCCAGCAGCTGGTCTTCGCGTGCTTCGCCAGCCAGCAGCGATGCGGTTAGTTCGCTGGCCTCCAGCCGTCGTTTCAGCCCGGTAGCGAGCTCCTGTTTCATCCGCGCGACATACCTGGGGAGCATGACAGCCACGGCTCCAACACCCACGATGATCAGCAGCATGCGCCAGAGCATGTCTATTGGTCCCTGCATACCCGCGCCGCCAGGGACAAGCAGCAGGGTCGTGCTTAGCAGCAGAGGCATCAACACAAAGACCTGCCGGTGGGCCAGGGCCAGCTGCAAGTCCTGCTGCAGCTGGTTAAGGATCAGATTCAGCGAGACGCTCAGGCGGCGCGAGACGGGCGCTTCTCCCAGCGCCCCAGCTCCAGCGCTGGCAGCATCCAAGCCCGCAGCCTGACCCGAAGCGTCCTGCAGCTGCGCCTGCCAGGACCGTCGCAGGTAGCGCGCCAAAAAAGGCGTGTTCATCTGACTGAGAGAAACTCCCAGAGAAACGCCGGTAAGAACAGCCATCAGCACGAACACTCCGGCAAAAGGCAGTTGTGCGAGGAAGCTGCTGCTGTTGAAGCCGCCAATGAAGGCGGTCGGCAGAAAGATAAGCGCGTTAAATGCTATGGGAAGCGCGGCGAGCCAGGTAGCCCGTACAAAGCGCCGTGGCGGACCCAGATACCAGCTCAGGTTGGCGGAAATCCGGTCAAGCTGCGCCAGCTTGTCGCCGGGCGGATGGCCCCGCAGCAGCCAGCGCAGCGGGGCAGGCGTGTGCGCGAAGATGGCATCCTGCTCGTAGGAGCCATCGAGCAGCCGCTGGTCGATGCCGCTGCCTTCAAGCTGCTGCTCGTAGTTTGCCTGCATCTGCGCGGCGTTCATTTCCGACATCCGCCGCAGCGAGAACAAATCGCCCAGGGCATAAACAATCAGCCCGCCAAAGCCGGCCATGCCCAGGGCGAAGAGATTCATCCAGTTGACCGCCGCTGGCACGAGAAGCAGCAGGACGCCAATCGCCAGCAAGGCGGCAATCAGCATTGCCATTCCAACAATGCGGCATTGCCGACGCTCCGCAGCGCGCCGGGCTTCCAGCTGATCCAGCGCCGCCAGCCAGTCGGCAAGGTGCTGAGCTCCAGCCCCCACCTCTCCGGCGACGAACTGTCCAGCCACCTGCTCGCACCTAGATGGCTCAGCCGCCTGAACTGTGGTGTCTGTTATTGCTGCTTTTCTTTCAGCTTCCAATGTTGAAATAGTAGATCAAGATCAGCTAATTGGCGGCGCAGTGCGTCCAGGCCGTGCGGCCCCGGGGTTCCGGCCGAGGTCCTTGGACATTTCAGGCCGAGAGCTCTTCACGAAGATATTCGAGCAGCGCCTCCCTGGCTGCGAGTTGGCGAGCTTCCTCATGGAAGGAGATCCAGTTTCCGGCAATAACTGAAATGGCCAGAAGGAAGCACACGGCGAGGAATGCGTACACGTTGAGGTATTGCGTCAGGCTGCCGGCATTCAGCACAACAACGCCAATCCGGCCAGCCCAGGTCAGTACCCACCCAATTCGGGATGGCGCGCGGTGGTCTGGCTCAAGAAAGGGGATGATGTTGGCTTGTAGTGTCTGCAACTCATTTGTAAGATCGGAGCCGGAACTGGGGTTGGCAGTCCCACGGTCTTTCTCAGCAAGCAGTCTGCTGAACATTGGTTCCGAAGTCTGCTGACCAAAGAGGCTGCCCGTCAACAGGCGCTGCACCAGGTCGGTTTGCGGCAATATTGCCAGAAAGTGCGGCTTGTAGCGCTGTATCGCGGGTTGCAGGCGTGCCTGAAACGTAAACATGGAGCTGACCAGGCCCAACATAAGCGCCCCTATCAAGTAAAGCCAAAACCAGTCGTTGGAGGGCTGCAGGAAGCGGCTGATGCAACTAAGGAGCAGGAAGCCAAGGCACAGGCCGGACATTATTGCCGGCAGGAATATCCCGCGTGCCTTTGCATCGGTTTCCTGTTGTTGCAGGGCATTCAGGATCAGCTGCGGCATAGACGGCGCTGGGGCACCATCAGAGATCTGCAGGTTTGGAGTCACCCCGGCCGCAGAACCTTGCTTTGTCGGTGAGTCCTCAGCAGCAGACTGCCAAGCGGCGATTGAGTCTGCCAGACAGGTGAGATGAAGATAGCGCATGTAGATCATGCTGCAGGCCGCGAAAAAGGGAAACACAGTGCCTAAACAGAGCAACCCTGGCAGGATCTGAAGCATTGACGCACGAAAAGTAGAACTTAGAGTAAACATCAGCAGCGCCGGAAGCAGGCCCAGGGAACTTAAAACGGAACGGCCCAGCCTCTCCCATGTCGGCTGGGTCTTGGCGGCTGGCGGAACAACATAGCGCGGGAGGTTAGCGCCGACGCGAAGGACAGTTTCGGCGGGTTCGGCTCCAGTCGGTAAGCCCAGGCGTTCGGCCAGGGTCAGGGCCGGCATCACTTTGTCTAAGGCAAACTCCCCACCGATCATCCGTTCAATCAGACGGCTGCTGCGTATCTGTTCTGGCAGGGGATCCAAGCTGCTGAGCCCCAAGGACGAAGCGCGCTTGAGCTGCGACCAGCTCTTTAAGGGAGTCGCAATTGCTCCAATCAACAGCGAAATGGCCGCCAGACCGCTGAGCATGTAGTTGATCGGTATCATGCTGCTCTGACGCCAGGCTAACAGAGAAATGGCGCCGAGAAGGATTCCCAGCAGCAGACTGCTGGCGCGGAACCAGAAGTACTGACGCCTGAGAACCTCCTGTGCCTGCAGCGCTGCGGCGTGAAAGTCCTCAAAGGCTGTTGATGCAGGGGTTGCGGCGGTGCCTGGTACGGGAGGCTGGATGTCCTCCGAATTCGCTTGCAACGGTAAGGCCTTTTGCTTCGGCGGAGACACTGGCAAACGATCCTTTTCCATTTAAACTGATTATAGGGGATGGGCTGAAGGGTGAGGACAGGGCCGCGCACTGGAATCGTCGATTGAGAGATCTGTATGTTGGATCCGGGGCAGATGCGCGTTTTACACAATCTGATCTCCGGTCCCTGCGGAAAGGGCCGAGGCGATGCTCGGCCCCTACTCCGCTATAATTCCCCTTCGACTCTGAAGGGAAGGGTATGAGCACTCTCAAGGACTATATAGACAAAGCACACTCCCACATGGAGACCAGCATCCACGCCTTTGAGCGTGAGATCGGCCACCTGCGGGCCGGCCGCGCCTCCAGCGCGCTGGTCGAGCACATCAAGATCGCGGCCTATGGCTCGGAAATGCCGCTGAACCAGCTGGCGACCATCACCACGCCGGATGCGACCACCATCGCCATCGTGCCCTATGACAAGGGCATGCTCAGCGCGATCGACAAGGGCCTGCGCCTGAGCGAGCTGAACCTGACGCCGATGAACGACGGCACGACGGTGCGGCTGACTCTGCCGCCGCTGACTGAAGACCGGCGCAAGGAGCTGATTAAGCTGGTGCACAAGCACGCCGAGGAGGGCCGCGTGGCCCTGCGCAACGTGCGCCGCGACGCCAACGACCACATCAAGAAGCTGGCCAAGAACAAGGAATGCAGCGAAGACGAGATGCACGACGCGCTGGGCAAGATCGATAAGCTGCTGGAGAAGGAGCTTGGCAGCCTCGAGGCCGCGCTGAAGGCCAAGGAAAAGGAGATCACCGACTTCTAGATGGCCACCGTGCTGCCCCCCTGCGCGCCCGAGAAGGCTGAGGAGATCCTGGCCAGCCTTGACCTGCAGGCGCTGCCGCAGCACGTCGGCATCATCATGGACGGCAACGGCCGCTGGGCCGAGGGCCAGGGCCTCTCTCGCTGCGAGGGCCACAGCGCCGGGGTCGCGGCGATCCGCCGGGCTGTGAATACGGCCGACGACCTGGGCATCCGCTATCTGTCGATCTACAGCTTCAGCACCGAGAACTCCGAGCGGCCGGCGGAAGAGGTTGCTTATCTGTATGACCTCTTCACCCGCGTGCCGATGGCCGAGGCGCCGGAGCTCAATGAAAAGAACGTGCGCATGGTGGTCACCGGCCTGCTGGACTGGCTGCCGGAAGCGCCGGCCAACAAGTTCCGCGAGGCGGTGGAGCTGACTGCCGGCAACACTGGCCTGACCCTGAACATCTGCGTGATGTACGGCGGGCGCACTGAGATCCTCGACGCCGCGCGCGCAATGGCCGAGGCGGCCTTGCGCGGCGAGTTTGACTTGACGCGTCTGACGGACAACACCTTCAGGCGCTTCCTCTACCACCCTGATATTCCCGACCCCGACATGGTGATCCGCACCTCCGGCGAGCAGCGCATCAGCAACTTCCTGCTGTGGCAGATCGCCTACAGCGAGCTGGTCTTCACCGAAGTTCTGTGGCCCGACTTCAGCCGGGCCGACTTTCTGGCGGCTGTGCAGGAATATCAGGTGCGGCACCGCCGCTTTGGCAGGTTGTAATGCTCCAGCGTACCCTGACGGCGCTGCTGGGCGGGGGACTGTTCCTCTTTTTGTGCCTGCAGGGCTTCTGGGGTGCACTGGGGGCGATGCTGCTGGCCAACCTGCTGGCGCAGATTGAGTATTTTCGCCTGATCCCGGACCTCAGCCTGCCGCTGCGCCTGACCTTCATCGGCCTTGGCTCGCTGCTGACCACGGCCACCGCGCTGGCGCTGATCAAGTGGACCGCGCTGCCCTTGCTGCCGGTGCTGCTGTTCATCATCTTTGGCGTCTGCTGCGCCGTCGCCCTGGCGGACTTTGAAAAGGGCGGCAGCGGCGAGCGCGCCTGGCAGCTCCTGCGCGGCGTACTTCTAATCAGCCTGCCGCTGGGCATCGCCGCGGCAATCGCCGGCTGGCCCGGGGATTACCCCTACCTGCTGCTGCTGATCGGCGCCTCCTGGGGCGCGGACACCGGCAGCATCTGGGCCGGCAAGCTGGCCGGCCGGAGCCTGCTGTGCAAGGTCAGCCCCAAGAAGACTGTCGAGGGCCTGGTCGGCGGCAGCCTGGCTGCCGGCATGTGCTGGCTGCTCAGCGCGGTCTATTTCGGCCGCGATATCCAGTTTCTCGGCCACCCGCTGGATAACCTGCGCCTCGCTGGAACGCCCGCCGACGGGCCCTGGGCGCTGATCGGCCCGCTGGCACTGATGTTCATCTGCGGCGCGCTGCTCTCGCTGGCCGGGGTGCTGGGCGACCTGTCCTTCAGCCTGCTCAAGCGCCAGGCCGGAATCAAGGACTATGGCGCGCTGCTGCCGGGCCATGGCGGCATCCTCGACCGCTTCGACAGCCTGATCTTCGTCGCCCCGCTGCTGTTTTTGCTGCTGCTGGCGGTTTAGCATACTTAGCCATCCTAACCTTGGCTTTGGCTCAAGCAAAAACTCTTACAAGAAGCAACCCGAAAAGCTTGACAAGCCCCCCCCAGAGGCTATCCTTCCATCGGAGGATCAAGTTCGTATGCCAAAGTATAGACAGATTCAGTTGCTCTGTATCGTCCTGACGCTAAGCGTTGCGCTTATCCCGTTGTGTACGTATGCAAATGAAGAATGCTGCCCTCCCGGCGAAGTGTTCAGCTGCGAAGACGATGGTTGCGACGTGGGTCGTGTTTCAACACAGCCTGCCATGGAGATGTTCCTGGATGCACCATGCCCTGGCGGGGGAACTGCTGGGTTCTTCTACTGGGTAGATCGCTGTGTCCTGGCTATTGAACAATGCCCGCCGTCTACTGACCCGCCATCAGCAGATGCGTGCGTTAAGATAGAATGCGTCGACTGTGAGACGGGTCTGGCCCGGAATCTAACACAGTCTTGTACCACCCTTCCCCCGTGGCCGACATTTGTGCAGGTTTGGGAAGACTACTATTGCTGTGATGGTCACGAGCGCAGAGATTACAAGTACTGCGACAACTCCTAAGGAGCAAAAATGATGAACGTCAAATCGCTGATAACAGTATTCGCTGCACTTCTCTTGATATCGCAGACTGCAAAGGCATCTCCATTCCCACATGAATCAGGAGAACACTACAAGTCAGTGTCGGAAGTCAACTCTGTCTTCCGAGCCGTTTCCAGCTTCTACAGCATTTACGGCCACTGGCCGGAGAGTTGGGGGAATGTTCGTGATGCTGGGTTGTTCCAACGACCAGTCAAGTGGGATGGCGTTCATGTGATTGACCTAGATGACCAGGGAATTGATGAGGACTGGGACATTGTCTATGTCTATCGCGGGGCCCAGACGCCGCCTGGATTCTTGAGTTTGGGACTTCAAAGTGATTCCAACCCACTGATACCATTTGAAGCGCGTGACACATCGAGTACCTGGGACGGATTCATTGTTGGGAGTTCAGGCAATGTCTGGGGTGGGGATATTGTCAAAGGCAACCGCGAACTTCAGCAGCTTTTAGGATTGGCGTGTGTCTGTAAGGAAGCCATACGCGGTTATGACCTGGTCTACGGCCACTGTCCTTCGACTTGGCAGGAGTTTGTCAGCAGCGGACTGGCACCCTTTGGCAGCAACCCCGTAAACCCGTACACAGGTGGCCCCTTGCTTTGTGACGGGTCCGCCTTCCAGCTTAAGTACCAGTACTATCCAGAGGATAACAGTTTCATTCTCCAAGTCATGGGCCCTGATGGTAAGCGCGTTTGGGGTGGAACATGCTTGTAAGAGTGGAGTGGACTTCCAGATAGCGATTTGACTCCTGGTTACGACACACAATGGCCTGAGCGGGCCGGGGTGCTGGGCGACCTGTCCTTCAGCCTGCTCAAGCGCCAGGCCGGAATCAAGGACTATGGCGCGCTGCTGCCGGGCCACGGCGGGATACTCGACCGCTTCGACAGCCTGATCTTCGTCGCCCCGCTGCTGTATCTGCTGCTGCTGGCGGTTTAGAGAGTCATGCGCAGGACTATTCGCGCCGCAGCATCACCGGCAGCGGAAGTGCCTCGCCGTTTGGCATAGTCGACAGCGCCTGGGCAAAACCCCCGCAGAAGAGCGGCTGTTCCAGACTCTCCTCTGTAACTGCCTCGTGCGCCCAGTTGTTGTCCTGAGACGGCGCAAGGTCCTGCGACTCGGCGCTGCAAATGAGGTACTCCCCCGCCTTTTGGGCGGTGTAAATAAGCAGCATTGAGTCCGGGGTGGTTGTCAGGCCAATGAGCTGCGGGTTGATGACGCCCGGAGTGTTAATCTTATAGCTCTGCCAGTCAGCAGCGGCGGCGGGCTGTTCCTGCAGTGCCGTGGCCTGCCAGAGCTCTCCTTCCTGCATCTCAGCCGGGATGGCGCGCGAGTAAAACAGCGCCGGCTTGCCGTTGATTACCTGCAGTGAGGACTCTTCA
Organism: uncultured Planctomycetales bacterium; assembly: GCA_964512635.1. GTDB lineage: Bacteria > 4484-113 > 4484-113 > 4484-113 > JAFGCY01 > JADZFO01. The sequence goes on along the minus strand of CAZEJB010000009.1, from coordinate 72,844 downwards.
AACTGATCGCCAATCTGAACCAGATGGGTGTGCCAGTCAGCGTCAGCCGGGGAGAGACTGTCCGCATAGGCATAGTGGATACCGTCAAAGTCAAGGTAGGCCAATGCCGGCAGACCGCCTACCTCCTTTGGCGCGCTGCAATCAGCCTGCCAGCCCGCAACAGTCGCAAAGCTGCTTTGAGTCCAGTCGCTCATGTCCTGCGGGTCTGCGTTAAGCGCAGCAAGATAACTGATACCACTGCCGCCAAGCGGCCCGTGGCTATACAGACAGACCAGCCGACCGCCGACCAGGCCGAAGGCCAGCTGCTTTTCCCATGCGCTGGGAGGCAGCTGATCTGCAACAAGTTGAATCTGCCAATCTGCGGCAGACGTGGGGGAAGTTACCAGAGCGCGCGCCAGCCAAAGTTCGTCCGCGGATGCAAAGGCAATTGCGGGCTTGCCCTGATACTCGAAGACTTTTTGAGTAAAAATGTGTTTACCATCGGTCTCATACACTTCGTGCTGCGACCAGTCGCTGAGCCCGTCGGGACTGGCCTCTTCTGCCAGGCAGCAAATCAGATGGGAATTGCTGCTGGACCAGGCGGCGATGGGCCGGCCACCCACGACACCCAGCGAATTGGGGTAATTCATTTCCGGTCTGGGATAGCTGCGCCAGCCCGAACTGAAGCCCAGCACAGCATCGCTGAAGCTGCTGGTGTCGCCACCGAGCGTCGACTGGACGTAATAGACATGAGGAGCATGTCCAGGTTCCTCGGCTGTAAAACTGCTGCCGCTCTGCCAACCGAGTTTGTTCTCCTGCGCAGTGCCGTCGCGATAAACGCTGTAGCCATCGGCACCAGGGGCTGGCGTCCACTCAAGCAATACTGTGTCAGCCTGGCCGCGGGTCGCGCCGACCTCCGCCGGCGCCGCCATCTGCCGGCGACCGATATCGGCGGAACTCCAGTTCAGGCCAAGTTCACCCTCATACCCCGCCTTGACCCTGTACTCATACCGGGTCATATGGCGGCACTCGCGCGCACTCTCAAGGTTGTGGGTATGGCTGAAGCTCGTCTGGGATCCGGGAACACTAGCCAGCGTGGCCCATTCGAAAGGATCCGAGTTGTCCAGGTTACGGTATTCGATAAGGTAACTATCAGCCTCCGGTACCGCACTCCAGTCAAGTTGGACATGGTCGCCTTTCACCGCAGGATTGAAGGTGGGGGATGAAACATCAAGATCGTCATAGCTGGCATCCAACTGGCCAACCTTTCCAATGGTCCGCAGCCCTGAAACGCCCAGCCCGGCGGGCCCCAGAAGGTCCAGTCGCTGCAGGCGCAGTCGGTAAAAGACGTTCAGCCCGTAAGGAATCGGATTGGCACCAGGCCCAGAGCTGCTATGCACATCGCTGTAACTCGTAGTACCACTGGACAAGGTTGCGAGCGGCTCAAAGACAAAGGGCGACTGCTGGGAAAAGCTGCGCTCCAAAACGATACTTTCGAAATGCAGTCCGGGATAGCTGACCGCAGGATCTTCCCACTCCAGCTCAACTCGACCGGCAAACTTGCCATAGCTGGCCGTCAGACCTTGAGGCACGGGCAAACTGGCATCCAGATCAAGCGTCAGGCTGAGAATCTCGCTTCGCTGCGTCGCGTCGATCAGGACAATACAGAACAGGGAACCGTCGGGACTGCAGGGCTGCACTTCGGACGGCACTGATAGCGTGTTTTCGGGCAGCGGCAAGGATATCTTCTGCCAGTGCCAACTTTGGCTCGCATAGTCGCTGAGCGCAATCCAGCATTGTTGCGGCAGTGGCTGGGCTAGATCAAGGCGAATATTCAGCAGGCCATCATTAGGGCTAAGGCCGTCGAACTCATACATCACCCAGCCGGGCCGGCCGGTAGTACTGCTCAGGATGCTGCTGCCTAGGAAGGGATTTACGAGAGTTGTGCTCGAAGCTTTGCTGAAATGAGAGCCCTTAAGCTCGACCGAAGTCAACTCAAGTGCCATGTGGGGTTTGCCAGAACCATGCGTCGGCAGCCCTGGAAGCTCTTGCATTTGGAACGCTGGCAGTTCGCGCGCAGGTGAGACCGGAGGCTCTTTCTGCGACCTCTGCTGCAGAGGGCGCTGCTCTGATGTCGCCAGATCTGGCGCCGAGCCCTGCGAGCTACATGCATGAGTCATGAAAAGCAACACCAGCGCCATCAATCTCAGCGCAGAATCCCACCTTACCATGCTTACCGTCCTGTCTGCAGTTGCAACAAACCAAGCTGCCCAAGCTTGCCCGCTAACAGGAGTGTTATACCCGATTAAGTGCGCTGCTGCCGGGCCACGGCGGCATCCTCGACCGCTTCGACAGCCTGATCTTCATCGCCCCGCTGCTGTTTTTGCTGCTGCTGGCGGTTTAGGGTCGGCTATTCCAGGCGAAGCAGAACCTGCCCCAGGGATTTGTCGCTGCCAAGTATCTGCGCCACGCCGCCCGCACCGCACACAGCCTTGGGTTTTGCGGGCAGAAGGCACTCGATCGACCAATGCTGGCTGGATATCGGTTCAGCCAGCAAGGCTGATCTCAGGGCATAGAATCCGCGACTTTGGATGTCGGGGGAGAGTTCGTACTTAAAGACCAGTCTGCCATTGATGATTCCGCTCGCTATATTTTTCACACCGCCTTCGAACGGCGAAGCAATCACATAACTCGACCAGTTCGTCGCGGCTTGAGGCTGTGATTCGGTAGCGTACCAGTGCATGGCCTGGAATTCGTGTAACACAATGCAGTGCGGCTTGTCGTTGACAGCCAGAAGCCGGTCTGCCCTGACATAGTATGGAGATTCCTCTGCAGTAAGCATGACATAGTGGTTCCAGTCAGAGCTGCTGTCCGGGACTGGCGCAGAGGAAAAGTGGTAGCTCAGTTCTTGTTCTCCCGCAGTGATCATCGCTGGCGTACCACCAAGTTCAGCCGGGGCGGAAATGCTGTAACTCTCAAAACCCGAGTCATACGGCCGGATGATGCTCATCTGCCAGTCAGACTCTGACTGCGGAAGCGCAACAAGAGCTGCCGCGTACTGCAATGTGTACTCGTCGAACTCGTGTCCGACCAGCGACATGGCCGGCCGGCCTGCCACGACGGCCAGTTTCATACCGATCACACCACTTTGCCCAGGCAGGTACTGTGCTACGACGCAGTTGGTCCAGTCAGCAGGAGAAGCTGGGTCGGTAGTATTGGCCAGCAACAGGTTCAGGCTGATCTGATTACGCCAGGCAATGGCGGGCTTGCCATCATACTCGGCCAGCGAGACACCATACACTGGCATTGGACCTGGATCAAAGGCCAGAGTAACCTGCCAGTCGTCCAGGTCCTCGGGCCGGTCTATGCCGGCACTGGCGTAGTAGACTGAGTCATGCCCAGCACCAAACCCGGCAAAGGCCGGTCTGCCCGCAACGGCGACTATGTCGTCAGGAGCAAAGTCATCTGGAACGTCATGCATCGTGCAGCGTGTTGTGTAACCGATCTCGCCTTCGCTGGGGCTGCTTGCGTCAGTGCCGGCAGTTGACTGCACATAATAGACGTGCGGAAAGTTGTCAGCCGCCTCGGCATCGATGAAAGTGGGTTCCGTGCTCGCGCCAATCTTGTGCGCCGCATCAGTTCCATCGCGATAGATGTTGTAGCCAATCGCCGGGTTACGCGCAATCCAGTTAAGCTCAATGTTGGCGGACTGTCCAGCTGAGGCAGTCAGCCCTATTGGGGCGAACAGCTCGCGCCGGCCAGCAACGACCGAGCTCCACTCCGGGCTCGCGTCGTACTCCACGCCGAACAGGCCTTTCACACGATACTCATAGCTGGTGCGGTGCAGCGACCCCTTTCCAGGCGGATTGGCCGCAGTATGGTCAAAGTACACGACCGGCTGCGGCACAGTTGTCAGGTAAGTCCAGTCAGCGGGTTCGCCGCCGTCCGCGTTCCTGTACTCAAGCCGGTAAGCCGAAGCATCGAGCAGTGTGTACCACAACACACGGATCCTGTCGCCACCGTTGTACTCGTTCATGGTCGCATACAAACCAGTTACAGGTCCCAGCAGGCGAATGCCGGTGACCGCGTAACCCGGGGGGCCAACAAGATCATCCAGGCCGAAGCGGAGGCGGTAGAGGACGTCTGTGTTATAGGGAATGGCGTTTGCATCGGCATCATGTACATCGTAGTAATTGGTCGTCCCCGCGGGCAGCTCAGCCAGCGCCTTAAAGTCGTAGGGAATTGTGCTCGAAGTGCTGCGCTCGATGATGATCTTTGTGTACTGCAGGCCGGGGAAGACCGAGGCTGGGTTGTCCCACACAAGGTCAATGCGGCCGGGGGATGTCCCGCGCGAAGCGGACAGGCCGGTGGGCGGAGGCAGCACTGCGTTCTGGTCCAGTCGCAGGCTTTCCAGGCTCGCCTGCTGACCGGCATCCACCAGGACCACGCAAAAGAGGGAGCCGCTCAGGTTCTGCGGTTTTGGCGAGTTGGAAATTATCACACCCTGCTCAGCCGTGGGGTTCTCGATCTGCTGCCAGCGCCAGCGGTGGCCCTCGTAGTCGCTGGAGGCGACCCAGAGCCGGCTGGGCAGGTCTTCGCCCAGCGACAGTGACAGGGTGAAGAAGCCGTAGTGCGGCGTCAGGCCCTGGAACTCGTACATGGCCCAGCCGGGCTGGCCGGCATCTCCGCTTAGCACGCAGCTTCCGGTGTCGGGGATGACCAGTGTGCTGGCCGCCGCCCTGAGGAAGTCGACGCCGTTCAGGTCAACAAAGCCCAGTTCAACGGTCTTGCGATTCAGGGCACTGCCCGGCCCGGGCAGTGCCGGCAGGCCATCCTGATACAACGGTTGGTTGGTGGTGCCATCAGGCTCTTGAGACCTGTCATCGAGGAGTGCTGTTAGTGGCTGGTGTTTGCCTCCTGCCGCGCAGGCGGATAGCGCAAGTGCCAACCCGAAGCCAATGAATAAAGAAACCAGCTTGCTTAGATTGCCCATCTGACCATCCCTACAGCTCCAGCCCCGGTAACTGGATGCTTACACGAGGCTTCATTTATACACCGCGGCCGAGCCTGAGCGCCATAGAAATCCTTGAACTAAGCCCAGTGGTTCATAGCGCCCTCTCTATAACCGCAAAGCCAGGAATCGCTTCGCCAGCGACTGCTTGTCTATAAGACGCTGACTGGGCTCAGCGGTTACTCATGTCGCCGAAGCACGGTGTTAGGACCATCGGTCGGCGCTCCGGCGGGCCGAGACAAGCTCGGCCCCTACAAGCAAGACCTCGGTATAATCCCCGGTGATGCAGCGCAACACACGCCAGCGCGAGGTAATCCGCCGGGCCTTTGAGGCCGCCGGGCGGCCGCTGTCGCCGCTGCAGCTGCTGGCGCTGGCGCAGGCCGAGATGCCCAGCCTGGGGCTGGCGACGGTCTACCGCAGCCTTAAGGCGCTGAGCGAAGAGGGCTGGCTGACCACGGTGGATCTGCCGGGCTCGATCCAGCACTACGAAATCGCCGGCCAGGCACACCACCACCACTTCCACTGCCGTGCCTGCGACGGGGTGTTTGAGGTGCAGGGCTGCCCGCCAAAGATCGAGCAGCTTACCCCGCGCGGCTTCAAGCTGGAGCAGCATGAGATCGTGCTTTACGGCCTTTGCGACAGCTGCGTCAAGGCCGCCTGAGCCGGCCAGGCGGGAAACACCTGCGCTGCCAGATCCCGTCTGCTGCTGCTGCTGCATTCGTGTCAGCCCGGATACTCTGCAGTCCCGAAGGATGCGGCCAGAGCATTGTGCATTCGCCGTTTTCATGCCTTTGGGTGTTACACTTGAGCGGGAGGGTGTATGGCAATCTTCCGTGGCATCCTGGGCATTATTGTCGGCGTGGCGCTGGCCTATCTGGTCGGCATCCTGCTGGACTATTTCAGCTTCTACAAGGGGGCTGACTACACCCGGGTCTATCCCTTCCTGACTTCGCTCGGCGGAGCGGTAGCGGCTTTTGTGGCCATGCTGATCCGCGGCTCCGGCGGCAGCTCCCGGGTGGTTGTGGAGCGCGCGGCCAAGGTGCAGGCCAAGGATGACGCCATGAGCCGCCTGGCCCGCCAGATGAGCTCCGGCAACCCTCAGAGCAAGGACGGCGGCTCGGTTACCGTGCTGGGCAGCTCGCCGAGCAGCACCAGCAGCACAGCACCCGCCGGCGGATCCAGCGGCCGGGTTAACTTTGGCGAGAGCCGGGACGTGCCAGGTATGCCGAGCTTTGACGTGAAGCCCGGCCCGCCCGCCGACAGCAGCGGCGGATCGCGCCCGAAGGTGCAGCAATGAGCCTGCTCGGCGCTGCGGGCCGCAGCCCGCGCCAGCTGGAGGACAGCGTTTCCGGGGGCGGTGAAAGCCCCGCGCCCTGGTTCGACCGCCTGAAGCTGGTTCAGGGTGATATATCCCAGGCTACTACGGAAGCCATCGTTAACGCCGCCAACCACGAGCTGTGGATGGGCGCGGGCGTCGCCGGCGCGCTGAAGAAGGCCGGCGGGGCCAGCATCGAGGAAGAGGCCCTGCGCCAATCGCCAATCGACGTCGGCGCTGCGGTCATTACCGGCGCGGGCAAGCTGAAGGCGCTGCACGTTATCCACGCCGCGGCCCAGGCCGCCGGCCGGCCGACCACGCCGGAGGCAGTCTTTGAGGCCACGCGTTCGGCTCTGCGGGTGGCGACGGAGAACGGCATTGAGTCCATCGCCTTCCCCGCGCTGGGCACTGGCGCAGCGGGGCTGGGCTTTGGCGACTGCGCGGCTTCAATGTTCGTGGCCTTCCGCGAGCACTGCCAGCATTCCACACTGCCTGAGCGCATCGAGCTGTGGCTCTGGGGCGACAACGCCGTGGCCGTTTTTGAAGAAGCGCTGCAGAGCTTCATGAGCTGACAGCGCATGGCCGCTTACTTCAGATCGGCAGGCAGCCGCAGCGCATAGTCAAAGGGTGTCTTGCCCGGGCTCACCCCGGCCTTGAGGTTGCGCTTATAGGGCTCAATGCCATTGTTGTTGTCCAGGACTATCGCAAAGCTGGCATTGACCGGCTTTTGGATCAGATACACATGGTCCGGCATCGGCTTCTCACCCAGATCCAGGCTGAAGGCCAGATCGCCCTTTTGCAGCTGCGAGGCATTCTTGATTTCAACGAGGCCCTTGACCTTCGAGCGCAGGGCGTTTTCGATCGCCCGGGTGTTCTGGAAAACGCCGTTCAGAACCCCGGCCTTGTTCAGCCAGCGTGAGGCGGTGCGGGCGCAGCCGTCCTTTGTGCCGCCGTTGCTTCTAAGCCAGGAACGTACATCCTTGCGATGCTCGGCGCTGTCCAGCATCGACTGCAGCCGTTCCAGCGCCGTCTGACGCACCGGGGCGGTCCCGGCAGCCGGGGCGTCATCGCGCAGCGCGGTCCAGGTCTGGGGGCCGACTTCGCCGTCCACGCTGATCCCGCGGGCCTTCTGGAACCTGCGCACCAGCTGGTCGAGCTCGGCGTCAAAGTCATCTGAAACCTCAGTCGCCGGCTTGAGCCACTCAGCGGGGGCCTGGCCATGCGCGGCCAGACAGCGCCGCAGCAGCTTCACAAACCAGCCCTTGCGCCCAACCTTGAGATACGGGCAGTCTCCATCCACCTTGCGCAGCGCGGCAAGCGGGTCAAACCTGGCCATGGGTCCTCCAGGCGGCCTGTGCAGGTCCGCCGGTGCTAATCATGGCATCAAACAGGCAAATTTTTCTCAAGACCGCCTCAGGTATCCGCAAAATCTGCCCGCAAGAGGAATTTTCCGGCCCGCCGCGTTACCGCCATCCTGTTAAACTGTCTGCATGGGCGTGGGTTCATCCAGCCAGTTCCGCGATAACGAGCACGAGGTGCAGGGCCAGCCGGCCGCTGCTCCGCTCGACGCGCGGGCTGAGGATGGGCGGCGGCAGCAGTTCCTTGACCTGCTGATGCCGTTTTATCCACAGGCGCTGGCCTACGCCCAATCCATCACGGGTAGCCTGATGGACGGCGAAGACTTGGTCAGCGACGCAGTGCTGCGGGCCTTTGAAGGGCTTGATTCCCTCAAGGACCGTGGAAAGTTCAAGGAATGGTTCTTTTCGATCCTCCTGAACCGTTTCCGAAACCTGCGCAGCAGATCACTGCTGCGGCCACTGACGCTGGTAGCCGATTTTGCCGGACCATCCGTTCTCAGGGAAGCCACGAGCCGTGTAAGCGGTGATCCTGCAGAACTCGGCTACCAGCTAACCCTGGTCAAGGAACTGCTTGCCAGGCTGCAGCCTCGGGAACGAGACATCCTGCTTCTGCTCGGCCCCGCCGGGTTCTCTGTTGATGAAGTGGCTTCCATCCAGCGCGTCTCGCGTCGCGCTGTTATCCAGTGCGCCTACCGCGCCCGCCGCAAACTGGCCCGTGCCCTGCCGGCGGATGCGCTGCCCTTTGCCTTCGGGGCCGAGGCGAGCGAAGTTGAAGGAGGGCAAAACTAATGCCTGAGAACTTCAACCCGCGCCCGGACTCCCCCGCCGAGAAGCTGATCCATGAGGTCTTCGGCACCCTGCAGCAGGAAGCCGACAGCACTGTAGCCCGCCAGCGCCTGGCCAACCAGCTGCGCCGCGGCCGCGATGAGCATAGCCCGGCGGCGGCAACGGCCCGCCCGATGCTCCGCCCGGTCTTCAAGGTTGCGGCCTTCCTGTGTGGCCTGATCCTGATGGCCTCCTTTGCCGGCAATATCCAGATCCCCGGCTGGGACGACGGCCAGCAGGTCACGATCCTGCTGCCTGAGACCTTCGTGCCGGACAACTACAACCACTGGGTCGCACTGTTTGCCAACCGCGCGGACAACCTCGCGGCGGGCGGTGGGCACAGCCTGGTGGTCGACTACTATCAGGACTCCGGCCGCTACTACCTCAAGATCAACATCCTGGGTGTTAGCTACAGCGAGGCCAATGAGTGGACGCGGGAAGTTATGGCCGGCATCCCCGATCTTGACCACACGCCCTACAGCATCCAGCAGCCTCTGGTGCCCTACTCCGTTACCGTCCGCGACATGCTGGCCTTCCAGCTTGGCGACACCGACGGCGTCGAGCGCTCAGTGATGCGTGCCTGGTATGCCGAGGGTCAGCGCCCCAGCCGCAACTGCTATATGTTCCTGGTAGCGCGTCCCAAGGATGCCCCGCGCCCGGTCTACGGCGAGAACTTCTAGGCTGCGTCCCTGGCTTACCAGCCTGCCGGTGCTGCGCTGAATTCCACCTCAACCATTCTCCCTGTCTGCCTACGGGATAATGCAACTGCGTGCTGCTTGGCATTTACAACGCGCTGATCAGCGTCCTCTGGCCGCTGCTCTACCTCTACCCGCCCTTCAGGGGCACAATCCGCGCGCGGCTGGGCCACTTTGAGCTGGGTGGATATGACCCCGCTGCGCCGGGACTGAAGGTGCTGGTCAATGCTGTCTCCGCTGGCGAGGTGGTCGCCATCAGCTCCTTTGTTCGCGAGCTGAAACGCCAGCGTCCCGATTGCCAGGTCGTCCTGCTCACCACGACTGACAGCGGCCAGGAAATGGCGCGCCAGAAGCTCAGCGATGTGCTGGCCCTGGCCTGCTTCTTCCCGCTGATCGACCTGCCTTTTGTCGTGCGCCGCTACCTCGACAAGCTGCGTCCGGACCTGTATATCTCCTGCGAGTCCGAGCTGTGGCCGAACATCCAGAGCCAGTGCCGCCGGCGCGGCATCCTGGTGGCCCTGGTCAACGCGCGGCTGTATCTGCATAACAAGACCGGCCTGCGCGGCAGCGTTGTGCGGGGGCTGTATGAGCTTTGCGATCTGATCGTCTGCCAGGACGAGGGTCAGCGCCAGAACTTCCTGAAGTTCGGCCTGCCCGCTGGCGCGCTTGCCGTCAGCGGTAACACCAAGTTTGATTTTGAGGTTGAACCCTGGGACGAGTGGCGGCTGGCGCAGTGGCGCGAGGTCTTTGCGCTCGACCCCGGACTGCCGGTGATCGTCGCCGGCTCAACCCATCCCGGCGAAGAGGCCCTGATTTTCAGCGCTCTGCTGGAGCTGCGGGCGCGCGGCCAGCGGGCCCAGCTTGTGCTGGCGCCGCGGCATGTGGAGCGCACGGGTGAGGTGCTGGAGCTGGCGCGAAGCCGGGGGCTGCACCCGCGGCTGCTGTCCGAGCTGGAGGCGCCGGCCGAGCACCGGGCCAGCCTCAGCGCACACCACCACCATGATGTAGTGCTGGTGGACCGATACGGCGTGCTGCTGGACTGCTATCGCCTGGCGGACCTGGTGATCATGGGCGGGACCTTCCACCCCAAAGTCGGCGGGCACAACATCCTTGAGGCCACGGTTCTGGGCAAGCCCGTGCTGGTCGGCCCGCACATTTACAGCATCACGGCGCAGGTGCAGATGCTGGAGCGGGCCGAAGCGCTGCTCCGCGCCGACTGCGACCTGGCCCTCGCCGATGGACCCGCCGTGCTGGCCGGCGCGCTGAGCACCGCCCTGCTGCATCCCGGGCCGTCCCGCGAACTGGGCGCCCGCGCCCGCGAGCTGACTCTGGCCAACCAGGGTTCGGCCCGGCGCGCGGTGGAGAGCGTGCTTGGCCTGCTGAAGTAGCAGCGCGGCCCTGTCCGCGCGTTTTGCGCCGCAAAAGGCAGCGCCCGGGCGGGATACCCGGGCGCCATGTCACCTGACTCGCAGGTCAGCCGATAGGTATTGGCTAAGGTTGGTAGCCACCGTCCTTCCACTTCTGGAACAGAGCCTTCTGGGAATCGGTCAGGTTGATCGTGGCGTGGAAGCCGAATGGCGGCATAGTGCCAGACTGCGCTCGCTCAGTGCCGTGATCCTTTTTCAGCGTAGTAGTACCGTTGTAGGTATCCCAGTTGACATCCGAAGGAGCGCCATGCCGCTCAGCGCCGGTGTAGGCGCTGTTGTGGCAGTTCATGCAAACCTGCTCGAAAACAAGCGGCTTCATGTGTGTGGCATAGCTGACGGTGTCCGGGATCGTGTAGGCCGTCGCTGTGAAGTCCTGGGTCTGGTCGTGGTCGCCTACCAGGAAGGCCTTGGGCGGATCAAAGCCAAAGCCGCTCAGCAGCGGCACCACGCGGAAGTCCGTGATCTCCTGGTCGATAACGAAGCTGTAGTTGCCCTGCGCATCCGTCACGGTATCAAGCTGCTCAAAGGGTACGACCACGGTGACACCGGCAAGAGGCGTATCTCCGTTCATGATCTTGCCGCTGACGGTGAAGGGCGGGCCACCGGCCTGCTGGGTGCCGACAAAGTTCTGGCCGCTGACATCCGCGTTAGTAACGGTGATATCGCGGCTCGGCGGGGCAAAGGTGAAGCCGTTCAGGCTGGGGGTCATGGTGTAATTCCCGGCCTCGATATCTTCAAAGCTGAAGCTGCCGTCCGCGCCGGACTGCGTCACATGGCCGCCGGGCTGCAGGCTGAGCATCACATTCGGCAGCGCCACTGAGCCGGCGCTGTTGGTGACGGTGCCGCCGACGGTGAAGCTGGGCGTGATGCCATCGTCCACGGTCAGCTGTACCTGAGTGACCGTCGTCGTCGTGGAGTCAAAGGACAGGGCCAGCACAAAGACCTTGCCGCCGGGGGAGACATAGTCCGCGCTGGAGAGGTTCACGAAGCCCTTGACGCCGGCCAGAGTGGGGTACGGCCCGCGGAACTCCCAGGCCAGCTTGTCATAGTTGGCGATGGCCAGCCAGGCGCTGCCGGGGTTGGCCACGTCCATCGTGAACACCACCGCCTGCAGGGTGCCCGCCGGCGGGGTGAATTCATAAAGGCCATACTCAATCCCGGCGGCGCTGGAGACCAGCGAGAGGTTCGTGCCGTCGTTGATGGCGCCCGCCGAGCGCTGGCTGGTCTGGCTGCCGGTTAGGGTCAGGGTCTGGAGCACGCTGGCGCCACGCAGGGCCGGGCCAGAGTCCATTGGCACCGCGGGCAGGGAGCCCAGCAGACCTGCCGGGAGCTGGCCCGCGCCGCTCTGGCCCGCCGGCCGGGTGCTGAAGCGCTGACCGTCAACGCTGCTGCTTCCGCCGCAGGCGCTGAGCAGGGCGGCCACGCACAGCAGGCCCAGCCATAGGAATACAAGGGATCCAATCCTGGTTCTGGTCTTCATCACTTACCTCCGAATCAGCCTGTAGAAATGCAGAAGCCCGGGGGCTGTCTGTGCGGAAGAACCAGCCGGTCCGGGCACTTGGACAGACCCGCAAACCGGAAAGATGTTCCCGCACAGTTAGGATACCCGCTAATAGGCCAGGGGGCAATTAAGCTCAGGTTTAGACGCTGCGCAGTCCTAGCGGATCTCCGGCTCGCCGTCGATCTCGATCCAGACGGCGATCTGCTTGTAGTCGCCCTTCAAAAGCGCCTCGATCTCATCCGCCAGCGCGGGGATCTGCGCCTCGGGCAGGCCGAGCATGTAGCGCCGCACCGGCTCGTGGTAGACCTGGCCCTCGTACTCCCAGGCTCCCTGCGCGTCGGTGACGGTGAAGCCGCCGGCGCGCTGGCAGAGCAGCTTCTCCAGGCTGTCCAGCTGCGCCGCCGGGATCGGCTCGCCGTCGTTGAAGTTCACCGGGCAGTGGAAGACGAATGTATGGAGCGCGGCGTCGGGCGCTTCATCCGCATGGTCCGGCGGGTTGTCCGGGTTGACCTCTATCTCATCCGGGGAACCGCCGATGGCGATGCCGCCGCCGCCGGCATCGATCATGTCGGCATAAGGGCCAAGATAGAAGCCGTACTGCGCCAGCACCTTCAGCACAGCATCGGCGTCCACACTGGCGCTGGTGGCAGCGCTGGTGTCATCGCAACAATCATCACAGCAGCAGTCGTGCGCACGCGCCAGCACCGGCGCGCTGAACATCAGGGTCGCGAAAATCGCGAGAAAGGTGAGAGATGTCCGCATGCGGGGATAGTAGCAGAACGGATGGGGATACGATCCAACGCAGAGACAAAGAGGGCGCAGAGAAGCAAGGGCAGACCATCACAAAGTAGCTGCCAGGAAGCAGCCAATGAAGTCCTTCGAGTCAATGCTATTCTTGTTTCGACACAGCCCGGCAACTTGCCACGCGGCTGTGTGATGCCAGTGGCTGTTTACTCATATGACGATCTCAATCAGATCGTGATGGAACATCCTTCCCACAAATCAAATTGGGATATGGATGTCAAAGCCAAAGATATCCTGCGGATTCGTTTTGGCAGAGGCCGAGCACACTTCCGAACATTGCACACCTACCTGCACGGTCATCTAGGAGAGATCTACTTCGTCTTTGACGCAGCTGGGGACCTACTATCGATGGAGATAGTGAAGTTCCCCGAATCTGCATGGTCGAAGGAACCAGAAGATACACCGAGCTTGCTGAGCCGCTGGCGCTATTTCAGAGACAGGCTTCGCTGGACTCTTGGCATCTAGGGTGTCTAGAATTCCGGCTCTGCCTAACTCTGCGCTCTCTTTGTCTCTGCGTTGGATCGGAAAGCAGCTCAGATGCAATTCCAGAGGAGAAAGCCGGCTAAAGCCTGCGCTCCGACAAAACGTCCACACAAGCGTGCGGTCCTAAGGCCGGGGACAAGCCCGGCCCTACAATTCGTGTATGACCGTTCCGCTCTGGATCCCCACGCCCGAGGCCGCCAGCGCCACGCAGATGGCCGACTTCCTGCGCTTTGTGCAGAGCCGCTATCAGTGCGGCGACGACCTGACGTGCAGCGCGAGCGCGCATAACGTGAAGGACTACCCCAGCCTGTACCAGTGGAGCATCGACCACCCGCAGCAGTTCTGGCACAGCGTCTGGGATTTCTGTGGTGTCCATGGCGAAAGCGGAGCGGGCGGGCTGTTTGAGCCGCGCCTGTGCCGCGGCATCAAGCGCATGGCACCGCCGGATCCCGAGCAGGGCCCCTGGTGGTTCCCGGAGGGGAAACTGAACTTCGCGCAGAACCTTCTTTATCCCGGGGGCGCGGCAGATCACGATCCTGTAGGGGTGGGGCTTGTCCCCACCCAGCAGCCCGGGAATGAAGACGGGAGGGGACAAGCACACGCCCCCACGGGAGAAGACGGGCGGGGACAAGCCCCGCCCCTACAGGACAGAATTGCCGGTCTGTCGACCGGCGCTCCGCAAGACAGCGACCCGGCGATCATCGCCTGGAACGAGAATGGCCGGCATGCCTGGCTCACCTGGGGCGAGCTGCGCCACCGCGTCGGCGTACTCGCGCAGTGGATGCGCGATGAGGCTGGCGTCGTCCCCGGCGACCGCGTGGCCGCTTTCATGCCGAACATCCCCGAGACCGTCATCGCCATGCTGGCGGCCGCCAGCCTTGGCGCGATCTGGAGCAGCTGCAGCCCGGACTTCGGCATCCGCGGTGTGCTGGACCGCTTTGGCCAGATCGCGCCGAAGCTGCTCTTCTGCGCCGATGGCTACCAGTACAGCGGCAAGTACATCGACAGCCTGGAGCGCGTGCGCGGCATCCTGCCGGAGCTGCCGAGCGTGCAGCGCGTGGTGGTGGCGGAGTATCTGAAAGACAAGCCGGTCCTGGAAGGGCTTGGTGATGCCTGCTATCTCTCTTCGATCATTAGTCGAAGGTCGATGGTCGAAGGTCGAAGCCGGCAGGGTGGCAATGACGAGGATGCCGCCAAAGCAGCATTCGACCTTCGACCTTCGACCTTCGACATGTTCCCCTTCAACCAGCCGCTGTACCTGATGTACAGCTCCGGCACCACCGGCCTGCCCAAGTGCATGCTGCACGGTGCCGGCGGGACCCTGCTGCAGCACAAGAAGGAGCTCATGCTGCACACCGACCTGCGTGCCGGCGAGCGCATCTTCTACTTCTCCACCTGCGGCTGGATGATGTGGAACTGGCTGGTCAGCGCGCTCTCCGTCGGCGCGACGATCGTGCTGTATGACGGCAGCCCCTTCGCGCCGCGGCCGGACATCCTCTGGGATATGGCGCAGCAGGAGGGCGTCAACGTCTTTGGCACCAGCGCGAAGTACATCGCCCTGCTGGAGAAGGAGGGCGTGAAGCCGGCAGCGAGCCATGACCTCTCCGCGCTGCGCGCCGTGCTGTCCACCGGCAGCCCGCTGGCCCCGGCCAGCTTTGAATTTGTCTACCGCGATATCAAGGCCGACCTGCAGCTGGCCTCGATCTCCGGCGGCACCGACATCATCTCCTGCTTCGCGCTGGGCAACCCGCTGGCGCCGGTGTACCGCGGCGAGCTGCAGACCCGCGGGCTGGGGATGAAGGTCGAAGTCTTCGACGCGCAGGGCAATGCACTGCCGCCTGGTGTGCAGGGGGAGCTGGTCTGCACCAAGCCCTTCCCCTCTATGCCGGTGGGCTTCTGGGACGATGCCGACGGCAGCAAGTACCGCAAGGCCTACTTCGATTACTACATCGAGAACACCGGCGCGGAAGCGCCCGGCGCACCCGGCGGCGTCTGGCGGCATGGCGACTGGGTCGAGCTTTGCGAGCACAGCACTGAGCCCGCTGAACACGGCGGGCCACAGAGCGAAGGCCTGACGATCTATGGCCGCTCGGACGCAACGCTGAACCCCGGCGGGGTGCGCATCGGCACGGCGGAGATCTATCGCGTGGTCGAGACCATGCCGGAGATCGTCGAGAGCCTCGTCGTCGGCCAGGACTGGCAGGAGGATGTGCGCATCGTGCTCTTTGTGCGCCTGCGCGCCGGCGAGGCACTGAGCGATGAGCTGAAGAAGAAGATCCAGCAGCGCGTGCGCGCCGAGGCCAGCCCGCACCACGTGCCGCGCTGCATCGTGCAGGTCCAGGACATCCCGCGGACCATCAGCGGCAAGATCGTCGAGCTGGCAGTGCGCGAGCTGATCCACGGCCGGCCGGTGAAGAACGTCGACGCCCTGGCGAACCCGAGCGCGCTGGATGAGTACAAGGATCGCGAGGAGCTGCGGAGTTGACACAGGGGCGGGACTCGGCGATAACTCCGTTAAGTGAGCGAGGCTAACAAAGCTGCATTCCGGGAGGCCGACAGCCCTGGGAGTGAACTGGCTGATGACGTCAACCCGGCTAATGAAGCGGGGGCGGCTGATGGGCTCTCAACTCGCATTGAGGAGCGGATCGGCCGGCCCCTGACGAGTGCCGAGAAGCTGATCAACGACGCGCCCCGCAGACAGGACGCTGCCGCACCTGACAGCACTCCAGAAGGCCTCTTGCCTGAAGAGGGCCTCGGCGATGACCTGCTGGCCAGAATAGAAGCCCGGCTGGGCCGGCCGCTGAGTGCGCAGGAAGGGGCGATCCTTTCACGACCGCTGACTAAAGAGCCCAGCTTGTCCTACCTTGCTTATCAGATCCTCGCCGAACTGCGCAGCAGACGTGAGAAACTGCTGATACCTGCGAGCAGCGTGCTATCAAACGACCTCATGTCAAGCGGAAAGAAAGTTTTTGCGCGCCCCTGGACCGAGCTGCTAATGGCCTTGTGGTGCGTGCCGCTGCTCTTCAGTAATTACATGCAAAGCGGCAAGCCGAACGTGTGGCTGCTCGGCCTCTTTGTGGCGACCCTGGTGCAGTCCATCCTGATCCTCGCCACTGAGCTGCGCCTGAAGAAAAAGGTCGATGCTGGTATGCAGGATATCAGCCTGATCATGCGGGCGATTGAGGCCGACCCGGACCTTCTTGAGATCCGCGAACATGTCCCGCCGCCCTGGAGCTGGCTCTTTTTCAGCGGACGCTATGCCGGCCTCAAGGACTATGTCCGCCTGCTCAGCGCCAACCTCGACTGGTATCTCGGCCCGCCGCGCCTGCTGTTGCGGTGGAGCTGGATCACTGGCCCGCTTGGGGCAGCCGCTCTGGCCACGGCGCTGGGATTGTGGGTGTTCTCAGCTGCTACCCCGGGTGTCACTACTCTGGCTATTGGGCTGGCGGGCTTCTACGTCATGATGAATGCGATAAGGCATGAATCATCGCGCCGGGCCTACTTCATCGACAAGCTGATTGAGCTGCTGCGGCGTCCCTGAGAAGCCAATGCATGGTGCGCTTCCACCTATCCCTGGCGCAGTCGCAGGTTCGGGTCCAGCTCGCGCAGCAGCAGATACATGTCCAGCGCGCAGTAGGTGCGCAGCTCGGAGGGCGTGTCACTGAGGTTTCGGCAAAGCTGCCGCACATCGGGCTGGCGCTGCCGATGGATGCTCATCAGCGCTTCGGCGTTTCGGCTCTCCCAGACAAACTCATGCTCGTTTGCCGCGCGGATGCGGTCCGTACTGGCGGCCAAAAGGCCTGTATCCCCCAGAAAATATGCCAGGCTGGCGCTGCGAACTGCGGCCAGCACACCAGGACGACCCTGCACATCATGGTGACGGGTGAGGCAGGCCGGCTTGTCCAGTCGCGCCGCAACCATGATGTAATCGAGGCAGAATTCGTCCCAGTCGCTGAGTGGCGTAGTGCTGGAAACCAGGTAGGCACCGGCCACGCGGGCCAGATTGTCCAGCGGGCGGGGGTCGAAGGTGCGGCTGCAGGTATAAGCCACAGCATAGGCGGACCGCAGGGGCCAGCGCTCATCGGCGAAGTCGTAATGCTGCGCAGTCCTGCACAAACTGTTCATCGCATTTAGCGATGACAGGAACAGCCTTGATTCCACAAACCTGCTGTAGAGCATCTCCCCCACTCGACAGGCCCAGCCCGGGCCTGTCAGGAGAGTCTAACTGAATGGCCGACTGCAGCGCGGAGAAAACAGACTCGGGAAGAGGATGCACCAGGACGGGTGCGCAGTGAACCGTTCACAGGGAGAAGTTGGTAAATCAGGTCTTCGTTGGCAGTCCGATCAGAAGATCAGGCCGCTTCATATTGCAGGGCAGGATTCGCGTGACGCAGCAACAGGCTCAAATCTACCGCGCAGTATTGCCTGAAACTCTCGTCCACTTCCTTGAAACAGTTGGCCAGCAAAAGGAAGTCCGGCGAGCGGCGCTGCAGCAGGCAGTGAAAGGCGAAGGCGTTGACCGCCTCCCAGCGGAAACTGGGCCGCGAATCGGCGCAGATGCGTTCGATGCTGTCGGACAGGAGTTTTGGCTTATCCAGGAAATGGGCCAGACTTGCAGTTCGCACCGCAGCGATCGTGCCGCGATAACCCGACTCGACGAAGTAGGAGCGCAGCAGCATTGGATCCTCGAGACGTGCCGCAGCCATCACGTAATCGATGCAGAAGTTGTCCCACCAGCTGAGCCCGTCCCGCCGAAATGAGTCTTCTTGTGCGGCTAGAATTCCAATCCGCTCAAGTGCAGGGCCGTCCTGAGTGCGGGTGCCGGTATAAGCCCCCAGATATGCGGTCTGAATCGGCTCGCGCTCGTTATGCAGCCCCAGACTGCAAAGATCGCGCACGAAGGACTGCATCGCGTTGAAGGACGCGAGATACAGGCCCGATTCGACATATCTGTTGTAGAGCACCACCTATCCCCGAAGCATTGCTGACCCCAAATTCTAACATGGCCGACAGCTTCTGCCAGGGGTAAGGCGGTATTAGAATCAGGTTAACGAAATTGTTTTACAGTGCTGCCATCGAGCTCAGGCTGCGGCACTGTCTGAATTTCGTTTGAGCGCTCAGCTGGCTGAACTTCGCGCCAGGCTGCGCTGTAGCACCAGCACGTCGGTCGAGACATAGGGCAGGTAGCTGCAACCTTCGAGCCGGCTGGCGGTGCGGCAGAGGCTGATCAGATCGGCCCGCCCGCACTTAAGCGCGGAGTACATCGCCTCGGCAAACTCCAGTTCCCAGTCCTTGTCCGGGGGAGGAACTGCGCGCCGGTTGATCTCATTGCGCAAGGCCCGGACGCTGGCAAAGAGCAGGCTTTCGTCGCGCAGAAAATAGGCCAGCGAGGCTATCCGTGTGGCGCAGCGGAATGCTGCATCGCCTTCAAACTCCAGGTAAGGCAGCAGAACGGCGCTTCCCAGCTCCCGCGCAGCGACAAGCACGTAGTTGTACCTGAATTCGTCCTCCCAGCCGGTGATGCGCTCGGAGTAAAGTCGTGCAAGCTCCGCCATCCTTTTCAGGGGCCGTTCATCCCACATGCGCGTGCAGGTGAAAACAACCACAGAAATGACGCGCAGCGGGTCTCGCTCGGAATCGAAGTCCGCAGTAAGCGACTCTTGAAGAAATTCCTCCATCGAGACCAGTGACGAAATGAAGGCACAGGAGTCGATGTAGCGGTCAAAGAGTGTTTCTTTGGCTTGCATCGTTCAAATTTTAGCTCATTGAATTCATGGACAGTCATTTAGACAATAACAGCGGTACAAAGCGTTGGCAACCTGCGGCAGCGACATTGCGTTAATTGTGGCCGGGGCCAAGGGTGGTACGCCATCTTCCGGATGGTCGTAAACAATCCACCAAGAATCCCAACGCCATTGGTTGGTCGTACCAGATGTCATGGACATAAGCTGGCCGAGAATTTGCTGCTCGGTGTACTGACAAGCCATTTCGGTCCCCCTGATTAAATAGTATAAAAATTATAGCCTTGGTCGGAGTTAACTGTTACAGACTCAGCAGTAAAAGCACAACAGGGATTGGCAACTTGAATGCAGTTCAGCCAGAAAAGACCTTTCCAAGGTGCTATAAGCAAGCAATGCGGTATGGAATCATTCCCGCCAGTCTGCCTGAACGCCTGGCCCTGCTTGTGCGCCAGGTCCCTCTCCCCGTGGTCGACACTCTGCTGGCCATGCTGCAGCTTCGCAGCATAATGGCCGCAGTCAAACTGGGGCTCTTTGAGGCCATGCGTGAAGCACGTGCCCACAGCGCAGCCGAGCTGGCGCGGGCGCTGGGCTGCGACGCCCAGTCCCTTGAGCTGCTGCTACGGGTTTTGGTTTCGCCTGGTTACCTGAAACGCAGCGGAGATGGCTTTGAACTTGGCGATTACGCCCGGCGCTGGCTGCTGCCGGGGGCGGACAAAGAGCTGAGCGGTTCAGTGCTGTTTTGTTATCACGAACTAAAAATGCTGGATCAGCTTGAAGCGCTGATCGAGACCGGCAAAGGACTCGACTTCCATAGCACTCTTGAAGACCCGGAAGTCTGGGCAACCTACCAACGTTCGATGCTGGAGCTTGCACGCGGAGCAGCGCCACATCTGACCGGCCTTCTGCCGGTGCCCAAAGGCTCGAGCTTGCTGCTTGACATCGCAGGCAGTCACGGCTTTTTCGGGGCGGCGCTCTGCCGCAAGCACCCGCCGATGAAGTCGATCGTGCTTGACCTGCCCTCAGCGCTGCCCCATGCACGTAAACTGGCGGAGGAGGCGGGGATCACCGACCTGGTCGAGCATCGCGAGGGCGATATGCTGCAGGGCGAGTTCCCCGGCCCGGCCGATGTCGTGCTACTCAGCAACATACTGCATCACTTCAGCGAAGCGCAGATTGTTGATGTGCTGAGGCGCAGCCTGCGGGCGCTGCGGCCTGGCGGAGTGCTTTGTATCTGGGACGCGGAGCGACGCAGCTCTGACGCGCCAGCGGATGTCGCCGGCGACGCCCTGGCGCTGTGGTTTCGCCTGACCAGCGACAGCCAGGTCTTTGAGGACAAAGACTATGTGCGCTTCATGGAGGCCGCCGGCGCCGTCAAGGTCAAGGTCAAGCGCAGCCTGCTGGCTCCAGTCATGGTCTGCGTGCATGGGGAGAAGGCCGAGTCGTAGGCCGTTAGGCAAAAGGCCTAATGTGAGTAGGGTGAGAAGGCTCTGAACGCCGGCTGCAAACCGGCCTGCTCTGCGCCATACTCGTCCCTAATCCCTGTTCCTCGTCCTCTCTTAGCCCAGGTCTTCTTCGCTGACGTCGATCTCCGGGTTGTCGTGGATCTTCGTGCGGCCGTCGTCGGACAGGCGCGCCCGCGGCGGGACCAGCATCTTGAGCAACTTGGTATCCAGCGCGCCGCGGCGCTTGACCGCCAGCATGCGGTCGCGGAAGGCCGTGCTGTGCTGAGGGTTCAGCTCAAGGGCATGGCTGCAATAGAGGATCGCCTCGTCATAGTTTCGCACAGCCAGCAACTCGCGGCCGAGCAGGGCGTATAGATCGCCATCGCGGCAGCCTTCGGCCACCGCCTTGCGCAGCAGCGGCAGCACCTCGCGCTGGCGCTTGAGCTGGCGCAGGATGTCGACGATTTCGATATAGCTGGCGGCCAGCTTGGAGTTCAGCTCCAGAGCGCGGTCAAAGCAGCTCTGGCTGTAGCTGAACAGGCCCTTGCGCTTGTAGGCCACGCCGAGCTGGTGATGCAGGATGGCAAAGTTCGGGTTGATCTGCAGGGCCTGGTTGTACTGCTCGATGGCCTCATCGATGCGGCTGTCGTTCAGGAAAGTGTCGCCCTGGGCCAGGAAGTTGCGGGCCAGCAGGCCCTTCTTGGAGTGGCTGACGCCTTCTTCCGCGAAAACTGCCGTATTGCCGACACCCAGCAGCACGCAGGAAATCGTGCCTTCGAGGCGGCGGCGAATGGCGTCGCCCTTGATCAGCTCCATCGCCTGAGCCGGTTCCGAGGTGCTGGTGATCAGCTCCTTGATCTCCGATATCGACAGCGCGCTGGAGAGGTTGCGGCTGAGCAGCAGAAGCTGGTCGCCATCCTTGAGCCGGCGCTTGAGGCGATGCACCCGGGCCAGCTCGCCAAAGCCGAGCTTGTCATGCACGGTAGTGGAGAGGGCCTTGTCGCTGTCGCCGATGGTGATTTCGTCGTTTATGGTCCACTTATCGTCGGAGTGGTCCAGCAGGTGGCCCTGGGCCAGGATCGTGAAGTCGGCCTCGCCGCAGCTGTGCAGGTACAGCGTGTTCTCCTGCACCATGCCGACGATGGCCGAGAGGCCATAGCTGCCGGTCTTGCCGAGGCCGAAGGCCTCGCGATAGAGCCGCTGGTTCAGCAGGTCCAGGACCTGATCAAGGAACTTCTCCGGGTCAGTCTTCTGCATCTTGGCCAGCTCAGGGCTGACAGAGCCCGCACTGAAAAGCAGCTCGCGCATGCTTTTGAGCGCGCTGGTGGCTGAGCGGCTGGAATCACCCAGTTCATTGCCATGTCCGACCAAAAGCGCGATGGCGCCGCGGGCGCGGTTGTTGACCGCCGGAAGGCGAATGGCCAGCGTCTCCTCGCCCTTTTCGCGCGTATTCTTGCCGACCATCGACAGCTCGGCGAAGTCAAAGCGCAGATTCGGGACCTGCACCTGCTGCTTCTTGTCATAGCCCAGCAGGTGGCTGAGTTCCTCACCCAGCTCGCCGGCGGCGGCATAGCGTCCCGTGGGGTTCTTCTCCAGCATCCGGATCAGCATGTCCTTGATCTCGGGATGCAGCAGCGAGGCCTCCACGCGGGTCGCGGCGTTGAGGTGCAGATGCTCGTCGCGGATCTCCTGCTCGACCTTGAAGCAGAAGGGCGGATGGCCGACCATCATTTCAAAGAGCAGGATGCCGAGCTGATAGATATCGCTGCGCTGGTCCTGGGGCTGCTGGCGGATCAGCTCGGGGGTCAGGTACTCGGCGCCTATGTAGTTCAGGTTGCCGTTCTGCAGGAAGGCGTCCGCCACCAGCGCGTCGGCAATCTTGACCGCGCGCAGATCGGTGGTCAGGAAGATATTGCTCGGGCGCAGAGCGCCGTGATAGGCGAGGTGGTGGAAATAAAGGCCTTCGAGGCCCTTGCAGATCTGGAAGACGATCCGCCCCGCATCCGGCATCGGCAGAGTGCCACGCTTGATCAGGAGCTGCTCGAGGCTCTGCAGGCCGGACTCCATGGCGATATAGCCGTTCTCGAAGTGGATGCCGACGTCGTAGACCTGCAGCACGTTCTCGTGGTGGATGTTCGGCAGCGCCTTGAAACGGGTCTGGAAGAGGCCCTGCAGTTCAGGATGGCTGCGCAGATCCACCAGTTTGACCACGCAGCGCTGCTGGCCGTCTTCGGACCGGGTGTCGATCGCGGAGTAGATCCGCGAGACACGGCCGGAACCGATTTCGGATACCAGCTTGAAGCGGCCGTTGATCAGTGTGTCGAGGATGAAGGTCTGGAAGCGCAGGCCGGACTGCTCTTCGCCGCAGAGCTTCTGGACATCGTCCAGGGCCTGCTTGAAGGAGCCGTAGCGCTGCTCCAGTACCGGGCTGAGCATCTTGTACAGCAGCTCCTGCACGGGCAGGGGCAGCTTGGTCTCGTCGGACAGCACCTGGCGCAGGCGGTCGGGCCGCAGGCGCTCGGTGGCCGGGAAGATCGAGGCGGCTGGGGTGGCTGTGGCCAGTTCCAGCGCGATCAGACCAAGGCCGTACAGGTCGCACTGCTGCACCGAGAAGAGGCCGCTGGGCGCGCCGTCGAAACCCTCGGGCAGGGCGCCGGCCTCACCGGCTGCGGAACCGTTCTCCGACTGGATGAGTCCACTGTCAAAGCCAGTGCCGGGCTCGAGGGCTGGCAGGCCGGCCAGCAGCTCGCGTGGCGGGAGGTAGGCCAGCAGGTTTTCGGCCTCAGAGGTCAGGGCCAGATCGTCATGAATCGTGACCGTGGGATAGCCGAAGAAGCCCAGCTTGACCTGGCCCTGTTCAAGACTGATACGGATGTTGTCAGGATGAACGCTCTGATGGGACAGGACTTCCTTGCTTTCGGCGAAGAGCAGGGCCCGCAGGACGCCGCGCATCAGCACAAGCAGCTCAGCGGGCGGGAGGGCCTTGAGGTTCTCGAACTGGCTCAGGGGCCGGCCGAAGTCGGGATAGACCAGATAGGGCCGGCCTTCCTTGCCGCCGAAGGCCAGCGGCCGCAGGACGTTCTCGTGCTCTTTCTGGGCCAGGATGATATTGACGCGTTTAAGTTCCTCAAGCTGCTCTACAGAAATCAGCGGATCGTTAATCAGCAGACAGACCACCGGCTGCTGATCCTCAAGGCTGAAACCTGAGTAACGGTCGCCCAGAACCCCCTGCGCCTGCAGGTTATTTATGTGAAACCGATCTACCTGGAAGGGTATTTGCATGCCTCGCCCCAATCGTTCCTGATTATATCGGGCTGGCAGCGTCTGCCCTGCACTCCCTGCGCCCCCATTGATTCCCCCGAACTCGATGGTGTCATGTACACCGTTGACAGAAGTCTCCGGCTGGCCTAGACCCATTTCCTCACCACCCCGTGTTTGCTCACATGTATAGAGTATGGCTTATCGGCTTAGGTTGCGTTAGAAGAAGGACAAAGTTTGGATAATCTCGGCATCAAAGAGTCAGAGCGGCCCTGAGACCGCATCAGATGCGGACTGTCCATTTCCCCTGAAGGTCAAAATCAGCTCGTCCTCCAGGGCCTGCATGGCCCTTTCGGGGCTTACGGCCAGCCCTTCCTGCTCCAGGCCCGTCACGAAATCGCTGTGTCTCACCCCCGGCCGGTTGGGCGGGATCGGCAGGTAGCGCTCAATCGCGGCCAGATCGCAGCGCAGCATCAGGGTGGCGTGGTGCAGCACCAGCGCCCCGGAGAGGCGCATGGCCGAGCCGCTGACCTTGCGGCCGTTCAGGCTGATGTCCGACAGGCCGGAGGCGCTGAAGCCCGGCCCCAGGCGGGCCAGGGCCCGCAGAGCCAGCCCGCGGAAGTACTCAATGAAGTGCGTGGTTGCCGGGCCACCCGGGATCCCGGCCTGCGCTGCCTCGACCTGCCTGCGGGCCATGATGAAGCTGAAGTTCAGATTATTCAGGTCGTGGTAGACAGTGCCGCCGCCGCTGAAGCGCCGCAGCACCGGGACGCCGGCGGCTGCGCAGGCGCTGTGGTCAACCCACTGCTCATCCTTGTTGCTGCGGCCCAGAACCACGCAGGGCGAGTTGACATAGAAGAGCAGTGTCGGCCGGATCGGAACCGGCGCGACATCAGCCGGGCCGCGCTGCGGCCGCAGACTGTCGTAGAGCTCTTCCTCGTAGGCAAGGTTGGCCGCGGGATCATGCCCCGCCCGGCGGATGACCTGGATCTGCACGGCTGCAATCTTAGCGGCCCGACCGGTTTGACGGAGATCCGCCGACCGCGACCTGATCCCATTCCGTAGAAACGGAGAATCTCTGCGTCGCTTTGAAACTCGCCGTCCGTGCTGCAGCTCTTAGCCCGGTTTGCCTAAGCCATGGAGGATGAAATGCAAAACGGACTAGGCCTGAAACGCATCACCCTGACAGCTTGCGCCTTGTGCCTGCTGCTTCCCGCCAGTTTTGGCTGCAGCAGTGATCAAAGCGTGACCACGCCGGCATCAAGCTCGCCCGCCGGACTGGCCGGGCCTGGCGCAGCGCTGCCGGCTGGTCCGGCCCCAGCTGTGCGCTCGGCTGCCGGTGTCTTCGAGCCCGGCGAGCTTTATGAAAGCCGCTCATCAGGTGCAAGCTGGAGCGGCAACACTGTCAATCTCGATACCGCAGGACAGTCGGTGGCCTACTGCGTGGTCGGCATCAGCGTCAGCACAGGCCTGCTTGAGCAGGTCAGTCTGGTCGGCTCCGGCAGCGGAGTCTGGTTGGGCGTCAGCAACTATGCCAGCGGCGCCTGGGACTGGATCGGCGGCCCGCTGGCGGCTGAAACTGATGCGATCCTGCAGACGACAACCGCAGCCAGCCCCGACAACTTCTCGGAGGATGGCAGCATTTACTTCGCCCTGGTCACAACCGCGCAGGCCAGTCTTCGGCTGGAGTGCCAGTTCAGTGATGCCCAGCTCAGCGTGGCTCTCAGCGGGCCGGACATCGGAAATGACTGCCAGCCTCTGCTGGGACTTAACGCCGGCCCCTACCCTTCCGGCGAGCCGGGCAACCCGGACCTGATCGAGCAGTACCACGCAGTCGGCGTGAACTATGTGCGGACGCATGACTTCTATGGCCCACTGGATCTCTCAGTGATGTACCCCGATCGGGATGCCAACCCGACCCTGGAATCCAGCTTCGATTTCTCAGAGAGCGACCTGCGCTGGCAGGCGATTCTGGATGCGGGCTGCCGGCCTTACCTGCGGCTTGGCGACAGCTTCAACAACCCGACCCCGCCGGAGAACCCGATGCAGCGTGCCCGGATGGCCGAGGCCTGCGTGCAGATCATCAAGCACTTCATGGAAGGACAGTGGGGCGGTTTCAGTACGCCGATTGACTACGTTGAGATCTGGAATGAGCCGGACGGTCAGTTCTGGCCTGGCCACAGCCAGGCGGAGTTCTTCCAGTTCTTCGCGGCGGTGGAGAACGCGATCCATGCGCAGTGGCCCGTGCTGAAGGTCGGCGGGCCGGGCTTCACCCCCGCGGGCTACCTGACACCCTCGGGCCAGGCTTATGTGATCGACTTCCTGGACTACATGTCAGTGCATGCCACGCGTCTGGACTTCGTTTCCTGGCACATGTACTCCAACAACCCGCAGGACTTCCTCGACGCCGCGGCCTGGTATCGCGCACAGCTTGACGATAACGGTTTTGCCGCCGCCGAGAACCACATCACCGAGTGGAACACCTCGATCAGCAATGACGGCACCCAGACCGCCGAGGAGATTGAGCTGCGCAGCGGCCCCACCGGCGCCGCCCTGTTGACCGCGAGCTGGATCAACCTGCAGCAGAGCGATGTGGCCGTTTCCTGCTTCTACCGCGGGCCGGATCCGAACATTGAGGTGCCGAGCTTCTATGGGATGTGGTATGCCGACGGCACGCCAAAGAAAATCGGCGAGGCCTTTGCCCTGTGGAGCGAATTCTGTAACAGCGGCAGCTTCCAGAGCCTCGAGCTCAGCGGGGACGCTGCGGACCAGCTTTACGCCCTGGCCGGTCGCGACAGCAACAGCGACTACCTGCTGCTGCTGGCTAACACGACGGACAGTGCCCTAACCTACAGCCTGGATTTCAAGGACATCATCAGCGGTGATCTCAGTCCGGTGCAGGACTCTTACCAGTGCACGCTGCGCGAGGTCAGCACGGAGGAAAACGGCCGCACAGTCCACGACCTGCCCCTGAGCACAGTCTCGATCCCGGCCCACGGCGTTCAGCTGGTGAAGGTGGACTGGTACGACACCGACGATTGAGAGCCTCCCCAAGTTGATGCGGGCGCCGTGGACAAAGCAACCCCGGCGCCCGTTTTGCTTGTCTTTGCGAGTCAAACATGACTCTGTGCCGGCCTTACACCTGGGTCAGTCCTCGAGAAAGTAGTCATAGTAATAGTCAGGCATGTGCTCCTCCTGCGTGATCTTTCTAAAGACTGCCTCCAGAACCCCACCAAGCTGATCCGGCTCCTCCCAGCTTTCGGTTGCCATGCTGCCGGTTGAGAAGGGCAACAGACTTAACCAGACGCGGCCAAGTCCATATTCAAAACTCACCAGCAACGGCTGCGTCTTTTTAAGGTCAGGTCTCATGTTCAACCAGACATGTACGCGCTGCTGGTTAACAGCTTCGATCACTGGAAAGCCATCCTGCACGGCAGCGTCAGGGAAGCTCGGCAGGTCGCAGGTCACATGGTTTAGCAGGTATGTCGTCCCTTGCTGCCACTCGCCGATTTCAGCGGCATCGAGGGGCTCGGCCTCTGAGCTGAGCCCGGACCCCGGCTGACCTCCCGCAAAGTCGAGCATGCTCGGAAAGAGCTGCTCCACATAGTCATAGGCTGTTCCACTGACCAGCAGCACACCGCCGTCGCGAATCCAGTCCCGCAGGTTCTGCGAGGCATCCGGCGCTGAGAAGAACCCTGCCTCACTGTCTGATTCAGTCCCTATCCAGATGTGGTCGATGTTATTCAACGGCGGATCGCTGGACTGGAGTTCCTCCAGCCAGTCCTGCTTGGTTTTTCCCATGGGATAGCCGTGTTTCCCCTCCCATGGATCAAAGCCGAAGGTCGTTTGCCGTGCCACATACATCGGGTCACTGCTGCCTTCCAGGCGCAGGTCATGCCGATCAGCACCTTCTTCAGGGTTAAAGCGCATCCCCGGCAGGCGCAGCTCTTTGTACAGCAGGGGCGGCTCAAGTTTGATCTCTTTTTCCCAGCCGACAAGCACGCGACGCTGAACGGAATAGACATAGTCATCGGCCTGCAGACTTATCTGGTAGGTACCCGGCGGCAGTCCTGCAACAGGCGCAGGTCCCGCCGGGCTCAGGTCTGCCAGATCAAAGATTGGCAGGCTGAAGTTCGTACCCTGATACGCATCCAGACTGAATTTCGCGGTGTATGGCAAGCCGAACTGGCCAGCATCGCTGAGACGCTGAAATTCGAGTCTGAAGTTGTTTGCCAGTCGCAGCTGAGCACGTTCGCGTGTCAGCAACAGCGGGCGGTCAATGCTGTTGTAGCGTGTTACTTCGCCATTGAGCCGTGTCTGGTTACCCAGTTCATCAGTCGCCTCGACCGTAAAACGGGCGCGGACGTTGTCCTCCGCGGCCGGCGCCTGTCCCGCCTGCCAGTGATAGCTGAGACGGCTACCTCCATTGACCTCGGCGGCCAATACTGGTGGCCGGGGCAATTCCCAGTATGGATGCACTACATCGTCAAACCAGCTCAAATAGAGCTTCATGCTGCTGATCTTGCTTTCGTCACTTGCTTCAAAGCTCAAGTCCAGATCACCGTAAGAAATGTCGGTATCCAGACGGACGATCTGTGGACCAAGGTGGTCGCTGAAGTTGGAGACAATCACTTCCAGCTCGGTGTGCGTAACGTGCAGCCCGCGATCCAGCAGGTAGATATGCATCGTTAATGGGCCCTCGGCGCTGCGGGTTGTATCCCAGCTGATACTGAGTGAAGTACTGTCGGAGTACCACTGTTGGCTGTCTCCAGCCATGACCCGCACTGCTTCCACGCTGCGGTTGTCGACACCGCTGACGTCGAAATTGACCCGGCCGGATACGCGCTGTCCATCGCGAAGTCCGGATACGAGCGGCTGGGGCAGCTTGACGTCACTGGGCTCGTAGAACGCCGGCGGCGGGCCGGAAAGGATGGGGAAAATCTCGGCAGCATCGGAATTGCTGGCTGGCTGGCTTGGCAGCAGAACCGGATCTTCGGCCGCAGCAGCCTGAATCTCAACGTTGATCGAATGGCTGGCCGAGTTGCCTTCCTGGTCTGTCGCGATTGCACTGACCTCGCAAGACCCTGCCGCGGTGGACGCCGTGTTCCAGAACCAGTTGATCTGACCACCAGCAGCCTGCGCCACTTCATGACCTGCGATGTGCAGCTTTAGTGCAGATACACCTGAGGGGTCGCTTGCATTAATGGTCAGGCTTACACTGCCACTCAGCTGCTGGCCATTGGCGATGCCGACTATGTTGATCTGCGGACCGTCGGTATCCGGGGCCACCTGGCCTCCTCCTCCGCCCCCGCAGGAAGTGCTGAACAACGCGACACAAAGCGCAAGTGCGCAAAATTTCAGCCCAGAACAGAACATTTCTACCTCCAGACTCGCCTGGGAAAAGTATAACGCGAAATTGCACCAGTGTAGCTAAATCGGTTTCGTGAGCCGCGCAGGCCTCTGCCTTGTATCATCCCCTGCTGTGATCTGGATCTACATTACGCTTGGACTGCTGTTCGCGCTGATCGCAGCTCGGTTGCTGGGCCGCCTGCGCTGGCAGAGCACCACGACCGGTCTGCTGCAGAAGCTGCACAGCTATAGGGCCGAGCCCGGCCGGCGGGCCCCTGTTGAAGCTGGTTCGCACAGTCTGCCTGCCCCTGTTGAGCGCTACCTGAGTCTGGCGCTTGGGGAGAGCTTTGCCGCCCGGCCACACGAGCCGGGCTGGGTCACCCTTCAGCAGCGCGGGGAGATGCGCCTTGGAGAAGGGCCGAAGGCCTGGAAGCCCTTCACCGCTACACAGTCTATCTGCGCCCGCCGGCCGGGCTTTGTCTGGGCTGCAGTGTTCAGCATGGGACCTGGCATGAGCGTGCTTGTCCGGGACAGCTACGTCGCCGGCGAGGGTGCGATGCAAGCCTCCATGCTCGGCTTGCTGGGTATCGTCAACCAGCACGGCACCGCCCAGATCGGCGCGGCTTCGCTGCAGCGCTGGCTGGCCGAGACCCCCTGGCTGCCGACAGCGCTGCTGCCGGATGAGCTGCTGCGCTGGGAGTCAATCGACGAGCGCAGCGCGCATGCCGTGCTGCGGGATGGGTCGCTGGAGGTCAGTGTCGAGTTTCGCTTCAACGCTGCCGGCGAAGTGGAGAGCATCTTCTGCCCCGCGCGCTTTCGGGATGTGAAGGGCACGCCCATCGCCACCACCTGGGAAGGCCGCTTCAGCGACTATCGCGAATTCGACGGCCTGCGCATTCCGACCCGCGCCGAGGTCGGCTGGCACATCGACGGCGAGTACCAGCCCTACTGGAGGGGGGAGGTTTTGTCAGCTCGAACAGTCGGATTAGCTTTCACCTCCTGATACTGCCTGATGCTAACCCTCGCCGCAACAGCCGTGAAGCCGTTTCAGGGCGCAGAGGTGACGAAGATGTGGTTGCTCTCTACGCCGCCCAGACGGCCATAGACCTCACAGCTCACACCTGGCGCGATCCTGAAGGACATGCTGACTGGATGCGATGTATCAAAGTCAATCAGCCCAGGCGGCTTGGTCAGCCACTCAATGCTCGTGGGCGGCAGGTCGGACCAGGGAATGTCCGTGTTGCTGGCGCGGACCGGGAAGCTCAGGCTATAAACGCCGTCTGTGGTCAGCTCGGTGTTATAGCCGTCACTGTGCAGCACGTAGGGGTTGCTGCTGCTTCCAGCATTGGGCTGGCCGTAGTTTGGAGCTTCAACCCAGCTGTCGACTGGTGCCGGCTTGATAAACAGGGTGTCCGTGACCGGCCCGGCCAGGAAGTAGACCCGGTTGCCGCTGCTCACGCCGTCGTAGCTGGCTGAGACGCTGAAGGTGCCAGTGACACCCGGCGGAAGTGACAGGGACACATCTTCCGTATTGCGGACTACGCTCAGATCCGCCGGATAGCTAACCCTGGTGAAACTGAAGTCAGTCTTCGGATCAGTCGACACGTTGATTTCACTTACATTGACCTCGATCGGCCAGAAGACCCGCAGCAGATAGGTGCTTCCAGGGTTCACCAGATAAGGCGAGTAATTGCTCTTGCCGTCGCCGCCTTCAGCCGGAGTAATGGCGTCCAGTGTTATGCGCGGCTGCCTGGGAACGTCTGGCTTGATCGTGGCGATATTGCTGGTCGCTCCCTCGCGCGACTCTCCCGCCAGCGGGTCAGCGGTATCTGTCGCCCGCACCCAGAAGTAAGCGTTAATGTCCGGCGCAACCCCGCGCAGGAACATCTTGCGGCCCCCCGGCTGCTGTTCCACGCCGTTGTCAAAAGGCGCGTGGTCATACTCTGTAAGGCCGCTGGGATCAGTGTTGTGCTCCGGCCATTCAGATCTGAAGTAGCACTTGTGCAGGGTGTAGCGGTCCACACGGCAGTGGAAGTTGGCACCGATCGCGCTGAGATCGCTGATGTTCAGCAGGCCGTCTTCGTTGCCGTCAATCACCGCCAGCGGCCCATTGGGCGCATCCGTCGCCGGCTCCCGGAAGTGCAGCGCCAGCGGCGCGATATCGTGCTCATCCACCACGCAGTCCTGGTTGTAGTCCCCCTGGTTGCGATAGTACCAGCTCAGGGTAACGCCGTCGGGGCTGATAGCAAGCAGCGGGTTGGACTGTGGGCTGCGCGGCGGCGCCCCGCTGAGCGAGCGGCTGGCGGCCGCTCCACGCTCAAAACGCACTGTAGCCAGTCGGACATTGCCGCTCAGCCCGCTGTGCCGCTCCGGCTGCGTCAGGGCCATGGCGTAGTAAACCTGCCCGGGATCATCCAGGTAGCTGAAGGCAAGCATGTCAGCCGATTCGTAAGGAGCTGACGGAGCCGCGGCGCTGAGCGGATGGTATAGCTGCGGGTCATAGCTGAGCTGGCAGAACAACGCCTTAAGGCCCCGGGCCTGGCTGGTATCAATGTGGACCAGCAGATCGCCGCCGCTATCCTCCAGGCGCAGGCCGTACCGCGCGCTACCGGCCTCCTTGTAGGTGGAGTCCGGGGTGACTTCCAGGCGGAATGCTTGGTAGTCTGCCGGTGGAAGGGTGGATAGACCCGGCTCTGAGCCACAGGAATAAATGAGGAGCCCACTGACAAGCAGGGATACAGATATCTGAGTCAGGCGAGACATGCTTGCCTCCTTCACGGGCTGCCTGACGCGGCGCCAGCGGCCCGCAGGATTTACTACCGACGTGCAATAAAAAATATTGGAGTATTCCTACTATATTTATCCATAATTGGCACCGCGCGGCGCCGGTCCGCGGCGGCTCGTGCAATCTGCATGAGCAGAGGCCAACAAAAAGGCCGCCCGGGTGGGCGGCCTTCTTCGTACTCTTTGTTGTACCCAGACCTCGCCGGGTTTTCACCGCTGCGAGCCGGGTAAAGCCCTGCCTCTCCGGCCGGCTGCGGGCCGAGGCGATGCTCGGCCCCTACCGTTACACGCCGATGGAGGCGCCTTCGAGTGTCGGGCCACGGTCGGAGCCGCCGCGCCCGCCGGGGCGGCTGCCCTTGCTGGGGCCGCCCTGCTCACCGGCCACCGCCGAGGAGATCAGGCGCTGCAGGTTGCCGACGTTGCCCGCGTGGGCCATCGCCACTTCCAGGCTGATCAGGCGGTCCAGATAACGGTCGCGCAGGCACTGGTCCATCGTCATCATGCCCAGCTTGGAGTGGGTCATCATGACCGAGTGGATCTGGAATTCTTTCTTCTCACGGATCAGGTTGCGGATAGCGGGAATGTTGAGCATGACCTCAAAGGTCGCCACGCGTCCGCCGCCTTCGGCCAGGGGCAGAAGCTGCTGGGACATGATGCACTGCAGCGAGTTGGCCAGCTGCGCGCGGATCTGGTCTTGCTGCTCGGAGGGGAACACGTCGACGATACGGTCGATGGTCAGCGGGGCGTTGTTGGTGTGCAGGGTGGCGAACACCAGGTGGCCGGTTTCCGCTGCGGTGATCGCGGTGGAGATCGTCTCAAGGTCGCGCATTTCGCCGACCAGGATCACGTCCGGGTCCTGGCGCAGCACGCGCTTGAGCGCGCCGGCGAAGGACAGCGTATCCGACCCGATCTCGCGCTGGTTGACGTTGCAGCGCTTGTGCTGGTGCACGTACTCGATCGGGTCCTCCATCGTGACGATGTGGATGTCCTTGGTTTCGTTGATCACGTTGAGCATCGCGGCCAGCGATGTCGACTTACCCGAACCGGTCGGGCCGGTCACGAGACACAGGCCGCGGGGCAGCATGATCACTTCCTTCATGATGGGCGGAAGGATCAGCTCTTCCATGGTCGGGATCTTCTCGGAGATCGCACGCATGACCATGTAAACGCTCTCGCGCTGGAAGGCCATGTTGCAGCGGAAACGGCCGATGCCCTTCTGGCTGTAGCCGAAGTCCAGCTCGCGCTCCATTTCCAGCTTCTTGCGCTGGTCTTCACGGATCATCGAGAAGGCCAGAGCGCGCACATCATCCGGCGTCAGCGGCTTGTAGTCCAGACGGACCAGCTTGCCGTGAACGCGCAGCGTCGGGGGCACGCCGGCCGTCAGGTGCAGATCAGAAGCCCCGTGCTCAACGAGCTGCACGAGGAGGTCGAGAATCGTATAGTCCATATGCCGTCCCTGCTCCGGCTGGAGCCGGAGTAACCATTAATTCTAACATGCAAGGCGCTCTGAAGGGGTCTCACGGGCAGAATGGAGGCTGCTCAGGGCTCCAGTTTCCGCCGCGCTGGCCTAAATTGCCTCTGGATTCCACTTTGAAGGCCCGGAGAGGCCTGACGGTTACGTCCGGCCGCTGGCGCTACTGCAAGGGGCCTATGTGGAAGTAGCCCTCGGAAACAGACTGCTCAGGCGGATTGCCGGCGCTGAAGTCTGCCAGGGCAGTCGTCTCCAAAGCTGCGTCGGCCACGAGGAGCGACGCATCGCTGAAAGCTGGCGTTACATCTACCCAGGTAAAGGCCGCGGCGCTGACCGTCAGGTCGATGCTGCTTTCACCCGGCAGCTCCTTTCGGACTGCTGTGCCCAGGGCAATATCCGGGCCGTAGTTCGCCAGGCAGCCGCCATTGACGACGCCGTCCGGCAGCGCGCCAATCTCCAGATCGGCCAGCGGAGCGAGACTGAAGTTGAGGCTGCCCAGGACCAGGCTGCTGGCGCTGCCAAACTGACGGCGCAGCAGGAGGCTCGCATTGCCGGAGCTCTTGATGATGTCAAGGCTGTTCATCGAATCAGTGTTTGCCGCGTCTATCGTCACCGCAGACCCACTGACATTGCTCAGGTACGGCACCTGGCCGGAAGTGGTGAATATTTCTCCGAAGACATAGTTCTGCGGCAGGACCGCATCGGTGCAGACGAAGCCCACCGCATGGTCGAAATCTGCAATAGAGTCCAGAACTCTTGCGAGGTTCAGGGCACCGGAGTTCGTAAAGGAAGCAAAGAATGAGTCGCCGTTGATCCCGTTCTCATCGTAGATACCACAGCACCGTACGCTTTCAACCGCGCCGAAGAAGTTCGGCGTCACGCTCTGGATCTCGCTCAGCTCGCAATCCTGCGGTGACTTGATTCGGGTTGCCCAGACCGGGTTGCCATCCAGGTCCAGACGCGCGATCAGGCCATCCGCGGTTGTCGACGGACGGAATGTCCCGCAGGCATAGATCGAATCAAATGTCCGGTCAATCCCGTTGAAGGACAGGCCGGTACCTGCCCCATACTGCCGGCTCCGAAGCAGATTGCCATCCTGATCCCACTGCTGCAGCAGCCCGCCGGAATCAAACTGAGCGCCGCTCTTTGTGGTTCCGCAGACATAGATCAACTGGTCAGAGCCGATTTCCGCGTCGGCAAAGCTATGTGAGCCATCGCTGCCCCAGCTGCGCGCGAAGACCTCGGTTCCATCCGGCCGCAGGCGGCTGATGTAGGCGCGGACGCCCATGCCGGATGAGGTGTAGGAGCCAAGAACGATCAGGTCCCCATTCGCTGTAACCAGCAGGTCGGCAACTGTCTCGTTGACCCCTGATGCCCCATAGGTAAACGCCGACTCACTGACAACGCTTATCCCCTGCGCCGCATCGGCATGGACACCCTTTTCATCGATCACGCGCACCGCGGCCAGGGGCGCGGCCTGCTGCTCATAGGTGAAGGAGAACAGCGGGTCTGTTCCAGTGCTGACATCAAAGCTGCCGTCGCCTTCCGGGTCCCAGCGGAACTCGGCAATACTGCCGTCCGGGTCCGTACTCGCGCTCGCGTCGAACTCGACAAGCAGCGGCGGTTTGCCGAGCAGCGGGTTCGCGCTCAGCGCGGGCTGCGGGGGCCGGCTGCCAATTCGCAGCTCAGTCAGATCAAAGGGCTGGTTACCCTGCACCGCCACCACAGCCAGAAGGTTGCCGCCCAGCACGAAATAGTCCTGGATATTGTCCAGCTGGATCAGGCCGTCGGCATTGCCGCTGAACCAGTCCCAGCGTTCATCGCCCCAGTTGGCGAGGCCGATGCGAAGATCGGCAGGCTCGCCGCTCTGCGGGCCCAGGGCATAGTGCAGGCTGCTGTCGCCGTCATAGTCCGGGATGATGAAGTGATAGACGGCAAAGGCAATGCCAGGCAGGCCATTTGCGCCAGCGCCGGTGGCCGGAAGGAAACTCGTCATGCCGGGCTGCGTCGCTACTCCCGCATGTGGCATCCCGGCGTCGAACTGGTCGCCGCTGAGGCTGAGGTCGGCAGGCAGATAGCTGGCGCTCCGCGCGCCGGGCTTGAGCTGTTTCCTAAGGTCCGCGAGGCCAGGAAGCTGCGGGGAAGAACTTTCCAGGTTCCGCGCTGAGCTGTTTTGGCCGGAGCGGGGGATGTGGCCAGAGCTGCCGCAGGCGGCGGCAAGGATGCCCAGGAGGCAGGCGGAGCAAAGGCCCATCAACAATCGGCAGGTCATTCGATCCTCCGTCTGAGGCAGCAGGCGGCCCGGGTGCGAGATGATAACACGTCTCGATTGACTGAAAGCGGGACGGTCAAGCAACAGCGCCCGCTCGCTTTAGTTCCTCTGATCCTGCCGCGGCAGGCCCGGATCAGGAACGGCAGCGCCGCTGAGTGTGGAGCCGGGGAGCTCCAGACTGCCCCGCTCAGGCCCTGCGCTGCCGCCTGCCGCAGCATCCGAGGCGTCAATCGGAGGGTCTGGCCCGCCGCGCTGCGCATCCAAGGCTGTTGCTGCAAGCTGCGCCGCCTGCATGGCAGCCAGGCCCTCAGCGGGCTCATTGCGGTAGCATTCCAGCAGGTAGAGAAACAGCTCTTCCGAGCGAGTCTCATAGTCCTTGCCAAGGCCGACGTTGCGCGACGCACTGGAGATCAGCATCATCAGCAGCCAGGGCTGTGTAAACAGCCCCCACCAGCCCTGGATGTTCTGTCGGAAGCTGTACATCCCGATAAAGAAAGCGGCCCAGAGGCCCTGAGCCGTCCAGTAGAAGCGCGGGCTGAGCATCGCAGCACACACAGCCCTGCCAGCGCTGATCGGCTTGTCTGTATCAAGGTACCAGTCAAGGAAGGTGCAGATATGCAGCACCAGTTCGCTGTTACTGCGCGGCCGCAGAAAGGGTGCGCACCAGCGCATCCAGGGGCTGCTGTCGAAAATGTCGGGCAGCATGTCGAGGCCGGCAGGCAGAACCGCCGCCAGACCGCTTTCGCGCAGCTTCAGGCGCAGTTTACGCCGCTGGCCCTCACTAAACTCGACCGGCAGCTTGCGCTCGCGAAGCTGTTTGTAGAACTTCGTATCCTTGCGGTAATTGCTGTCCTCGCTCAGCGCCATCAGCATGTCCAGCGCCAGGCGGTTACTGACCAGTTCAGCCAGAAACTCGCGCGCCGGATTGGGCTTCGCCTTTGCCACCCGCAGAGCTTAACGACGCCGGCGCGGCTTGACAAGGGTTGCTCAAGCGTGGGCCGCGCAGCTTGTTACACTCTTGCCGACACATGCATGAGCCGGAGTACAGCTCGGTCATCGGCACCAGCCGCAGCATCTGGCCGCGCGTGGGCAGCCGCGGCGCGCACCGCGTGGTTCAGACGGTCTATGACTCGATCAACGACTCGATGGTTGACCTCAAGAAACGCGAATACCTCTTCCCCCTGACCCCGGGCGGCGAGGAGTACCGCGCCTGGCTGCGCCAGCAGCTCGCCGGCAGCGACCTGGCCCGGCGGATCGCCGGCGGCATCGGCAGCCTGCCGGAGATCGGTGATGGCCTGCCGGACTGGGCCCGCGCGCTGGAGCGCTTCCAGCGGCCGCGCAGCCTGGAGCAGACGGTCTGGTATGTGCTGCGCAACCTGGAGTGGCTCCTGGATTCCGGCCGCAAGCCCCAGGTCAGCGCCTTTGGCTTCTTCCTCGCCGGCGGCCTGCTGCTGGCCTTCGGCGGGTTTATCTGGCTGGTCAGCTGGCTCGCCGGCCAGGGCGCCGGCGGCGGCGCCAACACCGCGTGGTGGATCCCGGTGCTGTCGGTTCTGCCCGCACTGCTGATCAATCTGGTGGCCTTCGTTGGCCGCAACCATGGCCTTGGCGTCTCAGCCGGCGCCCAGCCCGGCAGCGAGAAGTTCGCAATAAATGTCGCCGAGTTTTACTGGTACATCACCGAAGCGCTGGCCGACCCGGCGGAGGAAAGCCAAGGCGAAATCAGTGCCAGCGACATTCTCGATAACTCGATCGACAGAGCCAGGGCGCGGATTACCTAGGCCTGGGACTGCAAGACTGCGATAAACTTCCGCGAAGCCGTGACGTTTGAACAGGACATACTAAAGGTAAGCAGCCCCGTGGCGCGCGACATCGTCGTGCGGCTTTACAGGCTTGCCAAAGCGAGCGGAGTAAATCCCGACACATCTGATTATCTGCACTCCGGATTACGCAAGAGATTCCCTGATCAGCAACTTGAGATCTATCGCGACTGGCTTCGCAACCACCTGGAAGGGTCCGACGTACTTCATGGTCTGCTTGATGGCGAAGATAGGCTGGCTTCTTTGGCTGCCGCCCTGCCGCCTGTCTATCAGCCGCTGCACCGGCTGTTTGCGCCGCGCCGACTTGAGGGCAGGCTGGAACTGCTGCTGCGCAACCTGGAGTGGTTCTTGAATCCGTCAAATCCTCCCATTGCGCCTGCATCTGCGTATGGGTCTGTCCTCGTCTTTAGTTCGACATACTGGATTCTGACAATCGCGTTGACGCACATCCCCCAGTTTAGGCTGCAAGGCGGCATTTTTCTGTCCGCAGTTCAGTGGTTATCCTTTCTCGCTCTCCTCATGATACAGATTGCGATCAGCAGCTTCATGTGTGGCAACCTCCTGCTTGCTGGCATCAGCAAAAACGACAGACGCTATCAAGTCAATGCCGTTGAGCTGTATCGATATGCTTTGGAGCGCCTGAGCGATGCGCCGGAGCCAGTCGCTGTGCGTTCGTCCGGCGATCATCCCGGAGAACTCGATTTGAGCATTGACCAAGATAGTATGAGTGCTCAAGCCAGGGCGCGGATCACATGAACCGGCAGCAGAGGCATGACAGTTCTGCACTGAGTTCTCCATTTGGCAGCGCGGCGCAGGCGGATCCTGCGGCAACTGTCAGTTCCACCGGCGCCTTGCGGGCAATTGAAGTTCTGGAGCAGGAGATCCGCCGATTTAATCGCCAGCCCCTGGCCGAGCAGTACCTGCGAGAGCGCGGACTTGGCAAGTATCGCAGCTGGATCCGCCGACACCTGGAGCAGTCTGATTTGTCCCAGCGCCTGCCTTGCGGGCTGGAGGCCTTTCCCGACCTCACAGCGGCTTTACCCTGGATCATCCAGCCCCTGGAACGCTGCTTCAAGCACAGGTCAGTTGAGCAGGTGACGCTGCATCTGGCCCGCAACCTGGAGTGGTACCTCGAACCCACCAGCAAAGCTCCGACAAACATGGCCTGGCAGGTCGGCGGGACCCTTGGCATGCTGGTGGTCTTCCTTGTTTCGTGGGCGATCAGCTCGTCTCTGGGCGGCGTCTTTCCCCTGTGGGGGTTCTTTGGACCCTTGTTTATCGGGGCGGTAAACGCTGGCAACGCCGTGAAGCTCGGCGGGTTCAGCGGCGAGTCACCTTCGCATGAGCGCTATCTGATCCATGTAATGGAGCTGCACCGCTATCTGAGCCGCGCATACTCTGATGTGTATGGTGCTGAGAACGTTGTGGTCACTCCACTGCCGGCCGCCGACCATGACGCGCCGCAGATGACAGATGCTCACGACGGCCGCGCTACGCTAGACTCTCCGCAGCAGCGATGAGTTTTCAGCAGGACTTACTACGCGTTTCCAGCCCTCTGGCGCGGGACATACTGTCGCGGCTGTACCGCATCGTGTCAGGCCTGAACATCGACCCCTATTCCGACGGCTATCTGCGCCAGCTGGGCGGCGAAAAGCTGTATGGCTACCGTGACTGGGTGCGGGCCAAGCTGGCGGGGTCGGGCCTGCTGCACCAGCTTGTCGACGGGCCGGCCGGCCTGCCGGATCTGACCGCGGCCCTGCCGCTGATCTTCCAGCCCGCGCAGAAGCTCTTTGGCGCGCGCCGCCTGGCGCCGATGCTGTGCCAGATGCTGCGCAACCTGGAGTGGTACCTTGACCCGGCCTATGCCCGGCCGGTGCTGCCCGTGACGGCCTATGTTGTGCAGAGCCTGGCCATCCTTGCCGCGCTGGCGGTCTACACACTGCTGATTTACTGGTTCAGTTCAATCGGCCTTCCTGTGTCAAGCTCGGCCGCGCCTCTCGGACTGGCCGGGCCTTTTCTTGGCCAGCTCGCGGCCGTCAGTCTCGGCGGGCCGCTGTCCAACCCCTTCGTCGCCGGCGTGCCGGCAAACAGCTTCAGGTTCAAGGTCAATGCGGTGGAGTTCTTTCGCTATGCCCTTGAAACGCTGAGCGACCCGCTGGACCAGCCGGCGGTCGGCGCGCTGGAAACGGCGGACCTGCTGGCCGGAACGCGGCGGCGGCTCGAGACCGGCCAGACGGGCGCGGCAACAGTCCGGCAGGGCCCGCATTGATGGCGAAGGTCAGTACAAGGGGTGCGCAGCAGGCGCTTAAAGCCCTGGAAAATCTGCTGGCCAGGATTCGCTACGTCGAGGGCGTCAACGACTTCCAGCTGCTCCAGCAGGACTACACGATCAGCGCGCCAGGCGTTGCCTACCGCAATATCGTGCGGCAGAAGCTTGAGGGCAGCGACCTCGCCCTGCGACTGCTCGATGGGCTGGGGGCCTTTCCGGATATTGTCGAAGCCATGCATCCTGCCTTGCGGCCCTTTGAGCGACTATTCCTGCCTCGCAGCGTTGCACAGACCGCCTGTT
Organism: uncultured Planctomycetales bacterium; assembly: GCA_964512635.1. Classification (GTDB taxonomy): domain Bacteria; phylum 4484-113; class 4484-113; order 4484-113; family JAFGCY01; genus JADZFO01. The sequence goes on along the minus strand of CAZEJB010000009.1, from coordinate 32,743 downwards.
ACCTCGCCCGTCATCTGGCCTTCTACCTCGACCCAAAGACAGAAACCCCGCGCTATGGTCTCAGGACGCTCTGGCACCTGGGCGATCTGCTTCAAGGCAGCCTGCTTGTTGCCTGGGGTATCTGGCAGTTTCCGGACAATACCTGGGCCATGGTTGTCGGCGGCGGGTCTTTCTTCAGCATGTTCCTGCGCTTGCGCTTTCTCGGCCAGGGCGGACTGCTGCTTGGCGCTGACCCCAGCGGTGAGAACTTCCACATCAACGTGATCGAGCTGTACCGCTACCTGCATGCGGCTTACAGCGATGCGCCGGACACCTCAGGAGCGGGCACCATCCTGCTGGCAGCGGACCTCAAAGAGCCTGGGCCTGCTGCTGTACCACTGGCCGGGAAGGAGCGCTGATCATGCCGGTCACTCGGTCCTTGATGTGACACCCTGCCTTCCATCCGCCGCGTCAACTTCAGGAAGGTTCGCAGCTTTCATTTCAATACCTGTGGAGAGCTTTTCTGCAAAAGCTGCATAACTCTCCGGCGCATCGCTGTAGTGCTCACGCAGGTACAGAAACAGCTCTTCCTTGTTCACGCCGTACTCACTGCCACGCCCGGTGACATACACAATGATCACAAAGATCAAAAAGGCATAGAACAGGCCGGATATCGCAATGCTCAGCGCTGGTCCGCTGTTGGCTGCGAGAGTCGCCGCACCCAATTGCAGTGCAAGAAACAGCCCGCCAAAAATACTGAGGCTGCGCCGCGACTGCAGCAGATCAAGAAGCAGGCGCTGGGTCTGCACGGGCTTCGTGCGGTCGACGTACCACTCGAGGTAGCGACACAGGTGCGCCGCGAGTTCCTTATAGTTGCGCGGCTTGACCAGCCAGGCCAGGGACTTCAGCCAGGGCGAGTCCTCATAGATGTCCGGCAGCAGGTCCTGCCCTGCGGGCAACGCCGTGGCCAGACCGGAGTGCGGCAGCTTCTCCCGCAGCCACAGGCGGTAGCCGCTCGGCTTCTCCGCCAGCTGGCGTCCGGCCTCGCTGCCCTGAAACAGGTGGATGCGCTGCGGGTCGAAGTCATAGCGCGGATTGAAGTTCAGCGCCTCAAGCAGTTGGCGCGCCAGGCTGCTGCTGACTTCAGCGGGCGTCATGCTGCAGATTATGCCAGCTTTCGCTGCTAGCTGACATCCATGTTGTAGTCCGAACCACCGGCCGTGCACTGCACGCGCAGATAGTAGGTGCCCGGAGTTACCGCAGCCGAAACACCGCGTACGCCCGAATTGCCGCTGGTATCGCTGTCCAGGGCAATACCGTTGCCGTCAAGCAGGTAGAACTTGAGCGTGCCGTCGGCAGCGCTATATGTCAGGCTGGCGCCCAGCGACTGCGGCGCGGCAATGTTGACGAAGAAATAGTCGTCGGCGTCGCCGTCGTAACCGAATGCGCCGCAGTTGCCGGTAAAGTCGGCTATGGGCAGCGCATCAAGCTGCATCGCCGCGGCACGGACGTCATTGTCTTCGATCTCGCTGAGGCCAAGCTGGGTCTTGCTCATGGCCAGACTGCAGTCCGACACACCATCCTCGGCATTCAGCTTAATAAAGTATGACCCCGCCTTTAGCGCCCAGTCGAACTGGCGCAGCCCGGGGTTGCCGCTGTTGTCGGCATAGATTGTCTGTCCCCCGGCGTTGAGCAGCGTCAGTGAAACCGTACTGACGTTTTCGTCGTAGTCCATAGAGAAAGAGAACTTCTCCTGATCAAGGGCGTCGAAGGTGAAGTAGTCCGTGATGTCGCCGTCGTAGCCCGTCGCTCCTACGCTGGCGAGATACGCACTGAAGGGGAGCGCCGGCAGCAAGTCGGCGGTTGGCCGGGTGTCGTTCTCCTCGGTCTCACTGTAGCCGGGGTGGCTGCGAGTCAGGCTGAGGCTGTAGTCGCCGCCTCCGCTGAGGGCCTCGACCAGCACATAGCAGTCCCCGCCGCGCAGACCCTGCACGATCGTACGGCTGCCGGGATTGGCGTCAATGGAAAGCGCTGCCTGGCTCTCATCTTCGTCATACAGCCGCAGCCCCAGGGTGGACACACTGTTGTCATAGTCCAGCGTGGCGCTAATGATGTCGCCGTCCTGGCAGCTGAAGCTGAAGTAGTCCTTGTCGTCGCCGTCATAGCCGAACTCGCCGGCCGAGCCGGGGAAGTCGGCGACAGGAAGCAGCGGCATCGGCTGGGCCGCGCTGAACTTGTCGTTGTCCTCGAGCTCGCTGTAACCGGGGTTGGACTTGCTGGCACTCAGGGTATAGGTCGCGTGGCCCACCTCGGCCTTGACGATCAGCAGGTTTGTCCCCTCGTGCAACCCCCAGCTGAAGGCGCGCAGCCCGGGGTTGGCAAAGTCGTCGATGTAAAGCTGCGACCCGGTCGGTGTCACAAGGCTCAGGCTCAGGTTACCGCTGCCGGAAGCATAGGCCAGCGAGAAGCTCGCGACATCACCTTCCGCAGCATCAATGCTGAAGTAGTCCACAGTGTCGTTGTCATAGCTGCCCGGGCCTACCGAGCCGCTGCGCTCAAGCTGTGGTCCGAGGCCATTGGCTTCGAGGTTTTTGTCATTGGGCTCGGATTCGGTATAGCCGGGGAAGGTGCTGGAAACATCCAGCAGGTAGTCCCCCGCGCCCAGCTCCCGCGTGACTTTCAGCGTATAGTGTCCAGCCTTGAGGCCGACATTGATGTTGCGGGCCCCGGGGTTGCCGTTTACATCGCTGACAAGCGTAGCCGAGGAATCCGGCTTGGAGAGCGTCAGGGTGAAGTTAGCCTCAGCCGGATAGCTCAGATCGATGTTGATCTGTTCGCCCTCACTGGCGTCAAAGCTGAAGTAGTCCACCAGATCCCCGTCATAGCCCGGAGCGCCGAGGCTGCCCTTGAAGCCGAGGAAGGGGCGCTCGGGCAGCGGCTGGGCCGCCGCGCTGTTGTCGTTATCCTCGCGCTCGTCGTAGCCGCTGTTTGGCAGGTCCACAGATGTCTCGACCCGCAGCGAAGACAGCTCGACAGCTCCACCGGCGGCGATAATCGCCACATACATGGAGCCTGTATTGTTGTAGTACTCCAGACCCTCGCCCAGCGTTACCGAGTTGGTACCTTCCACCGGCGTCAGGGTCCAGCGCCCGCCGCTGAAGTCGCTGAAGGCGAGAAAATAGCTGCCGTCGGCGCTGCTGAGGACCTTGTCGGCGCTGATGCTGCCGTCGGTGGGGAAGTCATAGAGCTCAAAGACTGCAAAGGCAACGCCACCTGCGGCCAGCGGGTCCAGACTGAGCAGTTCATTGCCATAGTCGGCACCAGCGGGACTGGTCTTCACCGGCGGGTGGAGCAGCAGCTCGTGCAGCACGCCGCTGGTGCTGCGCAGGCCAGTCCCACGCCCTGACGGCAGACTGCTCAGGGCCGGCAGATACGGGTTACCCGTTGCGGCAGCCGGCTCTTCAAGCGGAAGCGTGCGGCCGCTGAGCAGCACTTCAGTGTTCTTTTGTGAGGACGAGCAGGCGCTGAGCAGCAGCAGGAAGGCCAGGCTCAGCACTCGAACAAGTGAATTTCTCCCCATGGGATCAAACCCCCCGTGACCAGTGGACGCGGCATTCTAACCGCGCTGAAGCCTTATCCTGACTGGCTTCACCTGAATTTAAGTTTGCTCTAACCAGACTGTCTGACAGGTGCTGCAGGCAAAGCAAAATGCACAGCAACTCCCGTGCTGGTATAACTTCGTTGATCCGGCTGGAGGTGGGGGATGTACCTGCACTGCGTTCGAGCCGCTGGCATTGCGGCTTTGCTTGCTTTAAGTCTCTCAATTGCCTCCTGCGGCGGAGGAAACACCAGCCCGCAGGGCAGTCACGGCGCGGCGCCCTCAGCAGACCCGGCAGTCGATGCCTACGGTCCGCTGGAAGTCAGCATGCAGCCTCAGCCTCAGGCAATTCCGCCCTTCCTTAGCCGCGGGGCGTCCTTTGCGCTGCCGCAGCCGTCCGGACCAGGTCAGCGCCGGGCGTCATTCAGCCCCGATGGCCTGAGCCGCACAGCCAGCCAGTTTGAAGCCGCTGAAGCCCTCAGCCGCGTCAGTGTGGACGGGCTAAGCGCAGACTTCAGCCCGGCTGGCGCAGACTTCAGCGGGATGGCTTTTTGCAGCTATCGCTTCCAACTTGATGACTACAGCGCCAGCGGCCAGGCACAGACCCTGGCGCTGGACTGGGACCCGGCGCAGGCGCCGGCCGACTTCGGCCAGGTCTGGGTCGCTCTCGCCAACTGGCCCGCGGGCCGCTGGGACTGGTTCAGCGGGCCGGCCGACGGCGTACTGACCCTGGACTCACTAAGCGCCTATACCAGCGCCGGCGGAGAGGCGCGGGTCATGATTGTGCTGACGGGCAGCGACCCTGCGACCCTGCGTCAGCTTCGTATCGGCGGCGCCGAACTGCGTGGCACCGGCGGTGTTGATGAGCAGCCCCTTGGCGAACAGCTGCCGATTCTCTCATTGCCCGGCGTGCTATCGGCCAGTGTGGACCTTAGCCCCGAATGCCCGCCTGTGCATGACCAGGGCAGCGCCGCAAGCTGTGCCGCCTTTGCCCTCGCGGACGGCGCCTTTGCCTTCCAGCTTGGCCAGCTTTATAGCAGCCAGGGCTGGGACTTCAACAATGCCGCTAACCTGCCAAGTGCCCGCTACCTTTACGTGGAAACAGGCAAGAACCAGTCGCTGGGCTGTCCAGAGGACGGCCGCAGCCTGACCCAGAGCGCGCTGTACCTGCAGACATCCGGCACCTCGACGGAGCTCAATGCGCCTTATGCGCAGCTTTGCGATGACGCCTGGACCCAGGGCGCGCTGGACGACGCAGCGATGCTGCAGATTGATAGTTACTCCATGCAGCCACTGGACAGCCCCGCGCGGATGACTAATGCCCGGGCCGTCCTCGCGCTTCAGCACCGGCCGCTGGTGCTGGTCACCCGCATCGACAATGCATTCCGTTACTACGACCCCGCTGACGAGTGGGCCTATAGCGGACCCCAGATCGGCGTACACGCGATGCTGATTGTGGGCTATGACGATGCTCGCCAGGCCTTCAAGGTGCGCAACAGCTGGGGCTCCGACTGGGGCGACAACGGACATGTGTGGATCGCCTACAGCAGCTTCGACCATGACAACGGTTCGCTGGCCTGGGCACTCGTGCTTGGCGATGACTTCAGCTCGGACCTGGCTGAGTTTTACTGCGGCAGCAGTCCGGACCTTGACCCGCCGGCCGGCCTGCAGGCTAGTGATGGCCTGTACACCGATAGGATCGCGCTTAGCTGGAGCGCTGTTGACGGCGCCAGCGGCTACTACGTCTACCGCGACAGTCAGGACAACCAGATTGCCGTGCTCAATGACGGCTTTGCGCAGAGCTATGACGACCTGGGCATCAGCGATTTCCTTGGTCACAGCTACTGGGTCAGCGCCTTTGACGGACAGGGGGAGAGCGAGCTTAGCAGCGTCGATACCGGCTTCCTGGATGGCACACCGACCGTGGTGTCCGTCACGCCTCTCAGCGGTATCAGCGGCGAGAGTCTGAACATCAGCGCAGTAGTTGACGGCGACCAGAACCTGAGCTTTTCCTGGACCTTTGGCGGCGACATCACCCCTGGCAGCAGCAGTGCTGAGAGCCCGTTGATCGACCTCGGTGCAGCCGGGAGCTATGACTGCGAACTTGAAGTAAGCAACAGCTTTGGCAGCGACACCTTCCCCTTCACCATAACCGTGGTGGCGCCAGAATCGGTGGTGAACGTTCCGGAAGTCGGCGGTCCGGCGAGCCAGTTTATGCAGATCTTCTTCGCCAACCCAAAGCTGCGACGCAATGACGACGTACAGATTGACCTTCTTAACGAAACATTTGACCCGGTTGACCCTGTGGCCTACAACGACGTGCTAAAGGAAGGCGATGAGTTCCTGATACAGTTTCAATCACCGATAGGCGTCTTCCCGCGCATCATCATGGTTCCAGGCACAGATGCCATCGGTATCGTCTGGGACGATCCGAACGAGTTGCCTGGAGTGATACTTGTAGATTCCTATCTCGGCAGCGGCAGGCTGATCGTGGATATTGCTGCTCTGCCAAACGCCGATGCGACCCCGGATGACTATGCATATAAGCTGTTCAGCAAGGACACGTCGGCCATCTGCCATGGCTTTTATGTTAAGCAGCAGACCGACCCGACGCCCGGCAGCATTATTGGCGCTGCCTGGGGCGTGAATGCCTTTAACCGCAGCGGCCAGAGCAGCATTTCGGATGGTAACTACAGCGACAAGTCGGTGGAGGGCAGCACTGTAGGCACGTCCACGCCGGACGTGATCTGGGTTCGCTTCGACGGCGGCTGGGTCGAAGACTTCAGCGGAAACAGCGGCGTCAGGATGATTATTGAGAACACTGATACTTCCCAGAATGCCAATCTCTACCTCGAGCTGCGGGCGGCCGGGCTTGGCGCTGGGGGCGAGTATCTGATGACTCATGTGCTCACGGCCAGCGACTTCTTCGACGGCGTAGGGCCGGGCCAGCTTATTGCCGGCCAGACCTATGACGTCTACCTCGATTACAACGCCAACCCGGGTGCGGCCTGGTACTTCGGGTCTGGCGCGCGGATGACTGTCAGCAGCGGCCCCTAGCATCTCTGAGGAACAGCACCAGCGCCAACTAGTTGGCTTTGTGCAGCGGGCGGCTGGCGCCCGGAAATTGTTTATACTGCTGTCATGACCGGCCTAGAGCCGCCGACTGGTTATGACCTGCTGCTGCAGAGTCGCCCCGCGCCTTTGACTGCCGGGCCGGCGGGCGATACCCGCCTGCCGCCCTGGACTGTGCTCAGCGGCCCGCTGGCCCGCAGCATGGGCAAACTGCTGCGTGGGCTGGTTGGTGAGGATCCCTACGACCAGCGTTTCCCGGATGGCCGCTACTACACTTCCTGCGAGTATCGGTTATGGGTGCGAAGGCGTCTGCGTGAGGATAACTTCTTTGCGCGCATTGGAGCAGGTATCGATATGTTTCCCGACATTCGAAACAGTCTTCCGGCGATCCAGCAATGGCTTGAGAACCAGAACAGACCAGTGAAACTTCCAGCAATGATCCGACACATGTGCCGCAATCTGGAGTGGTATCTTCAACCGGACTCTCGACCGGTTTACAGCCGGGAGTTGCCGAAGCAGTTTTTCCGCTTGGTAGCCAGCTCTGTAGTCTGCCTGATCAGTTTCTACCTGACTTACAGTTTTGGTGACCAGACGGACCTTTCTCGGTTACTGGTAACACTGTCTGGTCTAACTGCATTGGGCGCGATGCTGATGGCAGTCTATTTCTCACTTCGCACTCTGGCAGAGCTGGCAAACTATGGCACTGCCTGCGGCGAGAAGCCTGGCAGCATGAAGTACACGATTAACGCCGCTGAGCTGTACCTCTATCTAATTGAGCTCTACGAGGAACGGCCGCTGGTGCCGCTGTCTGCGGGTGAAGTTGCTGGCGCATATCTGGCCGGAGCAGTTCAGACCAGTGAAGGCCCTGATACAGCAAACCGCCAGACCTCTTCTGCAACGGAGCTGGTCGATGGGGTTGCTGCCAGTGAGCTGCATGAAGTTCGCCAGCGACTCAGAGCCAGTGACTGACGCTGATGGCACCCGAGAGCGCTTGCTGCGTCAAATCCGGCCGGGCCACCCAGTCAGGCACTCTGCAACTTCTGGACCTAGGAGCACTGGGATCTCTACCGTATTTTCCCTTATCCTTTGCGAGGGGGTCCGCGCGGGGTTACAATCCCGGCGTGGGATATTCAGATTGTGTGTTCTTTGATGTTGCCGCGCAGGACGATGGCGGCTTCAGCGCTTATGCGCGGGTCGGGACCTTCTCGATGCTGACCCAGGGTGAGACCCTTGAAGAACTTCGCGCCCGGGTGGCGGAACTGATTGACGACTACAACTTCTGCCAGGCCGAGGAGATCGCAGCCTTCGCCCTCATCTTCAACGCCCCGGGCCTGACCTCCGGTACCGACAGCAACGTGCTGGATACGACCGCTAGCTTTGGTTCCGCCTCCGCCTGATCCCGTCTGTTCCTCCAGCCATTTTCCGCGGCATTCTCCAGCCCTGGCTTGACGCGCGTCTGATTTTGTTCTATAACCTTATGGTTGTGCAACTAAATGGTTATGGACAAACGGATTCCCAGCGCCTGGACGCCACCTTCATCGCCCTGGCCGACCCGACCCGCCGCGCTATCCTGGCCCGGCTGGTGCAGGGCGAGGCCTCGGTGACGGAACTGGCCAAGCCTTTTGCCATCAGCCAGGCCGCCGTCAGCAAGCACCTCAAGCTGCTGGAACGCGCCGGGCTGGTGGTCAGCGGACAGGATGCCCAGCGCCGACCGCGGCGGCTGGAGCCGCAGCCCCTGGCCGAGGCCAGTGAGTGGCTGGAGCGCTACCGCCAGCTCTGGGAAGCCAATTACCAGCGCCTCGATGCCCTGCTCGAGGAGCTGCAGCAGCTTCAGCCTGCCGCGGATGCGGCCGGCGGGAAGAAGAAGCCGGGGCGGAAAAACAAACCCAGTTAAGGGAGCAAGACATGTCAGCAATGGAAGCCCGCATGGCGGGTCAACTTGAAATCTCGACCCCCTCGGATACCGAGATCCTGTTCAGGCGCAGCTTCAGCGCCCCGCGCCAGCTGGTCTGGGACGCGCATACCAAGCCGGAGCTGGTCAAGCGCTGGCTGACCGGCCCGCCGGGCTGGAGCATGCCGGTCTGCGAGATCGACCTCAAGGTCGGCGGACGCTTCCGCTATGTCTGGCGCAATGAGAACGGCAGCGACATGGGCATGGGCGGCGAGTTCAGGGAGATAAGCGAGCCGCAGCGGATCGTCCACAGCGAGCTGTTCGACCAGGACTGGACCGGCGGCGAGGCCATCGTAACAATGCTGCTCGACGAGACAGACGGTCGGACGAACATGCAGATGACCGTGGCCTACTCCAGTCTGGCCGCGCGCGACGGCGCACTGCAGACCGGCATGGCCGATGGCATGGAATTCGGCTACGCCAACCTCGATGCCCTGCTGGCTGAGCAGGTCTAAGCAAACTTGTACTGAAAGGAGTTTGGTAATGTCGAATCAAAGCAAACTTGAAGTCTCCACGCCTTCGGATACCGAGATCCTCCTCACCCGCAGTTTCAGGGCGCCGCGCCAGCTGGTCTGGGATGCGCACACCAAGCCGGAGCTCGTCATGCGCTGGTTGACCGGGCCGCCAGGCTGGACTTTCACCGTCTGCGAAATCGACCTGCGGGTCGGCGGGCGGCTGCGTTTCGTCTGGCGCAATGAAGCCGGCGAGGAGATGGGTCTGAACGGCGAGTTCAAGGAAGTCGAGGCCCCCGCGCACATGGTTCACTCCGAGCTCTTCGATGTGGACTGGACCGGCGGCGAGGCGATCCAGATTACCGATTTCGATGAGTCCGACGGGCTGACCCACATGCGCCAGACCATGCGCTATTCCAGCAAGGAAGCCCGCGATGGCGCTCTGCAGTCCGGCATGGACGAAGGTATGGAATTCTGCTACGGCACCCTGGATAAGCTGCTGGCGGAGAGTGAGTAGGGAATCGTTGGCCTCCTCCCGGCAAATCACAGGAACGGTCATGCGGCCACCTTATCCAGACAAGGAAGCAACCAATGAGCACAGAAGCAAGCAGCGCCATGGAGTTCGCAGTTGTTGACACCGCCCTGCAGCACACGGCTGCGGTCAAGGTCACCGTTCCCATGGCAGGAATACCGCAGGCGCATATGCAGGCACGGCCGCGGATCATGGCCGCCCTGCCCGGCCTCGTGGCGGTCGAGCCGGGTCTGACCTGTACTCGCTGGCACATGGCCGGCGAGGGGCAGATCTATATGGAGATTGGCTGTATCGTCGGCCAGTCATTCAGTGAGCAGGGCGACATCGAGCCTGGCACGCTGCCAGCCGGGCGCGCCGCCCACTACACGCTTTTCGGCGGCTTCGAGGGCCTTGGCGGCGCCTGGGGCCGCTTGTTCGCCTGGTGCGAAGCCCAGGGCCATGAGCTCGCGGGCGACAACTGGGAGGTTTATGGCGAGACGCCGGCCGACCCCGCGCTGCAACGTACCGACCTCTTCGCGCTGATTAAGTAGCGCCATCCGCCAATCGATCAATGCCCATCGAACTTACAGCCGAGTCCTTCATCCAGCGCCTGATGGAGCTGCGATCCGACGCGGAGCTGGCTAAGATCCAGCGCTACTTCAAGAGCGAGGCCGGGGCGGCAGGCAGCGGGGACACCTTCATCGGCGTGAAGATGGGAAGCCTGTTCGCGCTGGCGAAGGAGCATCTCGAGATGCCGCTGGCGGAGATCGAGAAGCTGTTAGAGAACGAGATCCACGAAGTCCGCGCCGGCGCACTGAGCATCATGGGCAAGCAGTTCGGCAGCAAGAAGACCAGCGAGCTGCGGCGGCAGGAGCTTTTTGAGCTCTACCTGCGCCGCCATGACCGGGTCAACAACTGGGACCTGGTCGACCTTGGTGCGCTGTATGTGCTGGGGCCTTGGCTGCTGCGCTTCGAGTTCGGCGGTAAGGAGCGCAAAGTGCTCTACGAGCTGGCGAAGTCGAAGAACCTGTGGGAGCGCCGCAGCGCCATCGTCGCCACCGGCCCGCTGATCAAGAAGGGTGAAGTCGACGACTGCTTCGCCATCGCGCTACTGCTGCTGCAGGACGCTGAGGACCTGGTGCACAAGGGCACGGGCTGGATGCTGCGCGCCGCCGGCGACCTTGACCGTCCGCGCCTGCTGGCCTTCCTCGACGAGCATGCCGCCAGCATGCCCCGCGTGCTGCTGCGCTACAGTATCGAGAAGCTGAGCCCGGAGCAGCGCATGCACTATCTGGCAATGTAAGGTGCACGCGTGCGTGCACCAGCAGACCAGGTTCAGGCACACCTGTACACTCCCGGTAAACCGATGTCCAAGCCAACCACTCACGATGAATACCTCGCGGCCCTGCCCGCCGCGGAGCGCAGCGCGCTGGAGAAGTTGCGCGCGCAGATCCGCAAAGCGGCGCCGCAGGCGGAGGAGTGCATCAGCTATGGCCTTTGCGCCTATCGCCAGGGCGGGATGCTGGTGTCCTATGGCGCGATGGCCAAGCACTGCCTCTTCCACGTCATGAGCGCGACCCTGCTGGGCGGCTACCAGGAACAGCTCGCCGGCTTCAGCCAGAGCAAGGGCGGCATCCACTTCCAGCCGGGCCGGCCAATCCCTGCGAAGCTGGTCAGTGAACTGGTCAAGGCGCGCCTGGCCGAGAACCTGGCGGCGGCGAAGGCAGGCGGGAAGAGTACTAAACCGGCCGCAAAGGCTGCCCCTATCGGCAAGGCTGCACTGGCAAAGAGAGCAGCAAAGGAAAGCAGCAGCGATGCGGCGAAAACAGGCTTAGACCCAAAAGTGACAGCGCTGGTCGACAAGCTTGACCACCCTTTGCGCGCCGAGCTGGAGACTGTACGCGGCCTGATCCTCGCCGTGAGCGACTCCATCAGCGAGGGTGTGAAGTGGAACTCGGCCAGTTACCAGACCAGCGAGTGGTTCGCCACCTGGAACCACCGCAGCCAGGACAGCCTGCAGTTCGTGCTGCACACCGGCGCAAAAGCCAAGGGCAAGGTGCTGCCGCAGGATGCCATCCCGGACCCCGCCGGCCTACTGAAGTGGCTGGCCCCCGACCGCGCGCTGGCCACTCTTGGCTCCGGCGCCGAGTTGAAGAAGAACAGCAAGCTCTTCGCCGTACTGCTGCGCGAGTGGATTAGACATGTGTGAGCGTGCACTGGCCCCGGGATGACTTGCTCAGTCTTTCAACGAGGCCATGTCGATCACGAAGCGATACTTCACGTCGCTGCGCTTCATCCGCTCGTAGGCCGTGTTGATGTCCTGGATGCGAATCAGCTCGATGTCCGATGTGATCTTGTGCTCACCGCAGAAGTCGAGCATCTCCTGGGTTTCGGGGATCCCGCCGATCACTGATCCGGCAACGGCGCGGCGGCCGAGGATCAGCGGACGTGTGTTGAGCTGGTCCATGTCGCCAAGGTAGCCCACCAGCACCATGGTGCCGTTCAGAGCCAGGGTTGGAATATATGGGTCCAGCTCATGCAAGTCCGGCACGGTATCGATGATCAGGTCGAAGCTGCGCTTGACCTTCTGCATCTGCGCGTCGTCGGTGGACAGCACGACATGGTCCGCGCCAAGGCGGCGCGCGTCGGCCTCCTTGGCTGGCGTGCGGGTGAAGAGCGTCATCTCAGCGCCCATCGCCTTGCCCAGCTTCAGCGCCATGTGCCCGAGGCCGCCAAGGCCGACCACCGCCACGCGCTTGCCCGGCCCCGCGCCCCAGTGCTTCAGGGGCGACCAGGTGGTGATGCCAGCGCAGAGCAGCGGCGCACTGGCCGCCAGGTCGAGTCCATCCGGGACGCGCAGCACGAAGGCTTCGGTAACCACGATGCGCTCGGAGTAGCCGCCATAGGTCGGCGTGCCGTCGATGCGGTCCGAGCCGTTATAGGTGAAGGTAGCGGTGTTCTCGCAGTACTGTTCCAGGCCGGCGCTGCAGGCCGGGCAGCTGCGGCAGGAGTCCACCATGCAGCCCACGGCGACATGGTCGCCAAGCTTGAAACGCGTAACCTGCTCGCCCACGCTGGTCACCCGGCCGACGATCTCGTGCCCGGGAACAACGGGATACTTCGATCCGCCCCAGTCGTTGCGCGCGGTATGCAGGTCTGAGTGGCAGACGCCGCAGAAAAGGATCTCGATCTCGACATCATCCGGGCGCGGGGCGCGGCGCTCGAGACTGAAGGGCGCCAGCGGGTCAGTGGCGGATGGGGCAGCATAGGCGGAAACACTCATCTCTGTTCTCCTTGGCCGCGCCGACGACTGACATCATTGCGGCCGCGGGATCATACACCTTGCACCGCCAGGAGCACAGGCGCCCCGCCTGCATCTTCATGGAGCGCCGGACCTCAGACCGGCATTGCTTTGATGAAGCCTTGCATCAGACCGCGCTCTGCAAAAAGGAGACTTCAACCACGAAGGCACAAAGACACCAAGGAATCCAGGATTCTGCTTCGGGATCCATAGCGTTGGCAGCGTCAGAATCGAACACTCTGTCTGGCCAGAAAATGTCCTTGGTTCCGAATCCCATTCTTCTTCGTGTCTTCGTGCCCTGGTGGTCGATCTCTTAGTCCTCTGCGGCGTGACTGCATATGCAGTCAACTCGGCAAGAAAATGCCTCCTTGAAAGTGACCCATCAAGCCGGTACGCTTTGCTCTTAAATGATCGCTGCTCATCGCCGTTACCAGTTCCGCAAGCGTGTGCGCCGCTGCAACCGCATCGTCTGTTACCACCAGGGTTACAACCCCGACCGCTGGATCTGCCACGACGACATCGGCCTGCGTCGCTGCTCCTGCTGGCTCTGCAAAGGGAGCTGGAAGGAACGCAAAGCGGAGAAACTGAAGTTGAAAGCACAGATCAGACTGCGTCTGGCGATTGGTGAGCTGCTGGGTTGAAACTGCAGTCGCCTCGGTATAATTTACTGGTATGGGTGAGGTGATCACAATCCGCTGCGACGAAGTCGAATACGACGGCCAGCTCCTGCGCTTTGCCAGCCCCCTGCTTGTCGAACAGCACATCGATGAAGACGGAACGGTCAGCTTCAACTCACCGCTTTTTGACCTGTCAGCGGCAGGTACCAACGAAGCCGAAGCGTGGGAGATGTTCAGCGACCTGATCATATCGACTTATCAGCAGTATCACTCCATTGCTGAGCCGCCCGTCTTTATAGCTGCACGCAATCAATGGGAGGCGGCTCGCGGCCTGAAAGCAAAGCTCTATGTCCTGCAGCCAGTATGACCTCGGCCTTCACTACGAAAGACCTTCAACGCGCCCTCGAGGCTAAAGGCTTCTTGTTCTTCAAAGGTTCCAATCACAAGCGTTATGAGCTCTACCTTGAAGGACAAGCCACCGGAATCAAGACCCTGGTCAGCCACGCCACCTACGATGTTGGAAGCCAGTTGCAGAGTCAGATTGCTCGCCAGCTCAGAATGCCAAGCCAGTCCTATCTGCGTAACTTTGTGTCTTGTGATATCGACCTGGCGACATATGCCCTGATGCTCAGGGACAGCAGCAAGCTCTAATCCCCGCTGTAAACTATCACCCATGCCCGCCAAGAAGGAAGTCATCATCGTCGGAGGCGGCCTGGCCGGCCTCATGGCCACCGTCACCGCCTGCGAGAAGGGCGCCAGCGTCCATCTCATCAGCTATGTCCCCGTGCGCCGCAGCCACAGTGTCTGCGCGCAGGGCGGCATCAACGGCGCCGTCAACACCAAGGGCGAGGGCGACTCCCCGGAGTTCCACTTCGACGACACGGTTTACGGCGGCGACTTCCTGGCCAACCAGCCGATGGTGCGCGATATGTGCTACGACGCGCCCAAGGTGATCTACCTGCTGGACCGCATGGGCGTGACCTTCAACCGCACCCCCGAGGGCCTGCTGGACTTCCGCCGCTTCGGCGGCACGCTCTTCAACCGCACGGCCTTCGCCGGCGCCACCACCGGCCAGCAGCTGATCTATGCACTGGACGAGCAGGTGCGCCGCTTCGAGGACGAGGGCAAGGTAACCAAGTATGAGCACCACGCCTTCCAGAGCCTGATCCTAGACAGCCAGCGCAACTGCCGCGGCATCGTGCTGGCCGACCAGCAGACCCTGGAGTGCCGCGCGCTGCTGGCCGACGCCGTCGCGCTGTGTACCGGCGGCATCGGCATGATCTGGGGCCAGAGCACCAACAGCGTGATCTGCACCGGCTCCGCCGCCAGCCGCGCGTATCAGCAGGGTGTCTGGTACGCCAACGGCGAGTTCATCCAGATCCACCCCACCGCGATCCCCGGCGCCGACAAGTGCCGCCTGATCAGCGAGTCGGTGCGCGGTGAGGGCGGCCGCGTCTGGGTGCCGAAAAACCCCAGCGACACCCGCCGCGCGAAGGATATCCCGACCGGCGAGCGCTGGTACTTCCTTGAAGAGAAGTACCCGGCCTATGGCAACCTTGTGCCCCGCGACATCGCCAGCCGCGAGATCTTCGATGTCTGCGTCAACCAGAAGATGGGCATCGGCGGGCAGTGGGAGGTCTACCTTGACGTCACCCACATCCCGGAGGCCACCCTGCGCGCCAAGCTGGCCGGCGTGCTGGAGATCTATGAGAAGTTCCGCGGCGAGGACCCTTACCACAACCCGATGCGGATCTTCCCGGCGATGCACTATTCGATGGGCGGGATCTATGTCGGCTATGGCACCGAGACCGACCGCAAAGCTGACCTGCCGGCCGGCTGGGAACAGTACAAGCACATGAGCAACGTCAACGGCCTTTTCGCCGGCGGCGAAGCGGACTACCAGTATCACGGCGCCAACCGCCTTGGGGCCAACAGCCTGCTGAGCTGCCTGTGGGCCGGCCGCGTGCTGGGCCCGGAAATGACCAAGTACGTCGAAAACAGCCAGCTGCCGGCGCTGAAGCAGAGCGAGATCGACGCGGCTGTAGCGCAGCAGGTTGAGGCCTTCGAGGCCGTGCTGAAGATGAGCGGCACAGAGAACGCGACGAAGCTGCAGGACGAGCTGTCTCGCGAGATGACGATGCATGCCACGGTGGTGCGCTTCAACGACAAGCTCGACGCGCTGGACAGCAAGCTGACCGACATGCTGGCGCGCTGGGAGCGCATCGGCATCGGCGACCGCAGTCGCATCGCCAACCAGGAGCTCTTCTTCACCCGCGAGCTGCGCGACCGCCTGCTGCTCAGCCGGGTCATCGTGCGCGGCGCGCGGATGCGCGATGAAAGCCGCGGCGCGCATTACAAGCCCGACTTCCCGGAGCGCAACGACGCGGCCTGGCAGAAGACCACCATCGCGCACTGCGAGCCCAATGGCATGCCGAAGTTCAGCTATGAGGCGGTGGACGTCAGTCTGATCAAGCCGCGCGTGCGCAGCTATAAGAAGGCCAGCCACGGCGGCGCTGAAGAGAAGGGCGGCGAGAAGAAGGCCGAGGCGGGAGCGACGGCGAGCTAGGAACTGGTGGTTTCCCTGTTAGCGGAAATCGCATTGCGTTGCACTCTATCGCCGGCCCGCCCAGAAGCAGTGCTTTTGAGCAGGTCCTGACTCAACATATGCTCCGCCTTCACTTCTACCTCGGGCATGTGTTTTTCGAGAAGGTAGCGATAAAGTTCCAGAGCGTTGGCTTTGAACTCCATGCTGCCCAAATCCGTTCCGCCAGCAGCGTCTCGACCAAGTCGAAGTGCAGTGAGTACCAAGTTCAATACCGCAGCCGCAATCAGGAATGCTGAAATGATAGGCAGCTGGGTTACGGCGACCCCAGCGGCATAAATCAAACAGGCTGCTAATGCCATCGCAAGAAGTGCCTGCAGCCAAGCTGTTAGGTTGTCTCTCTTTGCCAGCTTCGGGTTGAGATACCAATCAAGGTTCCGCAGCAGGTGCCTTACTACATCTCTAACCTTCCTGGGGTAATAGAGGTTGTAGATTGGTCTGAGAATCACAGGAATCGTCTCGCGAATGTCCGGCATCGTCTCAAGTCCACCAGAAAGCATGGCGACAAAGTGCGTGCTCCTCAGCATTTCCCAGACCTCGCGCCGATGCTCTGTGTAGTCTGCCGGGTGAATCGGGCAGAGGTCCTTTTCGTTCTCGATAAGATGCCCGCACTCCTCGTAAAGTTGCTGCATCCAGATGCGAGCCAGAGGGTTTTGAACTCGAGTCCAATATGGTTCATAGTTAAGATCAGTATGCTCAGGATGCAATTGCCGCAGCACCAGCGAATTATAATCCCGCGCTGCCATACGGTCGCAGGAGTGTACTGGAAATGACTGGTCGTAACATACTCCCCGCATGCCGCATGACTCAACTGCGCTTGTCCTGCTCTCCGGCGGGCAGGATTCCACCACCTGCCTCTTCTGGGCCAAGCAGCGTTTCGCGCGGCTGCATACTGTTTGCTTCGACTACGGCCAGCGCCACCGCATCGAGCTTGTCGGCGCGGCCCGCATCGCCCGGATGGCCGGGGTCGAGAGCCATGTCGTCCTGCCGATACCCTCGCTGCAGCAGCTGGGCGGCAACGCCCTGACCGACAGCAGCATCGCCATCGCCGCCGCGGCCGCGGAGGGCGGCCTGCCGGCCACTTTTGTCCCGGCCCGCAACCTGCTCTTCCTGACCATCGCCGGCGGTTATGCCTGGCAGTATGGCATCCATGACCTCGTGATCGGCGTCTGTGAGACGGACTACAGCGGCTACCCGGACTGCCGCGCCGAGACCATAGCCGCGCAGCAGCAGACCCTGCGCCTCGGCCTCGACGCCCCCGGCCTGAGCATCCATACGCCGCTGATGAGCCTGAGCAAGGCCGACACGGTGCGCCTCGCGCGCAGCCTGCCGGGCTGCTGGGAAGCGCTTGGCTGGAGCCACAGCTGCTATGAGGGCCGCTTCCCGCCCTGCGCCGCCTGCCCGGCCTGCGAGCTGCGGGCCAGGGGCTTCAGCGAAGCGGGGGAGAAGGACCCGCTGCTGGGCAGGGTTTGAGGTTTACCACCAAAGCACCAAAACACCAACGCGGAAGACAAGCGCGCACCAGCGCCTGCGAGTAGCAGCGCGGCCCTGTCCGCGCTGCTACTGAGACCATTGGGCTTTACGGCAGCCTGCTATTCTGCCTCATGCTCACGCGCAAAGACCTGCTGCTGGCTCTGGCCGCTGCGCCGGCGCTGCTGTCTGTCAGCCACGAGGCTGGCGCGGCAGAAGAGGCGAAGGCTGCTCCCGCCGAAGCTCCAAACATCCCGCTAGACCCGCCGACGCCCGGCGCCTGGACCCTGGCCGTGCTGCCGGACACGCAGTACTACAGCGAGTCCTATCCGGGTCTCTTCTATGCGCAGTGCGCCTGGCTGCTGGAACAACAGCAGGCGCGCAGCATCGCCTTCGCCCTGCAGCTTGGCGACGTGACCAACCGCAACACGCCCGAGCAGTGGGTCAATGCGCAGGCGGCGCTGAGCATGCTGGATGGCCGCCTGCCCTATGCCATCGTGCCAGGCAACCACGACTATGGCCCCGGCGGGAATGCCAGCACGCGGGACACCCTGCTGAGCGACTATTTCCCCGTCAGCCACATGTCCACGCTGCCGGGCTTCGGCGGCGTCATGGACCCGCTGCGCCTCGACAATAACTTCTATCTCTTCGCGGCCGGCGGGACGGAGTGGATTGTCATCGGCCTCGAGTGGGCGCCGCGGGACGAGGCCGTCGCCTGGGCCGACGATGTGCTGCGGCAACACCCCGGCCGGCGCGGCATCCTGATGACCCACGCCTATATGTTCTATGACGAACATCGCTATGACCACCTTGATACGACCCGCAAGGAGGAGTGGAACCCGCACAGCTATTCCACCCCCGGCAGCATCAACGACGGCGAGGAGCTGTGGCAGAAGCTGGTCCGCCGCCACGACATCCCGCTGGTGCTGAACGGGCATGTGCTGGGTGATGGCACCGGCTATCTGAAATCGGTCAACGACTCCGGCCGGGTCGTGCACCAGATGCTGAGCAACTACCAGTTCCGCAAGCTCGGCGGCGAGGGCTACATGCGCCTGCTGGAGTTCCAGCCCGACGGCCGGACGGTCAAGGTGCAGAGCTTTTCGGTGCTCTATGGCAACTGCCTCAGCGCCCCGGATCAGAACTTTAGCTTTGAGCTGGACTGACGTGGTTCACGCGGTGTTATCCTGCCTGCATGCGAAAGTGCGTTACCTGCGCAGTCCCATTCGCGCTGGCCACACTGATCCTGCTAGCAGCCGTGCCGGCCAGCGCCAATGACACCACGCTGAACGTCAACGTCAACCCGCCGCGGCAGCTTTCCGACCCGGCAATGCCGGTGCGGATGGCATCCGAGCAGATCACCATCCATTTCGCCCGCGAGCGCAGCCGGGTTGCGGTGGAGTTCCATTTCGAGAACAACTCCGAGAGCGAAGTCTGGCTGACTGCCGGCTTCCCCGACGAGGACCTGCTCTACCGCTACGCATTTTTCGCGGCGGATTCAACAGACTACTCGCCTGAATGGCTCTTCCCCGGCCTGAGCATGCTGGGCGATTACCCGGCCGCCGGTATTGATGACCGCTCGGTGCTGGCAGATTTCCAGGCCTGGATGCGCCCTGAAGGCAGCCCGAGCACCGACAACGAGCCGCTCGAAACGCGGCTGCTGCGTATCGAGCGCATCGCCTGGGAACCTGAGGTGCTGGATAGCCTTGGCGGCTCCTGGCAGCCCAGCGGCGACACCGGGCTCAATGAACTGATGTTCTGCCGCGCCTTTGACCTGCATCTTGGTCCACGCCAGAAGGTGGTTATCGGGCACAGCTACAGCACAGCAAGCGGCAGCAATGTGGAAAGCCAGCACCTGTTCAATTACACCCTGGCCACAGGCAGCACCTGGCAGGGCAACATCGGCGCGGCGCAGATCGATGTTCTCCTCGACGAGGGGCTGACACTGGCGGATCTCAACTTCGAAGATGGCGAGCCAGGCTATGGCGCCTTCTGCAACCCGCCCCGCGAGCAGTGGCGCGAAGTTGAAGCCGGGCACTTGCGCGCTGTCTGGCGCGACTTTGAACCCGGCGGCGAACGGGGCTACATCCTGCTGGCGACGCGGCCGCTGCCGCCGCCGTCCGAGCGCTGAGCGGCATCGGATCACCGCCAGAAGGCGGGCCGCGCCAGATGAACAAGGGCGCGCCGGTGGTAAGCTATGTCCATGTCCGCCACTGCGACAAGCTCAGCGTCTGCTGCCCCCGCCAGCACTTCCGGCAAGACCGTCCGCCTGCGCATCAGGCGTCAGGACGGGCCGGGCATGGCACCCTACTGGCAGGACTTCGAGGTGCCCTTCACCCCCGGCATGAACGTGCTGTCCGCGCTGACTGAGATCCGCCGCAAGCCGGTGACGACCAGCGGCCAGCAGACCACGCCGGTGGTCTGGGAAAGCTCCTGCCTCGAGGAAGTCTGCGGCGCCTGCAGCATGCGCATCAACGGCGTGCCGCGCCAGGGCTGCAGCGCGCTGGTGGAGCAGCTGCCCCAGCCGATCGTTATTGAACCGATGAGCAAGTTCCCGGTGGTGCGCGACCTGCTGGTCGACCGCAGCCGGATGTTCAACTCCCTGCGCAAGGTCAAGGCCTGGATCCCGATCGACGGAACCTACGACCTCGGCCCCGGCCCGCGCCAGAGCCCGAAGGACCAGAGCTGGATGTACGTGCTCAGCCGCTGCATGACCTGCGGCTGCTGCCTCGACGCCTGTCCGCAGGTGAACGACAAAAGCGAGTTCATGGGCGCGGCGATCATCAGCCAGGTGCGGCTGTTCAACGCGCATCCCACCGGCGCACTGCATAAGGGCCGGCGCCTCGAAGCGCTGATGGGGCCTGGCGGCGTGGCCGACTGCGGGAATGCGCAGAACTGCGTGCGGGTCTGCCCCAAGGAGATCCCACTGACCCAGAGCATCTCCGAGATGGGCCGCGCCACTGCGAAGTATGCCATCAAGCGCTTCTTCGCCAAGCCCGACGTGGAGATGTGACGCTCAGGCGCCGCGCCTAGTGTCGGATGAACAGGGAGGCCTGGCCTTCCCACGAGACTGCAATCACAGCCGCTTGCCCGCCCAGCATGCCCAGTTCAGATCCGGCATAGCCGTCGATCGGCTGGTCCATCAACTCCGCGAAGGGCGCCGGCACTCCCGGCCCCCAGTTATCTCCGAAGCCATCGTAGGAGCGCAGGTAGGCTAACTGGTAGTCGTCCATTGCACCTTCTGAGATCAGAACCGCCGGGGCGCCCTGCACCATCGCCAGCTCAATGTTATTGGCCTCCAGGTTGACCGTGCCGATGTTGGCGTCGAAAAACCACGAAGCCTGTTGCCCACCGGGGCGTCGGTAAACTGCAATGTCGTCCCCGAACACACATGCCGCCATCAGGGTCTCGTTGCCGCTGTAGCCAACCTGCAGCAGCTGCATTGGCTCGTAGAAGACCAGGGGCATGGGGCCGGCGATTTCCTGAATGTCCCTCCACTGTTGGCCCAGTGCATCTTCCGCCATGCAGAACAAAAAGCTGTGCTCGTTTCCAACAGACTTGTGGGTGTGGATGATGAAGCAGGGCCGGTCCTCAAAGATCAGCATGTCGGAGAGGTCCTGGTTGTACCTGGAAGTTATGCCGAGCTCATCGAAGGCCCCGTTATCGGCGCGCACCGGGTCGGCCCATTCGTCGCCATGCGCGTCTTCGGCGCGGGCAAACATCGGCCGATACAGGCCGTCAACAACCTGACCATAAGCAATGGCGGGCTTGCCATGCACCACGGCCAGCCGAACTTCCTCCGCAGCTAAGCCGAGGCCGAGGTATTCCGGCTCCGGCCATGCCTGGCCTTCCGAGTCCAGCGCCCGGAAGTAGCGCAGCTCATAGTCGACGCCGTCGAAGCGGGCATAAGCCAGGGCCGGATGGCCGTCCACCAGCGCCAGGCTTGCAGTGTCTGTTCCTACGAACGCATCGTCGACCACGACCGGATCGCGCCAGCCTGCTCCCAGCGGGTCAGCGGCCAACTGGAAAACCAGCTGATCATCCAGTCGGTAGCTCAGCGCCGGAACCCCGTTGCAGTCCCAGAGCACGGCAGGCTTGTTCTCACCCGCGCCGATGTTGATTTCCTCCCATTCAACCTGGGCGCTGACGGCTATGGCGCAGTGAGTTGCAGCACTAAGCCCGCTGTCATCTGTAACGCGCAGGCCGATGCTGTAGTTGCCCGGCATGGTAAAGAGCTCAACGCTGTTGAAAGGCTCGGGGCTGCTGCTCTCGTACTCGCCATCACCGTCAAGATCAAGCTCGTAGAGCACAATACTGCCATCGGGATCGTAACTTGCGTCGGCCTTATAGAGCACGCCCAGCGGAGCCATGCCCTCACCGGGCGTCACCGTCAGCACGGGCACCGGTGCATAGGGCAAGGAGCGGCCCATGTCCAGGCTGTCCAGATCCGCCGGCGTGCTTCCCAGCACCATCATCACGGCCAGGAAGCGACCGTCATCAGAGAGACCTACGCCGGCAGACGTCAGATCGACCTCTGTCTGGCCGGCATCCAATGCCAGCCAGCGCCAGGCATTTCTTTCCCAGTCCGACAGGCCGATAAAAGCTGCGCCGTCGGCGGGTTCAGTGTCCCAGTCAATGGTCAGCACCGCCTCCTCGCTGAATTCCGGGAGGTTCCAGTCGTAGACGCCAAAGGCCAGGTTCGCCAGGCGATTTGATGCACCGGCATCGTCAGGGGTGAAGTGGCCGTCGCCGTCACCCGCTGCATCCAGCTCGTTGTGCGGCAGGTCGATCCTGAAATCACCGCCGCGGCGCTGAAAGGCGCCGCCAAGTTCACTGGCATTGCGCGGCGGAATGCTGCCCGGTGCGGGCAGGTCGCTTATCTCTGGAATCATGACGTCTGACTCCATTCGCGCACTACCCATGCCCCCGCTGCAGGCGGCCAGGGCCACTGCTGTCAGCACTGCAACAAACGCGACAAGCAAACGCGGCATGCTACACCTCCAGAACGGATACAGCACTCTGACGCCCTGCAACCAGGTCTTATACCCCCGGTGGCAGAATCTCAACAACACTTCAAAGGACCCTGCACTCTTTTTGCAGCCCTACAATAGCAGCATGTCCCGGCCAGCCCCCAATACAGCCCGCGCGCGCTCCCTTGCTACGATTGGCCTGATCTACTGCGCGGCAATCTGGGGTTCCACCTTCTTTGTGGTCCGCGATGCCGTCGACCACGTCCATCCTGTCACCCTGGTCGGTTACCGCTTCACACTGGCGGCGCTGATGCTGCTGCCGCTGATCCTGGCGCGGCGGATGAACCCCTTGGCGGGGTTGTTTGGCAGTCCTGCAGGGTCGGGGCCTGCACCCGCCCGGGCCCATGCAGCGACACGCCCCACCTCTGCAAGGTTCAGAATTTCTCTTGGTCCC
This sequence comes from uncultured Planctomycetales bacterium, assembly GCA_964512635.1. Taxonomy (GTDB): domain Bacteria; phylum 4484-113; class 4484-113; order 4484-113; family JAFGCY01; genus JADZFO01. The sequence goes on along the minus strand of CAZEJB010000009.1, from coordinate 9,769 downwards.
GGGCTGTCGCTGGGCCTGATTCTCTGGCTGCTATACATCGCCCAGACCTGGGGCCTGACCATCACCTCCGCCGCCAACAGCGGCTTCATCACCGGGCTGTTCATCGTCTTTGTTCCCTTCGTCGCCTGGCTGCTCGACCGCAGCCCGATCCAGCCGGTCAAGCTGCTCTCGGTGGCCATCGCGGTCGGCGGGTTATTCCTGCTCAGCGGCGGGCTCTCCGGCTTGAACAGCGGAGACATACTCACCCTGCTTGCCGCGCTTACCTACGCGATGCATGTGCTCTATACGGGGCGTTATGCCAGCCAGCCCCACGACCCCTATGTGCTGACTTTCCAGCAGGTGCTGGTGACCGGCGTGCTCAGCCTGCTGAGCTGCGCGCTGACCCACGGCCTGCACGCGCTGAGCCCCGAGCTGCCGGCCTTCAGCTTCGGCCTTGGCAACGCGCAATCCGCCTGGGCGATCCTGTTCCTGACGGTCTTCCCCACCCTGTCCGCCTTCCTGCTGCAGCTGATGTGCCAGCGCCATGTCGACCCGCTGCGCACCGCGCTGATCTTCGTCCTGGAGCCGGTCTTCGGCGCGCTCTTCTCCTGGACCCTTGGGGGCGAGGCCTTCATCCCCCTGCGCGCCCTGGGGGGACTGCTGATTGTGGCCGGCATGCTGCTGGCCGAGTTGCCTGTCGGCAGCAAGGGCACGCCGGCGCAGATCATCGACGAACACGCCATCGGCTCCTGACACGGCTGCAGGCCGCAGCGCAGACGCCCAGTTACCTCTCCCGCGGCGCTGGTCTCTTTAGCTGCGTTCGACCTGCTGTAAGGGGAAGCGCCGATAAGCTGAATATGTGTCAGCCAATGTCGCTTGCCTCAATTCCAGGCAGGCGCTAAGGTGGACATATGTCAGCATTGCCCTCCGTGGATTTCAACAACCTGCCAAGCACCGGACTCGCCGTTCTGGACTGGAACTGGGAGAACTACGCCCCCTTCTATGCAGCGCTTGAAGAGCGCGAGCTGGACGGCGACAGCCTGGACCAGTGGCTCAGCGACCACAGCCGGATCAACGACCTGATCCATGAGCACAGCTCGCGGCTGCGCAACATCAACGGTGCAGACACACGGGTTGAAGAGAACCGTCGGCGCTTGGAACAGCATCAGGCCGAAGTGCTGCCGCAGGCCTATGTGGCCGGCCAGCGCCTCAAGGAGAAGCTGCTGGCCTCCGGCCTCAGCAGCCCCGGGCTGGAGTTTCCCCTGCGTTCCATGCGCGCTGAGGCCGAGCGCTTCCGCGAAGACAATGTCGCCCTGCAGGTCGAAGAGTCCAAACTGGAGAACGAATACAACCGCATCTCCGGCTCAATGAGCGTCAGTTTCGAGGGCCGCGAGGTGACCCTGGCTGAGCTGCGTCCCCTGCAGATGGACCCGGACCGCTCGCGGCGCGAGGCGGCCTACATGGCCGCAGTGCAGCGGGTGGAGCAGGACCGCACTGCGCTTAATGACATCTGGGCCAAGCTGGTTGACCTGCGGGTGCAGATGGCGTCCAACGCCGGCTGCGCCAACTTCCGCGACTACCTCTGGCCGCTGAAGAACCGCTTCGACTACAGCCCGGACGACTGCTATGCCTATGCCCGCAGTGTCGAGGCCACCGTGGTGCCTTATCTGGCTCAGCGGATGCGCCGCCTGGCCGAGCGCCTCGGCGTCGACAGCCTGCGACCCTGGGATGTCACCGCCGACCCGCTGCAGCGTCAGCCACTGCGCCCCTTCAGCGATGTCAGCGAGCTTGAAGAGCGCTGCGCCGGCATCTTTGAGCAGCTCGACCCGGAGCTGGGATCCGAGTTCCGCTCCCTGCACGGCGAGCAGCTTGACCTGGCCAACCGTCCTGGCAAGTCGCCCGGCGGCTGGTGCAGCGAGTATCCCGTCATCCGCAAGCCGCATATCTTCATGAACTCCGTGGGCATCCACGACGATGTCCAGACCCTCTTCCATGAGGCTGGCCACGCCTTCCACAACTTTGCCTGCTATGGCCTGCCCTACGCCATCCAGCGCGGTTCATATATGGAGTTCTGCGAGGTTGCCAGCATGGCCATGGAGCTGCTGGCCGGGCCTTATCTGACCACCGACCGCGGCGGCTTCTACAGCGCCAAGGATGCCGCCAGGGCGCGCATCGAACACTTCGACCGCATCCTTTACATCTGGGCCATGGTCGCCGCCGGTGATGCCTTCCAGCACTGGATCTATGAGAACCCGGCTGAGAGCCGCAATGCGGAGAACTGCTCAAAAGTCTTTGGCGAGCTGTGGAGCCGCTACTTCCCGGCGATCGATTTCAGCGGCCTTGAAAAGTGGCGCGACTGGCACTGGCAGCGCGTGCTGCACTACTACGTCGTACCCTTCTATTACATCGAGTACGGCATCGCCCAGCTTGGCGCAACCCAGGTCTGGCAGAACAGTCTGAGTGATGCGCCGGGCGCACTGGCCAGCTATAAGCGCGGACTTGCGCTGGGCGGCACGACCAGCCTGCCGGATCTCTACAAGGCTGCCAGTATCAAGCTGTCTTTTGATGAAGCTACCTTTGGCGCAGCGGTGCAGGGAATTGCTGCAGCCATCGCCGAACTGGAGCCGATTGCTGAGGGCCACTAGGCGCGCGCCAGGCTTTGCTTCCAGGGCCTCGCTACAATAGCTGCCCATGCGCTGGCGCGCCCTCAGCTTATCCCTGCTTCTCAGCGGCTTCGTGCTGCTGGCCACTGGCTGCGGCCTCACGCGCCATTGGCACGAGCAGGCGCTGACGCGGTACCACAATAGTCGCCTTGAAGTGTTGGCGCGCCGCGAGGCTTACGGCGTGAGCGGCATCGACTACCCGCGCAAGCCAGGTCCGCCCAGGGAGTGCCGCGCTGAGATCGAGCCGCTCTACAAACAGGCCTACGAGGCGCAGCAGCAGCAGGCGGATGCCTGGCAGGCGCTGCAGGACCAGAGCGTCAGCTCAGTCAAGCTGGTGCGGGAAGTCGCCGCGGCGCTTGGCCAGCGCAACGGCGCTGAATTGACGCGGCTGACGCCAGAGCTGAGCAAGGCCATTGATGCCAATGCTGTCCGGCTCGATCAGTGGCGTCAACAGCGTGCCGGCTTTGAGGGCGGCATCCAGGCGCTGCAGCTTAAGTGGCAGACTCTCTGGCCGGCAAACACGCTGGCCTGGGACCTTGAGGTCGAGATTGACCGCCTGCGTCGTGCTGACTTTGACGCGCAGATCGCCGCCGAAGCTGCTGCAAACAGCGAGAACGGCAAGGAGGCCGCCAGCGACGCGGCCAGGCTGGCGGCGCAGCAGCTTGAACAGGAGCACATCACAGCGCTGCTGCAGTATCACGATGCTGCCTACGGCCGCCTGGCCTCGCTTTACCTCGGGCGTCAGGCGCAGTCCGCAGCCGGATCTGAAAGTGCTCCGGCGGCGCCGGAATACGCCAGTGCCGTGGCAAGCCAGCTTACAGCCCTTGAAGATACACTGGCCGCGCGTTATGAGCTCGACCTCGGCATCGAAGCGGAGCTGACCCGCTTTGAAACGCTGACCGGCTACAAGCTGGAGGAACTGCTGGAGCTGCCGCGCCAGGGGGAAGCTGCGCCTAAGGGCGCGCTCAGCCGCCGGCAGGTCTGGGACAAGCTGCGCAGCGGCAAGCTGCCTTCGCTGAGCGGTCAGAAGGACCGCAACCTCAAAGGCCACCGCAAGGAAGCCGTCGAGATCTCACTCGCGCGGCTGGAGTTCTACCGCCAGCTCGACGAGCTGCTGACGCGCTGCATCTCGGTGCGCCAGCGCGAACTGGCGCGGCAATGGGAGAACGTCTGGCCCAACCCCGCAGTTGAGATGGACGTCTTTGAGTATGCCGCGACCCTGCCGGAAGCGAGCGCGCCTGAGCAGGCCGCCGCACCAGCTGACGAGCTGCCCTGAGACTCTGGCCTGCCGGCCACCATTTAACGGCTGTTGCTACCAGCCGGCCGGCGGCTTGTTTGGTGTCGGGTCATTCTTCGCGCTGTCCTCGCGCGCCAGAGCCTGCCACTGAGCGCCGCCATCCGCTCCCTTGGCCCCTCCGCCGGTCGAGCCCTTCGCCGGTGCGACCTGCTCCATGTGGGCAATCAGGTCTACGCAGCGCTGGCTGTAGCCCCACTCGTTGTCGTACCAGCCGACAACCTTGGCGAAGTTGCCGTTGATCACCGTCGTCAGCGCTGCGTCCACAATGCAGCTGTTGGTGTCGCCGATGATGTCACTGGAGACGATGGGCTCGTCCGTGACAAAGAGGATGCCCTTGAGGGCACCGCGCATCGCCTCGCGCAGACGCTCGTTGATCTCTTCCTTGCTGGTGGACTTATCCAGCTCGCAGGTGATGTCCACCGCGCTGCCGACCACCGTCGGTACGCGCAGCGAGAAGCCGTCCAGACGGCCCTTGAGCTCAGGGATAACCAGGGCCACGGCCTTGGCTGCGCCGGTGGTCGTCGGGATGATGTTGACCGCGGCAGCGCGGGCGCGGCGCAGGTCCTTGTGGTCCTTGTCCAGCAGGCGCTGGTCATTGGTATAGCTGTGGATCGTGTTCATGAGGCCCCGTCGCAGGCCGAAGCTGTCATGCAGCACCTTCACCATCGGCGCCAGGCAGTTGGTGGTGCAGGAGGCGTTGGAGACCACGGCGGGGTGGCCGTCAGCGGCCCACTGCTGCTGGTTGACGCCCATCACATAGGTCGGCATCTCGCCCTTGGCCGGCGCGCTGAGCAGCACCCTCCGCGCCCCGCCGGCAATATGCTTGGAGCACTCCTCGACGTTGGTGAAGACGCCGGTGCTCTCGACCACATAATCGACACCAAGGTCGCCCCAGGGAATCGCCGCCGGATCCTTGCTGGAGAAGACCCTGACCGGATTTCCGTTGATCACAAACTCGCCGCCCTGGACCTCGACAGTGCCCTGAAAGCGGCCATAGGTTGAGTCGTACTTGAACAGATGGGCGTTGGTCGCCGCGTCCACGAGGTCGTTGACCGCCACTACTTCAATGCGCGGATCAACGTGCGCAATGCGGGTGACGATGCGGCCGATGCGGCCAAAGCCGTTGATGCCAATGCGGATTGCCATGAGAGTCCCCTCCTGCGGCGGCAAAAGCCGCCAAGGCTGCCGGAATTATATCGACCGCCGAGTGGGAGGTTACAGGGGACAGGTAACAGGGGACAGGAAGAAGTGAAGTTGCAGGAAACATGTTACCCGGGACAGAAAGAAGAGAGGTGACAGGGAACAGCGGACAGCGTGGGGAGATATCAGAGCAGCACCGTCTTGCTGTCCCCTGGCCCCTATCCCCTGAAACCTAAACCCCGTAATCCGCTGGGCCGGCGGCCTCAAGGCCGAGGGCATAGCGCACCGCCTGGCGGATGCGGCCGGCGCTGTGGCCGTCGCCAAAGGGGCTGCGGGCATCCGCAGCCGGCAGGGGCAACACATCCATCGTGTGGCCGCCCGAGCCGTGGCGGCTGCCGGCCAGACACCGCGGCAGGTAGTCGGCCACAGCCTGACGCACGGATTCGGCGCGGGTGCCAATCACGCGGGCAAAGCCGGCATCGATGGCTTCCGGGCGCTCGGTCTCATCCCGCAGGACCAGCGCGAAGCGCCGCAGCTGGGTCACCTCTTCCTGAATCCCGCCGCTGTCGGAAAGCACCAGATCGGCGCAGCCCAGCAGGTTGATAAAGGCGTCATAGCGCGGCGGGTCGATCAGCAGCACCCGGGGGTGCTCTCCCAGCAGCGGGCCGACCACCTCGCGCACGGCGGGGTTCGGGTGCCAGCAGAAGCACAGGTGTGCGCTGGGGTGTTCCTCCAGCGCCGCGAGCAGGCCGCGGCAAATCTCGGCCATCGGCGCGCCCCAGTTTTCGCGGCGGTGCGCCGTGACCAGCAGGCGCGGTCCGCTGTGCAGCGCGAACTCGGCGAGGCGGCCGTCAGCAAAGGAATACTCACGCTCGTAGACCAGGCGCACACTGTCCAGCGCGGTGTTGCCTGTGATAAATATCTCGCCGCGATAGTCACGGTTGGCCAGCAGGTTGACCGCCGCGCCATGCGTTGGGCAGTAGTAGTGCGTCGCCAGCAGGTCGGTCAGGCGGCGGTTGGCCTCCTCGGGAAAGGGCCGCCGCAGGTCACTGGTGCGCAGCCCGGCCTCAACATGCCCCACCGGAACGCCGCAGTAGAACGCGGCCAGGCTGGCGGCAAAGGTCGTCGTCGTATCACCGTGCACCAGCACAAAGGCCGGCTGGATCTGGCGGAAGTAGTCACAAAGGCCGCTCAGGGCCCCGCTGGTAACGTGCTCGAGGCTCTGGCGCTCCCGCATCAGGTCAAGGTCATGGTCCGGGCGCAGCGCAAACAGCTCCAGCACCTCGTCCAGCAGACCGCGGTGCTGGGCGGTAACCACCAGCCGGTGCTCCAGCTGCGGATCGCCGAGGAAAGCCAGCACTACCGGGGCCATCTTGATGGCCTCGGGCCGGGTACCGAAGACTGTGGCTACAACCGGCCTGGTCATCCCCGGCCTCCCAGCCAGACTGCAACCAGCGCCCCGGCCGCCGTAATGGCATACAGCACCAGCACCGTCCTGGGGTGGGCCTTGGAGTGTACCCATTCCTGGTCGGACAGGCTCAGCTCTTCGCTGTCGATCCGGGCACTGTAGCGCGCCGAAAGCAGCGACAGCAGCCGGTGGTGGATATGGCGGTTGTCGGGCTTCAGCGGGTTCTGGCCCTTAAACAGGCGGCGCAGGATGGCAAAGGCCGTGTCGAAGATCGGCAGGGCCATTAGCGCAATCGGGATCCAGAAGCTGATCAGGGCCGCCTGTTTGAACAGGCCGACGACGCTGGTCACCGCCAGCAAATAGCCCAGCGAGAAAGCCCCGCCGTCGCCGACGAAGATCTTCGCCGGATAGAAATTGTGCGGCAGGAAGCCCAGCACCGAGCCGATCAGCACTGCGGCGATGGTGCCGCAGAGGATGGCGTTGGGCAGGCTGGGATGCAGCAGGGCCAGGGCCAGAAAGCCCGAGGCGGCGATCAGGGCCACCCCGCTGGACAGGCCGTCGAGGCCGTCGATCCAGTTGAAGGTGTTGACCACGCCGACAATCCACAGCACCGTGCAGATACCGCCGACCAGCGGGCTGAGCGGATGGCCGAGGATGGCGCCGATGCTGACCGCGCCGCCGCTGAGCCAGACCACCAGGCCGGCCACAGCGAGCTGGGCCAGCAGCCGGGGCAGCGCCGGGATCGACTTGATGTCGTCAAAGAAGCCGATGAAAAAGAAGCCGCAGAGCCCGACATAGATCGGCGGCACCAGGGCCGACTGGCTGACCTCGAGGCTGAACCAGTCAAGGAAGGCCCCGACCACCGCTGCGGTCAGGCCGAGGCTGATCGCCGAGAACAGCGCCACTCCCCCCATCCGGGGGATCGAGCGTTTGTGGATCTTGCGGGCATCCGGCGGGTCGAAGGCGCCATGCCGCCGGCAGACGCGCAGCACGGCGGGCGTCAGCAGGAAGCTGACCAGCGCGCAGAAGGCGCCCAGCAGGATGTAAGCGAGCCAGGGAATCTGACCATGCTAGCACGATTTGCCCTGCGCCGCCCCTTGACGGCGGGCCCGGGGCACTTGCGGGCCGCTGCCTACTTCGTCGAGAACTGCCAGGTCACGGAGTAGGCCTCGCCGTCGATGAGCCCGCTCATCGCCACCTCGATCACCGTGCCGCCGGGAAGCGGGTCCCGCGGTATCAGCGCCACCAGATTGTTGTAGCGCCAGTCCGGCAGCAACGGGTTGTAGGGCAGCTGGACGTAGTAAGGGATTGTCTTGCCGCTGCGGGTGTCGGTGATCGTCGCGCTGACGTCGTCGATATTCTGGCCGAGGCTGCCGAAGAACTCCACCGTGATCGGGATGCCCATCTTGCTGTCCTCGACCGGCATCGGGATCTCCTCCTTGAAGGAGGTCGGCACCGAAGTCATCCCCGGGCCGGGATAGGCCACCACCGCCGACTCGGCCCCCGGTCCCTTCATCCGGCCGCGGTTGATGTCCATCACCTGATAGCCGCCGGCCGAGCCGAAGCCGACCCGCAGCAGATTAGGGTCAAACATGCCGATGCGGTGATAGAAGGTGCGGGTCCAGTTATCGATCGCCTCCAGGGCGGTCACACCCTGATAGATCACGCTGTTGCGGGCCGCAGTCTTGCCCTCGGTGGTATAGCCGGGCATCGCGGGCGATTCTTCATGCGCCGACAGGCCGACAACCTGCAGCGAGATGCCGTTGTAGTCCAGGTAGTTCGCATGGGCCTGGGCGCCATAGCTGAGATCGAGGTCGAGGGTCACCGGGGGTACACCGGCCTGGGCGCGGTAGACATTCAGGCGGTTAACCGCCGCCGTGGCGGCGGCCATATTGACCTTGATCTCGTCGCCCGGGTTGTTGGGCCAGGGCGTGGTGGCGGAACCGCCGCCTCCACAGGAGCAGGCCAGCCAGGCGCTCAGCGCGAGCGTCAGGGGGATGAGTTTGCGCAGCACTGCCGGTGCCCTCCCACTTGCCATCACTTATCTAACTATACCCGCCAGGGGCCGCGGCTGCACAAAGCCCCGCCAGCCCGCCGACGGCCTGCAGCAGCCGAGACTGTTATTTGCATGCTTTTGCAAGTCATTCAACAACATCCTCGGACGGGCCGGATCTGAGGGCCAGCACGGGTTTTAACTTCAGGGCGCCAAAAGCAACGTCAAAATCTACTTTCACCGGTCCGTAGCAGGGCGATTTAACCTGGGGCTGCCAAAAGCGACCGAGATGAGCACTTTTGCAATTGCGCTTTCTGCTGCACTGGAGCCTGAATTCATTTTGCTTCCGTTCAATGAGAATACTGAAACACAGACCGTTTGATCTCGACTTTGAAGCTCAGTTGCATATGCTTTCAAGCTGAGTCCTTCTACATTACTCACCTCAGTCCTGCCCAGAAGCTGGATACCCCGGCAGACCGTCCGGCATCGCATGCCGCCGGCAAAATCAGGCGTTTTAGCACAAGTGAACCACGGGGCAGACCGGGTCCTGCAGGACCGGAGCTTGTCCCCGGCGGCTTCATCCGGGACCGCCAGCGATGGGCTGGCATCTTCCTGAACCCGGACGCCTTCTCCGCATCTCTGTCGGACCGCCGGCCTTAGCCGGCAGCTTTGGAACGCGGCCATCTTTCGCCGCATCCCTGCCGCCCCGTACCGGAGGCCGCGCTTCGCTGCGCTCGCTGCGGAAGGACTGCGGCTGCGCGCGGGATTGCGGCAGGGGCCGAGCATAGCCTCGGCCCGCTGGGGACCGCAGGCTTTAGCCTGCATTCTCTGCAGGGCCGCATGTATATGCGGCCGTCCCCCGGAGCGCTGGCTATAGACTGGCGCCAGGATTACGCCAGACTCTGTCTTGCGCTCCCATCATCGCAGGGCCGGGGCTTGTCCCCGGCCGTCGTATCTATCCGAGACGCTGCGGGGCTTGGCCCCGCGTAGCCAGGACCGCCATGAGCTTGCGAATGGCGGCATGTCCGCTGTAATGGTGGTCCTTGCTTGAAGCTATCCGAAGTCCTACACAAACTAACACAGCCAGAAACAAAGCTCAATCTGCCCCTTACTAAGGCCCTGATTACGGATAAGGGGCAGCAAGGGACTGGAAGCCGCTTCCAGCCTGACTAAATCATGCCTCTGCCGCTTCTCAAATGAACCCGACTCCGCCACGCCCGCCGCTCGGAGAGCTGTCCGGTGGGTCGGCGCCGTAAACTCCTGAGCTAATGAACTCCAGAATAGGTCTA
>CAZEJB010000008.1:47074-119776 GCA_964512635.1 uncultured Planctomycetales bacterium | reverse complement strand
ATCGACTGTTTCTTGATATCTATCCAAGAGAGATGCCGGATGACGGAGCGGGGCCAGCCATTTGCGCAGGGCCAGACGGAGACCGCAATGCCGGGCCGGCGTCCTGAGCGGCGACTGCAGGCTCCTGCTCGCCTCGAACTCCAGGCGGCAAGTGAGGCCGCGCTCCGCGCTGCGCGCGTCGCACGGAATGTACGCGGCTGCGCCGCGGGCTCGCGTGGGCCCGCATGGCAGTGCGGGCGCTGTTCCCCGGCCTGCCGGCCGGGGCCACATTCCAGTAGCAGCGCGGCCCGATCCGCGCGCTCTGGATTCTCTACTCAGCATTCATCACTGCCACAGCCCCTCCCGCCGCTCGGAGAGCAGTCCGGCTGTTGTCGATTTGAACTATCGGTCCGTTCGCCGCCCCAGACAAGCTCCCGGGCGTACCAAGATGCCTAAAGCAATCTTATGCTGGGGCAAAGCTGGTTGGCAGTTCTAAGTCTTCAGGCCAAGAATAGACTGTCTTGATAACATACCCCTGCTCCGCCCAGTACTCTGCGACTTCCTGCAAAGTGAATACGAGAATTTCCGCTGCTTCCGGATCATTGTCATGCAACTCAGAGAGATGCGAAAAGTAAAAGATGACCCCGCTGGGTGGCAGCTCAAGCGGACCAAGAAGGTTGTCCCTGAATGCATCCCAGTTCATTGGCAACCCTCTGTCTCCGTACCAATGTAACTCCCTGCAAAATGCATTACGAAGTTGATTCGCGTTGGATATTGGGCCCTCGGAGTCGATCCAAAGTGAGGTGTATCCCAGCTCTCTGCACCACAATCTAAATTGGTTTATGGCATGCAAAGGCGCGTCGATACGGATGAAAAACAAGCCGGGCTGCATTACCAGCTTCATCACGCTGTTAAGTTGAGACCTCCATTTCTCCAAGATTCACCTCTCTGTTTTGGAGCAGTCTCCACTAATTGCCGCCGCCGCCGAGCTTGTTGATCGCCCTGTTGAGGTCAGAGCCGCCATCGACGGCGTCAATGATTCTAGCGCCGCGCCTCAGGGCCTTCAACACATCGCCGGGATCGGGGCTGAGCAGGTCCATTTTCCCAAAGACAACCTGGGCAACTACTCTGCCTGTAACCCCCGCCTGCCGCGCTGGTGATTGTGCCTTGAGTGCTGCTGCTATTTCGCCTCATTAGCGGCATGGATGATGCCCCAGTTATGGTGCCACAATCAAGCCCACGACTGAGCCGACGAATTCTAGAACCATCCTTCACGTTGTCGCTAGAGCTCCTCGGAAGGACGAAGAGCGTGCTCGCAAACCCTTCTCAGACGGTAGTTACTCAAAATACTGACTCAGTCAGTCAGTGCTTGGCAACCTGCCAGCGGCCCCAAACCCTGAGATGGCCTTTTGCACAACGCTATTGCATTCGACGTGCAGTACAGAGTCATCTGCGAACATGACTCGAAAGGCGAATAAGCCGCCATACGCAGGCGAACTCTCAATAATGCCTTGCGTGAGATTCGAGAGATCTGACTCATCCCACTCAATGATCTTGGAGAACAGAAGTTCAACGTGCATGCAGTCTACAAATTCAATTTGAAACCTCTGACTACGATCAAAGTCATCTAACTCTATGCGTATCAAGCGATCTATAACATTCACTTCAACCTCCAGATTCCCTGCGTCTATAAACTTGTCCATATCTTGACATCCTCCAGACGTACTTGGTCAGTACTTATCTATCCAGTCCCAGAACTCCTCAGGAATTTCATCTCCCGGAAGAAACTCATGAGGATAGTGCGGGTGCTTCCTCCATCTAGACTTCCCAATAGTTGGCTTGAACTTTTCTTCAATATGCCAATGCGGATACCCTTTACCATCGTTGTAGTGGTACTCGAACTTGATCCTTCCATTTGGCCCCCACCGTCTTCCAGCATTTATAGGGGTGTACGGTCTACCTGGAAGGAAGTTGTCTGGGTCACTAGGAAATGTTCGTCCCTCTCTCCTCACCGCTCCGACTACGCCGCCCTCTAGTCCGCCTCCGCCGCCGCCAAGCTTGTTGATCGCCCTGTTGAGGTCAGAGCCATCATCGACGGCGTCAATGATTCTAGCGCCGCGCCTGAGGGCCTTGAACACATCGCCGGGGTCAGGGCTGAGCGGGTTAACGACCGTGATCACGCCAAGTACGCCCCCACTGCTGCGGTGGCCAGTTTAGCCTAGCGTGGCGCAGGAACAATTTGCACCTTTAAGAGCCGCGGAAGTTTGAGAGTTCCAGAACTCTTTCGAGTAGTCCTGACTCTAGCTAAAACAACAAATTCTAGGTTGGCACAGCTTTTGCGGAAAGGTCAGAATCTAATCGAGCATTCAATCATGTCTCAGATATCTACAAGCTCCCAATAGACGTGCTTAGAGGCATGCTTGGCAGCGTACGCTTCTGATCATCTATCTCATAATGAATCATCTTCCGCTACCAGTCGCTCGAGCCAGGCACATAATGCTATTTCTGCGTCACTGATTGAAGTCATTCACGAACTGCCAGTTCAATTGGGAATCCCTGACTAAGGCAGCACTTGTAAAGCGACGAACCCCCTATTTTTGGTACTGATCTCCACCACCACACTGACTTGTGACGAAGCGGCTGAGGCGGATCTGCAATCAGTATGTCTCGGTAGCGTTCATCAATCTGATTGATAGCGCTGACAAAATAGCGATGTTCAGGCATTTCGCTTAAATATTGATCTATGATGAGGCTTTCTATGACATCACGCAATTCTAACTCCGATTGAAATTCCGCAAACTCATCTTGGTATCCTTGAACACATGATTCGACAAATTCTCTCCACGCGGTGATCAGAGCGGCAATATGCGTACCATCTGGTTCTATTTCAATGAAACGCTTTTGAAGTAGTTCAATGTATGATTGATCTGCTTGCTTATGTAATGTCATCCCATTGTCCTTGTGTAATTCGATACATTGTCATGATCCAGCCACTATCTACAATCACGAATCTACCTGTGACTGCATCGTACCATCCTTCCCTGGTGCCACTAAGTGGTTTGTAGTTGGCGCCGCTATCACCTGAGGCTATGTAGATTGCATCCTCGTGATATGCGCGGAAACCCTTCTCACCCTTTCCGTATAGTTTCCCAAGGTCGTTTCTTGCACCAGGAGCAACGACGTGCTTGTTAAACTTCTTTCGGGCGTGTGCCTCTGAAGGCCAATATGGCCCTCCCTACAGCTTAGATCAAATCCTCTGTCAAAAGGTCCACTATGATCTCGTCAGCCACGACGATCAAAAACTCTGCATCATGATGGGACTCGACGCAAAGGCACTTGTAAGAAGGAACAAAAACATCCCGATCAGGTTCCTTTGTAGACCCTAGATGACTCATCGCCGCATCCACAATGAACCTTAGCTCTTCGAGATGAAGCCTTATATGTCTATCCTTCAAATAGGCACGCTCTACATCAGCGCCAATGAATCCAGCAAGCTGGACATAGCGAGGATATATGCAACGGATACGATGACTTGACTTCTTGTAACCGAATTCAAGCTGCAATACCTCATCACTGAGTTGGAAGGCCAGCAGTGACCTATCTCTCAGATCTATGCCTATCTCAAGTTGGTTTGTCATGTTCATTGTCAATCCATCCAAGGATACCGCTCGCCTGGGAGAAACCCTCGTCCTTCCGTCCAAACATAGCCAGGAGGTTCGACGGGCACCCAACGATGGCCGTTCCATTGGTAAACGTGATAGTGAATAGAGTTGAAATGGCGAGTCTCTCCGTACATATCGCTCAAGTGAGGCTTCTTGTCAACACGAACCCGCCATGATTTCTGCTTGCCTGGCATTGGATTCCACCAATAACTGTGATCTGATGTCCAATGAGCCCATTGCGAAGGCAAATCTCGCCAATGTTCGGGGAATACCCCGTCGCCCCTCCTCACGGCTCCGACCACGCCGCCTTCTAGTCCGCCACCGCCGCCGCCGAGCTTGTTGATCGCCCTGTTGAGGTCAGAGCCATCATCGACGGCGTCAATGATTCTACCGCCGCGCCTGAGGGCCTTCAACACATCGCCGGGGTCGGGGCTGAGCAGGTCAACGACCGTGATCACGCCAAGAGCCACCACCATGCCCGCAGCCCCGCCGCTGGCCGCGCTCGCTATGGCGCCTTCGATGCTGCTGCTGATGCCGCCGCCGGGTGTTTATGCACCTCCCATGAGCTGCTGGTACTGCGGCGGCTCGGGCATCGCGGTGAACTCCGACGCCTAGCCTGCAGCCGAGGCAGAGTCTGGTTCTGCTTCGTGCCTTTGTGACTTTGTGGTTCAAGAATTCCTAACCACGAAGGCACAAAGGCACGAAGAAATGCATCAGAAATCCCTGGCGGGGCAAGACGGCCGCATATCAAGGCGGCCCAATGAAAGCCGGGTGGGGACAGGCCCCACCCCTGCAAGACATGGGTTCGGTCTAAGTCGGGTGGGGACAAGCCTTCCCCTGCAGAACTTAGGAGTGAAAGCCGGGCGGCGGACGGTTGCGCACAGCTTCCGCCATGGAGCTCTGGGCGGAACCTCATGAAATCCGGTTCCGTGGGACAGGGCTATCATCTCCTGGTGAGTATCGTTCAGAGAGCTGGCTTCCTGACCTTGTGTCTTTGGTGCCTGATCGGCTGCAACAAGGAAGAGACAGTCCAACTAAGCACTTGCCCAGTACGCGGGCTAAGTCTGCCAGCGCGTTCTGAAATCGTCGAGATCGAAGACTCTCCCGCTGCATGGCAAGTCAGGTTCAAGTCCGAGGCAACATGGAGCGATGTCCAGGCGCACTTCACCTCCCAGCTTAGCCAGGCAGGCTTCAGCCTTGACGAAGAGGCCGCCAGGATAAACAGCGCACAGGCTGGAGTGGTCCGGTTTAATGCCAGCGAGGGAAAGCAGTTCGTTATGCTGCTGACATCTGTTCCGGATGGAATGGCGGGTATTCCGCAAGGGCAAAGGTATAGGGACGCTTCTGTTTATGTCCTCGGCGTCTTTGAGCAGGAGTAGGTCCATGGTAACCCGGCAGCAGTTCTGCCTGCGTCTGTGAAGGGGATGCTGGCGCTCAAGATGCAGGCTCGGCACCTGCGCTCCCAAGAGATGCCGAGTGCAACTCGGCGATCCGCGAGAAACCGCCCGGCTCAGCCATCAACTGCTGTCCTAGCAATTGCAATGCAGACACGTGTAACGAACATCTACATAGTTTCCACTGTTCCAGTCATTAATTTGCTGCAAGTTGACATTTGGACATGAACCACACTGTGGCATTTCACAGACGACCACAAACGGTGGCAACGACCCAGCTGACGGCCTGCAATAGATTGGAACGTCTGCGAACTGCCCGCAAGGGATTGGGGGCGAAGGTGATTGGACCACTGTTATAGAAGGTTCCAGGCAATCAGTCTGCGTCGCTCCAAAGCACACGTAAAGCTGACAGTTGGTGCCGCATGCACTGTAGCCAAACCAGCGGCAAACTGCGTCATCATTGTCACAAAGATTGACGCCTGAACTAACCTGACCAAAGGCATTGCTTGTAGGTGTATACGCGATAATGCAGCCTGTGTCCGGACCTGCGAAAGAAAGGTGTGGCCATAAACAGCAGATTGCCAAAGCAGTCAAGACCCAGCAGGTGAGTCTGGCAATGTTACCCATCGGTACCCCCGTAAAGTTTGATAGCAGTGCAGCTCAGGCAACTCAGTTAATTACGACCTGCACCAGCCTATTCTGTTTGAGCCTTATGCAATAGACTCAACTTCTCAGCCGAAATAAGCATGAAGTTATGCTCATCCCGCGGTTGCAAGGAATCGGGATTTTCAATGCGCTTGCCTGTGAAGTCGTAGACAGCAAGAATTGAACCTTGTTTGTCCGGAAAACTGTAGTAACCCTGATTGTGGTGCTTGTAGAACTCCAGCGTTCCAGTCCAACCGCGGCCATAGTAGTCAGACATTGCTGAGGCCCAGTTCTCGCTCATCAGGTTCAGCCAGCTGCCGTCCGTCGAGTCTAGTTTCTTACCGTCCTTACTCCAGAGGATGTAACCGGGTAACTCAACAAAATTACTCTGGTCTGCCGGAAACTCTGAGCCATGACTTACAGAGTGATCCTTGACACTTCCTAGATCGCCTTCAGTGACCACGCGCCCATCCGCCAGTAGCATTGCCGCCTTGGGTGGATTTGAGCCAAGCCAATCAGGAACATGTGGGTAGTACTTTGCCTTTACAGCCAATGAGGCTCGATCAAGCTCAGTTCGCAGTTCAGGGCTCATCACACCAACAGCGTAGATGTGTTTCCTGGGAGCCTTTTGATATCCTTCAGCATCTCCCATAGTTGCAGCTGACTCCAGGTCTTGCTCCAGCTGTAGAAGAGGCAGGGGATACCCATTTTTATCCGCATAGGTAAATAGCACGGTTTCGTCAGAGCTTTCGGCCAAGGACTCATAGTCTGGTGTGCCTTGTATGCGATTATCTGCTATCCATCGATCCCAATCTTGGTATTCCTGAGCATAGGGATTGCCCGCTGCATCCAGCGCCTTCACAGAATCAGCCAAAGCAGGCGCAGAGCCTGCGAAATACCTTTGGTTCTCGTCAGGCCAGCTTGATGGCGACTCCACTGGGGGTGACTTCAGTTGTGATGCAGTGTCGGTACCAGATGCTGAATGCTCCTGTGTGCAAGACGCGAACAGCGCAAAGGCAACTAAGACATAAAGCACAATCGGCTTGTATCGCATGCTAGGTTCCTTAAAAGTTCAGGATTCGTTATCCTAACATAGCAAAAAAAAAAACAAGCGCATTGGACGGTTTTACCAAGATCTCTTCTGAGTTCTCATTACGGGCCCCTCGGTGGAACGTGAAAGGGGTTCAGGTCAGGCGAGATCCGGTAAGCCGCTGTCTATCTGGATCAGTGCCACCGGCCCAACAGGTACAATAGGCCAATGCTAAGGCTGGCCTATGTTTAAGCGCATCCTGGTCGCCAACCGCGGCGAGATCGCGGTGCGGATCATCCGCACCTGCCGCGAGATGGGCATCGAGAGCGTGGCGATCTACAGCGAGGCGGATGCCAACGCCCTGCACATCGTGCTGGCGAACTTCGCCGAGGAACTGCCGGGTACCAGCCCGGCCGACACCTACCTGAACATCCCGCTGATCCTCTCGATCTGCAAGAAGTTCAAGGTTGACGCGGTCCACCCCGGCTATGGCTTCCTGTCCGAGAACCCGGCCTTTGCCGAAGCCTGCGCGGCCAATGGGATCACTTTCATCGGCCCCAGTCCCCAGGCGATCCTGGACCTTGGCAACAAGGTCAAGGCCAAGGAGATCGCCCGCGGCGCCAATATCCCGCTGATCCCCGGCTCCGACGGCCCGGTGGACGAGGCCAAGGCGCTGGAGATCGCCAAAGAGATCGGCTTCCCGCTGATCCTCAAGGCGGCGGCGGGCGGCGGCGGACGCGGCATGCGCGTCGTGCGCAAGATGGAAGACATGGGCCGCCTGCTGACAAGCTGCAAGAACGAGGCGCGCGGCGCCTTCGGCGACGACAGCATCTTCATCGAGCGCTATGTCGAGCAGCCCAAGCACATCGAGTTCCAGGTGCTGGGCGACAAGCACGGCAACGTGATCCACCTTGGCGAGCGCGACTGCAGCATCCAGCGCCGCCACCAGAAGCTGATCGAGGAAGCCCCCAGCCCGGCGCTGACCGAAGAGCTGCGTCGCGAGATGGGCGATGTGGCGGTGCGCCTGGCCAAGGCCGCGAACTACTACAACGCCGGCACGGTGGAGTTCCTGCTGGACAAGCAGGGGCGCTTCTATTTCATGGAGATGAACACGCGCCTGCAGGTTGAGCACCCGGTGACCGAGCTGGTCAGCTTTGTCGACCTGGTACGCGAGCAGATCCGGGTGGCGGCGGGGCTGCCGCTGTCGGTGAAGCAGGAGGACGTGCAGCTGCGCGGCTGGGCCATTGAGGCGCGCATCAACGCCGAGGACCCGCTGAAGGGCTTCGTGCCCGCGCTGGGCCGGATCAACCGCTATATCCCGCCGGCGGGCGGCGGCGTGCGCCTGGACAGCTGCGCCTATGAGGGCTTCACCATCCCGAGCCAGTACGACAGCATGGTGGCCAAGCTGATCTGCTATGGCTCCGACCGCGCCGACGCGATGGCCAAGATGCGACGGGCGCTGAGCGAGTACATCATTACCGGCGTGCGGACGACGATCCCCTTCCACCGCTATGTCTTTGAGCACCCGGTCTTCACCAGCGGCGACTTCCACACCGGCTTTATCGAGGAGCATTTCTCGGACGAGGCGGTGGCGAAGATGGTCCGCAGCCCCGGTGAGCAGACGAACGTTGAGCACATCGCCCTGGCCGCCGCGCTGGAGTACTACCTTGAGCGCACGGCCGTGATCCAGAGCAACCAGGCCGCCGACCGCGAGGCCGGCCGGCGCTGGAGCATCGTCGGCCGCCTCGGGGCGACGAGTTACCTGCCGCGGTAACGGAGCGCCGGTCGACAGACCGGCAATTGAAAACCGGTGGGGGCTGGAACGGCCGCACCAATTTAGGCAGGAACGGGACAAGCCCTGCCAATACAAGAGAAGAATGGGATGCCGGTCTGTCGACCGGCGCTCCGAAGAGAAGAAATGAAAATCTTCGCCTGCATAAACGACGAGTGCCTGGAGCTGGAGCTCAGGGTTCATCCCGAGCGCGAGGGCTGGTTCATCGCGGAGCTTGGGGGCCGCGAGGTGCGCCTTGAGCTGATTGAGCGCAAGCCCGGCAGCATGACCCTGGCGATCAACGACCAGGTGGGCTTTTACGAGTTCCACCAGGAGAAGGGCCGCATCGTCGAAGTGGTGCACGACAACCGCACCTTCCGCAGCGATCTGAAGAACCCGCAGCAGGAGCAGCTTGAGCGCCTGCTGGAGGAGTTCGGCCACGGCGGCGGCGGCTCTGTTGAAACCAAGATGCAAAGCCCGATGCCGGGCAAGATCCTGGGCGTCAGCATCAAGGAAGGCGACAAGATCGAGATCGGCCAGATCGTCATGGTGCTGGAAGCGATGAAGATGGAGAACGAGCTGGACAGCAAGATCGAGGGCACCGTGCGCGCGATCAACGTCAAGGTTGGCGACAGCGTGCAGGCGGGGGATGTGTTGTTCGAGATCGAGGCGCCGGGCTAGGCATGGCAGGGGCGCACAGAGTGCGCCCGGCATTTGCCGGACAGCTTGAGTACTTGAGCAACGAATCGCCCGGGGCCGGGAGCACTCTGTGCGCCCCTACCGGGATTCCACGCTAAAATACCCCGCCATGAACTTTGTTTGTGAAGTCTATATCCGGCCGCGCGCCGACATCCTTGACCCCCAGGGCGACGCCGTGCAGAACGCGCTGGGCCACCTCGGCTTTGAGGGCGTCAACGACGTGAAGGTCGGCAAGTACCTGATCCTGAAGCTCAGCGCTGAGAATGAAGCCGCGGCCAGCGAGAAGGCCCGGGCGATGTGCGACAAGCTGCTGGCCAACCCGATCACCGAAGACTATACGTTGAAGCTGTCTGCGGAGGCTTAGGGGAAGTGCTGAGTGCTCAGTGCTCAGTGCTGAAACCTCCGACCCTGGCCGTGGGAGAAGTGAAGGAATGAAAGTCGCCGTCATCATTTTTCCGGGTACCAACAGGGATCACGACGCGCTGTACATGGCGCAGAACGTGATGGGCTGGGAGGCCGTGCCGGTCTGGCATGAGAGCAGCACTCTTGGCGGCGCGGATCTCGTGATTCTGCCGGGCGGCTTTGCCTACGGCGACTACCTGCGCACCGGAGCCGTGGCGCGCTTTGCACCGGCGATGGAGGCGGTGGCGAAGCATGCCAAAAGCGGCGGGCTGACCATCGGCATCTGCAACGGCTTCCAGATTCTGGTCGAAGCCGGGATACTGCCGGGGGCACTGCTGCGCAACGCCAGCCTGCAGTTCCGCTGCGACTGGGTGCACCTGAAGTGCCAGACCGAAAACAGCCCCTTTACCCGCGAGATGCAGATCGGCGATGTGCTGCGCGTGCCGCTGGCGCATGGCGATGGCAACTACTTCGCGCCCCCGGAGCTGTTGAAGACGCTCAACGACGAGCGGCGGGTGGCCTTCCGCTACTGCGACGCGCAGGGCAAGGTGACCCCGGCGGCCAACCCCAACGGCAGCATCGAGAACATCGCCGGCATCCTCAGCGAGGGCCGCAACGTGCTGGGCCTGATGCCGCACCCGGAGAACGCAGTGGAGACGCTGCTTGGCAGCGCCGACGGCAAGAAGATCTTCGACAGCCTCGCTGCGGCGTATGCCGACGTGGGCTGGTAATTTGTAAATGCGAATTGGCACTCCTGTCGAGTACGCGGGTATCATTTAGCGATGTCTATTCAGCTTGAAGAGATGAACACGGAAGACCTGCAGGCCGAGCAGGCACGAATGCGCACAATACTTGATCAGATTGAGCGTGAGTTACTGCGCCGCCGCTTGGGGGGGAAGAGCGGGACATTTGCCGACCTACAGGGCTGGCTAAAGCACCTGCCATCTTGTACTGAAGAGGAAATCGAAGCTGTGAAGATCCGAGTCCCTGACAAGCTTTTGCGACTTATGGATGGCCTTGAAGACGACGAGCCCGTGAAGGAAAACGAATAGACATGCAGCTGGTGCTGGATACGCATACCTTGCTTTGGCACCTGCAAGATGACCCACGATTGAGCAAACAACTGCGGACAGAGTTTAACTCACCAGCAAACACCTTCTTCATACCGTTGATCTCTATCGCCGAGTTGATCTATCTGTTCAGGCGGATTCCAGGCTCTCCTGCTCCATTGAACTTGATTGGGCAGATCGAAAAGAAACTAAATGCCGAAATCCTGCCTGTGACAATTGAGACACTCTTGTCGTTGCCCGACGGACTCGAAATGCATGACGGAATGATCGTGGCCGCGACCCTGCGACTGGAGCAACTCAGCGGAGAGGAAACCCTGCTGGCCACCAAGGACCGCCAGATTGTCGCCTCTGGACTGGTCAAGACCATCTGGTAGCTGCTCGGCAATATGGCAAGCGCCTTCAACAGCCTAGTCGCCGCCCACGCCGACGTGGGCTGGTAATCAGAACCAGTTAGGCTCAGTGAACAGCACGAGGTTACCCCCGGGGCCACTAGGCCATGATACTCGCCCATCGGGCAGAGTGGTGCTAGGCGGCAGCTGCTGGTCGTTGCCGCTGAGGTTCGGGGCTACGGAAAAAGTGCGCTGATCAAGTGTCGGCACGGGGCCAAAGAGATCAAGATCCTGCAGCGTTAAGCTGCCCTCGTTGAATGCCTTTCGACCCGTCACGCCAAGCTCATCTACGACCAGGGTGAAGCTTGGCGCCTGACCAGGAGCTGTGATCGCGCCCTCGGAAAAATTGACCCGGTGAGTAACTACCAACGGACCGAGCTGATTGAAGTCCTGGGCCTGCGTAAAGGCCTCGGCATCGAGGAAAGCACTGCTTGCCTCGGACTGACGTAGGGCTACGTGGAAAGTCTGGAGCGTACCATCGCCCAGGCCAATACCGATTGCAGCCATGTCGGCTTGCTGCGCAACTCCATCACCATTCCAGTCGCGGTATTCGGTGCACAGCAAGTACTCATCCACCTGGCTGCCGTAGTTAATGCCGATCACGCTGGCGTCGGCGATGCTGATACGACCGTCGCCATTGCCATCGGCGACCTTGGCGCGCTGCCAGTCGGGGTCGCTGTCAGTGCGTCCATACCAGATACCGACCAGGGCCATGTCCGCCGCGCGAACGCGGCCATCAAGGTCGTAGTCGCCGTCGTTGCGGTAGGTCCAGCTGAAGCGGATCAGATAAGGCTCACTGCCGGGCTGCACTGTGAAGTCCGTCACCCGGCCGCCTTCGCCGGGGTCGCGCGCGCCGGTGCCGCTGAGCGAAACGCTGCGCGCGGCTTCCTTGGCCGCCTGCTTCAGGTCGGCCCAGATCAGCTCGTTGACGCCAACCGGCCGCTGCATCTGCAGCAGCTCAAGCTCCAGGCTGTCCAGCACGCCGTCGCTGCCCGCCCCGCTGGACGGCAGGTTGCCATAGCCCGGGGACAGGGCGGGGCTGGCGACGCCGCCCCCGCTTGGCGCCACTTCGTAGCTGGTCTGCGGATCGTAGGCGCTGCCGTAGTAGACGCTGCCGTTGCCGCGGTGGTCCGAGCTTGACGAAGAGTAGTAGCCGCCGCTGTAGGTTTCGCTGCCATAGAAGGGGTCGTAATAGCCGTTGTTGTAAAAGGGGTCTTAATAGTAGGGGTTGTTGTGGAAGCGATCGGACACGCCGTCCTGATAGCCGTCCTGGTAACCGGCGTTATAGCCGCCGCTGTGGTTGCCGGGGTGGTTATCAACCGGCGGCGTGGTTCCGCCGCCGCCGCGATGCCCTCCGCAGGACACAGCCGATGCAAGCAGAACAGCAGTCAGTGCCAGTTTGATGCAGTGCCGCGACATAGCCGGATACCCCCACCATCAGTGCTGGGCAGAGTATAACTCAGCCGCGGTCCGCTCTCAATTGCTCCAGGAAGGCGGCCAGACGCTGAAGGCCGATACGCAATACCTCGGGCTCCACCGCGAAGCAGACCCGCACGTACTTGTCGGCCTCGCTGCCGACCTCAAAGCGCAGGCCGCGCGGTCCCATGCCGGCAGGATGCAGGCCGAAGGCCGCACCGGGCACCACGGCGACCTGCTGCTCCTTGAGCAGGCGGACAGCGAACTGCACCGAACGCAGGCCCGAGGCGCTGATATCGATCAGCTTGAACATCCCGCCGCCGGGCCGTGGCCCTTGCAGGCCGAGGCTGCCAGCAAGATCAAGCGCCTCCTGCCAGCGCTGCTGCATTACTTCGGCCCGCGTCGCCGGGTCGTCGTAGAGCAGACCCTGGGCCATCGCCAGTTGCAGCGGCGTGGTGAGGCAGCCCATCAGCGGGTCGTTGAGCCCGGCGAGGTCGCAGGCCAGCTGAGGGTCAGGACAAACGGTGTAGCCGAGGCGCAGTCCCGGGGCACTGTAGCTTTTCGAGCAGGAGAAGATGCCAAGCACGCAGCGCTGAGTTTCCGGACTGGCCCAGTCAACCTCCAGAGCTGTCAGGTAATCGCCCTCGTAGACGAGGTCGCAGTAGGCCAGATCGTCGATGAGCCACAGCCCGCGGCGGACGGCCAGTTGGTGCAGCTCGCGCACAAGCGTCGGCGGGATGACTGCGCCGGAGGGGTTGCCAGGCGAGTTGATCACAAAGGCGCGGCTGCGCTCATCCAGTTGCTCTTCGAGGCTGGATGGAATCGGGAGCATGTGCTGGTCAAGCTGGTAGAAACGTGATTCCACGCCGGCCAGCAGGGCCTGTTCAACATAGTTAGTCCAGGCCACCTCAGGCAGCACTATGTTGTCGCCGGGGTTGCAGACGGCGCAGACCGCCGCCATCAGCGCCTGGGTGCCACCCTGGGCGCCGACGATGCGGGGCTGGAGTGTCCTGGCATCCAGGCCGCAGCGCTCAGCGCTGCCCTTGAAGCGTTGAAGTGTGCGCACAGCAGCGGCGTGGAGATATTCGCTGATGCCGCCAGGTGCGCTGTAGCCGGTGGCTCCGCTGCGCAAGGCGTCTTCAAGGCTGGCCGAGATGATTCCGGGAAGACGAAAAGGCGGAGCACCAATGTCGAGACGCAGTACATCCTCCCCGTCTTGTTTCAACTGTCCGGCGAGTCGAACAATCTCCCAGATCGGGCTTATCGGCATACTGGTCAGACGCTGCGAGCAGCGGGGACGTCCCGGGGCGACTAGTTCTTGCATCGAGATAATAAATCATACCGCAGAAGTCGCCTTTGTCGTTTAGAACTGTTCTCAAAATCCCAGCGACTTGCTACAGACTGGCGATGAAGGCCCTCAGCCGCTCAACACCAAGGCGCAGGCGCTGCTCCGGTACCGCAAAGCACAGCCGGAAACCGCTGGCCGCATGAGCACCGGGAGCAAAGCTCGGCCGGCCGCTGGCGTCATAGCTTGGCTGCAGTCCAAAACCGGCTCCCGGCACGATCGCCACATGGGCCTCATTCAGTGCACGGTCGCAGAATTCCAGACTGCTCATTGGGGCCCCGTCACTGCTGCGCAGGCTGGAGATGTCAACGAAAAAGAAGATGCCGCCCTCGGGTGGATCAAAGGGCAGGCCGGCGGCTTTCAGCTCATCACCGGCGAGCTGCCAGCGGGGCCGCAGAGCTTCGATGCGCGCAGGCGTGTCGTCCTCATCAAAGGCGTGCACCAGGCCGTACTGCAGCGGGGTTGTCAGGCTGCCCGTGAAGGGCTCGTTCATCACCATCAACTGGTTGGCGATCTCCTCGCTGGGACTGACGCTCCAGCCCATTCGCAGACCGGTGCAGGCGAAGCCCTTGGAGAAAGAGTAGATCGCGATCACCCGCCGCTGCGCCTCGGGCTGCTCCCAGTCGATCTGCAGCGGGGAGACATAACGCCCCTCAAAGACAAACTCGCAGTAGGCTTCATCGGAAATGATCCACAGATTGTGGCGCGCGGCGAAGTCATAGAGCGCCCGGACGGTCTCTTCAGGAAAGAGCGCGCCGGTCGGATTGCTGGGCGTGTTGATCAGGATCGCCCTCGTGCTCGGATCGATCAGCGCTTCCAGATCGCTGAGCCGCGGGATGAAGCGCTCGTCCAGCTCATAGAACTTTGCCTTGAGGCCGCCAAGGGTTACCTGCTGGATATAGTTCGGGAAGTATATCTCTGGCAGCAGGATGCCCGCGCCGATATCGCAGCAGAGCTGGATCACGGCGTTCAGCGACTGGGTGGCCCCCTGGTGGCAAGTGATGCGCTGTGGGCCGCAGTCGACGCCCCAGCGCCGTGCCATATAGCCCGCGATGGCGCTGCGCAGTTCGGGGATGCCAGCCATCGGCGAGTAATGCGTCTTGCCGGCGGACAGGGCGGCGGTGATGCCGTCGCGTACACGCTGGGGCGTGTCGAAGTCCGGGTCCCCGATGTCCAGGCGTACTACATCCGCGCCGCTCTCCTGCAGCCGCCGTGCGTTCTCAAAGATCCGGCGGATCGCCGAGCGCGGCATGTCATGTGCACGCAGCGAAAAGGGCGGCGTGGTGTAATGAGGTTCGGGGGCGCTGTCAGTCACGGCGTGATTTTAGCTCCGGGCAATAAAGAGCCCTCGCCGCACCGGATTGCCGGCGCGGCGGGGGCCCGTTAGTCTGAGTTTGCGTTGCCTACTGCGGGAAGTTCTGCTCACGCCAGCGGGCGAAGAGCTGTTTCTGGAAGGTCGTCAAGGTGAGGCTGCCCCAGGCGTCGGGATCCGGCATGGTATCGGCCTGAGCTTCGTCATCCGAGCCCTTCTTTTCGTTGGTCGATGTACCGTCATAGGTATCGAAGTCAATACCCAGTGGGGCGCCATGCCTCTCCGTGTCGGTGTCGAGGTTACTGTCATGGCAGGGAGTGCACATCGGCTGCAGCACCCAGGGAACCATGTGCTGGGCATAGGTCACCGTGCCCGGCAGACTGCGCTGGGTGCCGACGAAGTCGACGACCTTGTTCGAATCGAGGTTGAACTTGCTGATGTTGGGCACGAACGTGTAAACGTCGATGCTGGCCAGAATGTGGAAGTCCGGGTCAGGCGCGAGGTTGGTGATGCTGTACTGCCCCTGCGCATTGGTGGTTGTGATGCGGTTGGTAAAGGGGACAAAGACATTTACGCCGGCCATGGGCGCCCCGTTGTTGTCGGTCACTGTGCCGCTGACGGTATAGGGCGGTCCGCTGTTCTCGGTGGCCACAAAGTCATTGGCCGGCGAATCGCTGCCAAAGAGCGCGACGTTCTTCTGGGTCGGGGCAAAGGTGTAGCCGTTCAGGCCTGGGGTCAGGGTGTAGTTATTGGCCAGCAGACCATTGAACAGGTAGTTACCCTGCGAGTCCGTGGTTGCCTGCAGGCCGGTGGGGTTCAGCGTGACAGTGGCCCCGGCCAGGAAGCCGCCGGTGTCGATGCTGATTGTGCCACTGATCGAGTAGCCCGGGATTTCTTCACTGGCGATGAAATCGATGCCGGCGACATCGGCGTTGGTAAGCAGTACGGTCTGGAGCCCGGGGTTGAAGTCATAGCCTGCAGCGCTGGGTGTGATCTTGTAGCTGGCTGCGCTGAGATCGGTGAAGGTGTAATGGCCATTGTCGTCGGTAAAGACCGTAGCCCCGCCGGGGATCATGGTCAGAGTCACACCGCCAAGAGGCTGGTTGTTATCACCGCGCACGACGGTACCGCTGATGTCGTACTTCGGTGCCTGGCCGTCGTCGGCGGAAATCTGCACCTGCGTCACCTGGGTCGTTGTGCTGTTGTATGAAGCGACCAGCAGGTAGACATGGCCGCTGGGGGACACATAGTCGCCGGTGTTCAGGCTGGCAAAGGCGGCAAATCCGGGAGTCTGGGGGTAGGGCCCCTTGAAGTCCCAGCGCAGAGTGCCATAGTTGGCGATACCGATCCAGCTGCCGGTGCCTGCCTGAGGTGTCATCGTGAACAGGGCAGAGTAGACCTGGTCCGTGAGCGGAGTGAATTCATAGATCGCCCACTGCAGCTCGCCGGCAGCGGCCGTCAGGGTGGCCTTGGTGCCGGTGTCCAGCACCGCGCTGCTGCGCTGGAAGGTCTGACTGCCGGTCAGGACAATGCTCTGGACTACTGAAGCTCCGCGCGCATTGCTGCCTATATCAAGCGGCACCGGAGGCAGGCCCTGGCCGAAGCCCGCGGGCACGGTCGTCTCCGGCGACTGACCGCTGCTGCGGCCAAAGCCGCTGGCGCCGGGATTCTGCGCCGAACTACAGGCTGCCAGAGTCATGCAAAGCAGCAGCAAAGCTGCGCCTGAAAACAGCCTGGAAAGAGAGAAGACACTGCAGTGATGTGCCATGGAAACTCCTGCGCGAACGGATAACTCTCCGCCGCAAATTCAGCCTGTCGAGACGCCCGCCTGATCCTGACCAGCAAGAAGTATGAGCGTCTGATAAATGAAAGCACTCCGCAGGAGATAAGTCAATGTCGAACTTTTGAAAACGGACTAAATCGTGAAAATAAGTCTCATTAGTATTTGAAACTTCACTGCCGGGCGCCGGAGCGCAGGCGTGCCAGCTTGCGTGAGTCCGTGCGCAGTTCTGCGCACAGCCCAGCCGCGGCGCGCAGGCCTTCAAGCAGGGCGATTGTTGCACACAGGCTGTTGGGATTCATGCTGTACCAGACGCTGTTGCCGTCGCGGCGGTCCAGAATCACGCCCGCGGAGCGCAGATGAGCCAGCTGGCGGCTGACGGTGCTCTGGGGAAGACCCAGGGCGGCGGTGAGTTCACCGACGCGCACTTCCATGCCGCCATAGATTAGATTCAGCAGACGCAGGCGGGTCGGATCGCCCACGGCGCGGTAAAGGGCCACCACGTCCTTCAGCGGTATGCTCCTGGCCACGGCTGTGCCTAGCGGACCACGAGGTCGCGCAGAAGGGTATTCAGGTAGAGGCCGCGGGCGAGCGAGTCAATGCCACCCTCGCCGAGGCGGGCAGAAAGCGCCTGGCTGGCGGCCAGCTGGGCCAGCGCCTTGGGGTCGAGCTGCTGCTGGGTGCTGGTGCTGAAGAATTCATCCCAGAAAGATCCGATGCCGTATTCCTCCACGGGAGCATCGGCGGGGAGCTTGCCGAGCTCGCGGGCCTTGACCTTGGCATCCTCCAGGCCGCCGAGGGCATCGACAAGTCCGTTCTTCGCCGCCTCTTCGCCGTTATAGATCATGCCGGTGGCGAGCTTACGTACGGCTGCCTCGTCGAGCCCCTTGCGCCCTTCATCCACTGCATGAATGAACTGGTCGTGCACCTGGGTCAGCATGGCCTGCATTGCTGCACGCTCGTCCGGCTTCATCTCCCGCCAGGGCGAACCGATGTCTTTGTACTGACCGGCGTGCAGGGTCTCGCTCTTTATTCCGAGCTTGTCCGCAGCACTGCCCCAGTTGAGCAGCTCAAAGATAACGCCGATTGAACCGGTGAGAGTAGCGGGATTGGCATAGATCTGGTCGCAGGCTGAGGCGATGTAGTAGCCGCCACTGGCAGCGACGTCGCCCATGGAGGCCACGACGGGCTTGCCGGCCTTGCTGACCGCGCGCACAGCGTGGTAGATCTCATCGCTGCCCGCGGCGCTGCCGCCGGGGCTGTTGATGCGAATGATTACAGCCTTGATGTTTTCGTCATCGCGGATCTTGTAAAGGCGGTCACAGAGATCAACTGAGCTTGCTCCGGCCGCGCCGCCGAAAGGTCCGCCCATGGAGCTGTCCGCCGTGATGACGCCCTCCACTGTCAGCAGGGCGACACTTTCACCATACGCTCCGCCGCTTGCGGCTGCCGCCGGCATCCGGCTGGCCAGCAGCTTGCCGACAATGACGATCAGCAGCAATACGACGAGGAAGGTGAGTGCGGCGCGGGTCAGGTTCTTTGACATAGCTGTTTGTACCTCTAAACGGGGCGATTATACTCGCCCGGCCCGTTTCGGCCACGGTGATGTCAGAGCCGAGGACCCCGCTGCATGTGCTTCGTTGTAGAGTGATCTGGAGCGGAAGCGATGAATGTCAGCGTCCTGATGGCCAGGATGGGCAAGTTATCCACAAATGCTGCTCACAATTCTACACAGCACTAAACATGCGATAGGTAAAACAGGGCTTTGAGCCTTGAAATATGTCTCCCGCCCGCTATAATCAGCACAGGTTCAGGAGCGGCGGGGCGGCTTTCGGCAGTCCCAACACCCTGAAGCAGGGGAGGACGGTCAGGCAGACCACAGGAAGAAACAAGGCAGTTGCTTTGTACATTCCGACCTAATCCCCACCCAAAAATTGCCTATCCCGTTTTTCCGCCTTTCTATACACGAGCCGTTCCTTGCCCCGGGAACGGCTTTCTATTTTTCCTGCCAAATCCCGCTCAGCCCGAGTTTTCACCCGATCTGTTAATTCTGCCTTTAATCTACTGCTTGCTTGCGAATATATCCGGTCAATGTTAAAATTCCGCTGTCTGAATTTCGGAATTGATGTCTGACGAGGTGCAGAATGGATCTCAAAGATGTAATCAGCCTGACTGATCTGGCAATGCGCTTTGCCAAGGCCAAGGGTATGGACCAGACCGGTTATCAATGGATGCGCCAGGCCCCGGGCCGCGGCAGCGACAAGGATACGCTGGTTGGCAACAGCCTGGCCGTGATTAAGGCTATTCGCGCATTTAACGCCAGCAATAAAGAACCAATTGCCGTGTTCAACGCGCGCGGCTATGACGGTACCAACCGTCAGGTGATGGTCATTTCCAAGGAAGAGATCATCCGCCTGAAAGGCTTTATCCTGCGTGGTGCCACCGGCAAGCCCGGTCGCAAGAAGTCCACTCCCACCTTCAAGATTCTTGGCGAAGCCGAGATCTAAGCTGATTTTCTGTGCCGGTGGCTGTGGCATAAATGCAGCCGCCGGCATTTCTCTAGTTCTCCCGGATAATCGAAATCAGCCCGGCTATTTGTGGTGTTGATTACTCATTCGCAATTCAGCTCCTGGCTGAGATTGGATCTCTAAATCCAGCATTACATGCGGATGTCCAACAGGTCACAGGCAGGGCCTTACACGCAGAATTGCCGGCCGCCGGGCCAGGTGTTGCTAAGCCAGTCGCAGAGAAGATCAGGCAGAAATACTCAGCTTGTCGCGCTTGGCCAGGAGCTGGTCGAGGATCATTTCCGCGCGCTCAATAACCTCGCGGTTGCCGTCATAGCGCACCAGTTCCTTGGCCGCGGCCAGACTGAACCATTGCGCCGAGGCAATACCCTCTTCGCGCGTTACCGGGCCGATGCTCAGTTCTGTTGAGCGGCTGCGCATCAGGTAGAAGTGCACGGTCTTGCGGTGCAGCTCATGGCGCGGAACAGCCGGGAAGCTGTAGTCGATCTTGCCAAGGTAGGCCAGCACCTCGAGGTTTTCCACCGGAATGCCGGTTTCCTCGCTGACTTCGCGGGTGGCGGCCTCTTCATGGCGCTCACCCGGGTTGACGTGCCCCTTGGGCAGCAGCCAGCGGGGCTGGCGGCCCTTGTCAACCTCAATCAGGACGATCTGGGCCTCGGAGCCAAGCGCGTCCAGAACCACGCCGCCACAACAGATGTGGTCGACGAAGCTAAGCTTGTTCGTCTTGGCGCGGTTTTGGCTCATTGTGCAATTATACCAGTCCAGTCTGTTGATTGTTGTGGATAACCCGCATTAATTCAGGCGAAAAGCCGGGTGAGGGGGGTATAAACCGTGGCTGCAGCCCGCAATCCTGTACCTGTCAACATGGCTGCGAAAGATGCTCAGGGCTGCTGCGGAGCGCCGATAAAGTATGTGGGATTGTTATATAATCCGTCGGCTTCGCCGGTCCCCCCAGACGTGCCGTCCTGCGCTTCAACGCGTGTCTGGCCCCGGCATGAGTAGCAGAGGAAGGTATTACAGATGTCTCTCTTGAAGCAGAAGCTCAGCGCCCAGATTCCGGCTCTGCGCGAAGATACCAAGGCCCTTCTCGCGGCCCATGGCGAGACCAAGATCAGTGAAGTCACCGTCGGCCAGGCTTTTGGTGGCATGCGCGGTGTGATGGGCATGATCTGCGACACCAGCCAGGTCAGCCCCGAAACCGGCCTGATTATCCGTGGCCGTCCGATCCTTGATCTGACCAACAAGTGGCCCGAGGAGATCCTCTGGCTGCTGCTCACCGGCGACGAGCCGGGCGATGCCGAGCTGGCGGATCTGCGCAGCGAGCTGAAGAAGCGCGAGGGAGTGCCGGCCTATGTCTGGGATGTGCTGAAGGCCATGCCGGCGGACAGCCACCCGATGACCATGCTCAACAGCGCGATCCTGGTGATGCAGAAGGAAAGCGAGTTCGCCGCGCGCTATCACCAGATGGGCAAGAACGAGTACTGGGAGGCCGCGCTTGAGGACGCACTGAACATGCTGGCGCGCCTGCCTGAGGTCGCGGCCGGTGTATACCGCATGCGTTACAACAAGGGCGAGCGCATCGCGCCGGACCCCACGCTGGACTGGGCCGCGAACTATGTCCATATGCTGGGCCTGCCCGAGACCGAGGATTGCCGCAACATGATGCGGCTGTACCTGACCCTGCACAGCGACCACGAGGGCGGCAACGTCAGCGCCTTTACCTGCCATACGGTGGGCTCTGCCCTGAGCGATCCTTACTATGCCGTCTCCGCCGGCCTCAACGGCCTGGCCGGCCCGCTGCACGGCCTGGCGAACCAGGAGTGCCTGGGCTTCGTTATGCAGCTCATCGAGCGCTTCGGCGGCGTGCCGACCCACGCGCAGGTCGAGGAAGTCTGCTGGGAGCTGCTCAACGGCGGCCATGTTATCCCCGGCTATGGCCATGCGGTCCTGCGCGCGGAGGACCCGCGCTTCACCGCCTTCTACAACTTCGGCAAGGAGCACTGCAGCGACGGCGAGGTCTTTAAGACCGTCAGCGTCCTGTATGAAACCGCGCCTGAGGTGCTGAAGAAGCAGGGCAAGGCCAAGAACCCCTGGCCCAACGTCGACGCCGGCTCCGGCGCGCTGCTGTATCACTACGGCCTGACCGAGTTCGCCTACTACACCGTGCTGTTCAGCGTCAGCCGCGCCATGGGCCTGCTGAGCCAGCTGATCATCAACCGCGCGATCGGCAGCCCGATCATGCGCCCGAAGAGCGAGAGCACCGAGTGGGTGAAGAACTTCGTCAGCGGAGCTGCCGCGAGCCAGTAGCCGGAGCGCAGGCACCCTGCCTGCTAGTTAGTACAAAAGAGAATGATCCAAGGGGCGGAGTCAACTCCGCCCTTTGCTTTGTTGCTCTACCTTGCGGACCCGGGTTCAGCGCTTACGTTTGTAAACCCGATCCCTCAAATCGACGTCATAGACGACAACTTCTCGCTTTGCGTCGTCGATCAGATAAAGCACGCGATACTTGCCGTGACGAATGCGCTAACCATCCTGTCCTTCACCCTTGATCTGTTTGCAGCCTGGTGGCCTGGGATCATCTTCAAGAGCGAGGATCTTGTCGGCAATAGCGGCGGCAGTGTGAGGCTCCAGCCTGTTGAGTTTCTTTTCGGCCGGCCTCTCTACTTCTACGCAATACATCAGGACGCTTCGTCGCGCTTGCGGTCAGCGATCACTTCCCTGATGTTGCGGCGCTGCCCGGTTGAAGCTGCCACAGCCTTGTCGAGTGCCGCCGCATCGTTCAGATCCTCTACCAGTTCCATCAGGGCTTCGAATTCAGCCAGACTGAGCAGGACTGAATGGCGCTGGCCTTCCTCATCGACCATATACTGCGGATGGACCTCGATTGATTGCATATCAGACATGCTGGGAGTATACCCTCGAGCCGCCATCGGAAGAGTGCAGGCGGGGTGCCTGCGCTCCATCCTGAGCGCCGCGCTAGCGTGGCCGCTTCTGGCTAATACCCCAGATAACATGCCAGCAGGCAGCGCGGAACGGGGTGGCTGAGCATGGCGATGCTGTGCGCTGCGCTGAGCAGTAGAAACAGCAGCAGCACGAGCAGCTGGGCGGATGCCCCGCGCCAGCCCTGGCCTGTCGGCGGCAGCGCCAGCAAGCGCAGGCGCTCGAGCAGCGCTCCGTGCGCCAGGGCCGAGCGGCTGCGCAACAGCTTGCCGAGGCTGCTGTCGACAGGCATTGCACTACCCGCAAGCGCGGCTCGCGCTGGGCTTTCAACAGTAGCCATCGCCGGCTGTGCTGCGCCCTGCAGCAGATACTCCAGCGCGCCGGCGATCAGTCCGCGGTAAGCGCCCTCGTCATGGCTGCGGCGGCAAGCGTCGTCGACCGCAAGTTCGCTGTCCTGCTCATAACCAGAGGCCCAGGCGCGCGCACCGGGCAGCACGGCGAAGAGTCCGCCGATGCAGGCCAGCAAAAGCTTGCGCAGGTTGTCCCCGCGGCGCAGATGCGTCAGCTCATGGGCCAGCGCCAGCTCGCGCTCGGCGGGGCTAAGCCGCGACCAGTAATGCTCGTTGACCCAGATTTCGGGATGGATCGCGCCGACCAGCGCGGCGGTGGCCACGCCGCTGGCCGCGCGCACGGGTATCAGCCGCCCGCCCCCGGCATTGGCACTCTCCAGCGGCGCGCTGTCACTCAGCCGCCGGGGCAGGGTGCCGCGCTGCCAGCCCCAGGCCAGCAGCATCAGGCTGATCCCGCAGACCATCAGGCCCGTGCCAGTGATCCCGTTGGCCCATCCGCCATACATCAGGTGGTGGAAGTAATTGGTGGTCATCAGGATCTTGAAGTTGACCAC
The DNA here is from genome assembly GCA_964512635.1 of uncultured Planctomycetales bacterium. Lineage (GTDB taxonomy): Bacteria > 4484-113 > 4484-113 > 4484-113 > JAFGCY01 > JADZFO01. Next base: position 96,510 of record CAZEJB010000008.1, on the reverse strand, counting down.
GCCCCACCAGATGCCGGCGGCCAGCAGGCTGTTGAGCAGCCAGGCGCCGGCGATCAGGGAGAAGCCGGCCTCGGCGCGCAGCGCGGGGGAGAGCCGCGGGCGCAGCAGACGCCACAGCAGTCCAGCCGAAGCGAGACCCAGCAGCGTGAGCAGGTAGCCCAGGCTGAAGACCTTGATTAACGCGGCGATTGCGGGTGGCAGCTCAGGCATCGTTCCCCTGCGCTCTTAGTATGCCAGATTGCTCACAGACAGGGCGGCGAAAAGGCTAGACCTTGCCGCGCTGGCGCAGCTCGGCGATCAGGGCTTCAAGCTGCTCCGGGGCGTCGGCTTCCAGCGCATCGACCAGGCTGGAGGCCACCGGCGCGGGTTCGCTCTTGAAGCGCGCCAGCAGCTCACTGATGCCCTGGGTAATCAGGCTGCCGCGTGTCTCGCGCGCGCTGTAGTGGAAGGCCAGCTTGACCCGGCGGCGGGCCAGCAGCTTCTTGCCGTGCAGCGCGTCGCAGACGGTCTGGATCGTGGTGTAGGCATAGTTCTGCCCGCTCGACGCGTTCAGCGCGTCAAGCACCTCGCGCACCGTGCAGCCGGGGTGCTCGAGGATATGGTCCAGCACCGCCTGCTGCAAGGGGCCCAGCGAGGACTGCTTGGCGCTGGACTGCTTGGGGTCGCTGTTCTTCTGATCCTTCTTCATGCGCGCTCCGTTCATGGCGGCTAGACGTGCCAGGCTGGCACTCTGTTTAACCGCAGAGCTACTATAACAGATAGTAAGACTCAGTAGGAGCGCCAGGCATGGCCTGGCGTATCTATCCTGTAGGGGCGGGGTAGCATCCCCGCCCTTGTGCTCATTGCGAAGAGGGCGGGAATTCTATCCCGCCCCTACAAAAAAGACCGGACACAAGGTCCGCCCATACAGATTCAGACAGCAGGGCGGGGACAAGCCCACGCCCCTACAATGACGGGCGGCGACTGTGCGCCGCCCCTACAAAGAAGGGCGGACACAAGGTCCGCCCCTATGAAGACGGGCGGACTTTGGGTCCAAGGGCTCTTGCGGTTAAGAACCGGCGGGCCTCCATGCCCGCCCTCCACTTACCGGGACTCAGACCTACTAGGCACCTGCAGGAGGCGACACTGTGACCTTGCACTTGTTCAGGCTATTCAAGACCTCGCCATCCCAGAATGTAAGGCGCACTTCCACCAGAAACTCCCCAGGCTGCGTATAGGTGTGGTCGAAGTTGCTCTGCGCGGGCGGCGGGTCGCCCCGCCAATGCGCGTGTGATTCAGATGTACAGTCAATCCACAGTGGGGAATCGCCAAAGTTAATCTCGACCTTTACAATCGACCTCAGATTCGTCCTTCCGCGATCTGCTTCCCCTAATCCGTAAGAGTAGCCTGCCTCTATGCTCACTGGCACGGCGCCCACCACTTCATTGCTGTTCAATTGCTCTGCATTGCCTGCCGCAATCACTCCCACAATGGAGTAACGTCGGAGGATTTCAAGAGTAGTCCCGCCTTCAGACTTGCAGCCTGCGGCAGTACAGGCGCAGAGCAGCAGCAGCGCCACAGCCGCGATGCGATATGCGGCAGCTTTGCGATGACTTGGGTTGTTGCTTGACACTCTCTTCTTCCTAATTCCCGTCCATGGCCTTCTCGACATTGAGCCGACCCTTGTTTTTGAAGCCAGGAGGATTAGCCCGGCGGGTGAACCTGCGCCCTCCCGCCGAGATGCATGCTTGGCGCGCATGTCAAGGCGCCGCGCTAACTACCACAGTTTCAGTGTTTGACGCCACAACCACCTCGCCATCCTTACGGAAGGTAACCCGCCCGGTGATGCCGTAGGTGCCTGGCAACGTGTAGGTGTGGCGGCTGATATGAGCCGGGTCGACTCCGTCGCCCCAGACGTAGTCCCACTCGTAAGCCTCGGCGGTCACATCGACCCAGCCCCCGCCGTCGCCCCAGTTGATCTCGAAGCGGGAAATCTGTTGCTTTACTGTTCCTACATCAGACAGATGACCCTGGAAGCCCAGCACCACCCCGACCTCACGCGGCACGGGTCCGTGGAGATTCCTACTGTCCGGGCCGGACGGAGTGATCGCCCACGCATCGACATCCGCAAGTCGTTGCAGATCAATAGGATCGTTACCTTGTGGCGGCCCACCACTTACGTCACAAGCGCAAATGGTAAGTGACAGCGTCACGGCAAGCAAACCGACAACCAAGTCGCATCTAAACATCCTTCCCTCCTGCTAGTACATTGCGTTGAACGCGTCAACGGCATCAACATTGGCTAGTTCATTCTCCGTGTCAACACCATCCATAGACCGCTCGTTGGTCACAATCAGGTGCCGAATCAGCGATGGGTTGAGGTTGAACCTCCCAGTGACAATAGCTGCAACGCCAGCAACGTAAGGAGATGAGGCGGATGTACCGCTGAACTGCGTCGTTGCTTTGCTGCTGTATCCAAGTGGTTGTCCATAGCTGTTATTGCCTTGCATATCGCAGGTCCAGCAGTAAACTCCAGGGGCGGCGATGTCGGTCTCTGAGCCAAAAAATCCAAACGTCCGCTGGCCGGAGGCGTTGTGCTCAGTCACGCCGATTGCCTTAGCGTGTTTGGCCGGAAACTTTGTGTAGATGTTCTCGCCATTGGTGTAAGAGCCGTCGTTTGCGCCATTCCCACTGCTGGCGACAAAGAGCATCTTGTTACCCAGAATGTCCAGGTGCAGCTGCTCGGCCGCGCCGACCCTGCCCAAATGTCCAAAGCTGCAGTTCACAACCTCGATGTTATAGTTGGGAACATACATGTTTGCGGGAAAGCCTTCAGAGGCCTTCGTGTAGACGCCTTTGACCAGTCCGATTGCGGTGTAGGCGTTAAGCACTGTGATTGTTGAATGTGAGCTGCCGGGGTTGCCCTCCGAGTCCACTCTGACATCGACTTTCATGGCGACCGGGAAGTAGCGCGGGTTGTAGGCAACCCCCGCAATGTCGCGGTTATCCTCAGTGGTGTTGGGGTCGTTGTTGACGTCAGCACTGATGATCCCTGCTACACAGGTAGCATGTCCGATTGCTTTGGCGTAGTTGGCGCTCTTGTCCTGCTGCCACTGCCAGGGTTCGCCACCTTCAAGAGTCCGCAGCTTGAATGTCGTGCTGTTTTTCTTGTCTTCACCCACATTGCAGCCGTACTCCGCCGAGTTGCGAACTAGGTCCTGGTTGACTGGTGCGCCGAGGCTGATGCCGGTGTCATAGTCAACGCCTGTGTCCATCACCGCAACGTAGATGCCCTGGTAGCTGCTGCTCTCCTGCTCATGGTTGCCGTCGACCATGACATCCCAGACATTTTGGATGTTGATGTCCTGGGCCGCGGCACGGCGAACAGCGTACTGCCAGTCGTATGGGTCCGCGGAAATCGACGCAAAGCGGTCGTCGTCAGGATTGGTGCCAACAGGTGGCAAAACATCACTTCTTTGCACAATGTCAGGATCTACCGACATGATCAAGGCGGGGTAGTCATGCGGCCAACTTGCCACCGCGTCGGCGACAGTCTGGCCTGGTGGCAGGATAGCGGCCAGCGCCGATACAGACCACCACTCGGAAATGACAACCAGGCTCTCAGTAGCCACGAATGCGGCTACCGCTGGATCGCCGGAAGGTGGTGTGGCGAAGCCGGATTGTTGCAACTGGGTGTAATAGGGGTCAATCGGCAGACGCGGCACGTCAAAATAGTTGTCGTCCACCACGGGATACACGGGCTGGTTGAGGAAGGTCACAATTACGCGACCGTCCACGATGTCATAGGTGCTGCCATCGCGTGGATCGGTAAAAGAAACTATGGGCCAATCTACGGTTTCATCGTAGATCCCGCCCGGTCCGCCCATCAGACTCTCGCCGCCGCCGCCTTCGCCGCCGTTGAAGCCGCCGTCGTTCATCTGGACATCGCCGGCGCTTCGACCGGCACTGCCATCGGTGACACTGCCGCCCGGGGCAGGTGTATCGGGGATTGCACTCCGCGCCTGCAGGCGAGACGTTGAAGCGCCGCCGCAGGAGAACATGAGCGTTAAGCCCAGCATTGCTAGAGAGAGAGAGAGAGTACTCTCATGACCATCCTGTTCATCGAAGACCTCCCAAAACAGTTATTGCTGATCTCTTATCACAGCCGTACGTCTCTTTCACAGCCGTACAAGAAAACTATACCCGCGTTTGCGGGCAGTGGCCGACGCCGACTGGATATTCATCGGATTAGCTAAAGAAAGCACCTGGTTCTGTGAGGGCCGCGCCAACACAGGCGCAGGGGGGCGGCAATCTGGAGGCTCAGATGGTCGCGAAACAAGAGAGGCGCGGACCTTTGGTCGCGCTGCTGCTAGGAGCGCCAGGCATGGCCAGGCGTATCTATCCTGAGGGGGCGGGCAAGCATCCCCGCCCTGGTGCTCATGGCGAAGAGGGCGGGAATTCTATCCCGCCCCTACAAAAAAGGCCGGACACAAGGTCCGCCCTTTACAGATTCAAAGAGCCGGGCGGGGACAAGCCCATGTCCTACAAAGACGGGCGGGGACAAGCCCACGCCCTACAAAGACGGGCGGCGACTGTACGCCGCCCCTACAAAGACGGGCGGACACAAGGTCCGCCCCTACAGGTTCAAACAGCCGGGCGGGGACAAGCCCACGCCCCTACAAATCCAAGGTTACGAATACGCCTTCTGATACACCTTCAGCAGCCACTGGTGCAGCGGCAGCAGTTCCTTGAAGCTCGCCTCGCACCAGGCGATGAAGCCGGCGCTGAACAGCTCCTTGGGGTGCGGCGTCTCGCGCACCAGGCAGAATGACTCGTACTTCGTGTATTCCGCCAGCGGGTGCGTTGCATCCACGCCGCGCGGAAGCTGCTTGAGGCTCTCGGCATAGATCTGATAGCCGCCCCCGGATGCGCTCTTCGCGGGTGCATTTTTGGCGGATGCGCTCTTGGCGGATGCACTTTGGCCGCCGGTCAGCTTCTTCACGATACTGTCCAGCTCAGGGCCCAGCTTCTTGTCCAGCACCGCCTCGCGCCAGGCCTTGACCATGTTCTTCTCGAAGTACATCGCGCCGCAGGCGATGCCGAGGCTCTTCTCCGTCAGACGGATATAAAAGGCCGGGTTCTCCTTCTTCACCGGCGCCGGCCCTTCCCAGAACATGATGTCCAGCCAGGTCTTGTAGGGCGTGCGGTCAGGGTTGAAGCGCCGGTCGGTCTGGATCTTCTTGATGCTGCCCTTGCCGTTGAAGTCGGGGTGGAAGCCGATGCCGGGACTGATCTTCTGCAGCCTTGGGCCGAGCTCATTGACCAGGGCCTGGGCCGGCGTGATCACGTTCGCGATGTACTCGTCGCGGTGCTCGGTGAACCACTCAAGCTTGTTGTTCGCCGCGATGCCCTTATAGAAGGCCAGAGTCGCTTTGCTGAAGCCCGCAAAGGGAGCGGCCGCCACAGCAGTCTTTGCGGCAGCTTTGCCTGTTGTCTTAGTCGCCGACTTTGCTGCTGTCTTCGCTGCCGTCTTCGCGGCGGACTTTACTGCCGTCTTAACCGCCGTCTTTGCTGCTGCTGCGCCTGTCTTTCCTGCCGCCATGCCTTGCTCCTGCGAATTTGTGCTGACGCTGTCCGCGCCTTGCACAGATAGATTTAGCACAGGCCTCGGCAACTGCGTTGTGTTACTGGCAGCCTGCTAGTGCGCAGTGCTCAGCGGCGCTGACGCGGCGCTACCCACCATGATCGCCGCGATCCGCTCCGGCGCTTCCTGCACAGCCAGATGGCCCACGCCGGGCAACTCATGAACCCGCAGTCCCGGCCACATTGCCTGCCAGCGCGGCAGCGCCTTGCGCACCAGCGAGAAACTGCGCTGGCCATAGACGAAGTCCGGCGCGCCGCCGTCCGCCAGCGCTGTCGCCGTGTGGTCCTCCAGCTTGCCGAGCTGGCCATAGAGCTGCAGATAGCGATAGTTGACCCACTCATTGCTGTAGGCAAAGGCGCCCATGATGTCGGTCTCGGTTTTGCGTTTACTGCTGAGGACCTTGTTGGTCACCCCGCGGCCCAGCGGGTTGGCGAAGGCGGCGAGATAACAGATGCGCCCCAGCGCGCCGCGCAGTAGGAGCTGGAAGTAGGGCGGCATAGCCGCGAAGCTGTCGACCAGCAGCAGGCGCTCTGCGGGCCGCTCAAGCTGCTCGGCGGCCAGCAGGGCCAGCCCGGCGCCGCTGCAGTTCCCGGCGTAGCACAGCGGGCCAGCGGGCAGCAGGGACTGGGCCTCGTCAAGTGAGTTCATCAATGCATAGAGACTGAGGGGCACAGGTGCGCCGGGCAGGCCATAGCCGGGCAGGCGGACGCAAAACATGCGCTGCGCGGCTGGCAGCCGGGCGGCCACCTGTTGCCAGCAGCGCTCGTCTTCACCCCAGCCCGGGAAGACGAGCCAGGTGTGGGCGGCCGCAGAAGCGCCGCCGTTTCCGGCAGCCCTTCCGGTTTCCAGTTCCAGCAGGTGCACACTTGACTCCCGGTTCAGGTATTCTGCGGCCTGGGTGAGTCGCTTTTAGTGTAGCGCGGCTTTGCTTTAGGTTAAAAGAAGGTTCAAGTCCGGGAGGGCGCGTTGCCGGACTGTTATACCTCCATAGGTGCCCTGCGACCGCATCTCAGCAGGCCGGGGCAGGTTAGGGCCAGTCCGGCAAGGACTGCAGATTCACCGAACTGATTTGGGGCATAGGCCTCGCGCCGCGGGCAGCGGCGGCGGGGTTATTCTCAGGAGGACAGGATGGTTTGCCGCAGAATCGTGGCCGGGGTGTTCAGCCTGGCCCTGCTCCTTGGTCTTGCAGCCTGCTCCGGCAATAAGGCCGGCACCCCTGCAGGAGACGCCAACAATAATCAGGACGACGCACTAAACAACGTCGGCCGCAGCATTCCTGTCACCGGCCGCGTTGACGGTGCCAGCGCTGATGATCTGAAGCCGGGAGTGGTGGCGAGCATCAAGCGCGACCCCGACGGCCTGAGCCTATCCGTCGACCGCAACGCTGAGCTGATGCGCCTTGGCCCGCAGGGCACGCGCAGCCAGGTTGGCACAGCGGCGCCCGGGGCAAGCATCAGCCTGCAGGGCGCCGGCGCCAAGGGCGAGGCCGTGTACTACGAAGCTTCAAGCGGCAGTGGTAACAAGGTCTCGATGGGTGTGTCGGACATTGACCCCGGCGTGCTGCCCTGCCCGATAGTCTTCGTGCGCCAGAACCCCACCGGGGTGACCGGCCCGATGCAGACTTTCCGCAACCTGCAGAGCCCCTGGAACTACCAGGAGCAGGCGATCATGCGCCTTGACCCGGACGGAACGCTGACCCAGCTGCTGGCGATCACCGACCGCCCGATGCAGGACCTGGAAGTTTCCTATGACGCCAAGAAGATCATGTTCACCATGCGCGAGTTCGGCGGCGATGACCTCGAGCTGTTTGAGATGAACATCGACGGCACGAACCTGACCCAGCTGACCTTCAACGAGTACGACGACGGCGAGCCGACCTATCTGCCGGACGGCCGCATCCTGTTCACCAGCGAGCGTTTCGGCGTCGGCGACTTCTATGACTCCGGCTCCGAAGTCCCGCAGATGTTTGTACTGGATCCCTTCACCGGCACCGAGCGTCTGGTTCACCTGGCATCTGACGGCTGCTTCAGCCCGATCGTGGCGCGCAACGGACAGATCTATTTCGTCTCCTGGGACACGCGCATCAACATTCAGGGCCCGCGTTTCAACCGCTTTACCATCTGGCGCATGGACCCCGACGGCACCGATGCCTTCCCGGTCTTTGGCAGCCACATCGCCCGCGACAACGTGGACTGCTTCATCGACGTCCGCGAGCGGGCTGACAACCACCTGCTGTGTGTGCACACCAACTTTGACATTCCCGGCATCGGCCGCGCGCACCACGAGAATTACGGCGCCGGTGCGGTGCTGGATGTTGACCCGCTGGGCAACCCGGACTTCCCGACCTATCGCTATCTGACCCCGCGCGAGATTGTTGACTCCGGCCCGGAGAACACGCTGGGCCGTTACAAGTTCCCGACGGAGCTGCCAGGCGGCGACATTCTGGTCAGCTATGCACCGGGGGATGTCTGGGAAGACCACGGCAATGATGCCGATGTGCCGCCGGACTTCGGCCTGTATGTGATGGACGGCAGCAGCGGCGAGCTGACCAAGGTTTGCGACGGCGCCGGCATCTGGGAGATCGGCGGCACCCCGCTGATCCGCAGGGATGTACCGCCGGTGATCCCCGACATAACGATCCGCCCGGGCGTTGAAAGCTGGGGCGAGTTCGCCTGTGAAAACATCTTCGACCGTAACGGCGACATGCGCCAGGGCCACCCCCTGCCGGAGGACGGCCCCTGGAAGGTGCGCGTGTTCCAGGCCCTTAAGACCCGCGGTATCCCGACCGGCGACCCGGATCGCCTGGAGTTCGATCACGGCAACTTTGCCCCGATGTCGCAGGGCCCGATGATCGGCGAGTATCCGGTGGCCGCGGACGGCTCCTTCCGGATCCGCATTCCGGCCGACACGCCGATCACCTGGGAGCTGGTTGACGGCAAGGGCCGGGTGGCTGTCCGCGAGCGCATGTTCAACATGGTGCGTCCGGGCGAGACCCGCACCTGCGCCGGCTGCCACGCCCGTATCGACGTCAAGCACAACATCGACCTGAGCAAATCGGCCTTCAAGCCGGGCGGCGCCGGATTCAGCGATCTGCGCGGCCTGTTTGAGGACTTCGAGGCGACAGTCATCGACAACACGACTCACGAGGAATAAGCATGACCAGGCACATCACGGGTGGCGGAGCCTGGCATGGTTCTGCTGAAAAAGTAAGGGGCCCGCGCGGGCTGATCACGGCGGGGCTGGCCCTGCTGGGACTGGCGCTGCTCGGGACTTCCTGCGGCGGAGGGGACAGCGCGGCTGTAAGCCTGGCGCCGCAGCAGGTCGACAGTGCGGCGCTCAGCGCGCCGAACGACGCGCCGCGCTCAACCGGACCGGCGGGCAGCGATGCGCTGCCGGGAATTCCCGCCGGCGAGCGCGAGGTCAGCCAGACAGCACTGCTGATGAACGGTTCGGAGAGCTTTGATGCCTACAGCGGCGCGGAGATCTCCGGCAACCGCATGGTGCTGGATGGCCAGAATGCCGGCGGCATGGGGCTGGCCTGGGCGATTTATGAGTTCAGCACGACAGAAGACGCGAAGTACCCTGTGGAACTGCGGGTCGAGACCGGCGTCGACAGCGCGGAGTACTGGCTGGGGATCGCGGACTACAGCGCAGGGCGCTGGCAGTTCAGCGGCCCCTTCAGCAGCGTGCTGGGCACCCTGCCGCTGCTGCCCAGTGGACCGCAGGTGGGCGACTATGTCTCGCCCGGCGGCAATGCCTATGCCGTGGTGCTGAGCTATAACCCCGGCACTGACAGCAGGGTGGTGGTGGAGGAGCTTGAGCTTAAGCTGAGCCAGAACCCGCCGCCGACCCCACCCACCGGCCTGACTGCTACGCCGTTGAATGGCAGCATCCGCCTGAACTGGAACGGCAGCGCCGCGGAAGGACTGCTGGGCTATAACGTCTACTACTCCACCGCCAGCTTCAGCCTCCCCGAAGGTACGCTGGTGACCCGCGCCAATGACGCGATTGTGCCGCCCAGCCCAAATCCGAGCTATGAGCTGACCGAGCTTGACCCCGGGAAGACCTATTACTTCCGGGTGGCCACGGTCGTCGGCGACCAGGTTGAGAGCGCGCTGAGCAACCAGGCGGTGGCCTCCAGCACCTACAGCCTGTTCATCGATGAGCTCTTCCCGCCGCGGCAGTACCCGGGCTTCTGGGTCTATGTCGAGGGCGCGGGCTTTGACCCCGCCGGCAGCAACACGAAGGTGCTGTACAACGGCGAGCAGCTTCCGGCGGACCACGTGAAGGATGTCAGCGCGACCGGCCTGCGCTTTCGCGTGCCGCTGAGCGCCGAGGTGGAAGTCAGCAACGATGTGCAGATCAAGGTCGGTGCGGTGCTTTCTTCTCCGGCCCCGGTGGTGACTGTGCATCCGGCCACCCCGCCGAAAACTTGGGCTCATGTGGGCAAGACCCTGTACCAGAGCTTTGAAATGTATGAGCCCCGCGGTGTGACGACGGACCTGCAGGGCAACCTGTACATCGCCCAGGGCGTTGCGGGCCGCATCAGCGTCTATGACCCGGAAGGCCAGCCCCTGCGGGAGTTCTGGCTGGACGGCCCTGAGGATATTGAAGTGCTCAGCGACGGCCATATTCTGGTCAAGCAGGGTGGCGGTGCCGAGGTTTACAGCATCGACCAGTCCACCGGCCAGACGCACTGGGCGCTGGACTATGACACGGTCAACGCGGTCTTTGACGGCGGCTGGTTCCTGGCCGCCAACAGCTCGGGCAGCGTGATTTATCTCAGCGATGCCAACGCGCACTGCATCCGCAAGTTCGAAGGCGGCGTGCAGACCCTCGTGATCGGCGAGGCGATTCTTGAGCATCCCAATGATGTCGAGCTCGACCCCAGCGGTAACCTGGTGGTGGCGGATGACTATGCCGACAGCATCTTCTGGTTCGCCCCTGACGGCAGCCTGCTGGACAGCTACGACGGCTCGGCCGACCTTGACCCCAGCGATGGCGAGCTGCGCCAGCCGCTGAGCCTGGCGACCTTTGCCGACGGCTCGGTGATGGTCACCGACCGCGAGCGCGACCGCGTGCTGCGCTTTGATGCCAGCCACAACTTCGTGGCCGAGTGGGGCCACGGCGGTTTCTCCGACGGCTCAAGCCTGAACCTGCCGAGCCCGCTGGGCGAGGAAGGCCATTTCTGGAGTCTCTATGGCATCGCCGCACTGCCCGGCGGCCGCGTACTGGTCAGCGATGAGTTCAACCAGCGCAGCGGCATCTTCAACAAGACCGACGGCATGCTGATCCAGGGAATCGGCGACTACAACCCGCTGCCTGGCGAGTTCGTGCAGCCCCAGGCCTTCGCGGTGCGCGAGAGCGACGGCGCCTTTGCGGTGCTGGATGGCGCGACCTACTGCTGCACAGTGATGAGCCGCAGGAACAAGGTGCTGGACAGCGCCTATCTGGAGACCGGCATCGACGGCGATATCCTGACCGGGCGTCTCGACCGCACGCCAAGCAGCGTGGCCTGGACCAACAACAAGCTCTACTTCACCCACGGCTATACCGTACTGACCGAGTACAGCGACGACTTCGAGAACTACAAGGTTCTCGGGGTGGACTGGGGCTCGGACCCCACCGAGTTCAAGGGCAACGGTGCGATGGCGGTGGACGGCCCGCTGCTGTACGCCCTCGACCGCGACAACGACCGTATTCAGGTCTTTGACGACGGCAGCTACAGCCGCAGCATCGCGCTGCCCGATCCGGCCAACACGAACGCCGACGACATGGTGCTGGACAAGGACCATGGCTGGCTGTTCATCCTCGACCGGCCCTGGAATAACCAGTCCCGCATCCTGCGTCTGAACGCGGACACCGGCGCGCTGATCGATTCATGGGTACCGGGCTTCGGCCTTGGCGGCGTACTGGCGCTCGACCCCGCGGGCTATGTGTATGTCTACTACTGGGACAGCGACGGCCTGATGCATAAGCTGAAGCCGCCGGCCCAGGCGGGCGGCGAGTGGCAGTACATGTGCGGCCTGGCGCCCTACGGCGACGGCGACGGCAATGTGCGCAACATCTATGGCATCACGATCAGCCCCGACGGCCGCTACCTGATCGGCGACCGCGACCGCCGCCAGGTGGTCATCCTGGCTCCGTAGCGGTGGCACCGGTATGAAACCGGTGTTCTGTAGGGGCGTGGGCTTGTCCCCGCCCGTCTTGCAGGGTGCAGGCGTGCGTGCACCTTCCGGATCCCGCAGGCAGTCCTGCACCCGGGACCAAACTGGAAACACCCACATCGAGCAAGGGCCGCAGACATGCGGCCCTTGCTCTTTGCAGGTGCGGACGGATGTCCTCTCGGAGCGCGGACGATTCGTCCGCGACTTGGGCCCCGCTGCTGCTGGTGAACGGAGTTTCGGAGCGCGGCACTGCCGCAAGCACGCCAGCGTTTAGAATCCAGCCATGATCTTGGGTGAAATGAAGCAGACCGGCGATGCACTCTTCGATCGGTACAGCCAAGCGGTAGCGCAGGGAAGCCCGGATGCCGCCGCCTACTATGCGGCTTATGTTGAGCTGTTGATCAAGCACTTTCGGCTCGAACATCTTCGCAGTGATAAGGTGGCCCTATCAGCGGAGTTGACGCGTCTTACTGATGCGTGGGGCCACGATGGATTGCAGAATCTGCGGCAGCTTTACCCAGATCATTTCGCCAACGAACGCAAAGCTGTCCATCCCGAAATCCTGGACGCCGAGCTGCTCACCAGCTGGGAACCAGAGTTCGGCCATGACCCGCGCTACTGGCAACTTATCCATTGGTGTGAGGCTTGGCGCTGGCTTACTGACAAGGAGTTGAGCCACTACGAGTTCCGCCCCGAGGAATTTGCACCGCTGATCACCGCGTATCGGCGCGGCATAGCTGACTTGCCGACTTTGCTTCCTTTGCTGGAGGTTTACCAGATTGCGGAACCGGACTATGCCAGCCAGCAGATTGAATGGCGCGAGCACAGCCGGCAAGCGGAAGATGAGCATGAGAAGCAGGGTGGTGCGCCGCGCTGGCGCGATCTTCGGTATGAGGCGCTGCCGCTTAGTTTCTTCGAACTGCAAGCGGCGAAGGCACAAGATGTACTGGCTGAGCTGGAACTGAATCTTGATGGCTTCCATGACGCGTTGGTTCGGCTGTGCCCTGACTGGGCCCAGGCCTGGTACCAGCGGGCGGCCCACTTCGCCCGCACAGGCCGTGCTCGGCAAGCATACGCAGACATTGCAGCCGGCAATGCTTGTCAGATCAACCGCGCCACGCACCTCTTCCCTGTTGCCTTGGCTTTCAAACAGGCAATGACCGGCGACGTGCCGGGAAGCCTGTATCTGCATTGGTCGATCGCGATGCACAGCTCAAGCCACACAACAATAGGGGTCACAATGGCGTTGCGCAATCTGGGGTCGGATTTGCGCGAAGAGATACCCCTCCCGGCGAGGCTTGATGTCACGCAGCAACGGCTGAAAATGCAGTGCCGTTGCACGGTGGCCGACAACGTTACCCCGACTGAAGCAAACCACGGCCTTTTGGTCTTAGTCAAAATTCTTGGTGGCTTGGCGCAGCAGTTTGAAAGCCAGGGACAACCTGCCTTGATTGACCAGCTCAAGACTTTAGGCACTGAACTCCGAACGGAAGTCATGGCCTTTAACAAGAACAGGACTGACCTTAGCACAATTCGTAGCATAGATGGGAGTTTCAGACTCACGTACGAAGAGTCACAATCTGTCGTCATGCCGTTGTACCAACGCAACTTCGATGAGTTCGTCGAGGGAAGGCTCTGGCAGGAGTCAGTTGTGGCACCGTTGATCGCCCGGATCGAGGCTCTGCCTATCACCAGTCTGCTGGATACCTGACCACTGCCTCTTCATAGGTACAAGCGCGGCGCAGGGTGCCTCAAAGGCTGGATACGAACTGTAGGTGCTGAGCGCAGGCCGCTGCGCCGCCTCTTTGAACCCATAGGGGTGCGGCTGTATCCACGCCCTTTTCAGCCTGTCACTTCGGGCGGGAATGCTATCCCGCCCCTACAGGAAGAAAGCGGGCTCATGCTGCGCATGCAGCCCGCGCTCCGCGCCTTCGTTCACCGCTTCAAAAACGCGCGGACAGGGCCGCGCTGCTACAGAGTTCATACACGCCTAGTAAGCTTGAGCCGATGGACGAAGCAGAACAGTTGCGGATGAGCGATGCAGCAGGCGAACCGGGGCTCAGCGGGGCGGCTGGTGCGGCTGCTCCCGCCGATGGGCATGCCGGCAGGCCCCGTCTCCGCCGTGTGCTCGGACTGCCCGGCGCAGTCATCCTCGGCCTTGGCAGCATCCTCGGCACCGGCGTCTTCGTCAGCCTCAGCCTCGCCGCCGGGATCGCCGGGCCCTGGCTGCCCCTGGCGCTGGTCATCGCCGCGGTGCTGGCGCTGCTCAACGGGCTCAGCAGCGCGCAGCTCGCCGCGGCGCATCCGGTCTCCGGCGGCACCTATGAGTATGGCTACCAGTACGCCAATGGCTGGCTGGGCTTCTGCGCCGGCTGGCTCTTCCTCTGCGCCAAGACCGCCTCGGCGGCCACCGCCGCGCTGGGCTTCAGCGCTTACCTGCTGGGCCTCTTTGGCCTGCAGCAGCCGCTTTGGCAGCACGGCCTGGCGGTCCTCGCGGCCCTCGGCCTGACGTGGCTGCTGCTGCGCGGCACGCGCCAGGGCTCGGCGGTCACCGGCATGCTGGTCGGGGTCAGTGTGTTTGCGCTGGCGGTCTTTTGCTTCAGCGGCCTGCCGGCGCTGCTCTTTGGCACGGGCGCCGCAGCCGCGCCGGGCCTGCCGCCATCCTCGCCGCACACGCACTGGCTGCCAGCGCTGCTGCACGCCGCCGCGCTGATGTTCGTCGCTTATACCGGCTATGGCCGCATCGCCACCCTGGGCGAAGAAGTGACTCAGCCGCGCCGCACGATCCCGCTGGCGATTGTGCTCAGCCTGCTCGCGGCGCTGCTGGTCTATCTCGCCGTCGGCAGCATCGCTGTGGCCACCATTGGCGGCGAGCAGCTGGGCCAGTGGGCCGGTGCCGGAGCGGCACCGCTGCTGGAGGCTGCGCGCAGCTTCGGCCTGCCCCTGGGGCCGCAGCTCATCGCGCTGGGCGCGATTGCCGCGATGCTCGGCGTACTGCTGAACTTGATTCTCGGCCTGTCGCGGGTCGTGCTGGCGATGGGCCGCCGCGGTGATGCTCCGGCGGCGTTGTCGCGGCTGAGCAGCGAGCGTACCGCGCCGCCCGCCGCCCTGTGGCTGGTGGGTCTCGCTGTTGCCCTGCTGGCGGCCATCGGCGGGGTGAAGACCGCCTGGAGCTTTTCCGCACTGACCGTGCTGCTGTACTACGCGCTGACCAATATCTGCGCTCTGCGGCTGCCCCGCGAGCAGCGCATGTTCCACCCGGCGCTGGCCTGGCTGGGCCTGCTGACCTGCCTCAGCCTGAGCGTGTTTATCGAAGCGCGGATCTGGCTGTATGGCGCAGTGCTGCTGGGCATTGGGCTGTTGTGGCTGCTGGTCTGGAGAACCGTGACTCGCAACTTGACTGCCTACTCCTGAGCTTCAGGCAAGGCTGCCGGGTGGAGACAAGCCCACCCCTACAAATGGCGAGCCGCTGCCGGGCTTAGCCCGGCGTAGGTTAGGCCGGCGCGAGCTTGCGAGCGGCGGAGCGTCCGCAGGCCGGGTGGGGACAAGCCCCGCCCTTACAAGAAGGCCTATAGTGCCATGCCAGACCGGCTAATCCTTGCGGGCCTCGTGATTCTCGCTCAGGTAGTCCTCATGGTGATGGCGGATCACCTTGCCATCAACAAGGAAGATGACCTCCTCAGCGATATGCACAGCCAGATCGCCGACACGTTCAAGGTGCCGCACGGCCTCCACCAGCTGCCAGGCGCGGTCCATCACGCTGGGGTCTTTGTGCATCAGATCCATCAGCGCGTCGCGCATCTCATAGCGCAGGTTGTCGACCTCGTCGTCTTCGCGGATCACTTCGCGGGCGCGATTGGCGTCCAGCTCAACAAAGCCGTCGATGGCCAGCCTCACCATATGGCGCACGCGGTCGGAGAGCGCTGTGATGTTGAGGTCGGCTCCGAGGGGTTCGCGCTTGTTAAGGAAGGCCGCGCGCTCGGCAATGCTGACCGCGCGGTCGCCGATGCGCTCAAGGTCGTTGTTGACCTTCATGACGGTGATGACGAAGCGCAGGTCGTGGGCAACCGGCTGGTGCAGGGCCAGCACTTTAAGGCACTCCTCGTCAAGCTCGACTTCCAGCGAATCGATCGCGTCGTCGCCCTTGATGACCTCATCGACCAGCTCATTGCGGCGGTCCAGCAGCGCAATGATGGCCTTGTTCAGGGCTTCCTCGACGAGCATGTCGATCTTGAGGATTTCTCGCTCAAGCTGCTCCAGTTCTCTGCGCAGTAGCAAGGACATTATTGTCTCCCATGGCGGGCCGCTTGTCACCCCGCCGGCTTCAGTTGTGGTTGAAGGGCGTTAGCCGAAGCGGCCGGTGACGTACTCTTCCGTGCGCCTCTGCTGGGGGCGGGTGAAGACCTGCTGGGTCTCGCCGTACTCGATCAGGTTGCCGCTCTCGAAGAAGGCGGTAAAGTCCGAGACGCGCGAGGCCTGCTGCATGTTATGGGTGACGATCACGATGGTGTAGTTCTCTTTGAGCTCGAAGAGCAGGTCTTCGATGCGCGCGGTGGACACCGGGTCCAGCGCGCTGCAGGGCTCGTCCATCAGGATCACCTCGGGCTGCATGGCCAGCGCGCGGGCGATGCACAGGCGCTGCTGCTGGCCGCCGGAGAGGCCCATGCCGCTGCCGTCGAGGCGGTCCTTGACCTCGTCCCACAGGCCGGCCTGGCGCAGGCTGCGCTCAACGAGCTCCGGCATCTCCTTGCGGGTGCACAGGCCGTTGATCCGCGGACCCCAGGCGACGTTTTCATAGATGCTCTTGGGGAAGGGGTTGGGCTTCTGGAAGACCATGCCGATGCGGCGGCGCACCTCCACCGGGTCGATCCCCTTGGCAAAGAGGTTCTGGCCGCGGTAGAGCACCTCGCCCTCGAAGTGCACATCGCCCATCAGCTCGTTCATCCGGTTCAGGGTGCGCAGCAGGGTGCTCTTGCCGCAGCCGCTGGGGCCGATGATCGCGGTGATCTGCCGCTCGGGGAACTGCAGCGAGCAGTGCTTGACCGCCGGCGGGGCAGATCCATAGCGGATGCTGAGATCACGTGCTTCCAGGATGATGTTGTTCATCACTGCTCCCTGAGCTGGATGCGACTTAGGGGCCGGGGCCGGGTTCAGCTGGGTCCTGACCATAGCCGGACGCAGCGGGGTCTGGGTTTGCTCTACCATTTGTACTTAGCCTCCGCCCGTGTACGAATTATGACAGCAACGGCGTTGAGCGCCAGCAGGAGCACCAGCAGCACAATGATGCCGGCGGCCGCCACCTGGTGAAAGGCTTCCTGCGGCTTGGTCAGCCAGGAGAAGATCTGCACCGGCATGACGGTGTAGCGGTCCATCGGGGTCTTTGGTGCAAAGCGGATGAAGGCCGCAGCGCCGATCATCAGCAGCGGGGCCGACTCGCCGATGGCGCGCGAGACAGCCAGGATCACGCCGGTGACGATGCCCGGTGTGGCCGCGGGCAGGACATGGTGGCTGACCACCTGCCAGCGGGTGGCGCCGACGGCGAAGGCCGCATGGCGGATGCCGGCCGGGACGGCGCGGATCGCCTCGCGGGCGCTGATGATGATCACTGGCAGGATCAGCAGCGCCATGGTGCAGCTGGCCGACAGGATGCTCTCCTGGAACTTGAAGAAGCGCACGAAGAGCATCAGGCCCAGGATACCGTAGACAATGCTAGGCACGCCGGCCAGATTGTTGATGTTCAGCTCAATAAAGCGCGCCAGCCGCGACTTGCGCAGGTACTCCTCGAGGAAGACCGCGGCGGCGACGCCGATCGGGATGGCCAGCAGGATCGTCAGGCCGATCATGTAGAGACTGCCGATAATCGCGGCCTTGAAGCCGGCGATTTCGGCTTTGCGGCTGGCGAAGTTGGTGAAGAAGTGCGGCGTGACATAGCGCCAGCCTTCATGGACGATGTGGATCAGCAGGACCAGCAGCACCGCCACGCCGCCCCAGGTAAGCAGGGCGAAGATGGCGGCCATGATCCGCTCGTTGGCATTGCGGCGGGCCAGGGTGGGGGAGGCCACACCGGGCAGGCCGCTCGCTCCGCCTCTGGCCTCCAGGCTGCTGCTTTCAACGCTCATCAGTCGTACTCCTCCCTGAAGCGGCGCATGATGCGCTGGGCCAGCCAGTTCATGGACAGGGTGATGACAAACAGGGCGCCGGCCACGGCGAACATCGACTGATATTCAATGCTGCCGGCCGGCGTATCGCCCATCGAGATCGAGGCGATGAAGCCGGTAAGGGTCTGGATCGATTCCAGCGGGTTGCCCGTCATGTTCGGCGTTGAGCCCGCGGCGATAGTGACCGCCATAGTCTCGCCGACGGCGCGCGAAAGGGCCAGGATGAAGGAGGCCAGCACGCCGGAGATCGCGGCCGGCAGGACGATCTGCAGGCTGACCTCATACTTCGTCGCCCCCATCGCATAGCCCGCCTCGCGCAGGCTGCGCGGGACCGAGCGGAAGGCGTCGTCGCACAGCGAGGCAACCAGCGGCAGGATCATGATTCCGACCACGACGCCCGCGGAGAGAGAGTTGTAGACGCCGGCGGAGGGGAAGAGCTGCTTGATCAGCAGCGGGGTGATGAAGCTCAGGGCGAAGTAGCCATAGACCACCGTCGGCACGCCGGCCAGGATCTCCAGCACCGGCTTGACTACCCGGCGCAGCCCGGGGCTGGCATATTCGCTGAGGTAGATCCCGCTGGCCAGACCGATGGGGATCGAGATCAGGCCGGAGATCAGGGCGATATGCAGAGTCCCGACAACCAGGGGCAGCACGCCAAAGTGCTTATCCTGGAAGTTGGGAGTCCACTGGGTGCCGGTGAGGAACTCGAGGATCGTGACCTTGTACTCGTGGTTGGTGAAGAAGTGCCAGTTCTCCACGGCCAGGATCACGATGATCGACAAGGTAACGATGATGGAGAGCAGGGCACAGGCGGCCAGCAGACCACCGATGCCCTGCTCCCCTGCTCTTACGTGCGATTTGCCTGACAGATCAAGTCTGTTAAGTGCCAATGCCTTCCCTTTCAGCGGGCCCCGGCCCGCGGTTGACCTGCCAGGGCAGGGTTGCTACTTTTCGGCGGCCAGAACCTCTTCGATGGTCAGACCGATGGTGTCCTTGCCACTGAAGGCCGAGCCGTACTTAGCGTTGTTGAAGCGCGCCTTGATCGTCTTGTAGGCGCTGGCCGGCAGAGCGACATAGCCGACTTCCTCGCTCAGCGTCGCCGCGTTGTCGAGGTAGTAATTCACAAAGCTGCTGACTTCCTCACGCTTGGCCGCCTTGCCGCTGACATAGATGAACAGCGGACGGGACAGCGGCGCATATTTGCCCGAGCGGGCCGTATCCTTGCTGGGGGCCACCGCGCCCTTGCCGCCGTCGATCTTCACTGCCTTGAGCTTGTCCGAGTTCTCGCTGTAGTAGGCCAGGCCGAAGTAACCCATCGCGTACTGGTCGCCGGCGACGCCGGTCACCAGCACGTTGTCATCCTCGCTGGCGGTGTAGTCCGCGCGGCTCTGCTTGGCGGTGCCGTTGATCGCCTCGGTAAAGTACTCAAAGGTGCCGCTGTCAGTGCCGGGGCCGTAGAGCTTGATCGGCTTGTTGGGCCAGCCGGCGCGCACATCACTCCAGTTCTTGACCGTGCTGCCCTGGTCCCAGATCTTCTTCAGCTCGGCGACGGTAATGCTGTCGCACCAGTCGTTCTTCGGGTTGACCACGACGGTCAGCGCGTCGAAGGCCACAGGCAGCTCGATGAAGCTGATTCCTGCGGCGCTGCACTTGTCGACCTCAGACTTCTTGATCGGACGGCTGGCATCACTGATGTCGAGGTCGCCGACCACGAAGCGCTTGAAACCACCGCCGCTGCCGCTGATACCGACCACCACGTTTACGCCGGGGTTGCCGTCCATGAAGTCTTCAGCGACCGCTTCGGTGATCGGATAGACAGTGCTTGAACCGTCGATGTTGATGTTGCCCTTCAGCGCCGCCAGCGCGGCTCCGCCGGCCAGCACAGCGCTGCCGATGCCCGCCAGAATGGCGGTCCTGAGGATAAAACGCTTGTTCATTGCCTTGCTCCCATAAGTGCGAATTGAGTCCATCTGCACGCGGGAGGATTGAACAGGCAGGGCATGAAGCGTAAATGAAGCGTCTATGTATTTCTTAGCAATTTGCTTACAGAGGCTAAAAGCAGGAATATGACGAGTGTCGGATAGGGTGCTGCGTTGACGCAGACCGTTGTGCTGGCTCAGTGAAAAAAGTGCAAAGGCCCCAGGTCGTCGCGCCATATTCGGCTCGCGACGGACCTGGGGCCCGCCTTGTGTACAGGCACAGCCCGGGCGCTGCTTCAGCGCCGGCCCGGGCATGTGCTTGCGGAAGAAACTCATTATGCTCTGAACTGCTGGGTCTAGTGGCCGCCGGCTCCGGTAGCCGAGCTGGGGGCGGATGTGTCGGGTGCGCCTTCAGCGCCGGCGCCAGCACCGCCTTCGGCCGCAAGGATTTCGTCGATGGTCATGCCCATGGTGTCCTGGCCCATGAACAGCGAGCCATAGGTGGCGGAGGTCCAGCGCGCCTTGATCGAGGTGTAGGCGCTGTCCGGGAGGGGGATGTAGCCCACCTCGGCGCTGCGCTGCGCAGCGTTGTCGAGGTAGTAGTCCACAAAGGCCTTAACCTCCGGCCGCGCAGCAGCCTTGTCGCTGACATAGATGAACAGCGGGCGCGACAGCGGGGAATAGGTGCCGTCCATCACGGTGTCCTTGCTGGGCGCTACCGGGCCTTTGCCGCCATCGATGGCCACGGCCTTCAGCTTGTCCATATTCTCTTCATAGTAGGCCAGGCCGAAGTAGCCGAGGGCATACTTGTCGCCGGCGACACCGGTGACGAGCACGTTGTCGTCTTCGCTGGCGGTGAAGTCAGTGCGGCACTGCTTAGCCTTGCCGTTGACCGCCTCGGTGAAGTAATCAAAAGTGCCGCTGTCGGTGCCGGGGCCAAAGAGCTTGATCGGCTCGGCGGGCCAGTCCGCCCGCACCTCGTTCCATTTGGTGACCGTCGAGCCCTGGTCCCAGATCTTCTTCAGCTCGTCAACGGTGATGCTGGTGCACCAGTCGTTTTCGGGGTTGACGACGACGGTCAGTCCGTCAAAGGCTACCGGCAGCTCGACAAACTGGATGCTGGCCGCGGCGCAGGCATCCGCCTCTTCCTGCTTGATGGCGCGGCTGGCATCGGAGATGTCGGTCTCGCCGTTGCCGAAGCGCTTGAAGCCGCCGCCGGTGCCGCTGATGCCCACGGTCACATTGACGCCGGGATTAGCGCCCATGAACTCCTCGGCCACCGCCTCGGTGATCGGGAAAACGGTGCTGGAGCCGTCAATGTTGACCGCGCCGGCGAGATTGGAGGCCGGCGGAGTTGCGCTGGTGTCGCCGCTAGCATCGCTGCTGCTGTCGCCGCTGGCGGGAGTCTCGCCGCTGTCGGTGCCGGCGTCCTTCTTTGGGCACCCGCTCAGCATGGCCAGTCCGGCCAGCAGGATCAGGCCCATGATCAGGGGCCAGAACTTCGTGTTTGTCATCGGATTCCTCCGGAGCTTGTAATAGCTGTCTATCTGCACGCTGGGAGTAAACCGCGCGCCCGTGAAGCCTTTATAAAGAAGTTCCGCAGTTCTTTACACGAGATAGATTCCGATCCAAAAGGAGCCAACAGAGCTAACTGAGTTCAACAGAGTTGACAGATGATGTGTTTTATAGTATCTTTTTGGCATGACTATTACTGATCTCACTGGCCAGGTCATTGCTGCAGGCATGCAGGTACATTCGTCCCTTGGGCCTGGTTTGCTCGAATCCGTGTACGAAGCATGTCTGTGCCACGAGTTGGAATGCCACGGACTACAGGTGAAACGCCAACACTTGTTGGACATTCGATACGGCAGCTTGGTGGTGCCTAATGCTCTTAGAATCGACATCCTGGTTGAAGGGTCTCTGGTGCTTGAGGTTAAGGCCGTTGAACAGCTTCAAAGACTCCACACGGCACAGGTCTACACTTACCTGCGTCTCAGTGGACTGTACCGCGGCCTGATTCTTAATTTTAATGTTGAGTACCTGAAAGAGGGTATCCGTCGAGTTACCAACTTCAGGTCTGCAGAGTACGCAGCTCAGACATAGAACAGCCTGGTACAGTTCTATTGGAAAACTCTGTTGAACTCAGTTAGCTCTGTTAGCTCCTTTTGGATTTGATCTCCCTTACGCCAGTGGCAGTTCCATCCTGAACGTGCTGCCCTTGCCGAGGCTGGAGTCCAGGCTGACCCGGCCCCCCAGGGCCAGAGTGATGTGCTTGACGATGCTCAGGCCAAGGCCCGTACCGCCCAGCTCGCGCGAGCGCGCCTTGTCGACCCGGTAGAAACGCTCAAAGATCCGCTGCTGATCCTGGGGGCTGATGCCGATGCCGGTGTCCTGCACTTCGGCCACAGCCATGCGCTCTTCGGTGCGCACCCGCAGCCAGACCTTGCCACCCTCAGGCGTGTATTTCAGGGCGTTGTCGACCAGGTTGCTCAGGGCCTGGCGCAGGGCCTCGCGGTCGCCCAGCACCCGTACCGGCTCCTCCGTCAGCTCCACTGTCAGCTGGAGGCCTTTGGCCTCGGCCGTCGGGGCCAGCAGGCGCACACAGTCGCGGGCCACGTCGCGCAGGTCAAGGGCCTCACGCTCCATCTCGGTGCCGCCGGATTCGATGCGGGATATCGTAAGCAGGTCAGTAACGATGGCGCTCAGACGCTGGGTCTGGTCGTTGATCCGGCGCATGAAATGCTGGCGGCGCACATCCTCCATTTCAGTATCGTCGACCAGGGTCTCGACGAAGCCGCGGATCGCCGTCAGCGGGGTCTTGAGCTCATGGCTGACGTTGGCCACAAAGTCCCGGCGCATGCCCTCCAGGCGGCGGATCTGGGTCACGTTGTGCAGCACCATCACCGCGCCGCTGCGCTGGCCGGACTCGTCGTGCAGCGGCGAAGCGTACAGCTCCACCAGCACGTCGTGGTCCTTTTCCGGCAGGCGCAGTTCGCCGGTGGTCTCGCGGCCATGCTGCAGCGCGCCGGCGAAAGTCTCGACCACGTCGGGCACCCGCACGGCTTCCCAGATGCGTTTGCCGATGCACTGCTCGGCCTCAACATGGAACAGCTGGCCGGCCACGCGGTTCATCTGCACCACGCGGTCTTCGCGGTCGATGGCGATGACGCCCTCGATCATCCCGCCGAGTATCGCCAGCAGGCGGTTGCGTTCTTCATTGATCGCGGCGATACGCTGCTGCGAGCCTTCGCCCAGTTCCTTCAGTGCCTCGGCGATGGTGCCGAGCTCGTCCCTGCGCAGGGTCGGCAGGCCGCCGGTTTCGCCTTCCTGCACCGCCTTGGCCGCACCGGCTGCCAGCTCCTCCAGCGGCCTGCTCAGCCACAGGCCGAGCCCAGTCGCCAGCAGCAGGGCGAAACCAAGTGCGACCCAAGGGTTCATCCACAGAGCGACGGCAATGCAGAAAAGCGTGCTCAGCAGCAGGGCTGCCATCAGGCGCCACATGAAACTGCTGCGCAGTAAGTTCAAGCCTGGTCTCCCCGGCCCGCCAGCGGGGCCGGGGGCGCCGTCGGCGGGTCTAGAAATCGACACTGTCCCGGAAGCGGTAGCCCACGCCGCGGATAGTCTCGATCATCTCGCGGTAGCGGGCCAGCTTCTTGCGCACCGAGCGCACATGTACATCAATGTTACGGTCAATGATAACCGCGTCCTCACCAATCACGCGGTTGATCAGCTGCTCGCGGGTAAACACGCGGCCCGGGTGGGATGCCAGGTAGTGCAGCAGGCGAAACTCGGTGGCGGTGAAGATGATGTTCTCACCATCGATCACCACTTCGTGCCGGCCGGCGTCGACCACCACTGAGCCGCCCTCGGCGGTCAGGGTGATGCGCTCCTGCTTGTCGGTGCTCTCCTTCAGCGGGCCGCGGCGCAGCACGGCTTTGACCCGCGCGACGAGCTCTTTGGGGCTGAAGGGCTTGGTTACGTAATCGTCAGCGCCGACGCCAAGGCCGAGAACGATGTCGCTTTCCTCGCCTTTGGCCGTCAGCATGACGACCGGGATCGGCCGGGTGACCGGGTCGTTCTTCAGGCGCTTGCAGATCTCGATGCCGTCAAGGTTCGGCAGCATCAGGTCCAGCAGCACCAGGTCAGGGTGCTCTTCGCGCACCTTGCGCAGGCCGTCGGAACCGTCGCGGCTGGCGCCGACCCGGTAGCCCTCGCGGCTTAGGTTGTATTCGATGACTTCGAGGATATCGGGTTCATCCTCGATTACATAGACGTTTTCACGTTTCAAGGTCGTCCCTCCGCCCCGGGATGGCCTGAGCCAGGCCGGGGACACTTTGCAGCAGTAAAGGTGCGTGCAGATGGCTTCGGGGCCGATGCTACACGCATTGCCAGCGTCCGTAAAGATGCTTACCCCTGATTTATAGGATCTTTATGTAAAGCGCCGCGGGCATTGCCCACAACTTTGCAGCTTCTTCATAAATGCTCAGCTTGCGGGTCATCGGAGGATCGCGGGCGCCGAAGGCGCTAGAATCCGCCGGTGGATAAGCCGCTTACCGGTCTGCAAGTCGAAAACCGAGGACGCGAGCGCTTTGCCGCAACCTGGGCGCGGCAGCTTGAGCTGCACCGTGCGCGCGTCGCGGGCTCTGCGCCGGACACGCTGATCCTGGTCGAGCACGAGCCGGTGATTACCCTGGGCCGCCAGGGAGAGGAGAGCAACCTGCTGGTCGGCGATGCCGAGCTGGCCGCGCGCGGCTTTGACCTGCACCGCATTGAGCGCGGCGGGGACATTACCTACCACGGCCCCGGCCAGCTGGTGGGCTACCCGATTATCAGCCTGCGCGAGCGCGGGATGAGCGTGCGCGCCTTTGTGCACGGCATCGAAGAGGCGCTGATCGGCGTGGCGGCGAACTTTGGCATCAGCGCCGCGCGCAGCAGTGGCTTCCCCGGTGTGTGGGTCGGCAACGACAAGCTGGCGGCGATCGGCGTGGCGATCCGCGGCGGAGTCAGCTATCACGGCTTCGCGCTGAACGTCAGCACTGACCTGACGCACTTTGAGCTGATCGTGCCCTGCGGGCTCGAGGGCAAGGGCGTGACTTCGCTGAGCAAGCTGCTGGGACGGCATGTGAGCCTCGACGAGGCGACGGCGGTTGCGGCTGTGGAGATGAGTGCTGTCTTCAGTAGGGGCGCACAGAGTGCGCCCGGCAACTGATTCGGATAAAGTCCGGGCGCACTCTGTGCGCCCCTACGCGCCAAACTACAATCTGCATATGACCACTCTCCTCGAAGTCCACACCACCTTCGCCACAGCCGACGATGCCATTGAGGTCGCGCGCAAGCTGGTTGAGGAGCGCCTGTGCGGCTGCGCGCAGGTCGTGCCCGGCATCACCAGCATCTATGTCTGGGAGGAGATGCTGCGGCATGACGAGGAGGTGCTGCTGATCCTGAAGACGACCGAGGGCACATGGCCGGCCCTGCGCGACCGCCTGGCCGAGCTGCATCCCTATGACACGCCGGAGATCATCGCCCTGCCGGTGCAGGCGGCCAGCTTCGCCTACAGCGCCTGGGTCCGAGAGCATGTGACTTCTTAGGAGCGGGTCGAAGACCCGCCCCTACAAACCTGCTTCAGGCATGCCTGAACCCTACGTCTCCAGCAGCTCATCCACTAGTGCCTGCGCCGCACGGCGGGCGTCATCGCCGCCGAAGCCACGGGTCGCCAGCAGGGTGAAGACGGCGGCGCTGAGCCGGCCCTTCAGCTCGTAGCGCAACCAGCGCTCGTCTTTACGCGGCTTGCGCAGGCTGCTCTTCTTCGCAGGCTTTGGCCGCGTTGCCGCCCCATGCGCAGTCTCTGCTTCGTTTGAGGTTGCAACTGTGTCCCGCTCTTCTTCTTCTTCTTCTTGGTGTCCTTCGTGTTCTTGGTGATCTTTGTGTTCATCTTCCGTCATGTTGTCCTGCTCATCTATCTGCCTTTGCAGCTTCTCGCGCAGTCGCCGGGCGCGGCCCTCCAGGCTGCGGCGCTTCTTGCGCAGCAGCTCCTCCAGCGCCGCCTTGTCGTCGAACTCGCCGGCGTACTCCTCCAGCAGCTCATCGGCCAGGGCTGGCGCGCAGCCACGGCGCAGCAGCTCTTCACGCACTTTCCGCCGGCCGATATCACCGCGCGCCGCCAGCAGCGTGATCAGATACACCGCCGCGCGACGGTCATTCAGATAGCCATGCTCGCGGCAGGCGGACAACACGCGATCCACCAGCTCGCGGCTGGCCCGCCGTGCCGGCTGTGGCTCGCTGCGCTGTGCTTCGCCCTGCGTCCCGGCATTATCGGACTCAGACCGGCCGCGGCCTTCCCCGGCCAGTGCGTCGCGCTGGCGCAGGCTCAGCCGCGGCTGGCCCAGCTTGTCGCGCAGCTCGGCGTTGAAGTGTTCACGGCGGCCCAGGAGGCGCAAAGCACGGTCGAGCAATTGCTCATACTCGCTGAGCTGTTCCAGCTCGCGGTACTGCTCCCAGGACAGCTCGGCGCCAGCACTGGCCCAGGACGGGAGCTTGTCGATCGGCAGCCGCAGTCCCACGCCGGGGGTGTGCGCCAATACGCCGCCGCCCGCGCACAGCAGCTCCAGCCAGGATCCCTGGCGGCGCGGCAGGATGCGGGTGATGCGGGGCATGGGGGGATTGTAGAAGCCGCTCTGAAAGGAGCGCGGGACTGTGTCCCGTTTCTTCGTTCGCTATAAGGGAATACGGGACACAGTCCCGCGCTCCAGCTACTTCAGCTCAATCCCCACCGGACAGTGGTCGGTGCCCATTACGTCATTGAGGATCCAGGCCTTCTTCAGGCGCGGGCGCAGAGCCGGGGAGATCAGGAAGTAGTCGATGCGCCAGCCGACGTTGCGCTCGCGCGCGCCGGAGCGCAGGCTCCACCAGGTGTAATGCCCGCCTTCTTTCTCGAACTCGCGGAAGCTGTCGAGGAAGCCGGCCGCGATCAGGTTGCCGAAGCCTTCGCGTTCTTCCGGGGTGAAGCCGGCGCTTTTGGTGTTGGCCTTGGGCCTGGCGAGGTCGATCTCCTGGTGCGCGACGTTGAAGTCGCCGCAGACCACCACCGGCTTGTGGCTTTCCAGCTTCTTGAGGTACTTCAGGAACAGCGGGTCCCAGGCCTTATGGCGATAGGCCAGGCGTGAGAGGTCGTTCTTGGCGTTGGGTGTATAGACGTTGACCAGATAGAAGTCGTCGTACTCAACCGTCAGCACTCGGCCTTCGCTGTCGTGCTCGTCCATCCCCATGCCGCTGGTGGTGGATACAGGCTTGGCCTTGGTCAGGATGGCGGTGCCGCTGTAGCCGGCCTTCTGCGCCGGGTACCAGATCTGTTCATAGGCCTTGGGCCACTTGACGCCAAGCTCCTCGGCCGCCTTCAGCGCCTGCTCTCCGGTGGCTTTGACTTCCTGGAAGCAATAGGCATCGGCCTTGGTTTTCGCGATGAAGTCGAAGAATCCGCGCTTCATGATGGCGCGTACGCCGTTGACGTTCCAGCTGATCAGTTTCATAGCGAGGCGATTCTACATGCCTCCGCCACCATCATTCACCGCTGTGATTTCGTAGAGGGCTTGGTCGGAGGTCGGAGGTCGAAGGTCGGAGGTCGGAAGTGCTGAATTCCAATGGCTCGCAGATTCGCTGCTCCGATTCAGACCACTGACCTCAGACCTTCGACGGTCTTAAGGTCATACGCGACAATAAGCGCATGTCCCCCACCGATCTAGTAAAAGCGCGCCTGCTTAAGGGCATGCAGGACGGGCTGCCCGAGCTGACCCTCGCGCGCCGCGTCATGCTGCGCCGGGTTGAGGAAGTCTGCCGCCGTTTCGGCTTCCTGCCTTTTGACACGCCGGCGCTGGAATTGCGCGACGCCCTGCTGGGGCCCGGGCCCTCCGCCGAGCAGCAGCGCAACATCTTCTGCTTCAGCAACCAGGATGAGGAAGAGGTCGGCCTGCGCTTCGACCTGACTGTCCCGCTGGCGCGCGTCGTCAGCACCTATACGCAGGGCGAGATCCCGCGGCCCTTCCGCCGCTATGCCTATGGCCCGGTCTGGCGCTATGACAAGCCCGAGCCGGGGCGCTACCGCGAGTTCCTGCAGTTTGATATCGACTCGGTGGGCACCCCGGAGCTGACAGCCGACGCCGAGATTATCGCGGTGATCGACGCCATCCTCAGCGAGCTGCAGGTAGGCGGCTATGTCATCCGCGTCTCTAACCGCAAGCTGCTCAATGCGGTGGGCGAGTTCTGCGGCGCCGATCCGCAGCAGGCCCGCAGCATTTATCGCGTGATCGACAAGCTGGACAAGTTCCCCCGGGAGCGCATCCGCCAGGAGCTTGGCCCCGGCCTTAAGGACGAGAGCGGCGCACAGGTAGAGGGCCTCGGCCTCAGCGTGGAGCAGATCGCCCGGGTGGATGCCTTCCTCGACCTGCCCAATGAGGGCAGCAACGCCGAGATCATCGCTGGCGCGCGGACACTGCTGGCGGACAACGCGCTGGCCATGGAGGCGCTCGGCGAGATCGAGCAGATGCTGGCCTGGCTGAAGGACTATGGCGTGCCCGGCCCGAGAAGCCAGGGCCGGGTGAACTTCGACCTGCACCTTGCCCGCGGCCTGGGCTATTACTCCGGCCCGGTCTTTGAAGTAGTGCTGACCGAGCTGCCGTCCTATGGATCGATCTTCGGCGGCGGACGTTATGACAACCTGGTCGAGCGCTTCATGGGCGAAGGGCAGGGCATCCCTGCAGTCGGCGCATCTGTCGGCGTCGACCGCCTGCTGGCGGCGCTGAAGCAGCTGGGCAAGCTCGATGCGCTGCTTGGCGACGAGACTGCCGGGCCACAGGTGCTGGTGACAGTGATGGACCGCGAGCGCCTCGGCGACTATATCGCCATGACCCGCGAGCTGCGCGAGGCCGGCATCCGCGCCGAGATGTGGCAGGGCGGCAAGGCGAACATGCAAAAGCAGATGAAGTACGCCGACAAGCTGGGCTGCGCGCTGGCGATCATTGCCGGCAGCGATGAGTTCGAGCGCGGCGAGGTCAGCGTGAAAGACCTGCAGGCGGGCAAGGAACTGGCAACGCAGACGGCCAGCCGTGAGGAATGGACCAGCAAGGAGAAGCGGCCGCAGACAGTGGTCAAGCGCAGCGAAATGGCGGCGGGGATATTGGACCTATTGCGGTAGACTATCTGAAGCTGAACATGTCGAGCACGAGAACAATCGATTTCAATCCGCAGAACGTTGATGAGGCCACCCTGGCCGAGATCACGGCGCTGATCGTGCAGGTCTACCGCCCGGTTAAGGTCTACCTCTTTGGGTCTTATGCGCGCGGCGAGGCGACGCGCGACAGCGACATCGATATTATGGTTGTTCTGCCGGATGACGCAGGAGAAGAATTGCAGTCAGGTCGGCCCTTTCGAGCCAACTCCCGTGGCAAAGGTTGGCCAGTGGAAATCCACACGGGCTTGCAATCCTGGTTCGACAGTCGCCAGCATCTTCCCGTGTTTTTCCCGGCAACCATCGTGAGAGAAGGTCGGCTGCTGTATGGCGCTTGATCCGCTGCTGGCTGAGGATGTCCGCCACTGGTTTCTGTTGGCACTGGATGACTTGAATGCAGCCAAAGGCCTGTGTCAGCTATCGCAACCACTACCTTCCGCAGCTATGTTCCATTGTCAGCAGAGTGTTGAGAAGATGTACAAAGGCATGTTGCTACTTAACTCCGAGCCCTTCAAGAAGACCCACAGCCTTTGGGAGCTCAGCAACTCCCTGCTCAAGTACTATCCACAGTTAAGCTCTCAATTCGACAGTCTTGAGTTTCTGCAGGATTATGCAGTGGAGTTTCGTTACCCCACTAAACAAAAGAGACCTGACCTTCACATAGCCAATAGCGCCATTGGCCTGATTGAAACAGCATTCCTCGTATTAGCACGCGAGGTTCCAGCAGAAGTGCAGATAACTATCTAGGCGACGCCGAGGCCTAGCCTCACTCCTTCATCATCCGCAGTACAAACTCGCCGGCCTCGTCCTCGCTGCTGACCTCTCCCGCGGCCGTCGCTTCCAGCAGCGCTTCCTTGATTT
The DNA here is from genome assembly GCA_964512635.1 of uncultured Planctomycetales bacterium. Lineage (GTDB taxonomy): Bacteria > 4484-113 > 4484-113 > 4484-113 > JAFGCY01 > JADZFO01. The sequence goes on along the minus strand of CAZEJB010000008.1, from coordinate 66,562 downwards.
CGCCCACGCGCCTGCCGGGAGGCAGGCCGGTCAGCCGCATGATGCCGTGGCCGTCCAGCAGCAGTGGCGGTTTGGCCACGCTGTCCGCGCTGTAGTACGGCCCCAGGATCTGCACAGCTGCGCGCAGGTGCCTGGTCAGGCTCTCTTCCGCGCCCTCGCCCTGGGTCGCCGCGCAGTCGGCCAGGCTGTGCAGGACCGCCATCGGCGTGGCCTGGCCAAGGCTGCGGATGAAGCGGTAGACGAGCCGCGGCGGAATCGGGTCATGCTCGGCATAGAAGCCCAGGCGCAAATGCTCGGCCACCATTGTGCAGACCCAGTCGTTCTCCTCGCTGCTGAAGCGCAGGCGCTCCAGCAGGGGCCGCACCAGTTCGGCACCGACTTCCTGGTGGCCATAAAAGGTCACCTTGCCATCCGCCTGCACCGCGCGCGTGGGCGGCTTGGCAATGTCGTGCAGCAACAGGCTCAGGCGGGCCAGAGCAGAGTTTCTCGCGCCAGAGCCGAGCGTAGCTTCCCAGCTCGCGGCGAGCTTTGGCGCCCATTCCACCAGTGGGTGATCCCCCGGAGGGGGCACTGCAGGCGCAGCTGCTGCGGAGCCCAACTCGGTGCGCAGCAGCTCAAGCTGCTGCAGGCATTCAAGCGTGTGGTTCCAGACATCCAGGTGGTGATAGACATTTTGTTCGCAGCCAATGCATGCTTCGAGCGGCGGAAAGAGCTGCCACAGCACACCGTCTTCCGCGGCCCAGCGGACGCTTAGCGGAAAGCTCGGCCAGCGCGGCCAGGCCGGGTCGGGGTCCGCCGCGCCAAACCACTCCAGCAGCTCTTCACGGATGCGCTCGGCCGCACTGTCAAAGATGCGCCGGCGCATCTCATGCCAGCTACGTCGGGTGGCGGGATCCGGCCGCAGCCCCTGTGCCACTGCCAGGCGATAACCGCGCAGCACTCGCAGCGGGTCAGCCGCGAGCGCGGCAGCGCTGACCATGCGCAGTGTACGCTGGTCCAGATCATCCATGGCGAGGTCATTGGCCTGCAGCAGCTCGAGCGCGGCGTCCGGCCCGAGCGATGCCAGGGGATAGCAAAGGGTGTTGACCGTGTAATCCCGCTGGCCCAGGTCGGCGCCGATGCCGCCCGGCCGGCAGGGCTGCAGGTCGATGCTGCCTTCCGGCAGCATGAAACGGGTAGTAGCGAAGCGCTCGTTGACCAGGTAGGGCGCCTGGCGCAGCGCGTTGCTGACGGCGTCGGCGCAGCGCTCGAAGTCCCCTTGGGCGATCAGGTCGAAGTCGCTGCTGGCGCGGCCCATTGCGCTGTCGCGCAGCCAGCCGCCGACAATGTACAGGCCGGGGATCGCCGCCAGCTTGCGCAGCAGCGCCGGCGGCTGGCGCAGTGCGCCCAGCAGACGATCCTGAAGCTGGACTCCGGTTGACACGCGAGGGTTATACCCTGTGAAAGGCCGGCCTGGCGTGCGGGTGAGTGTGACCGGTCTGATCTGCCTGTCTTAAACAGACTTTCGACGGCCGCATAAAACAGTGCGGCTGGCACACTGCCAGCCGCACCTTATGGCCCGAAGCTTGTAAGCGATTCTTCCCCGGTTAGCGCACGGGTTTGTCTGGGTCGAGGATCACGCGCAGCGCGATCATGGACTGGGCGTCCAGCGGGATGCCGTCAACCTGGACGTGCCGTCCCACCATTGACGGGTCAAGTACCACCTGGCCCAGCAGCTCCCCATCAGGTCCGATGGGAGCAATCAGCGCCGAGGGCTCAACCTGCACATGGACGGTCCGGCCGTCATCGGTCTGCATATCAAAGCTGTAACCGGCGAGGTCGACTGCAATCACCATGCCGCTGGCGAAAGCCGGTGGCGCGCTGGGCTGGTTGACCTCCGGGTCGAAATACGGCGCCTCGGTCAGGTCCGGCCAGCCGTTCATGTTCTCGTCCGTCAGAACCTGGTCTGTACCTGGAGACAGGAACTCGTTGCCATCGACGTCATAAAGAACTTCTCCGGTGGCATAGTTGGTGCCGAAGAAGTCATCCTTGATTCCAAGAGCGTCTTCGCGTTCGGCGGAGGTATAAACCAGCTCGCCGTCGCCCGGGTCAGGCGCGCTGCCGCTGCCGACATCGGTCATGCCGGCCCGGCGAATGGTCAGGTCTACTTTTGCGACCTTGCCGGCGATGATGCTGACCGGCACGGTCTGAATGATGGTGTCGCCGCCGACCTTGTCGCCATTGAGGTCTTCGACCACCTTGAACTCAATCTGCAGAGCCGTGCTCAGGGCGCTCGTCCTGCTGACCTTGCCGCCGCCGACACTGAGCTTGAAGCGCACACCCGGAGTAGCGATGATCTGGGACAGGATGTCATCCCCGGGGTTGATGATCTTGGCCATGATCTGCTTGCCGCTGCCGCTGCCGCCGGGACCTCCTGGCGCCCCAGCCGCCGAACCGCCGCGCCCGCTGGCCGTGTTGCCCGCAATCTCATAGTCAAGGACGTTGATGACCGCGTCAACCACCGCCACGTCGGGATTGTCCGAGGGCCCAAGGATGACGCCGGGCTCAGGCGAGGAGCCGGTCTGGTCATCATTGTCCTGATGGTTCTGGCCGCAGCCTGTGCCAAGCAGCAGCAGGAGCAAACCTGCCAGCAGAGTCAGAGCCGCGATGTACTTATTCCTCATTGCTACCACCTCACACAACTACCCGGCCAGCCTGCCGGGCCCCCTCAGCTGTTACCGCATCCTGCAGCACCGAGCCCAGGCGGCGCATGCCCTGCCTGAGCTGGGGCTGGGTCAGAGTGCTGAATGAAACACGAATGTTGTTGCTGTCACGCCGGCCCACCTGGAAATAGCTGCCGGGTGCGAAGTCGACTCCCTGGGCCACCGAACGCTCCAGCAGTTCCTCACCGCTGAGGCTGCGGGGCAGGCCGACCCAGAAACTGAATCCTCCCGCGGGGCGTTTCCAGGAAACCTCCCCCGGGAAATGCTGACGCATCAGCTCGTCGCATAATTCAAGCCGCGCGCGGTAGATGCGGTCGACCTTGCGACAGTGCAGGTCCATAAAGCCCTTGATGATGAACTCATGTACCAGGGTCTGCAGGAAGTAGGAGTCGCTGCGGTCCATGGCACGCTTGGCGATCACGAAGCTCTCAGCAATGCCGGTCGGCAGCACCAGCCAGGACACGCGGGTGCCGGGCAGGAAGCTCTTGGAGAAAGATCCGATCTGGATCACATGGCCGCCGGTATCGAGGGTCTTGAGCGAAGGCTCGCGGCGGCCCTCATAGGCCATCATCATGCACCAGTAGTCTTCGATGATCGGCACGTTGAAGCGCTGGGCGAGCTGAATCAGGCGCTCGCGCTTCTCCCGGCTCATCGTAGTGCCGGTGGGGTTGTGCAGGGTCGGGATGGTGATGATCAGCTTGGGCTTCTCGCGTACCAGCAGGCGCTCGAGGTAGTCCACGTCCATCCCGTCGTGCTCCATCGGCACGCCGCGGTGCGGGATGTTGCGGGCTACAAGCAGGTTGAGGATCGCGTTGAAGGTCGGGTCCTCAACCACCACGCTGTCGCCGGGCTGCAGCAGCATGGTGAGCAGCAGGTTCAGTCCAACCTGGAAGCCGGAGGCAATCACCACGCCGTTGCGTTCCTCTGCGGTGTCGATGCCTTCCTTGGCCAGGCGGGTGCGCAGGTAATCCACCAGGGGCTCATAACCCTGCGGATGGCCATAGTCGAAGAAGTAGGCCTTGGGGTCCCAGAGCATCTGGCCTGAGACCTTTTTGATCCGCTCAAAGGGGAAGAGGCGCACGTCGGGAATGGCGCGGCTGAAGGAGATCCACTCTTCGGGCCCCTGCCAGCGCGCGCGGTAGGGCGGCATATAGAAGTAGCTGCCGTCGAGGCGCAGCGGCTCCCAGTCCATCTGCGGCGCCCCGGGGTCGCTGACGGCCGGAGTCTGGCCCGGCGGGTTCACCAGCTCAATGCGCTGGCTGCGCCGCATGTAGACGCTGTTCACACCGCTGCGGTCCAGCACATAGGTGCTGGAGCCCGGCCGGCTCTCAACCCAGTTGTCGGCGGCCAGCTCAAGGTAGGCGATCAGGACCGTCTTGCGGGAAACTCCAAGCTGGCCCGCAAGGTCGCGGGTACCGGGCAGCTTGTCCCCGGGCTTAAGCGTGCCCGCACGAATGTGCGAGACGATTGCGTCCCGGATTTGCTGGTATACCGGCTGCGCCGAAGATTTGTCGATTGACAGAAACATTCCCGCACCTCGATTCTACCCAGCAGGGAGTCCGGCTGGTGTACCGGTACCCTGCGAAGTTAAGGGTACCAGCTGAGGAGGCAGGTATACCAGTTGAGACTGGCTCGCGCTAGTGCTGCACGTGCGGCCAGTATTGCTCGAGGCTGAAATCCGGGCTGTTGAAGTCGTCGTGGCAGTATAGGCAGTCCGCGGTGGAACCGCGGCTGATGGCCTTCTTCTCCATCAGCGGCAGCTTGCCGGCGCTGATAGCGGCCGGGCTGAGCTTTGCCGGATCCAGCTGCTGGGCCAGGCCGACATGCTCGCCGCCAGGACCGTGGCAGCTTTCGCAGCCCACCGCGGCAAGGTAGGGCTGGGCCGAGGCCGGCAGGAAGCCGCCCGGTTCCAGCAGGCCGACGACGTGACACTCAAGGCAGTCGAGCGTGCCGCCATTGTCGTGCTTGATCAGAGTTTCGTAGGCGTGGCTGTGCTTCGTTGAACCCCAGACAGCATGTTCGGCCGGGTGGCAGTCCTTGCAGATCGTCGATCCGACATAGCCGGGGACAATGCTGCCCTTCTTGCGCATATCCGGCGGCAGAAACTTCTCGTCCTGGCCCCACTGGTTGTTCTCCCACTCGTCGCTGCTTAAGGCTACGTTCATTGAGTTGCCTTCTTCATCTTTGAGCAACTTGTCCATCTGCAACTCGTCACGGATACCGGTAGCCAGGCGGTAACTCCAAAACAGGGCCTTGGCCTTCTCCCAGGCGCCCGGCTCCGGCCGCTTGAGCGACACAAAAGTCGCCAGCAAACCGCGGCGCACCGGGGCATCCAGCAATGCGGGCAGCGCCATCGCCTCGACCCGGGCCTTGAAATCGCTTTCACGCTGCTTGCCGATGATCAGCATCGGACCCATTGCACTGATCTGGTCCAGCAGGCCTTCCGGCAGCTGGGCGCAGGCCACCAGCACGACAGCCCCGCTAGGCAGCTTCTCCATCTCGCTGCGCAGTGCGGCGATCGGGTCGCTGACCGTGGCCCAGGCCTCGGCTTCCGCGGCATCCTTGTGGCCACCGAGCTTGCGCCGCAGGGCCATCCCGCCGGAGGCAAAACCGCCGGCTGTTGCGCCCTCCGGTTCAGTGAGCCCGATTACATACCAGCCGCCGCCAAGCTCGAGGCTGGGCTGCACTTTGATTTCCGGGACCTTGCTGGTGAGGTTGCAGCTCAGCAGGGGCAGCGGACTTTGACCAAAGGCCAGTTTGGCCTGCTCAGGAGGTAACTGGGCCTCGGCGCTCCCAAGCACAGCTGCGCTCGCGCCCAGCTGGGCGAGGGCCTTCAGGTGCGTCGCCGCTCGGAAACCCGGCAGGCGGTTGTTCTGATCGCTAAAGTTCCCGCAATCAATCAGCCACAGGGGCTGAAGCACTGCCTCGGCCGGGGGCTCGACGCGTACAGCCGGGCTCGGCGGCTCCTGGCCGGCGGGCATCGCGGGATCTTCAGCGGCCCCGGCAGGTTCTGTGCCTGACTCTGCGTTTTTGGCGGCGCTGTTGTCAGGAGCCGCCGGGATGTTGCCAGTCGCCTCGATCTTCATGTCGTGGCTGGGAGGCAGCTGCGAGGGATCCAGCATGGCGGCCTCCGCAGTGATCTCACCACGCAGGACGCTGAGTACAGTCGCCAGGCGCAGCAGTCCCCCGTCCTGGCGCTGGTCGCAGCCGCAGGGCCGCTGGAAGCCGCGGAAGTTGCCGATGTAGGCAATCGTCGCCGCGGGGATTTGCGCAGCGCTCGAAGTGCCCTTGCTTTCGCCCGGAGTCTTACCCTGCCTGCCCGGGCCCGGGCAGCCGGCCAATACGCCGCTCAGCAAGAGCACGCAGGCCACTTCCAGCGCTCGGCAGATAACGCGGCCTGAAGCTGGCTTTCGCTTGCCGGCTGAGTGGCGAGACTGCGGGGGCGCGGATCTGCTTTGCATCAATATCATCCTAGCAGCGGCTGCTGCTTCCTGCAGATGTCTCGGCCAGTGCCGTCCTGTTGCCTGCCCAAGTTTCTGGCTATACTCGCAATGTCATGACCGCGCCGAACGACACGTTTGCCATGGCCGAAGCGCTCTTTGAGCGCCGCAATTATCGCCAGCTGAAGCCGCAGCTGCTTACACTCAGTGGCGGCGGGACGGATTTGACTGCCCTGCAACAAGCGCGCCTGGAATATATGCTGGGCTGTATCCATGAGCATGAGCTCCACCTCGGCGATGCACTGCAGGCCTTCATGAGCAGTGAACAGCGCTTTCATGACCTGGGCCTGGAACAGCAGGCACTGCAGGCCCGGCTCGGCATTACCATGGCCCGCCGCGCAGGCAACAGCCTTGACACGATTTTCAAGGAAGCTGTGCAGTGCCGGGAAGCCGCGCAGCAGCAGGGCTGGCAGCTTGAAGAAGCTGAGGCGCTGATCCTGATGGCTACAGTCTGCCGCCAGCGCGACCAGTTTCTGCAGATGCTGGAGCTGTGTGATTCAGCGTTGGCTTTGCTGAATCCCGGTAAAGACCGCTACCAGTACTACCGTGCAGCCTCCGCGCGGGCCTGGGCGCTGTATTCGCTTGGCCGGATCGACGAGGGGGTTGAGCAGGCCCAAACGGCCTTCAAGCTGCTTGAAGGACTTGATAACCCCGGGCTGCTGCGCCGCGAACTCGGGCACTTCGCCTACCAGTCCTGGCTGCGCGGTGAAATCGCGCAGGCACGCGAACTGACCCAGCAGCAGCTGGACTCCGCTCTGCTGGACGGCTCGGGCCTGGAGGCGGCAATGTCGCGCTACAACCTGGGGCTCTTCGCCGCCCAGGAACAGGACTGGGACAGCGCTCACAAGTACGGGCTTGTCGCCTGGCAGCAGCGCCTGGCACCCCAGGGACTGGTGCTGGAAAGCGCCGTGCTGCGACTGCTGTGCCTCAGTGCGCTGCATTTGCAGCGCTTCGAAGACGCACTCAACTATGTGGATATTGCGGTGCGGGGCCTTCGCGACCAGGCCGGCGATGAGTCGGCACTGGTGCTGCATTACATGGCCATCGCCCAGCTTGCCGCCGGCAGGTACGCCGAGGCGCAGTCCAGCTGGCAGGGGCGCGGGGAGTTGTCCCGCTGCATGGATAACAAAGTTGAAGTTGGCTGGATGCTGCGCGCGCTGGAAGCACTTCGGGACTGGGCAGTGCTGGAAGATCCGGACGCGCAGCAGACTGCTCAGTACATCCAGGCCGATCTCCGGAGCTGGCTGACCGAGCTCGAGTCGGGACTTCCCGCCGTAACCGACTGATGCCGGGCTGCAAAGCAGAGGCAGCTGCGCACAGTCTCATGGCGGCGTGGATTGAAAGAGAATTCATCTGTTCAATAAAGAACTTTCACTCACAGACCGTTATACTTGCTGTCTGCATGCCAAGTCTCGCCGCTGACCTGAAGAGAATCGAGTCCCTTTACGACAAGGAAGAATCGGCCCAGCTTCTGGCTCTTTGTGAGAGCCTGATGCAGGATGGGGCTGCTGCTCTGCGGCCGGAGGAAACTGGACGCGTGCAGTATCTGGCCGGCTGCGCCTGCGAATCACTGCACCGCTTCGGCCCGGCCACAAGTTACTTTCAGCAGGCAGCCGAGACCTATGAAGAGCTTGGGCAGGAGCGACAGGCCCTGCAGGCCGAACTTGGCCGCATCTATGCCTCGCGTGCCAAAGAGCCCTTCGGGCAACTGATCTTTGAAGCTGAGCGCTGTCAGCTGCGCGCCCAGCAGGCGTCCTGGAACGAAGAGGCCGCCGAGGCCTTGACCATCCTTGCCGCCGCCTGCCGGGCCAGACACGATTACCAGCAGGCCATCAAGCACTGCAGGGATGCGCTGAGCCTGTTACAGAACAGATCACCGGCGACGATTTTTTCGCGGGCCTCCTGCACACTGGCCTGGTCGCTGACTGCGCTTGGTAATCACGCCGAAGCGGACGGGCACATGCGTGCGGCTTTAGAGCTGCTGCGCGGCACCGAGAACAGTGTCAGACTGCGTCGCGAGATGAGTAACTTCGCCTTCCAGGCCTGGTGCCGGGGGGAGGTGGAGCGGGCCCGGGTTCTTACCATGGAGCAGATCGAGTCCGCGCTGCGTGATGCCGATCTCGCTCAGCTTGGGATGGCGCGCTTTAACCTGGCCGTCTATGAGACGCATATCGGCGACTGGCAGGAAGCCCGCCGCCTGGCGCTGCAGGCCTGGCAGCGGCCGGCGGGTCAGCATGGCGCAGTCTTTGAGTCCGCAGTGCTTATGCTGCTTGGTCTGCTGGCATTGCACCTGAAGCAGCCGGCAGAGTCCCTTAACTACATGCGCCTGGCCCAGGCGGCGATGCGCGACCTCGACAATGACGAAGCCGACCTTCTGGACTACTATCTGTCTCTGGGGCTGCTTGCTGCCGCAACACCGGCGGAGGCGCTGGAGAGCTGGGAGCGGCGCCGCGAGCTGATGGTCAGCGTTGAAAACCAGATCGAGGCTGTCTGGCTCCAGCGCGCACTTGGCGCCCTGTGCGCGCAGGACTATGCGCCGCTGCTGGCCGACGCCGCGGCAGTCCGCAGCGTCGCCGGCAGGATGTCCGCCGATCTGGCGCAGTGGCAAAGTCGCGCCGACGCGGAGTTATCCAGCCTCCGTGAAGCGGAAGCCGGCGAAGCTCCGCTGCGTAATGCCGCTGCTGGTTAACTCTGGGTTTACAGCGTCCTGCAGGCCTCCCGAGCGGTTAGAATCAAGCTGGCCCAGCGGGGCCGCTGCAGGGAGGATAAGTTTGCAAACGGCGACGAACTTCGACAGCCGGATCATTGCACGCTACGCGCCGCGTTCAATCCGCTTCCTTGACGTGCTGCGCGCCCCGTCCTTCAGGATCAAGGTTTACTCCATCACTTTGCTCAACGCCAACCTCTCGCCACTGCTGCTTGAAGCAGCCAAGGCCCGCATGCTGCAGCACCTGCGTGAAGAGACCATGCTCCAGAAGTTCCACGGTGTCGGATTCATGGGCGTGCACCAGGGCAATGGCATCAATCAGGTCTTTCTCGACCGCTGGATGAACGAGAACGAGCTGCACCATGTTGTTTACAGCTCGCCCAGCGACCGGCCCAAGGCCCTGGGCCGCGCGGCCCCGGACCATAACAGCGTCTGCGTCTGGGATCTCTATCTGCAGAGCTTTGAGCGCGAGGCCTGGATCGAGTCGGTGCTCAAGACGCCGATGTCGCCGGACTACGACAAATACCTGTCGATCGTCTGCCACCAGGAAGTCTAAAAGTCGAAGGTCGAAAGTCGAAAGTCGACCTGCGCCAATCCCTACAGCGAATACAAGTGCCCTTCGAGCTTCAGCTTTTGCCGCAGCTCTTTATAGTCCGGCACCAGTTTGCCCACCAGTCGCCAGAAGCGCGCCGAGTGGTTCATCTGGCGCAGGTGGCAGACCTCATGCGCACAAAGGTAGTCCGCCACCTCTGCCGGCCCGAGCATGATGCGCCAGTTCAGGCGGATCTCCCCGCGGCTGTTGCAGGAGCCCCAGCGCCGCTGCTGCTCCCGGATGAACAGCGCCGGCGCCGGCAGGCCGAGCTGCGCTGCGAAGAAGGCCAGTCGGGGGTAGAGCAGCCGGCGGGCCTGCTGGCGGTACCAGCGCTCCATCGCGGCGCGGGCCAGGGCGTCACTATCGTCGCCAGGCAGCAGCCGTAGTTCAAGCAGCAGTCGCTGAGCGTTAGAGCCGTCGCTGTTAGAAGTAATCCCGCTGGACTCGCCAGCGCTTGTAAATGAGTGAGCGGTCTCCGGGCATGAATCTTCCAGCAGGCTCACCCGGCTGCGGCGCAGCTGGCCAGCGGCCACGCTCTCGCGGCGGTCCAGGATCAGCTCGCGGCCCAGCAGGCTCAGCCGCGCGCCATCGGCCAGCGGGCGCTCGGGTGGAGCGGCCTGCGGCAGGGCCGAGAAGACGGTCAGGTGCCTGGTAATCCAGCTCGCCTTCTGGCGCACGAAGAGCTCAATCTCCTGCTCGTCGGCCCAGGGCGGCGCCTTGACGACTACGCCGTTCTGGGGATGGACGGTGATACAGACGGTCCGCCGCCGCGAGCTGCGCTCAATGCGGTAGTTGATCTCACTGAACCCTATGCGCAGTTGCTGCACGGCGTCATTGTAAATGCCGTACCAGTCTTAGCCCGCGAACTCCAGCTTCTCGCGGCTGGGTGCTTTGAAGAGCTGGCCGGTGTCAAGGGCCGGGTCGTCAACGCAGCGCTTGAGCATGCCAAAGGAGGCAAAGAGCTGGTTGGCCTCGCGGCGCAGCTTGCGCGCGCGGCGCCAGTCGCCCGCCGCCGCGGCGATCCGGGCGAACTCTTCGGCAATAAAGGCCGGCTCATAGATATTCATCTGCCCGCGCTCGACCGCGCCTTCAAGATACTCGCGCGCCTCGGCCAGCCGGCCGGCGCGCCGCAGAATGCAGGCCGGCTGGATCAGCTCGCCATCCTGCACGCGCCCCAGCTCGATGAAGCCGGCGAGGTGCTCGTCCAGCAGCGCCAGCGCTTCCGCGTGCCGGCCTTCAAGGCTGAGGGTGTCGCCCACAAACATCGCCGCACCGATGATGGTCCGCGGCGTATGTTCCTCCTTGTCGATCTCGCGGTAGTACAGCCGCAGTCGCCGGGCCAGTGGCAGCCTGTTGATGTCCCGTGCGATGTTGCCGGCGAAACTGGCGGCGTGGATCAGCGCCCCGCGGTCGCCCCAGTCGGTCTGGCCCTTGCCGGCCATGAATACTTCCAGGCACTGTTTTGCTGTGCGGATCGCCGCAGGCATTTCGCCAAGCAGGCGCTGGGCATGCATCAGGTTGATCTGGGAGATAGCTCGGGCCCGCAGGTTGCCGATGCTCTCGGCAAAGCTGACCAGCTCCTCGAGCGCCTTGCGCGCCGGCACCAGCTTGCCGCTTTCGCCGTCAATGGCGATCAGGTTGGCGCGGGAGCTGAACTCCTGCTCAACATCGCCGCAGCGGACGGCATACTCGAGGGCCAGCCTGGCATAGCGCGCGGCCTGCTCGCGCCGCTCCTGGCTCGCCGCCAGCTTGGTCAGCTTCGCGTAGATCCGGCACAGCTCGGCGATGCTCATGTTGGGGTGCATCACGGCTTTGAGCAGGCTCTCGTAAAGTACATACTCCTCGCGAATCGCGAACATCAGCTGTGCCGCCGGGTCAAGCAGCATCTGACTGGCTTGCTGCTGCTCCTTCTGCGTCGCGCGGGTGTCGGTCTCGTCCTCCAGCACCAGCTCGTCCTCGCTGCATTTGAGCTGGGCTGCCAGACGCTCAAGGTTGTCGCGGCTGATGCGCCGCACCTTACCGGTCAGCCAGCGGTTCACGGTGCGCTTGTCGACGGCGATCTGGTCCGCCAGCCACCACTGCTTGAGCCCCAGCGCCTGCATGCGCTCCGCCAGGGCGTGCTGGTTCAGGGCGGCTGTTTCCTGCTTGTGCATCCGCCGGAAGTATAAAACCTCCGCCGGATGCACAAGCTTCGCTGTGAAAGTTGAGATGGCAATCCCGGCGCGATGATGGCGGGAGCAGCGGGGAACTTGGGCCCCGCCGCTGCCGCAGCCACCATCGCGGCGCGCAGAAGATAGCGCCTAAGACAGCCGCCGTATATGGACATTGGTGGACATGGGCAATGGCAGGTGGAAAAGTAGTGGCGCACTGCGTGCGCCTGGCTGTATGGCAAAGGGCGGCAAAAGGCGGTGGATAGAACCGGCACGCTTGCGTCCTCGCATGAATTCTCCCGGAGCGCCGGCATGTCGCGCAGCGACTGCCGGCACTCCAAAAATAAGGCCGGGGACTAGCCCCGGCCCTACAAGACGCGCGGACAGGGCCGCGCTGCTACTGTTGTCAGGCCCCTATTTGTTCTTGCCGTAGCGCTCGGCCATCGCCTTCTCGATCGCCTCGCTGGCCGCGGCATCGCCGCCCTTGGCCCACTGGTGCTCGGGCCGGTTCATGATCTCTTCCACCACCGCGCTGCAGGCGTCGGCCTGGGCCGTCTTGCCCGCGGCCCGCGCCTCGTTGATCACGCGGCGTACTTCGGGGATGAACTTCTGGTACCAGGCCTCTCCGACCTCGAACATGCCGTGCCAGTGGGTGTAGTCCGGGCCCATCATGCTGGCACCGTGACGCGCGCGGCGGCCCTGGTGGTGCCAGATCAGATACCACTCCCACTCGGCCGGATCGTCAAAGTCAGGCTTGCTCAGCAGGCCCTGATCATGCAGAGCATCCATGATCGCCTGGCCCGGCTTGCCGAACTTCTCGTTGTAGAGGATCACCAGGTCGTCATACTGCTTGTAGAAGCTGTTGATGTAGTCGCTGGTGTGGCAGGAGGCGCAGGCCATCTGCATCCGGCCGCGCTTCTTCTGCCAGGTGTCGGCGATCAGCGCCTCGCGCTTGGCGGGGTCCTTCTCGGTGACCAGCTTGTGGTCCTTGTCGGTATCCAGCAGCTTGGAGATCGGCGGGCGGTTGGTCCAGGAGATGCGCTCGCCGGGGTCGTGAGTGATCTCTCCGCCGTTGCGGATGTTGCCGCTCATGTGGCAGGAGGCACAGGTCGGCGCGGCGGTGTAGTCCTTGCCCAGGATCCAGCTCTTGGCATCCAGGTTCATCAGATCCTTCTGGTCGCGGTAGGCGATGCCGTGCTTGGACTCGTTATAGATCTCGATCTGCGGATGGTCGGGTCCCATGTGGCACTTGCCGCAGTTCTCCGGCTGGCGCGCGCGGCGCGGGCTGAAGTCGTGGCGGCTGTGGCAGGCCGTGCAGGAGCCCTTGGAGCCATCAAGGTTCAGCCTGCCGATACCCGTGTTAGGCCAGGTGCTGGGGTCCAGCATCGGGCGGCCCTTGTCGTTCTTCTTGATCTTGGCCAGCAGCGCGCTGTTGGTCGGCATGCCATTGGCATCGGGCTTGAGGTCCGCCACAGTGATGCTGCCACCGTCGGTGGTCAGGATGCCCACCTGTGCGCCATGGCACTGCTTGCAGCCCAGTGAGGCCGAAGCCATGCCGTTGACCTGGCTGATCTCCATCATTCCCGGCGTGGGGCCGTGCGGGTTGAAGGCGCCGCGGTTGCCCTCGACGGTCTCAGCGAGCAGGTTGTCCAGGGATGCGAGGATGTTGCCGGCCTCGGAGTGGTGGCTGGCCTGGAACTGCTGGGCCTCCTTGGGGTGGCACTTCGAGCAGTCCAGCGGCGTTACCACCGCGGCGATCAGCGCGCCCTCATGCATATAGGCGTCCGCTTCACCTTCCCTGGCCTGGTGGCAGTCCACGCAGCCCACGCCTTTCTCGGCGTGGCCGCTGCCCTTCCAGTGCGCGATGATGCCGGGAGTCTCCTCCTGATGGCACTTGACGCATTTGGCTGAGCTGGCCGGAGTGCTGATGTGCGCCGGGCGCACGCCGGTCTCCTCCTGCTTGCGCGCCACCTCCATCCACTGCACGAGGACCAGCGACACCAGGAAGAGCAGGCCGAGACCGCCGATGATCCACTGTTTCGTGTTGAGCGACATTTCAGATTCCTCCAGCCGCGGTTCCCCCCGCCGGCGTACTAGTGCTTGACGACGGCCTCCCAGATAGTCAGGCCGATGATGGCGAAAACGCCAAGGATTCCGATGTAGACACTGGCTTCCGACCCGGGCCGGCGTTTGCGGATCGCCCCGTCAATCCAGGGCCACGCGAACATAGTGAAGACGACCAGGCCCGTGGTCAGCAGGGCGATGGAACGCGGCCAGAGCTTGAGCCAGCGGAAGACGACGTAGAAGTACCACTCTGGCTTGATCACTTCGGGCGTGACAAGCGGGTTGGCCGCCTCGCCCATGGAAGCTGGAAAGATTGTTGCCAGGGTGCTGAGCAGGATCATCAGGATGGTGCCGATCAGGATCTCGGTCAGCAGGTGGTCCGGGAAGAAGTTAAAGGTCTTGGGTTTGCCGGCCTTGTCATCCGCCGGGTCGCTGAACTCGGTCACGCCCTGCAGGCGGATCATTGCTATGTGCAGGGCGAAAACCGCGATGATCAGCACCGGCATCGCCGCGCCGTGCAGGATGAAGAAGCGGCTGAGCGTGTGCGCGTTGTATGTCTCGCCGCCCAGCAGCATATGCTTCATCAAGCCGCCGATGAGAGGCACTGAATCGGCAATGTTGCTGCCGACGGTCGCACCCCAGTAACTAAGCTGCTCGAACACCAGGCTGTAGCCGGTGAAGCCGGCGACCAGGGTGAAGAACAGCAGGCACATGCCAATGATCCAGTTCAATTCGCGCGGGCGCCGGTAAGCCCCAGTGAAGTAGACGCGCATCTGGTGCAGTACGACGGCCGCGACCATCAGGATGCTGCCCCACTTGTGCAGGCTGCGCAGGTACCAGCCAAACGCGACTTCGTCGGTGATGTACTGCACGCTGGCAAAGGCGTTCTCCGGCGTGGCCTGATAGTAGAAGGCCAGCAGGATGCCGGTGACCAGCTGCATAACAAAGAGGTACGCCGCGGTGCCGCCAAGACAGAACCACCACTTCTTCAGGTGGTTGGGTACCGGCTCGTTGGTCAGCTCGCGGATCTGTTCGCCGCTGAGCGGGACGCGCTCCTTGAACCATTCACGCAGGGCAGCCATGGCAGTCTCCTAAGCCTCTTCGCTTTCAGTGCGCGGCTGGGGCAGTCCCTCGGCCGGCACCTGGATGTAAAGCAGACCGGTTTCGATCTTGAGCGGATAGCGCGGCAGGCTTTGGCCGGCTTCGCCAGGCGGTCCGCCGATGCCCTTGCCGCTGGGGTCGAACTCGCCGTTATGGCAGGGGCAAAAGAAGCGGTTGTTCTGGCCCTCCCAGAAGACCTGGCAACCCAGATGCGGGCAGGTGCTGCCGAGGGCGATGAAGCTCTCAACCTCGTCGACTTCGCCCTGGCGGGCGATGGCTACCTTGGCGCCTCCCGGCGTTCTGAAGCTGATGTTGTCGCCCTTTTGCATCTGCCCGATCGGGGCCACGAGCAGCCAGACTTTGTCGGCCGGCCGCGGGGGATACAGGAAACGCAGGGCATAGCCGGCGAAGGTGCCATAGCCGGCGAGCAGGCCCCCGGCCATCGCAATCCCACCAACGGATTCAAGCCAGTGGCGGCGGGTCAGCTTGCTGCCGGAGTGATTCTTAGACTGCGAGCTGGTCATAGCTTCCTCCGGGCCGAAGTATAACATAAATCAGACAATGCTTGTCGTTTATATACGATAGAGGTTATCTTTATACAACTAAGTCCGATTTAAAGAATTAGCAGGCTGCGGCTCTGCACATGTTGCGGCACAGCAGCTGGCAAAAGTTTGACCCATGAAGTTGGCGCAAACAAAAGGCCCCGACTAAGCAGGGCCAGTTCTGAGCTTTTTGAGGGGCGAAGGCCGCCTGCCGGTTAGCGGCGCTTGCGTGGGGGCGGCTCGCCGGCGGCAATCATGTCGCCCAGTTTGAGCCAGTCAAAGCCGCTGCGAGCCAGACGGCAGAAGGAGTCGCCATGCTGGTGCTCCTCCGGCGCGGGCTTGGCCAGCAGGTCCGCCAGGGTCCAGCGCTTGAGCACGCTGACGGTGGAGGTATAGAGCTGGTGCATGGCCTTATGCCAGTTGCAGACCTTTTCCATCTCGAAGTGGCCGTCGCAGTAGTCAGCCAGAATACGTCCCTGGCTGGTCTCCACGATCTCAAACAAGGTCAGCTTTTCCGGCTGTGCGGCCAGGGTGACACCGCCCATGGCGCCACGGTGGGCGCGCAGGATTCCGGCACGCACAAGCGAGGATGCCACCTTGGCGATATAGCTCGGCGAAGCCTTGGAGGCCTCTGCGATCTGCTTGGGCGGTACAGGCACCTCACGGTTCGGGCGTGATGCCACGTACATCAGGATCTGCACCGCTAACTCGGAGGTTTTCGTTATCACTTGTCTATGTTACTCCAAGTACGCACAAATGCGCTTAGTTTTTCCGAATTGACAGTGTGTATTGAGACTGCAGGGCGGGAGCAGCTTGTCCGTCGCATGGGCCTAATTATGCCATGTTTTTGCGGCTTACGATTGGAGTGCTAAGGAAAAGTTCGCACCTTGAAGGTGGGGCTGGCGCGCCCGGCAGGGATCGAACCTGCGGCCATCAGATTAGAAGTCTGATGCTCTATCCACTGAGCTACGGGCGCCCGAAGAGCTGCAAATTACTCTAACACAGCCGCAAACGCGCCCGGCCGAATCGGCCTGCGCAGCTATGCCGGAGCTGCTGTGCTTGGCCGAAGCAGTCTCAATACAGAAAGCGCCCATGCAGACCAGGTTCAGGCCATTCAGTTGAAGCCGGGGCTGGATTTGAACGTCTAACGCATAAAAACAGGTAGATAAGCCTGATGGTCAATTCAGATAAAGCAGAGTCGCAAACGCGTACAGTACGCGATTTTCCGCTGCACGATGAGCTTAGCGCCCCTGCGGTGGCCGCCAGCCTCACAGAACTGCGGCAGCGACTGGGCTACGTCCCCAACTGGGCACGGGCGCTGGCAAACTCGCCGCGAGCCTTCGATGCCTTCACGGCACTTAACCTGCAGGTGGCCCGCAGCCGCCTCAGCGTCGCCGAGAAGCAGACCATCATGCTGACCATCTCGCGCCTCAACGAATGCCATTACTGTATGGCAGCCCACAGCGCTTCGGCAAGTCGCCAGCGGCTCGATCCAGACCTGATCGAAGCTCTGCGCCAGGGGACCTCTCTGCCTGACCCACGGCTGCGGGCCCTGCAGGACTTTGCCGCCGCCATCTACATCGGGCGGGGCAGCATCAGCGACCGGCAGTTCCAGGCCTTTATGGCTGCCGGCTTTACCCGTGAACAGTCGCTGGAAGTTGTGCTGGCCATCAGCACCAAGGTGCTGTCCAACTTCGCGGACAAGCTGATGGGGGTCGAGCTCGATGAGGTAGACCGGCCTTACGCCTGGCCGACACAAGAAGCGGCCAGTCTCGAAGGCGAAAGGGCCGACGCCCAGTCTGAACTGGCGCCGTCGATGCCGGTCTGAGGCAGCTCCGGCCCGGAACTAGAGCGTCCATAGTCGCCTGTTTCTTTACGAGCCTTGGGCCGGGCCGCGACTGTCCCGGTCTGCCTTCAAGGGGCAGTGCGGCTGAGCTTGTGGCCCGGGCGAGTTTCATTGTCACTACTTACTAATAAGGACTCTGCAGCCCGTCATTCAGCTTCTCACTTCCAGGCGGGCCGCTGAGACCGCATCAACACTTGCTCCAGCAGCCTCATACCGCCATATACCCCACGCCTGAGCATAGCCTGCGCCGTATACTGCACGTCATTTTGTAAACTTTGCCGTACATTACTCCAAGATACTTGACATTCTGTCGCGTTGGGCTTATAGTTCGTCGTGTCAACGCTTCATCTGGTAAAGCTTGCTTTACACAGATGCTTTACAGGGGCCTGATGAAGCTGAATAACACGGTGCGGATGCACCGCGCGAGGCTCGACCTGTCACAGGAAGAGCTGGCCAAGGCGGCAGGGGTAAGCCGGCAGGCCATTCACGCTATCGAGCGTGAAAAGGCCGAGCCGTCGGTGACATTGGCGCTGAAGCTGGCCCGGATTTTCGGGCTGAGCGTGGAGCAGTTGTTTGAACTGGCGGAGACCGACAGCGAAGCCTGATGGCGGGTCTGACGGAACCATCGCCGGCTGCGGCCGGCAACTGGAAGAGCTTGTTTGGGTGAGCTCGCGAGGGTTGAGACCGGGGCGCTGTCGAGCGTGCAGCGCCCCGGAACGTCCCCGCGGACTTGCCGGCAGGAGGAGGAGGAATGGCTAAGTGGGAGGAATCCGGTCCGTCCGCCGAAGCGGGGACCAGCCGAGGGTTGGAAATGCGCAGGTTGCGCTTACGTCTGAGGTATCTGGTGCTGCTGCTCGCAGTCTGGCTCTGCTGGCTGCTGGGTAAGGCGCTGAATGCCGACGGCATCACTAACCATGCTTCCACCAATGCCTTCCTCTTCCTGATGGGGCTGAGCGGGGTTATCGCCCTGCTCAGCCCCTCACCAGGGTCCGCCAGGGGCAGCCGCAAAGTCCGGCTCTACTGGCCCGGACCACGCGTCAGCGCCAATGGCGTGATGCACTGGCGCTAAGGGGAAGCAGCATCCAGCTGCGCAAGCAGCCCTGTGCCGCCGCGCAGAGCGCGGCCCTTCATCTGCCTGCTTCTACCTCTAAGGGTTTGGGAGATATGGGGTTTGTGCCCCACTGGGGATCTGCGCGGGCCGGGCGCCCACAGCGCCGCCCGCCGCAGACGCCAGTCACTTCACAGTGAAGCCCACTTCAGGAACAGATAGCCCGCGGCAATCATCAGCCCGATCCCGCCGAGCAGCAGTGCCAGCGGCAGGCTGTAACCGAAGGGCTGCGCCTTGATAAAGCCAAGATCGGCGGAGAGCGCGCGGAAGGAATGGTCGGCCACAAACAGGCCGACAAAGACCAGCATCAACATCAGGCTCGCCCCCGCGTCCCACTGGTCGGGAGGCTGCAGTTCAATCCAGGCAAGCGCCAGCATAGTTCACCCGTGGTGCGCGCATCCCGCGCGCAGAAGTGTTGCCTTCCGTTAGAAGTGTAACACCGCGAGGGGATAGGGAAAGGCTGAAGTGAGAATGCGGATGGCGGATGGCGGATGGCGCATGGCGGATGGCGCATGGCGGAGGGCGGAGGGCGGAAGGCAGAGTGGTAGGGCTCCTCCGGTCCCTAAGCGTCGTGCTCTGTGCACGGCAGCGAGGTTTCAATCCGCCAGGGCTATCAGGCTTCCCTGATTGAAGCGGTCCCCAGCGGAAATGGATCCATCCGAAAGCTGCCGGCCTGAAACAACATCCACCAAGGTTTGATTGACTGAGTAGTAGGGCAAAAAGGTCGGATCCTGCCTGTGCGCATCTGCTGCGAAAACGCATACAAGCTCAGGCGGCTCATGGAACTGGGAATGGGTGTAAGTCCTGAGAGCCTTGAGATCGCCATTTCTGTCCAACCTGACGACCAGGCCCTTACGGTTCACTTTTGGAAGCGCTGCGGCGGGAATAATGAGCAGGCAGCAACCTACTGCTCTGGCAGTATCCCGGCGGTGCACGAAGGCAATGACTTCACCCGCAACGGTAGGTCCCACGGGATTGTCTGCGTCCGGCTGGACTACAACCAGATCTCCTATAACAACCTTACGAGGTTTCTTCTCAGAAACTTCTGTTGGACTGGCCTCACTACCTGAAATCCGGCTCTTCATTTCTGCCTTTTGCCTTCCGCCTTCAGCCTTTCCCCCTCCGGGTGCCAGCCGAACTGCGCGAAGCTGACCTTGCCCTTGTCGCTGAAAACCA
>CAZEJB010000008.1:33640-46974 GCA_964512635.1 uncultured Planctomycetales bacterium | reverse complement strand
TCCGGGTGCCAGCCGAACTGCGCGAAGCTGACCTTGCCCTTGTCGCTGAAAACCACGCCTTCGGCTTCCAGCAGTTCGCGCTGCTGGTGGTCGTGGCCCTGGCGCGCCTCGCTATAGCTGATCCGCCCCTGCGCATTGATCACCCGCTGCCAGGGAACCTGCATGTGCAGCTCGCGCGGCAGGTTGAACAGCGCATAGCCCGCAAGGCGCGCATGCCCCGGCAGGCCGGCCCAGAGCGCCACCTGCCCGTAAGTTGCCACGCGTCCCGGTGGGATCAGCTTTGCCACGTCATAGATGCGCTGGTGCAGTTCGTGCGGACCGGGGTTGACCATGGCACTCTTTTACACCATGCCCGCTGGCCATCGACAACTGACCGCCAGCCACTGGCATCCGCTAGTAGTGCCAGCTGCTGCAACGCAGCTCCCCTTCATCCGGGTCGCTATAGAACACGAAGGGCCGGCCGAGGTTCATGCACAGGGCGAGGTCGTCGGTGAAAAAAGTATCGCGGGTGATGATCTCCGGCGCGCTCCACGCCCCGCCGGCGAGGTCGCAGCGCACAAAGCTGATCTGGTCCAATGCAGTGTCGTTGAAAGCCACACCGGCCTGACCATCCCAGAAGCAGATCTGGCAGTTCGTGCCGCTGCCCAGCGGCGAGCCTGACGGGGGCCAGGCTGCGCCAGCGCTGTCGAGGCTGCGCCAGAAACTAAGTGTACTGTTCTCGGATCCCCCGCTGGCAGCCAGCGCCGGCCTGCCGTCAATGATGCTCAGCGACATATCCGCGGCTGGCTGAGCCAGCACCCTTGGCTGCGGCGACCAATTCAGCGGGTCGCCCCCGCTGGTGTTCCAGACCATAACCTTGGCGCTCTGCCACGCGCCGCTGACATTGGTGCCGCTGGCCGCCAGGACCATATCGCTGCCGTCGCTGATTAGCTGCAGCTCGTTGGGCACCAGGTCCACCCCGCCGGCGATCAGAAAGTCGGTCTCCCAGACGGAGCCGAGGTTGTCCGAGCTGCGCAGCAGGTGGATATCCGCCGGCGAGCCGGGGCCGCTGCGGGTGCCGAAGACCAGCCTGGGCTTATTGCCGCACATCGCCAGTCCTATGCCGCCATCCATGTAGTCTGCTTCAAACAAAAGCTGCGCCGCGCTCCAGGCAGTGCAGGCGTCGTTGGTGGCATGGCGGGTCCATAGCTGCATCATCTCGCTGGCGTTGTCATACATGCTCCAGGCCACCAGGGGGCGGTTATTGACGCCGTTCTCCACCGCGGCAATTGCGCCCACACTTCCGCTGGCAAGGTCAAGCAGAGTCACCGGCGCGGCCCAGCTGTCACCATTGCCGCTGGCCGACCGAGCGAACTTCAAGCGGCGCAGTCCGCCCTCCAGCCAGAAAGCGCAGGGCCGCCGGCCCAGTCCAAGGCCGCAGCTCAGCGCTTCAACATAAGTTGCATCTGCGTCGGCAACCTTAAAGTCCTCCCAGCCGTCCAGCACGTTTATGATGGTTGAGGTCTCATCCCAGGCCAGGTCCGTGTCCGTCACCCGCAGTGTAATCAGGTTCGGGCCGTACTGTGACAGGACTGTCTCAAGCTGTGGTGTGCTGGTTTCGGCCTCAAACTCGCCGTCGGAATCGAGGTCCCACTGGAAGCGGCTAAGCGGTTTGTCATCCGTGCTGCCGGAGGCGTCAAGCAGCACTTCCAGCGGCGCGGTCCCGCCCAGCAGGTCGCTGCTGATCTCCGCCGTGGGCAGCACGTTATTCGGGTCGATGATGGTGAATTTGCGCTCCTTCGTGGCGCTCAGTCCGGCATTGTCGGTGACACGGGCAACGAAACGGTGCTGACCGGGCTGATACTCATGGCTGACCTCGGTCTCTGTTGAGGATGTGTAGTCCCAGACGCCATCGCCCTCCCAGTCATAGTCCATGCTCGCGATCGGCCCGCCATAAGTGTCCGGCCAGCAGCTGAAGGTGACCGTCCGCGGGCCAAGGTTGTCCAGCGGGTCGCTCTCCAGGTCGGTGCCGACATACAGGTCAGGCGATTCGTTGTCACCGGCGAGCACCCAGGAGAGTTCGCTTTCCGGGCCCTGCTGCTGCAGTACCAGGCAGAGCAGCTCGCCGTTGTCTGACACATACGGCGCCAGGCTGCCACAGTTGAACTGATACGCCTCATATGCAGAGTAAGATTTGCGGCTCCCGCAGGCAAACCAGTCCCAGCGGTCGCTTTGCAGATTAGCCAGCGCGATGCGCAGTTCGCCAGCTTCTGGCAGAGCATAGCTCGAAGGGTCAAAGCCCAGCTCGATCCGCGGCGGGCCGTCATGAGCGGCAAGCTCGCCAAGCAAAAAGACGCAGTAGGCGCAGTCCGCTAGCTGCGGCGAAGCCCCTGCGGCCGGTAAAGGCGCAAAGATCCCGCTGCTGACATTTTCGTTTGGCAGCACAGATTCCCAGGCGCTGCCGTAGCTGGAGCGATCGCTGTCACCAACTCCCAAGGCCAGGTGCAGCGCCGCGCTGGGGGCGGGCAGGGCTCCTGCGCCATCCTGTTCAACCGGGCCGGCCTGTCCAACTGCGCCGGGCTCGCTTGCCGGGTCGACTGGTTCTGGCGCGGGTCTGCCAGCGCCTGAACAGGCCGAGAGCAGAAGGGAAAGAATGAGGCCTACGATTGGCGTGGTCAGTGCGGCAAGGCGCAGGCTCTTGCACACAAGTGTTGGAATCCCAGACATCACACAGCTCCTTGCCCGCGGGGGTGGCATTCCGCGGCGGCAAGTTCTACCGCTCAGGCTGTGTGGCGTAAATGGACATTGGGGGACACGTCGTGCCGGCTGCTACTTGCTGATGGCCGCCAGCAGGGGGCGGCTGGGACAGTTCTTGCATGTGTCCTTGGGCTTCTTGACGCGCTTGTCGGTCAGCATTTCGCCGATGCTCTTGATCTTGCCTTCATTGAGGTAGCGGTAAGGACAGTTGGAGCAGTTGTCCTTCTTCCACTTGCCGGCCTTGATCTGGCGCCGCACTCTCAGCAGCAGCTCGGTCTCGTTGATTTTTCGGCCTGTTGCGCCCGTGACCGCCTGCGTGACGCTGTCCGCGAGCCCGCGAGTGTCGCGGGCGAAGAGCAAGGCGCCCGCCGCCGCCGCGTCCAGCTTAGCCTTCTTGCTGCCGGCGCCCGGCTTGCCGGCGGTCTCAGCAGCACGGCTCTCAAAGCGCAGGCGTACACGCATGATCCGGCGCGGACCTGGCTGCTTCTCCGGGTTTTCAGGTTTGTCGTCCAGACAGAAGAAGAGGTACAAACGGTCGTCCTTGGCCGTCTTCAGCCGCGCCGGTCGACCGGCCACAAGGTCGGCGATTGCCGGCTTTAGCTCTTTGTGTACGCTCAGCCAGGCGCTGACCGGCAGCGGCAGCACGCGCTCGCCGGCGAGCTTTGCCGTGCTGATTCGAAGCTGATATGCAGAGTCCTGAGCCACGGCTGCATTCTAACTCGCGCTGTAGCACGCCGCAGCGGCACACATTGTTCACCCCGCAGCGCGCGCGGTCGGGCCGCAGCCATGTTAAGATTTAGCGGCCTGCGGAGCAGGCCGGGAGACAGGCATGGCGACAACACTTCCGGGCTTTTTGGCCACCCTCAACAACTACGAAGAGCGCATTCCCCTTGACCAGCTGGTCAAGCACATGCAGGCGCTGGAGATCAGCCTTGAAGATGTGGCCCACTGCGTACGCTTTGACCCCGAGCGCTACAGCCGTAACCTGCTTTCAGCCGGACCGGCTTATCAGGCCCTGATCCTCTGCTGGCTTCCAGGCCAGGAGAGCGTGATCCACGACCATGTCGGTTCCAGCTGTGGAGTAATGGTGCTCCAGGGAACCTGCACCGAAGTCTTCTTTGAGCGCGCAGATGACGGCAGCCTGCGCCCCCGCGCCCCGCAGAGTCTGGCCCCCGGCGCGATCTGCGGCGCTCAGGACGACAACATCCACAAGATCTGCAATTACAGCGCCGACACCAACCTTGTCACACTGCATGTCTACAGTCCGCCACTCAGCCTGATGAATACCTATAACGAGGCCGGCGAGCTGCTGGGCGAACTGCTGGTTCCGCTCAATAAATAGAAGCAGCCCGCGGCCTATTCTCAAGCCGCCCGCCTTGCCCTAAGCTTTCCGCCTTGACTGCTCAGCGCCCCTCCTTCGACCTGCGGCCGCGGCTGCCTGGACTTGCCCTGGTGGCGGTCGTCAGCGCCGCCGCCTGGTTTCTGGCCGACTGGATCAGCCAGTGGTTTCCGATGGAGCCGGTGGTCGTCGGCGTGTTGCTCGGTCTTGCCGTGGGGCTGTTTCAGCTCCCGCGCCAGAAGCTGAAGCCCGGAATCGACTTCGCCGGCAAGACCATTCTTGAAGCCGGTGTGGTGCTGCTGGGCTTCAAGCTCGACTTTCGCCATTTGATGGAGCTCGGCCCGCTGGCGCTGGTCGGCGTCGTCATCCTCGTTCCGCTGGTCGTTCTGGCCGGCATCGGCCTTGGCCGCCTCTTCGGCCTCAGCCCTAAACTGGCCGTGCTGATCGGCGTAGGCAGCGGCATCTGCGGCTCCAGCGCGATTGCGGCCGTCGCTCCCTGCATCGAGGCCGAGGAAAAGGAAAGCGTACTGGCCATTGGCGGCCTGTCGGTGCTGGGGGCCTTTGCGGTTATCGTCTATACGGCGCTGTCTTACGTCGTGCCCCTGACGAACATCCAATATGGCGTCTGGTCGGGGCTTTCGATGCAGGCCGTGGCCAATGCAATCGCCGCCGCCTTTGCCCGCGGCGATACCGCCGGCGAAATCGGCACACTGGTCAAGATGGCGCGGGTCGCGCTGCTCGCCCCGCTCTCCCTGCTGCTGGCCTGGCGCTATACGCCGCGCGATACCCAGCACCTCGACGCGCGGGGCAAGCTCAAGCTGCGCATGAGCGGCATTCCGATGTACGTGCTCCTGTTCATTGCCGCCGCGATAGTCGGGTCCAGCGGCCTGGTCCCGCAGGCAGCCCTGAAGTGGCTCGGGCTGGGCAGCGCGATCATGATTGCCTCAGCGATGGCCGCCCTGGGTCTGAGCGTTGACGCCCGCTCGCTGCGCCAGAGCGCGGGTCCCGCGATTGCCGCCTCGGCCCTGCTGTTTCTCTTTGTTGCGGGTATCTCCTATGTCTGGGCCCTGCTGGCGGCTTAATCACGCAGCCTGAACCTCGTCTGCAGGCCAAATTACTTAAATCATGGTGAAACCCCGTGCTCGTTCCGGCGTCTCTTTTGCACGCCAGGAAGCTCTGGCGCCTACCCAAAATCTCAGAGAATATAGACAATACTACTATTCTAAGTGGGGTATAAGAGACCGGGCGAGATTCGCCTGTCTTAGTGTCGGCGGTCGCCCTAGCCGCCATTTTCAGGATGGTGCAAGTTGGAAATTGAGCCGAAGCCCCTGATGCAACTTCGCGTTTATTGCGATGATTGCAGCCTTGACAGCACTTGTCTATGCAGTGCGGTAGAGGACTGCCTGCGCGACCTGCAGATCAAAGCCGATGTGAAGCGCTACACAGATCTGATCGACCGTATCAGCGCCGGGATACCATTGGCGCCTGCCCTAAGCATAAATGGACAGGTTGTCTGTATGGGGTTTGGTCTCAGCCGCAGCTCGATCGGCCGTCTGCTTGTAATGCATAGCGGTCTCGGTGCTGAAAATCCTGTCAATTTGCAGGATGAGCCCAAGTTTCACAGCGAGTTACCAGGCTGAAGTCTCAGAAAGTGTGCCGCACATCGTCACAGTTCCAACAGGCACAGCATCATGTTCATGGCGCGAAAGAGCTAATTCGCTGCAGACTGCACTTGATTATGAGTGCACCGAGGCGGCAGGCTAACTGAATTAGCTTGCAAGCCTTTAGCAAACTGTGTCCCTGTGTTAAGATTCTAAGCAAAGGCCGCTTCTCGCAAATAGTCTAATTGGAATAGCCTTGGCAGAGGCTTGCGATCTTTTCCGTTGGGTGGGTGGCAAGGCATCGGCGTTATCCCAGCGCAGTGGTGCCGGTAAGGTAGCGGAGGCCCGCAGGATGCAGGTGGTTCAAGACGAGACGGAGTACGATGTTCGGGTTTATTGCGATGACTGTGCCGTTGAAGCGGCCTGTCTTTGCAAAACCATTCAAGAATGCGTTGATGAGTTAAGCCTGAAGGCTAAGGTGACCCACCACACACAGATGGTGGATCGCGTTAGGGCGGGGATCCCGCTCGCGCCGGCTTTCAGCATTAACGGCGCGGTGCTGGCGATGGGCCGCGAACTCAGCCGCGACACTATTCGCGCCCTGATCAAAACTGCGGCCGAACGTCAGTCATCCGGCCGCAGCCCTGGCGGCGCGCCAGGTATGCAGCTCTAGGCGCCGATCGACCTGAGCCTCAGCGTGAGCTCAGGCAAATGGTCAAACTAAACTCAAGCCGCCTGTTGCGGTGGTATACTCCCCGCCCCTCATGGTCACGGATCACCGCTATGAACTGACGGTCGCTGGCTCCGGCCCGTTGCGCTGGAGCCGCCGTCTGCACGCGGCATCTGCTGGCCGATGTCTCCCCTGAGCCATTACTGGCCGTTCAGCCCACAGCTTCTCGAACCGCGCCGCTGCGCGCGGGTCAGGCATTGTCCAGGGAGACATAACTACATGACACGCATCTTTGACAACATATTGCAGACCATCGGCCGCACGCCGCTCGTGCGCCTTAACAAGATCGGCGCCGGGCTGCCCGGACGCATCGTTCTGAAACTGGAGTTCTTCAACCCCTGCGCCTCGGTCAAGGACCGCATCGCCGTCAGCATGATCGAAGCGCTGGAGGCTAAGGGGCTGATCGGCCCGCAAACCGTGCTTGTCGAGCCGACCAGTGGCAACACCGGCATCGGACTGGCCTTCGTCGCCGCGGCCAAGGGCTATCGCCTGCTGCTGACCATGCCCGAGACGATGAGCGTCGAGCGGCGCAAAATGCTTCGCGCTTTCGGAGCTGAGCTCGAACTCACCGATGGCTCGAAGGGTATGCCTGGGGCCATCGCCCGGGCGAAGGAAATCGCCGCCAGTGACCCAGGCAAGTATCTGCTGGTGGGCCAGTTTGAGAACCCGGCAAATCCCGAGATCCATCGCCGCACCACCGCCGAGGAGATCTGGGACGACACCGACGGTCAGGTGGATATCCTTGTTTCCGGCGTCGGTACCGGTGGAACGATCACCGGAGTCAGCGAAGTAATCAAGGCCCGCAAGCCGGAGTTCCGCGCGGTGGCCGTCGAGCCCAGCGCCAGCCCGGTCCTGTCAGGCGGCGCGCCGGGTCCGCACAAGATCCAGGGCATCGGCGCGGGCTTCGTACCAGCGATCCTCAACACCGGCATCATCGACGAGGTGATCCAGGTCAGCAACGAGGACGCCGGTGAATACGCCCGCCGCCTCGGCCGCGAAGAAGGCGTGCTGGTGGGCATCTCCAGCGGCGCTGCGCTCTACGCAGCACTGCAGGTGGCGGCGCGGCCCGAGAACCAGGACAAGCTGATCGTAGTGATCATCCCGAGCTTCGGCGAGCGCTACCTTTCCACCTGGCTCTATGAGGAGCCGCAGGCCCCGGCCGGCGCTGCGACAATTTAGTCAGTTCCCCGCCCCGCCGATCTGCCGTGCTGCTGACCACCGTGGGTGGCCGGCCTTGGAGGAACACACATGGACAACACTCTGGAAGGTCTCGGGCTTGCTGCGCTGGCCGAGACCCTGGCCGCGCAGGGCGAGCTGTCGCCCCTGGCGTTGCAGTATTCCGGTCGCCCGCTGCCGAGCCGCCGTTCGACCGCCGGCCTGCTCGCGCTGCTGCGGGAGATCCTCTTCCCCGGCTACTATGGCCAGCTTGAGCAGCCCGAGGGCCGCCTGCGCCTGAACCTGGAATCCGCGCTGGCCCAGGCCTATGCTCAGACCGAAACCCTCGTGCGCCAGGCGCTGGACTTTGTTTATGCCGAGGCCCGCGGTGGTGTCGGCGCGTGGCATTGGCCCGAGCCCGGCGAGGCAGCGCGCATAGCCCATGACTTCGTCCGCTCGCTGCCGGCCACGCGCCTTCTGCTGGAGGCCGACAGCCAGGCAGCCTGGCTCGGCGACCCGGCCAGTGTGAGTATCTATGAGCCGCTTTACAGCTATCCCGGCCTGCGCGCGCTGACCAACCAGCGCCTGGCGCATGGCCTCTATCTGGCCGGGGTGCCATTCATCCCGCGCCTGATGACCGAACTGGCCCACAGCGAAACGGGCATCGACATCCATCCCGGCGCGCATATCGGCTCCAGCTTCTTCATCGACCACGGCACCGGCGTGGTAATCGGCGAGACCACCATCATCGGCAATCACGTCAAGGTCTATCAGGGGGTAACGCTCGGCGCCCGGCGCTTTGAGCTTGACGCTGAGGGTCATCCGATCAAGGGCGTTCCCCGGCACCCGATCATCGAGGACGAGGTGACGATCTACAGCGGAGCCACGGTCCTTGGCCGGGTGACGATCGGCGCGGGCAGCGTGATCGGCGGTAACGTCTGGCTCACCGAAAGCGTTGCCCCGGGCAGCCGCGTGCTGCAAGCCAGCCTGCGCAGCCAGCACTTCGAAGCCGGTGCAGGGATCTGAGCTGGGCGTGCGACGGTGCTGTGCAGGGCTGCACACGCCAACCCGGTTATCTGTGCAGAGGCCGGGTGTTCGGATCGTTGCTTCACTGCGGTTCAGCCAGCGGGCGGCCCTGCACCAGGAATCGCTCAGGGAAGCGAATCAGGTATTCACGCAGGGCTCTATTGAAGGCGAAGTAGCGGTGCATGCCCGGGACTGAAAAGCTAAAGCCAAGGCATACGGCCGCGGCAAACAAAGGATTGGCCAGGTTCGCGAAGGCACTGTGCTGGAAGTGCGGGGTGCCAAGCAGCCCGACAATCAGGGCAGTAAAAACCAGTGTCGGCAGCAGCGACAGGCTGTCATAGAAATCCGCGCCGGGGCTGGTTAGTGCGGCTCGGCGCTCAAGACATGCGGCGTAGTACTGGTCCAGCAGCCGGCTGCGCTGCGGCCACTGCCGGATGCTGCGCCGGCGGCCGATCGACGAATCGGGGAACTGCAGCAGCCAGAACATCCAGTTCGAACCGACACGCGGCGCGGGAACAGGCCTCTCCAGCTCGAAGCTGAGCCCAAGGTTCAGCATCTGCTGAAAGAAAAGCTCATAGCGCAGCTGGGTCCCTGTTTGCAGCAGCCAGAGGTTCAGGCCCAGCAGGGCCAGTCCCAGCACAACAATCGCGCTGCCACCAGGCAGGATCGGCTCATGCGCCGCTGAGGCTGCAGTCGTCCGGGGCAAGTTGTGAATCAGATAGGCCACGCCGATCGCGCTCAGCAGCAGCGGCAGGTACTGATAGCCAAAGCGCGGCGGCAGGTCATGCTCAATGTGCAGCTCCAGCAGCCTGCGCGGCTCGATGTCGTCCAGGGGCAGGCCAGCCGCAAAACGTGCGCTGTCGAGATCCACAGTTCAATGATAGTGCTTTGGTAGCCGCAGGCATTCCTGTGCTCGCTTCTGTCCTAAATCACCAGCCTGGTTACTCTAACTCTCCAGCCGCTCGGGGTGCGCATCAAGGTAGTCCAGCAGGGCTCCATTGAAGGCCTCGTAGCGGCTGCCCGAAGGCACGGCAAACAGCAGGGCTGCGAATATCAGGCAGACCAGCAGGAGATCCTCAGCCGGCATATAACCACAACTGGAGTACTTGATGGCCAGCGGGTTGAGCAGCGGAGTCATCACCAGCGCAAAAACGCCCAGCAACGGCAGCAGGCACAGGCTGTCATACAGGTCCAGCAGCGGGTGGGTCAGGGCCAGCCCACTGGACAGGCAGGCCCGGTAGTACTGCTTGAGCAGTTCATAGCGCTGCGGCCAGCTCTGGTGGCCTTTCTTGCCGCGCAGTGGATCACTCAGAAAAAGCAGCGCCGCCGAAAGCCGCGAGCCGAACAGCGGCCGGGGAGTCAGTGCGTCCGGGTCAAAGCGCAGCTCAAGCAGATCCATGTTGCTTAGGAATGCCGCGCGGCGCGCATCATGCCCCGCCTCCCCGGCGATGAACCAGCAGACCTGCAGCAGCAGGCTGAAGCCCAGCGCAGCGCCGCCATACTGGAGCAGCAGGCCGTTCGACATGCCGTGCAGCGCGGACTTGTCCCAGTTAGTGATAACGAAGAGGATGGCGCAGACGGCGGGTGCCAGTCCGATATAGCGGTCGGCCTTCTCCGCCGGAAAGAGCTCGGCCTCCAGCTTGCTGCGCAGCCACATCAGTGAACTGCCGGCCGCTTGTGGCCCTGCTGCGCCGCTATCGCTCATGCCGCTCATTCTAGCGATGCACCAGCGCCTGCAATTGCGCTCTGGCGCTGCTACAATACATATGTGGAGTCTATGCGCATCCTCGGTCTCGACCCCGGTTTTGACCGCTGCGGCTACAGCGTGTTGGAACGGCCGCTGCGACCGCGCGGCAATGATCTGGGCCGCCTGCTGGACTGCGGCACGCTCCAGACTTCCCGCTCCGATGACTTTCCGGCCCGGCTCAGCGCGCTGGCCCGCGGCCTTGAGACCCTGCTTGCGCTGTGGCAGCCCCAGCAGGTTGCGGTGGAGGAGCTCTTCTTTGCCAAGAACGCCAAGACCGCGATGGGCGTGGCCCAGGCCCGCGGCGTGCTGGTGGAGCGCTGCGCCTCGGCTGGCCTGAGCGTGGCCGAGTATGCGCCCAGCGCGGTAAAAAGCCAGCTTACCGGCTCCGGCCGCGCGGACAAGGAGCAGGTCGCCTTCATGGTCCGCCGCCTGGTCGGCAGCCAGCTTGAAGAGCGCAAGCGCCTCGACGACGAACTGGACGCCATAGCCGTTGCGCTGTGCCACAGCATGCGGATCAGTATTCCGGCCGCGCTGCTGAAGCAGCCCGCGGGGGCGCTGCGATGATCGCTGCGGTCTACGGCACAGTGCAGAACCTCCGCTCGGAGGGCCGCGGAGATGCCAAGGTGCATCTGCGCTGCGGCCCGGTCACGCTTGAACTGACCCTGCCGCTGGGGATGAGCCGCGAGCTGGCGCTCGGCGAAGAGCGCGAGCTGCACACCTACCTGCACTTTGCTTCGCAGGCCGATGTGCTGCGGCTGTATGCCTTCACCAGCGGCCAGGCGCGCGACCTCTTCCATCTGCTTATCGGCGCGTCGGGCATCGGCCCGGCGGTGGCGCTGAACCTGCTGGACCTTGGCGCCAGCGGGCTGGTGGCCGCGATCCGTGACAGCGACGAAAAGACCCTGACCAAGGTCAGCGGCGTGGGACCCAAACTGGCCAAGAAGGTCATACTTGAACTCGGCGACAAGATCGCCAAAGAGTTCAGCGGTGTCGGACTTGAAGGCGCAGCGGCCCGCGCCTCGCAGGCCGCAGAGCAGCTCTCGAGCCCGGTGGAGGACGCGATCCAGGCCGTCATCGCGCTGGGCTTCCCGCGCCAGCGGGCCGAAAGCGCGCTGGCCGAAGTGCGCCGCGATTACGACGGCGACGAGACCGTGCTGCTGATCCGCAAGCTGCTAAGCAAGCTGAGCGGCTAGGGATGCTGATGCGCGCCAGCTGAACCTGTCACAATACAGCTCTTGTCACTGCACCACCAAAGCTTCATGCCTGTGCTGGCCGAGATGCTCCCTGCGGCATCCGAGGGCCAGCGGCACCAGTTGGCCGAATATCTCGCGCTGGTCGACCACTACAACCGCATCCTGAACCTGACCGCTTTCAATGGCGAGCGTGAGCTGGCCGGCGAGCTGGTCTATGAGGCCGCGCGGCTTTTTGAGCTGGGTCCCATCGAGCCGGGCTGGAAGGTGCTGGACCTTGGCAGCGGCGTCGGCACGCCGGTGATCCCGCTGGCGATCCTCAGCCCTGAGGCCCGCTTCGCCGGCATTGAGGCCCGCGAGCGCCGCTCGGTCTTCCTGCGCCAGGTCAAGGCGAAACTGCGGCTTGAAAACTTCGAGGTGCTGCAGCAGCGGGTCGAAGAGCTCAGCGTCGAGCACGCGATGGCCTACGACCTGATCACCGCCCGCGCCTTTGCCCAGCCCGCCGAGCTGCTGCGCCTTGCGATGCCGCTGCTCAAGACCTCCGGCGAGCTGCGCGGCTATCTCAGCGGCGTGCAGGTGCTGGAGCCCGAGCTGCTGGAGGCCCAGGGTCTGAGCCTCGCCGCCAGCCTCGAATACACCATCCCCGGCGGCAGCGCCAGCCGAGTGGTCTATCGCCTGCGACGCCTATAATGCCGCTGCCGAACAGGCCCATGGTGACAACATGCATCAAACTTCAAGTCTCGTCCGCAGCACTGCGCTGGCCATCATCCTCGGCCTTGCCGGCCCGCTGGCTGCGATGAGCGCGGCGGCCGAAGAAGCGCCGAAGCCCGCCTGCCCGGTCTGCGAAAAGGTCCGGGGCCTGTCCCTTGACCTGAACTCCGAGCTGGCGGCGGCGCAGGCTCTGCCGCGGATCAGCTATCGCCTGGATGCTGATGGCAGCCGCGAGCTGGTCGGCTGGGATGAAGTGCTGGCCGACCTTGCCGCAGCGCGGGTGGTCTTCCTCGGCGAACAGCACGACGACGATGCGACCCACCGCCTGCAGTTCGAGGTGCTGACACAGCTCAGCCAGTGCCGTGAGGTCGCCCTTGGAATGGAGCAGTTTGAGCGCGATGTGCAGCCGGCCGTGGACGCCTGGCTGCGCTCGGACGACAGCGAGCAGGCCGAGATGGACTTCCTGGCTGCCAGCCGCCCCTGGGGCAATTACCAGCCGGACTATCGCCGGCTGCTGCACTGGAGCAAGGCGCATGGCATTCCCGTGCTGGCCTCCAACACGCCGACCGGCACCGTGCGGATGGTCAGCCGCAAGGGTTGGGACATGGCCTGGGCCGCCTATACCGCTCAGGAGCGCAGCTGGCTGGCGCAGAGCAGCACGCATCCGGAGGACCAGTACTGGGCCAACTTCAAGCTGGCAATGGGTCTGACGCCGGAGGCCGAGGCCGCGCTGGCTGCGGGTCAGGCGCCGGATACCAGCCATGGCATGGGCATGACCCGCGAGATGGCCTGGAATTTCTATCTGGCGCAGTGCCTGAAAGACGACACGATGGCCGAGAGCATCTTTAACTGGCTCTACTTCAACCCCGGCGGCTTGGTGGTGCACACCAACGGCCGTTTCCACAGCGACTACAAACTCGGCACGGCCGCGCGCACGATTGAGCGCCTGCGGGCGATCGACTCCAGCCCCGAGTGCTCGGTGCGCGTGGTGGCCTTCGTTCCGGTGCAGGACCTTGGCAGTGTGGGCGACTTCACTTCTGAAGCCTGGACGGATCTCGAAGGCGTTGGCGATTTCGTGGTCTTCGTACAGGCTCCGCCG